>NZ_JAUNKC010000003.1 GCF_030532965.1 Corynebacterium sp.
TGTGGCTTGAGCGTGTGACTTGAGCCTTGAGTACTGCTTCCTATCCAGACAAAGCCCCCGATCAGCATGGTTTCAGAACACCCCACAAACCACCAACTCGACTAATCCGCCCCAGGAACACCGAATACCCCGCCCTCATGCAGGATCAGTCGAGTTCACCCACCGCTACAAACTGGGATGTGCCAATATGCTCGCCATATGGCGACTACACGGACTCGATACTGCTTTACGCAGGGCATATGAACATGGAACTGTGCTTGCAGGAATGAGCGCTGGTGCAGCCTGTTGATTCGAGGCGTGTCTGATTGACTCTTTCGGGTGCTGGCTCCCCTGAAGGATGGTTTGCAGATCCTGTCGGGAAGCTTTTGCCCGCACTACGACACAGAAGAAGACCGCGCTGAAGTATTCGCCGATGCGATTACTCAGGGTTTGCTACCAACAGGAATCGGGTTAGACGATGGTGTTGCAGTGCGGTACGCAGGTGAAACGCTCGTTGAGGTCTACAGTGTGGCCAATCGGCGCACTATCCACCACATAGGGCGTTAACTAGCTATCGCTGCGCGTGCTGCGAATATGGCTCCCAAGGCGACGGCGTCATCACCGACTTGGGCGTGGCGAATGGTTATGTTTTTGTCCGTCACCAGCGGGTAGGCTTCGAGCGCATCATGGCATGCCGGTTGGAGGATGTCCCATGCGCCTAATACGCCGCCGCCGATGACCACTGTGGTGACGTCGAAAAGCGTGGCCGCCATGCAGAGTGCTTTGCCGAGCTGAAAGCCTGCGTCATAAAGCACCTCGCATGCACCCTCATCCCCGGCGCGCGCCGCTTGTGCGACATCTTGTGTGGTGGCTGTAATCCCAGTGCGCTTCGTGTAGCGTTTTGCGATCGCGCGGCCCGCTGACCTGGTTTCCAGGTGTCCAACTCCGCCGCAGGTACATGGTAAGTCGCCGAAACCGGGCATGTGGCCTATTTCCGCCGCAGCCCCTGCTTCGCCCCGGATGAGCGTGCCGTTGTATAGCACTGCGCCGCCAACGCCGGTGCCTAGCATGACGCCAAGCAGATTGTCGGTGCCATGGCCGCCGTGGCTGAATTCGCCGAGGAGAAAGGCGTTCACGTCGTTTTCGACCACAACCGGGATCCCGAGTTTGGTCTCTAGGATTGCCCGTAGTTGAAAACCGGACCAGCCCGCAATGGCGTCGGAGGCTGTGCGTATCGCCCCGGTATCAGGGTCGACGATTCCGGTGGTTCCTATGCCGATTGCGGCTGGGTACGGGTCCAATGAACCTACATATTCAACGATGCGATCCACCATATCAGCAGCATCGGTGGTGTCATGTCGATGCCGGGCGATGATTGCACCAGTTCCATCGACGAGAATATATGCGGTCTTGGTGCCGCCGATGTCAATGCCAAGGATAGTCTGAGTGCTCATGATCTGGTTTTCCAGGTTTGTACGGTTGTGACTAGTGCCGTTACTGTTTCGCGGTCGGTGATGTAAGTGTGCTGTGATCCGCCGCCGGGCCCGCTGGGGCCGGTATCTGGCCCTATGGTGCTGCAGGATGCGTGGATTGCGTGGACGCCAGTGCCGCGCAAAAGCTCAACGTTTGCTGGGCTTATCCCACCACCGGCCATGATTTCTACGCCCGGTGACGCCGATGCTAATGCTTTAAGCAGCTCAGGCTTGTCGACGGCGCTAGGCTCGCCAGCCGAAGTAAGCACCCGAGTAATACCGAGCTCGGCGCAGGTTTTCAACGCAGCTTCGCGGTCTGTCAGGGTGTCGAATACCCGGTGCAAGGTTACCGATGCGCCACCGGCTGCGGCTACTAGTTTCTCCAGTGCCGCGGTATCCAGGCTGCAATCCGGCAGTGCTGCACCTATTACGATGCCAGCGGCCCCGCAGGAGAAGGCGTCGCGGGCTTCTTCTGCCATGAGGTTTATCTCATCGTGGGTGTAGCAAAACCCACCGGGTCGGGGGCGGATTAACACGTGCACATCTATGTCCACGTCGACGCAGGCGCGGATCGTCGCATCACTTGGGGTCAGGCCGCCGGTTGTGTGGAGGGCCTGGCACAATTCGACACGGTCTGCACCGGCGTCGTAAGCGATGCGGGCACCTGTTGCGTTTTGGACGGCAATTTCTATCTTGGTCATAGCGCACCCCTTGGGTTATAGGCGTCTTGTGTGCGCAGCACGGCAACCGGCAGCCCCCGTTGATCGTCTGGAAGCGCTCCCGTAACTGGCCTGCCGTCTAGGGTGAATAATGCGTGGTCGAGTGCCGGTATTTCAGCTGTGCCTGGCTGCATGAGGTAGATGAAAACTTCCTCGTTTTTGGTCACTGCTGCCCAGCGGTCGTTCGGCTCCCCCAGGCCACGGTATGGGCGGGTGCCTGTAACTGCATCGCCGTGCGTATCCATCCATTCGGCCAATCCGTGGAGGGTTGGGATGTATATTTCCGGGACTCTTCCTGCCGCGTCCAATCCGATATTCAGCAACAGATTCCCATTGCGCGCAACCGTGTGTGCGAGTAGCTTCACCACTTCCGGGGCACTGAGCACATGCTCTACGCCTTCTACATGGTTATAGCCAAACGACGCACCCAACCCCCGGGTTGCCTCCCATGGGTGGGAAATAATCTCATCAACATCGGTATATTCCCGGGTTAAATGGCCGTGGGCAGGAATGCCGAACCGATCGTTAACTACCCCGGAAGGTACCTGTGCGAGGTAATCACGCAGCAATGCGGCAAGTCCGAAGTCCTCCGCGCCTTTACCGGCGTCTGGCCATTCGATGTCGTTCCAGAGAATGTCCGGACGGTACTTGGTAATAAGCTCGCCTAGTTGGTCGGCGCAGTATGTGGCGAACGCCGCATCGTTTCGGCGGTAGATAAATAATTCGCGATTACTTTGGATCGGCGGAAAATCGCTCACATGCCAGTCCAGCGCCCCGGAATAGTACAGGCCTACCCGAAGATCCGCCGCGCGCGCCGCGCGAACAAATTCGCTGATGAGGTCGCGTTTCGGACCACGGTTCACCGCATTGAATGGGGTGGTCTGAGTATCCCATAAGCAAAAACCATCATGGTGTTTCGTCGTGGGGATAACGTAGCCCGCGCCGATGCTGCGGAAAGTTCGGATGACAGTGGCGGCGTCGAAAAGCGAAGCATCAAAGTGGTCGGCGAGGTCCTCATAACTGGTGCCCACCCCGTATTTCTCAGCGACATACTCAGCCGCCAAACTGTCCGGAATACGCATGGTATTGCCGATCCACTCCGCGTAATGGTGGTGGGCATAGGCTCGCTCGGGCGGAATATAACGACCATCATCGACTTCCGCCCAGGCGGGCACTGAGTAAATACCCCAGTGCACAAACACCCCAAGCTTGGCGTCCCGCCACCACGACGGAACCGTCAGATCCGGATAACGTGGCGCCGGTGAGAAAACCGGGCCGGTACGTAATTCGAAGTTAAGCACAGCAAGTCTCCCCCTCCGGCGAAATTGTCTGTTGCATGAGGTCAAGCGGATGGTGGCAAGCCACGAAATGCCCGGACCCGTTGTCTTGCAACGGCGGCTCCGTCCCGCATTCCGCGGTGGCAAACGGGCAGCGCGTCTTAAACCGGCAGCCTTCCGGCGGATTGATCGCACTGGCGGGCTCGCCCTGCAACACGATGGTGTCGTCGCTCACGCGATCCGGATCAGCCACCGGAATCGACTCCACCAGCGCCTTGGTGTACGGGTGCCGCGAATGATCGACAACCTCGTCGGCCGGTCCGATTTCTACGAGCTTGCCTAAATACATCACCCCAATGCGGTCGGAGACGTAACGCACAACCGACAGGTCGTGGGAGATAAACACATAAGTCAGCCCCAGCCGTTCCTGCAGATCCCGCATCAGGTTCAAGACCTGCGCCTGCACTGACACGTCCAAGGCGGAAACCGGCTCGTCACACACGATCAGCTTCGGGTCCAGCGCCAGCGCGCGAGCCAACCCGATGCGTTGCAGCTGCCCGCCGGAAAACTCATGCGGATAGCGCGCTAACGCGTCCTCCCCCAGGCCGACCGCCGCCAAAAGTTCGCGCGCTTTTTCTAGGCGCTGCTCTTTGGTACCGATACCCTGGATCGACAGCGGTTCGGTGAGGATGGAATCGATGCGCATCCGTGGGTCCATCGCGGCGGCGGAGTCCTGGAACATCATCTGCACGTCGCGATGCAGAGCTTTTCGACGCCCACCCCGCACGCCCGCAATATCTGCGCCATTGAACGTAACCGTACCGGAGCTCAGCTCATCTAAAACCGCGATCAACCGCCCCAGCGTGGATTTACCACAGCCCGATTCCCCCACGATCCCTAAGGTTTCGTGCTCTTGCACACTGATGGACACATCGCTTACCGCATGCACCGAACCAATCCGGCGCCGGAAAATCCCACTGCTAAACGCCGGATATTCCTTCACCACGTTTTCCACCTCTAATAACGGGCGGGCAGAAGTGGTGTCGTTGACCTCCACCATTCCAGTGGCCTCACCGGTTATAAGCGGCGGCCCGGCAGGAAAATGGCACGCCACGATATGGCCAGGCTGATCTTTGAGCGTTGACCGGAATTGCGGCAGCTCACTAAAACACTTCGCCTCCGCGAGTGGGCACCGGGGTGCAAAGGCACACCCCTGAATGATTCCCCGCAGGCTCGGTGGTCGCCCCTCAATGGTGTACAGACGTTGGCCGGTTTTGCGGGCTTGCTCCGGCAACGCCGCAATAAGCGATCGGGTGTATTGATGCTGTGGCTTCCTGAAAATCGCACGAGTAGAACCCGTCTCCACAATGCGCCCGGCATACATCACCGCGATCCGATCAGTCCGACCGGCTACAACACCCATATCGTGAGTGATAAGCATTACGGCGGTATTGAGTTCCTGCTTAAGCGAATCGATCAAATCCAGAATCTGCCGCTGGGTGGTCACATCCAACGCGGTCGTCGGCTCATCGGCGATCAGCAGCTTCGGCTGGCAGATCAACGCAATGGCAATCATCACCCGCTGCCGCATACCACCCGACAACTGATGCGGATACTCCTGCATCACCCGCTCAGGCCGCGGCATACCAACCTTTTTCAAAACCTCGATCGCCCGCTCATGGCACTGCTTCTTATCCAGATCAGTGTGATACCGCAGCGGCTCCATCAGCTGAACACCAATGGTCAAGGTGGGGTTAAGCGAGGTCAAGGGGTCCTGGAAAATCATTCCCATATCCATGCCCCGGGAACGCCGAACCTCTTTCTCACTACGCTGGAGCAAATCTGTACCAGCAAACCGCATTTCACCACCACTGACGTAGCCACCAGGCGGCAATAACCCCATGAGAGCCAAAGCGGTCATGGACTTACCGCACCCCGACTCGCCCACAATACCGACGGTTTCACCCGGATAAATATCGAGGTTCACCCCCTGAAGCGGGCGCACGGTGCCACCACGCACAGCGATGCTTACTTCCAAGTCACGCAAACTCAAAAGCGGCTGGGAACCATTAGGGTGCACCGTGGCGATTGGGTTGTATTCACCAGTGTTCATTTCTAGCTTCCACCATTCACTTTAAGTTGGAACTTCTGCTGTGGATTCTGGTTACAACGGTGTTATCCTCAAGCCTTCCTAAAACCGGATCACCAGCCGTGTACAACCAGTCGCTGCAGCAGCTTGTCAGCCACCGGCTCTTCGGCCGCATGCCAGGCGCGCAAAGCAAGTAACGAACGCTGCGCCAGCACGCAAGTGCATATGCGACCTTAAGAGCCATTTTTAATCACTATCTCCTGCGTAACCGCACTTCAAAGGCATCTCGGAGCCCATCGCCGACAAAGTTGAAGGCGATGACGAGCAGAATAATCAATACGCCAGGCGGGTACAGCAACCACCAGTGCGAGGAATACGCTTCCGCCAAACCGGAGGACAGCATTCCGCCCCAGTTAGCCGCAGGTGGCGGCACACCAAGCCCCAGGAATGACAGGTAGGCCACGTACAGCACCGCGTCTGCCACCTGGAAGGTGGCATTGACGATCACCGTACCGATTGCATTGCGCACAATATGGCTGCGTACTGCACGCACCGATCCGCCACCCATGCCCCGCATAGCGACGATATACTCCCGCGACCTGAGCGCAATGGCTTCACCACGAATCAGACGCGCAGGGTTGAGCCAGGCGAATGCCCCGATAATGACCACCAACAGCCCGACGGTTGGGGTGACAATGGTGGCGATCAACATAAACAAGAACAATGCGGGGATGGCCATGAGCGCATCGACGATGCGCATCATAGCGGCATCGATCCAACCGCCGAGGAATCCCGCGGTTGCACCCCAAATGGTGCCGATGAACGTGGCGAGCAATCCGGCCGATAGCCCGATGATGATCGACGTTTGCCCGCCTACCATCAGCCGACCGAGAGTGTCATAACCGACACCGTCGGTGCCGAGCGGGTGCGCGCCGCCGGGGTCTTGGTATGCATCGGCGAGGTTGGTGTGAACCTGGTCGGTGTGGTGAATAAACGGACCAACGAAGCAGAACAGGGTGAGAAAAATGATGATGATTGCGCCAGCTACCGCCAAGCGGTTTTGCATGAATACCTCAAGCCCTTGGCGGAGGGAGCTGCGGAGAGGTTCGGCGGAATCAGAGTGGTTGTGCGACACTCCGGAAGCGGCCACGCCAGCGGCGGGCGTGCCAGCGGCCGCTTGTGGGGTTTCGCGGGGTGGTTCGTGTGTGGTTGTCATTAGTTTTTACCTCCGCTGCGAACGCGAGGATCGGCGATGGCATAGCAGATGTCGGCCAGCAGGTTTCCTAGCACGGTGGCTAAGGAGACGATGACGGTTACCGCAAGCAGCACTGGATAATCTCGGTGCTGGGCCGCCTGCCAGAACATCAATCCCATGCCGGGATAGTTAAAGAGTGATTCCACCACCAAGGCACCGCTGAATAATGCGGGCAGGTACATGCCCAAGAGGGTGATGATAGGAAACAGGCTATTGCGCAGTGCATGTCCAAAAATGATGCGGGATTCGCTTAAGCCTTTGGCCCGCGCGGTGCGGATGTAGTTTTCGTTGAGATTGTCGATCATCGAGGATCGGACGTAGCGGGAATACGCTGCCATGGTGACCACTGCGAGCGTTACCGCAGGTAGAATCAGGGCTTTGAAGTCTGAAAGGACTTCGCCAAGCGTGTATCCTTGGGGCGCTTCGGGCGGCAGGATCGCTAGTTTTTGGGCGAAGATGATGATGAATACCAGCCCCAGGAAGAAGAGCGGGGTGGAGTACGCGAGCAGTGCGAAAACGGTTCCGATATAGTCGGCGGCTTTGTTGCGCTTCACTGCTTGGTAGACCCCCAGCGGCACCGCGAGAGTGACCGCTATGCAGATTGACATCAAAGATAGCACCATGGTTTTTGGCATGCGTTGAACAATCGCCTGCGAAACCTCCTGGTTCATTTGGGTGGAATATCCCAGATCACCGGTGAATAACCTGCCGAGATAGCTTAGGTATTGCAAGGGTAATGGCTGGTCAAATCCGTTAGCTGCGTTAAAGGCGTCGATCTGCGCTTGGGTTGCTTCCTTTCCCAGCGCTGCGCGCGCCGCCCCACCGGGTAGGAGGTGGAGAATAGTGAAAGTAATAAGCGTGACGAGCAGCACCACGACGAGTGCTTGCAGGAAACGCTGCAATAGGTAGCGAGTCATCTACGTTGTCCTTGGGCTGGTTTCGGTGGGCGTTAGGCGCCGAAGTTGTGCTTTTCGACGCCTAACGCATGAGGTAGTACACCGTTACTGGGTGATCTTCCAGTCTTGTGGGTACATTCCCAGGGTCGGATCCTGTGGATCAATGCCGGAGATATTGCTCTTGTATGCGGATGTCTGGGCAACTGGGTTAGGCATCCACAGCACCGGCAGTTCTTCGGCGAGATAGGCGTTGTATTCGTCCATTGCCTTATCGTCGGTGCCGAACTGTGTCTTTTCGATCAACTCGTCAGCCTTCGGGTCGTTGTAGCTGCCGAGGTTAACGGCACCGTCGGAGGCAAATAGCCGTTCACCGGAGGCATAAACCGGGAAGTACCACGATGATTGCGATCCGAAGAAGGACAGATCCCAGTCGCACCCAGGGTCAGTGGACTCGCATTTCTGAGTAACGGACACCGAGTCAGGCACTTCCTGAATATTCAATTCGATGCCTACTTTGGCAAATTCAGATTTCAGCGATTCAAACATCTTCGATGTGGCGGAGAAGCCGGACTGGCTGGTCACTTTGAAGCTGAGCTTGGTGCCTTCGGCAATGCCTTCACCACACTTGCTGGCATCGGTGCAGGTGGCAACGCCAGCGCTGGTGTCCCAGCCGTGTTCTTCCAAGAGTTTGCGAGCGGCTTCCGGATCGTACTTGTAGGCGCAGCCTTCCATCGAGCCGTCGGAACCTGGTTTCTGCGGGATCGGCCCACAGGTTGGGGCCGCGGTTCCTTGCCACACCACCTTGGATAGGGTTGGTTGGTCGATCAGTTGCTGCATTGCCTGCCGCAGGTACTTTTGCTTAAACAGCACCCCGGTCTTAGGGTTATTGAAGTTAAACGGCATGTAGGTGATCGACCATCCGTACCACGGGCTTACGGTATAGCCCTTTGATTCAATGAAGTCTTTTTGGTTGATAGCACCAGCTGGGATGTAGCCGTAGTCAACACCGCCGGAACGCAGAACGTTGAATTCGGCATCATCGCCCGTGAACGGCTTATAAACGATCGAATCGAGTGATGGCTTGTCCTCGCCGCTGTAGTCCTTGTTAGCGACCAGTGTAACCTCGCCGTTTGGAACAAACTTGTCTACCGCAAACGGCCCGGAAATGGTCTTCCACAGTGGGCTCGTCGCATAGCTAGAAGTGTCCTTCGATGCGGCGGTGAGCTGCTCGAATACCTTCTTTGCGCCTTCGTCGGTTGCGGACAGATCTTTGTCGCCACCGGCCTCAGGATCATCGTTATCCCAGGCGTGCTTTGGCAATGGCACCATCTTGCCCAGTTGGTTTCCGACGAACCATGCCGGGGAATAGGCTTTGTCGGTGGTCAAGCTGAAGGTGCGGTCATCGATCACCTTGAATTCGGTGACGTTGTCGGGCAGATGCCCTTTCTTATACGATGCCCACGCCTCTTTATTGGCATTGACCAATCGCCACCAGAATTCGATGTCTTTGGTGGTGATCGGAGTGCCGTCGCTCCAACTGCGGTCTTTCAGCGTGATAGTCAGCGTCATACCGTCGTCGCTGACTTCTGGAATTTCTGCTATCGAGCGCTTTTCGTTGATGTTGTACTTAGCGTCGCTGCTGAGGTCGTAGTTAAACAGTGGCGAGTACAGATTGTTGATAAACAGTGAGTTTTCGCCTTGCGTGTGACCCGGCGCGCTGATTGGCAGGATCCAGCTTGGGGTCTTTAAGGCGATGGATACGGAATTGTTGGCAGCGCCATTGCTGGCTGCGCCGCCGCTTCCGGCGTTGTCTGCGTTACCTCCGCAGGCTGTGACGCCGAGAAGTGTTGTTGCGGCGAGCAGAGCAATGACTCGACGAGAGCGAGTTAAACGTCGCATTGTTCTTCTCCTGTTGTCTGTGAGAACTTTGGCACGAGGCAGTTCCGGTTGAGCAGGGAAATGACCGTGTGATTGAAATATTAGTCACGTGAAAGAACTTGTTTTACCGTTTTCAGATAAATTTTTTTATTTTTTTGATGGAAAAAGTCACTTTTTCCATCGTGGGTGTTAGGGTATATTGTGACAGTCGTGATAAAACCGCCATAAGCTGCGCGAAAGGAGAACCAATCCCATGAACGATCTGGCAGCCCCTAGCGCTAAAACAATCATCAGCGAGCTTATCGACGCCACCCCCGCAGGCATTTCTCGCGCCGAGATCGCATCCACAACGGGCTTTTCTTCCTCCACCGTGTCCAATATCGTCCGAGAACTCATCAGCGCTGGCGAAGTGGACGAATCCCCCGCCGCCAGCACGGGTGGCAGGCGCACGCAAGTGTTGAAACCCACGCACCGCCATGATCCCATTTGGCTTTCTGAAATAGGTTCCGCCCATGCCCGCATCGGTATAGCCGACCGACCCGGAAATCTCGTTGCCACAGAAGAGGTACCCCTGTCGTTAACCGACCGCCCCCACGTCGTCCTGGCAAATATCATCGACCACTTGCAGAAACTTTCCGAGAAATCCCTCGGCAAATCAGGTGCGGCGGCATTGGGGATAGCGCTTCCCGGGCCGGTGGATCGAACCGAGCACATGGTGGTGGGGGCCGCCCGGATGCCCGGGTGGAATAACGTCGCACTGGCCCCCATTCTCCGCGAGCTTATCGACGCCCCTGTGGAACTGGACAACGATGCCCGCGCGGGTGCCGTCGGGGAATGCGCCATGCGCGAGGAAACCCCCGGCACCTGGAACGGCATTTATATCAAGGCCGGAACCGGAATTGGCGGCGCGGCCGTGCTCAACGGCGAAATTTACACCGGCGGTCGGGGGCTTGCGGGCGATATCGCACACAATTCCGTCCCGGAGGCTGGTGATCGTCCCTGCAGTTGTGGCCGTACCGGCTGCATGGAAACCGTCGCCAGCGGCGCGGGCATTATCCGCGCGCTGGGTGAAGAAGGCATTGATGTTCATACCGTCGCCCAAGTGGTGGAACGCGCCGAGCAATGGGATCCGGTGGTAACGACCATGCTGCGTGGTGCAGGCACCAGCGTCGGGCGGGTATTAGCGCCCCTGGTTACGTTCCTTAATCCCACAGACGTCATCGTCGGCGGTTCCTTATCCAGCATCGACGTCTTTACCGCGTCGATACGCAGTGAACTCTATGCCCGCTGCCTGCCGATGACCACCAAAGATCTCACCATTGAGGCCTCCCGCACCAAGGCCGACGCCGCCCTGTATGGCATGGCTGAGCTGTGCTTTGCCGCCATCAATCGCACGAATCAAGGAGCCACTACCCCATCATGACCACATCCCGACCTCGAATTGCCATCTGCGGTTTACACACCGAATGCAGCACCTTTACCCCACATATCGCCACCGCCGCCGATTTCACCGTGCTGCGCGGCGATGCATTGCTTGAACGTTATCCGTGGATATCCGAAACCGATCGTGACTGGTCCCAATCAGTCGAATGGATCCCCATCCTGCACGCTCGCGCCGTGCCCGGCGGCCCGGTCGAAACCGCGGATTACTACAGCTGGCGGGACGAAATCTGCGAAAAACTCGCCGAAGCAAACACGACGAAAGCCCTAGATGGCATCTATTTCGATATTCACGGCGCAATGAATGTCATCGGATTAGACGACGCCGAAGGCGATCTCATCACCGCAATCCGGGGCACCGTCGGCAATGACGTTTTCGTCGGCTGCACGATGGATCTGCACGGAAACGTATCCACCACGTTCTTCCACGGCTGCGATCAACTCACCTGCTTCCGGCTCGCCCCGCACGAAGACACTTGGGAAACCCGGGAACGTGGTGCCCGCAACCTGTGCCAGGCTTTGCTTTTCGACGCCGCAAAACCGCACAAAGCACTCGTGCACGTCCCCATCCTGCTACCTGGGGAAATGACCTCCACGCGGCTCGAACCCGCCAAGTCCCTCTACGGAAGCATTCCCGCGATCGAAGCTCTGGACGGGATCACCGACGCCGCCATTTGGATTGGCTACGCCTGGGCTGATGAGCCGCGTTCCACCGCAACCATCGTTGTCTACGGTGATAACGCACCACTCGTGGAGGAAAAGGCCCTTAAACTAGCCAAACGGCTCTGGTCGGTACGCCACGAATTTGAATTTGTCGCCCCCGCCGCCCAGTTCGACGACTGCCTCGAAAAAGCGCTCAGCGCCACGCCTGACCAGCACCCATTCATCATTTCTGACTCCGGCGACAACCCCGGCGCGGGCGGTGCTGATGACTGCACATTCACCCTTGATGCCCTCATGCATTCCGAAGCGGTCAACCACCCGAGTGTTCTCGCCTCCATCGTCGATCCCGCCGCTGTTCAAGCCGCCGTCGATGCTGGCGTTGGGGCTGAGATAACCACCCCGGTTGGCGGCCACATCGACACCACCCCACCCGGCACCGCCACTGTATCGGGTATCGTCGGCGCGCTTGCCGACGACCCCACCGGCGGCATGTGCGCCCGTATTGATGTGGGCAAACTACAGGTGATTATCACCAGCCGCCGCACCCAATATGCGACCCTGGATATGTACCGTCGCTTAGGGATTGAACCGGAAGACATGGAGATCATCTGCGTCAAAATCGGATACCTGGAACCAGAACTCCACGCTATTGCCAAGGGTTGGATGCTGGCATTGACCCCCGGCGGCGTTGACCAGGACCTTATTCGCCTCGGCCATCACCGGATCACTCGACCGATGTTCCCCTTCGACCCGGACATGGACGAACCTAAGTGGGTGGTGGTGACTAACGCCTAACCAACCGAAACCTTGATATTTTCATTCTTCGACGACGTTTATCACCGACAATGATGCTCGTCGTCGAAGTTTTCGAAATGGCCGCGAACCGGAATTCTGTTCAATCGTACTAACAATAATGACAGGGCTTCATGTTTTCTTGTTGTTCTATGCAGGTGGTGTGTACGCATGTGGCACCTGTAGCGGCACATACGTTAGTTTTCTCACCGCTTAACTAAAGTCCATGCAATTTCTGACTTAGTTGGAGAATTATTCGGGCAAAAAATTCTCGTTGGTCGTAACTTTTGCAACAACTTGCTCCAGCATAGAAGCTTCACGGGCAGGTAACTCCCCTAAGATACGGCTAATATCAACTGCAGCTATTGGTTGGGGAGAAACTGTCCACAAAGATTCAACCCGTGCCCCGCGTCGAACTTTAGCTTCAAACGACTCCATGCCGAGATAGACTGTGTCAAGCCCTTCTTCAATTGCGAAATCGACTGGTTCGTAAATTGCTAGAACCCCATAAGCACCCGCGTTTTGGATACGACTACGATCAAAACCGACAAGACGAACGTAAAGACTATCTCCATATCGAAAGCAAAGGCTAAAAGCACAAACACCGTATTCATCGGTGGCTAGAAATACAACCGAATCTTCCCCAAGGCTATCGCGTTGTCTGCGAAGAAGATCCGTTAAAACACTGTCACTGTGATCATGACCGTATCCGCGCTGCACCTGCCCTAACAGCGGGCCGAGAACTTCGGGAGTTGCAGGTGGTTCGCCAAGCGTACACCGTCTTAGGCTGAGATTGGATTCTTGAAAACGTCGAAGCTCTCGTCGGGCGTTTGTACGGCGTTGCTTCGAATCAAATCTCGAAATAAAGTCGTCCAGGCTCGAACAATCATCAACATCGATCAGGCAATGTGCGCCTGCAAAAGAAAGATTGCCACCCAATGCTGCATGGACTCGTACGGCATCAGCAGGTGGCAGGTAAGGCCACGTATACTGAAGTGTATTAAAATGCTTGCAGGCGTGATCGACGATTACGCGGAGTGAATCATCACTTGGGTTTCCCAACAACGGTGATAAATATCCTCGACGTCCCCCCAAAATCAAACCAGGATGATAAAAACTATTGTTTTCTTCGGGACTGTAGTGTGCCGCAAGGAATACTGAAGGTGCATTTTCCGTGTCGTGAAAGTATGCCGGTGTGGAAACACCGTCAGAGTCAGCGGATTCGAGCCAGCAAGGGCTCAAATAGAAGCCTCCCTTAGTGTTAGAGGCTTCCGCCCAACCTGGAACCTGTCCAGCACTTTTATAACTGCGGATCATAGCGACTGCTCCAGAAGAATACGAACCTGTGTTGGTGCATCTTGATTAAGGTCCACATCAAAATACGTGCACCCTGCATTTGTTGCGGAATAAAACACTTTTTTCGTTTCTCGTTGAACTACCCCTTGGGAAGGGTCCTTGTGTACGTCCAACTGTGTTTCTTTTTGAGGTGGAATGAGCGGTTTTACTTCAAGTGGAGTGGTTGTACAAAGGTGACCGGGGATGCCAGATAGGCGTTGCCGCTGGGTGCTGGTAAGGCCTTCCGGTAACGCCACATGCCAAATGTTTTTCACTACAGATGGAATGTCGACCGCTGCTTCATGTCCGCAGTCTGCTGCCCAAGAGTAACGGGTGACATTAATTCCACTGGATAATTCCAAGGCAAGGGGGATGCCCCCACCTGCAGGGCGACAAGCTATCTCCCCCAAATATAGACCATCGGTGGTAAGCAAAGCTTCTGCGTGGAATACACCGGTTCTAAGGCGCACAGCTTCGACCGCCTCTTCCGAAAGGCGTAGGCAAGCTTGTGCAATGTCGCTTCCCTGATCGAGAATTCGCGAGGAATAGGTGCGCATTGCCTTCGCACTACTAAGCATTGGTTCCCCATACTGCGATGCAACAGCAAACATCACCGTGCCGTCATTAATCACGCCATCCATGTGAAACTCAGCCTCCACCCTCAATGCTTGTTCGCATAGGATAGGAAACTCTATTTCTTCGGCTGGTATACCAGGCACAAGCCTGGTTACACCAGCACTTCCACCACCGAACAATGGTTTGATGACGACCTCGTCGTTCAAGCGTTGTCTTGCAAGCGTTAGTTGCTGCTGATTTTCAACACGCACAAAATTAGCAGTACGAATTCCGGCTGCACTGAAGCACTGTTTCATCACATACTTGTTGGTGGAGCGTATCGCCGCTTCCATCCCTGTACCGGGAAGTCCAAGGAGAGTGCGCACAAAGGCGCCAGCTGGAAGACCGGTCTCGAACGGTGTAATTACTGCACGTACTTTTGCAGCACGGGCAGCTTTAAGTACGGCGGAAAAAGCCTGCATGCCGGAGACTTGGGTACCTGGGTGAACGATATCCGAACCGGTTACCCGACCAACTACCGCAGGATCACCATCTGTAATGACGTGCGCGTTGGGGAAAGCTTCGTGCATCTGCGGCGACACGCTTCTAGCGGCTGACATGATGATGGCAACTGGTTCATCACTTATTACCTGTGAATCGGCAATATTTGAACGAGAGCTTGGTCTTAGCATTGTTTCTCCCAGTGCGTGAGCACTTCGGCAAGAAGGTCATTCATCTCTTGGTCACTAAAAATACTTCTGCGAGCTTGAATTTCCAGGAAATAGTCAGGCCCACATCGCAAGACGTAGGCCATAGCATCAAATTTCACATCGACCTCCATAGTGGTGACACCTGGAACCGGTGACGAAGCTACTTCCATGTGTGAAGCAAAAAACCCAGTGATGGGAAAGCGATCCTCACTTGTGGGCTGACCCAAATCATCCATAACCTGGTCATATTGATAATCCTGGTTTTCTAAGGCTCCGAGCAAACGATCTTGCAGCACAGCTGGGGTGACTTCGTCCGCACGCAAACGCACGAGCACCAAGCTGATGAAGTTGCCAACGGTTTCCGCAACTCCACTAACGGTGCGCCCAAGACCAGGAGTACCGATTAAGAAATCCGTACGACCAGTACGTGACATGAACTCACGAAACATCCCCAACATCACCCCCTGGAAAGGCGTGATACCACGAACCCGACTAGCTTGTACCAGTTCTGCCGGAATTGGGCATACTGCTTTCCATGCTCCTGAATCGTCCCTGGTGGACTCCATCACAATAGGCAGCTCAGGCGGATCTGCAAGCTGTTGTTCCCACCAGGCTTGGGAAACCGTACGTGGTTCAAGGTTGGTAAACTCTGCGTAGGTTAAAGCTGTAGGTTCAGCTAATTGCTTTTCCTGCAGCAAATCCGTCGCCTCTTTGCGTAGCACCGACTGACTGTGCCCGTCGCAAAAAAGGTGGTGGATAACCCAACATAATTGTCCATCTACCAAAGCCCAACGATGGGGTGGATACTGTTCAACGGGGATAGGTTCACCGAGTTGCTGATCCCATTCAGCTTTGTGGAGGTGCTTGATCGGCGGAAGTACACACTCTTGCTCTGATCGAAAATGTTGCAGCCCTTGCGTGGTGTCGATGGTGCACCGCAGACTGTCGTGCCGGGACACAAGAGTGTGAACTGTTTGTGTCGCTACCTTTAAAGCAGTCTCCAAATCGTCCCTTAATTCCGGTGGAAGCGGGACCGCCGTGGTCATGTTTGCCCAGTTACGATTTCCATTCGGTAGATACACTCGTGCGTAGCGGCGCTGTCTGGCAGTCATTGGCAGCGTTCCTGAAAAATCCTGAAACTCTGGTGCTCTCGGTCGTGTTGATGACAGGTTGTGTTGCGTGTTTTCTAAAGAAGGAGTGTGTTCTACAGATACCGCAACGGCATGTGGAGTGCGTAACTCAAAAAGAGTACGCATACTGACGTTCACCCCGACAGCAGCTAGTTTCGTTGCCCACACAGCAGCCTCTAACGAAGTGCCGCCTGCAGCGAAGAAATCTTCACTTGGGCCAATTTTAATCCCAAGAGCCTCAGCTGCACAGTCACAGATTTGACGAAGCAACGGACTTTCAGTGTTACTAGAATTGTGAAGCACATCAGCGTCGTCATGCAGAATCTTTCGCAGTGCCGTACGATCAAGCTTTCCTCGATAATTGAGCGGCAACTCCTCGAGCACTAGTAACCGTGCAGGCACGTGCGTAGTTGGCAGCAGATTCGCCAGTTCACCAAAAAGTTCTGAGGCGTTTCTGGTGGCGCTCTGCGCAAAAGCGGCCAGGGTAGTTCCCAACTCCTCCTCCACGGCTAAGACAGTTGCGTTTTCGACACCTGCACAGCTGGCAATCACCGCAGCCACCTCAGTCGTGTTCACCCGGACACCTGCAACCTTGACTTGTTGGTCAGTACGTCCTTCGATGACAAGTCCATGGTCGGTATCCCTACCTAAATCGCCAGTGGCAAACCACCACCGACCCCCTTCCTGGTAGAAGGAAGAATCCTCGCGGTTCAGATAACCATTAAGTACAAAACTAGGACTGATATGGACTTCACCCTCACGAAGTGTGAACTGTGTGCCGGGAAGCGGGTTTCCAACTGGACAAACGCCAAGGCCTTCCCATTCCGTTGCATCAAAGAAGAACTTCGCAAGGGTCGTTTCGCTTGGGCCGTAAAGATTGATCACCTTTGCATGTGGGGCAAATGTTTTTAACGCGGTGATGTGTTGTAGATAAAGCGGTTCGCCCGCGAAAAACACAAGCCGAAGTGTCTGAGAACAACCATGTGCGCGTCTTAGCCAGCGCATCGCGAGGCTCGGCACCACGTGGCAGACAGTAATATCCTCGTCAAGGAAAAGTGTTGCTGGATTACGGCAATCTTCTTCGCTAGGTAACACGAGTGTTGCACCAGCTGCCAGTGGAGTAAGTGCATCGCGTAAAAATACATCAAATGTTGGTGGCGTTAAGCAAGCACATCGATCGCGATCCGTGATTGCAAAAGTGTCTACCTGCCAGTTAATGAATTCATTTAAACCTATACCAGAACCAATGATTCCTTTAGGTTTTCCTGTAGTTCCGGAGCTAAACACCACATAGTTAGATACGGCATTTATGCGAGAAAGAGCTGCATTGGGATGGGGACCAACTACCTGAACATCGAGAGCCGCCCAACTGCAAGGCTTTTTTGGGCTTGAATCAGTTGCAAGGACTGCAGAAACACCGGTTTGTTCTAGAATCTGAGGCACGTGGAAGTGTGTGCATAGAGCAAAATCGAGCCCGGATTGAAGACAAGCAAGTAGCGCTACTACAGTCTCTGCGGTAGGCCGGTCGTGCTGTCCTGCAATGGCTACAAGCCCGCCTGATGGACACGCATCCTCAAGCCTAGCTGCAAGTTTTGTGACCGCATCCCCTAGTTCTTTGCGTGAAATCTCGGTGCGCAGATCTTTGTCTCGTACAACAATTGCAGGTGCCGCAGGATCATTACTGTTCCAGCTTTGAATGTGATCGATAACTTCCCTAGGACACGAATTCGTATACGAAGACTGCATATCTAACCCATGACCAGATAGTTGGTACCCGGCATGAAGTGTTTTGCATGCGGTGCCAAGTTATCCACGTTCACCGTCTTCATGATCCACCGGTGCTTTAAAGATTCACCAGAGAGAACTTCAATTATCTCCTTTGCATGGATTGTGTGATTATTATATGTCGCAACAAACTGGCCTGGGGCAACAAAGAGCCGCTGCTTATTCGAATGGAGAGCTTCATTGATGCGTGGGATGAGCGCCTGCGCTCGTTCTGTCACTCCTACTGTTCGATTCTCGAAATAGCGTAGGTTTGTTACCTCACTAAGTACTGGGTGCCTAGGGGCTTCTCCAAGCTGAAGCGAGCCGTCTTTAACAGTCAAATCGTCATATGGCGTTGCGAACTCATGTGAGCGTAGGATTTCGATTTCTTCCTCAGTAAACTCCTGAAGAACGTCGATATTGCGTGTGAAGCTCGTATAGACCTTGTTCATCGGATCATTTCGCACACCCACCATATAAACTTGGTTTGGGCGAACGAAATGGTTCGCCAGATCCTTATGGAAGTATATTTCAGTAAGCGCTTTTTGGGATTGTGTGTTCTGTAGCTCTTGCTTTGGGTGAATATCCTGGAATACATCGCCGCCATTGACGTTCAGGTAAGAAATCGCCGGAGTCGCCGCTAATTGAGCAAACAATTCAAGAAAGCTCTCCGAATAGAAAGAGTTCTTACGGGCGCGCTTATCGTTGACCGGATCCGAAAAGTCCAGCAGAGGAACATCGTCGACAGGAATATTGTCCACAACAAAAACTGGGTCAGCATCTCTATCCCAACGAGGTAAATCGGATATAAAATCCATGAAACGTTGAGGGATTAAATCATCGGTTATAAGTCGACCGATTTGAAAACGGAATGCTTCGTATTGACGGTAAGGATTTGCCGAAATACTTTCGAAGGAATGCGCGAGGGATTTTTGTTCGTCATCGGTGAAAGTGAAAGCAGTTTTGATAGACCATGTAGTCGTCATGCCAGGTCTCCTTTTTTATCAGTTACTCGGATAATTATTTAACTTGAATCAGTGTTAGCTGGTTTTGCTTTCCATATTGGACGCTAAAGTGATTTGCACAATTCCGGCAACAAGATACACGGTACCAAGAAGCAGCCAACCACTGTGTCCAAAAGTTACAATCCAGCCGAGGCAAACCGGTGCAATTGAACGAGCAAGAGTTCGCCCAAAAGCATATGCAGCCTGGTATTCCTGATGATTGTTTTCTGGTGCTGCAGCATAGGAAATGTGAAATTCTGCGCTGGACTGCCAGAGTTCACCGACCGTGAGGGCAATTACACTGCCAAGAAGACATACCAGAGCAAGTAATTCGCCAAAGTGACTACTTCCAGCTAGCAGAACAGTCATTGTCACAGTGGCCATAGTTGCCACCGTTGTCACCACGGTAGGGCTTAGTTTCGCTGCCCGTTCAGTGTTGCGTAATTGAAATAGGATAACAATGCACGCGTTAATGGCCGCAGCAAGCCCAACGAGACTCATTTTATCCGAAAACTTCAGAAGCACTACCGCCGGTATCACGTATGTGAGCACATCTGTATGTGTGGACAAAAGTCCATTAGTCACAAATAACCCAACATATCGGGCATCACGATACGGATTGGCATTGTTCGAAGTTATGGATTTACGCACATGCGTTTTGCCAGACAGATCGCTGAGCGTTGTACGAGATCTCGAACGCGACGCTCGAACCAGCTGCCGGATCATGCTAAGGAAAGCAAGAAAAGTGAAAAAGCTTGCTAGCAGTATTGAGGCTCTTGCGCCGTAAGAACTAATCTTTAAAAATAGAGCTGCTAATAGGCCACCCAGGCCAATTCCAATGTTAGAGATAGTGCGGAGTGCCGCACGTGTCGTAGCTAGTGCACCAGTTGGGATCTCCATTTCTGCGATTAGCCCACCGACTGTTGCACCAATAGCCGCAGTACAAAGCGAAAAAGCGATAATAACGCTTGTTCCTATCACCATGCCGAAAGTCAACTGCCAACCGATAAGTACTATTGATTGAATCAGCAGGGCGTACGTGTACACCGTTTGGGAACTGAAAATTCGGGCAAGTCTGCCAATAATGGGAATTGCGGCCAACCCGGTAAAACTACCAATGCTCGCTGCCCGCGTGAGACTTGCAATATCAAATCCATGGTTGGTGTTGAAAAATAAAACCATCGTCGCAATAACGAGACCAGCGGAAGTTGAAGCCAACAAATTGGTAACAGCAAAATGAGAAGCCTCTCCATTAGGCCAGTTCGAAGGCTTTGCAAGCTTAAATACGCCAATAGTGCGATTTGGTTGTACGAAAAGTGCTCTCTGGCTACGCATTTCCCTCCCTTCCACCTAGTCTAAGAATTGCTAATACGTGACGGAAAATACAATTATTTCCGATTGTGATATGCAAGTCAATTCTGATAAATGAAGTTCAAGTATTGTTACGTGTGGGCATTTTAGAGCTGATCCTCCTAGTTCCATGCTCGTCCTGGGGCAAAGCTTCAGGACAGGCGAAAGATGAATCAAGAAACTTATACGATTCAATGCATGGAACCTCCCCGCGCTTGACTGAAAGTGTGTCCGTTTCCGAGCGTGAACACAGTTTAGCGGGGTTAACGTGGCGTTGTATATGCTTCCGAACCATATACAACAGTGGTGACGTCAGAAAGACCGTGGGTTGGCATTGAAATATGCTTTGGCGTTTAGTTAAATCATTCTTTTCCTACAACCAACCCCGGTGCACGGTTGGTCCAGGGACAATAAAAGAATACAACCACCAGCGCCGGGACACTAAGACATTGACTGGACACTTTTTATCCGTTAACGCACCTTTAAGGACAGCCCACAGATAAGCAAAGGGGCCATCTCTTTCGAGACGGCCCCTGGTTTTAGTAGCGGGGACAGGATTCGAACCTGCGACCTCTGGGTTATGAGCCCAGCGAGCTACCGAGCTGCTCCACCCCGCGCCGTGAAGCGAAGAACATGCGTTCCTTGCAACGGGTGATTACTTTACCCAGCTTGCAGTTAAAGCACAAATCCCCAGCATATAAACCCATTGTTGTGGGTTTTATGCCGGGGATTTCGCTGGGGTGTTAGTTACTTGGCAATCTTTTGGTAATCCTCAACTGCCTTATCCAACGCATCCAATGCCTTGCCGTATTCCTCATGGGTGCCGCTGCGGGCATCGCGTAGCTTATCCAGGGCTTCGTTAATTCCCTTGATGGCCTCAGCTTCATTTGCCGCAGCTGCTGGTGGGGTCGGAACGTCTTGTTGTTGCTCCCCATCAGTTGGCGCGCTATCAGATTCGGTCGGAGCGGTGGTGATTCCTTCCGCCTCCGCCAAGTCCTGGGCGGCACGCGGATCGATACCAACCTGGGCTAGTGCCTCAGAAACTGTTGGTGCGTAGCCAACTTGTCCCTTGTAGGAGACCAGTACGCGCAGCAGCTTCGGGAACGCCGACTCTTGGCCTTTGCGCTTGGAGTAGATCGGCTCCACGTAGAGGATTTCGCCGCCACCGACCGGCAGGGTCAGGAGGTTGCCGTTCTTCAAATCCGTTGTGGCCTTCCACAAGGTCTGGTCGCGGGCAACCTGGTCGGAGGAGATCATGGTGTCCTGCGCCTGTTGCGGCCCCTGGGTCAGGGTGTCGGTCGGCAGAACCCTAACCGTGATCTTGCCGTAGGTCTGCGGGTCGGAGCTCACCGACATGTGGGCAGCCAAGTACTGGCGGTTAAGACCACGGAACGGGGTGATGAGCTGGAACGACGGCTTGCCGGATTCCGGGTCGGCGGCAACAACGTAGAACGGCGGCTGTGCAGCCCGATTGCTTTCATCGGCGGACGGATCATCCGGAACAGACCAGAACCGGTCGTTGGTGAAGAAGTCGCGTGCCTCATCCACATGGTAGCGGGCCAAAATGGCGCGCTGCACCTTGAACATATCCTGCGGGTAGCGGATGTGGTCCATCAGCTCGGTGGAGATTTCTTCCTTTGGCTTGACGGTGTCGGGGAAAACGCCCATCCATGCCTTCAGAACCGGGTCTTGTTTATCAAACTGATAGAGCTCCACGGAACCGTCGTAAGCATCCACGACTGCCTTCACCGAATTTCGGATGTAGCCGACTTCGTCGGTAACCAGCGGACGCTGAGCGGAACCAACATCACCGGAGGTGTCGTTGGTGGCGGCGGTCAGGCTGGTACGGGATGCGTACGGCAGGCTACCTAGCGTGGTATAGCCGTCGACGATCCACTTGATTCGGCCATCGATAACCGCCGGGTAGGTGGTGGAATCGGTGGTCAGCCACGGGGCGACTTTGTGCACCCGGGTACGTGGGTCACGTTCAAACAGGATCTTCGACTTGGAATTTACCCGCTCGGAAAGGATGAGGTTGAGTTCCTGGTACCGGGCGGCGAACGCTGCGCGATTGAAGAAGTTACCGATGTCGACGCCACCTTTACCGGCATAGGTGTAGGTGGAGGAGTCGGTATCGTATTCCACCGAATTTCCGTTATCGGAACCAACCACGGCGTAATCCTTGCCATCCTCGGCAGAAGAGATCAGCGGGCCGAAGTAGACGCGTGGTTCTTTGACCACGATGCCGAGTTTCTTTGCGTCCTCGTCGGTGGTCTGCAGATCGGAAACCGTAAAGACTGGATAGCCACCACGGGCGGAACCGACGTCGCGGGCTACTTCATCCACCTGGTTAGCCTGGGCCGCCACGAACCCATTGCCGTGGGTGTAGACGGTGTGCCGGTTAATCCAGTTTTGCTGGTTTTCCCGCAGCGAATTGGGATTGATTTCACGGGCGGCAACCACGAAGTCGCGCAGTTCGCCGTCGATCTCGTAGCGGTCCATCGCCAGCGATGCCGGGAAACCATAGAAGTTTTTCAGCTGTTGCAGCTGGGTGAAGGTTGGCGAGATGATCTCCGGATCAAGCAGGCGGATATTGGAAACCGTAGCAACGTCGGAGGCTACCGCATCTTTACTTGCCCCTTTGGCACCCCAGTTTTCCTGGTAGGTGACGTTTTCATCGGTCAAGCCGTAGGCGAAGCGGGTTGCCTCAATATTGCGGGAGATGTATTCACTTTCCTTCTCCGCGCGGTTGGGCTGAACCGAGAACCGTTCCATCATGATCGGCCAGGCGTTTCCGATCACAAGCGAGGACAGCACCATCAAAACGGTGGTCAGCGCAGGAATCCGCAAGTCTTTCAGGAAGATAACACTGAAGAAGCTAACCGCAACCAAGATGGCGATGAACAGCAGAATCAACTTGGCAGGAAGCACCGCATGAATATCGGTGTAGGAGGCACCGACGAAAGTCTCGTGCCGGTTCAGCAGCAGATCGTAGCGGTCCAACCAATACCCCACTGCCTTCAGCAACATCCAGATACCGGCGGTTACCGCGAGTTGGATCTGGGCGTAGCGAGCGATGCGGGATTTCTGACCGGCGGCCGCATTACCAGCCGTGATATTGCCGAGGAGATAGTGACCAATGAGCGCGATGATGAACGCCAGAACCAAAAGCGTCGATAAGGTGCCCACCACGAGCCGAATCATCGGCAGGGTAAACGCATAGAAGCCGTAGTCCACGCCGAATTGTTGGTCGGTCATTCCGAAATCTTGGCGGTTTAAGAACAGCTGTACTACCCGCCAGCTTCGTTGGCCGAGGAAACCAGCAACCACGCCGACGATGAGGGGTAAGAACTGCAAGACCTTTCGGGTGGTGCGATCGAGCTGCTTGCGGTACTCGTACATTTGCCGATCAAGCTCGAACATCCGGGATTCCTCGGACGGCCGACCCCGCAGGGTGATGGTGGCTGCGATCCACACGACAAGCGCGGAGATCAGTCCGAAACCGACAAAGAGCGCGATGCGGGTCAGGATTACTTTGTTAAACACCCCCCTAAAGTCCACTTCGCCGAACCACAATAAGTCAGTATAGAAACTGATAAGTGTGGGGACGATAGTGCCTAGAATGAACAAAACCAACACAATGATCGATACCAGTCGCGGTGGTCGACCAACTTGTGGGGTTGGTGGAGTTAGGCCAGTAGCCAACGCCATCTCCTTTTTCGTTGTTGGGGTTAATCACAGGTAGTCTCCTACTTTACCGACTTATATCTGGGAAGGACAGTGAGCAATGACGAGCCAAAACCACGACCGGGAATCCATGCCCCAAGCATTAAATAAGGCAATGCGCGAGGCCGTTGACTTCATCCACGCGGAAGGCTGGGACGCGCCGCCCACTCTTTTTGGGTTAGTCCCGGCCAGATTGCTGGTGGATGTCATCGACGACGCCGAAATCGAACAATCCCCCCTCGCCCTGGTTGTGCAGGACGAACTTCCCGATTCGATCCTGCCGGGTTCGGACGAATTAGGCGACTATATTTCGCGGGTTGTATGGCCGGATGAAGTGGTCGGGGCGATTTTGGCTCAGGAGATCATGTTTAGCGATGCCGCCGACCCCACCGGGGTGCCGCGGGCCGCACGGTTGTTTAGCGGCGTTTTGCGCAGCGATGCCGAGTTGACGTTATTGCAGTTGCGCCCCACCGAGGAAGAATTGGCCAAGAAGGGCCCATTTGCCGAGGACGATATTGAACTGCGCGGCGGGCCGGGCATTGCACCTGGGGTTATTGCGGCACTCAAGGCCACTTTTGAGTAGAATAATCTTCCTTGCATACACTTGGGGTGAGCAGTAATTGGAAGAACTTTTATAAGGATGCTATGCACATGACACTTTCGTTTCGCGCCGGTTCCCCGCGCCTTTCTGTCGCGCTGGTAGCGGTGACTTCAGCCATTGTGCTTTCGGCATGTTCTTCCCAGGACTCATCGCAGGCCAGTTCGACGGCCACCACGCCCGTGGCGGTGTCAGCGACGTCGGCAACCGCAACGAGTCAGCCGACTAGCTTGTCGACGACACAGACGTCCAGCGACGAAACTTTAGCCCCGTCCAGTTCCAGTTCGCGGGCGGCGGTTAACGCCACGGTGGCCGAAACCCAGAAAACCTTCGGTACCCTGGCCCCCGATTCACTGTTCGCCCAGTTTGACACCTGTGACCCAAATGGCGTGGAGAATTCCATGGCCTGCACGGGCAAAGACGTGGGCCAATTCCAGTTCTTTGCCTCAGACGCCAAGGCCGCGTCCACTACCCAATTGCTCACCGGATTGCGCAATTCCCGGGTGATTAAAGACACCGGGCGGTTTGTGGTGGGCTGGTCGACGTTAGGGAACACGGCTATTATCACCGTCGTGGACAACGAAGAGGGGTTGGTGATGCAGCAAATGGTCTCGACCGACGAGATCGACCCCACCAAGCGCATTCATGAGCTCGGACTGGTGGAAAATACGGATCAGGCGGCGTCGAAAAGCAGCACGGATGCCGAGCCCACCGACGCTAAGAACTAACCCCGACTAGCGGCAGCCCTCCACGTCTTTCCCTGCGGCGAAGTTATCCATTTGGGCGATCGCCTCCTCCAGCGTGTCCACCGCGGCAACCGTCATGGTGCCAAAGTTCTTTCCACGCAGTTCCCCGCAATTGGACCGGGGGGCGAGGAATAATTCCGCGCCGCTATCCGCAGCCGCCTTGGCCTTATGCACGACGCCACCGATGTACCCCACCGTCCCGTTATCGTCGATCGTGCCGGTGCCGGCCACGAACTTCCCACCATTGAGTTTGCCGGGCGAGAGTTTATCCACCACCGCTAGCGCAAAAATCATGCCTGCCGACGGACCACCAATATCGTCCAGATTGTATTCCACGGTGATGTCCTCAGCCGGAACCGTCACCATCGAAATCCCCAAAAGCGGCATCGTCGGGTCATCTGGGTGCGTCGCCAAAATAACCTCCGCCTCCATGCGCTTATCGTCGCGCACAAAGCTCACCTCAACCACATCACCGGGACGCTTCTTGCGAACCAATTCCTGCGCGTGTCCCCCGCTTTTCACGTCAGTGCCCCCAATGGCAATGATGCGGTCGCCGACTTCCATCACCTCATGGGCTGGGGAATCGGCCACGATACTGGCGACCTCAACTTCCAATGGCTTATCCAAATACCGCAACGCCGCCGTGGTTGCCGCCGATTCCGATACCAAAAACGCCTGCTGATTAAGCTCGTTTACTTCATCTTCCGACTTGTCCTGCGGAATAACCTGCTCAATCGGGATGAGGTTATCACCGCTCAATAGCCACCGGCTTGCTGCCTGCATGACCGTCATATTGGTACGCACCGACACCGTCGTCATGTTCAACTTACCGGCGGTTTCATCAACCTCGGTGCCGGTAATATCCACCACTTTCACTCCGTCGATCTCCCCCAAGGTATTAAACGTTGGGCCTTGCCCCTCCGCCGCATACGGCACGGTCACGGAAATATTAGTGCCGGGGATAGTGGCTGTATTTACCGCTAATAACAGCGCTAGCACCGGAACGGCACCAAAGACCAGGGTTCGGATACGTCGATTCACGAATAACTAGCGTACCGTACGCCCCCACCACGACTTCAAGCCGCCGACTCAGGAAACCGACTTAGAACGCTGCCCCACCCTTGCAGCCCGGCGCGCCGCACGCCATGGAACCTAAGGGGAAGCCGCCCCTTGTGACGATCCATCCACGATTGTGTCTACCGCAGTGAAATTCTCACTCCACCGAAAACCATACCGCCTAATAACCTGGCCTTTTCGGGCCTAGCCCCCATTTCTGGCAAAAGCTAAGTCTCTGCAACTCGACTTTTGCGGATTTTAGCCCCCGTTTATCCCGCTATGGCAGTAAATAGGTCGAGTTGGGTTTGGCTCGCTAGAAGCGCTGGCTTTTAAGATTCCACCCCAAGAATTGTGGTGCTGATTTTCAACTCGACCGATTCGAAGCCAAAGAATGGATTGCAGCCATTCGGTAAAAGAAAGGTCGAGTGTGCGGTTGCGCCCTGTCAGTGATGTTCGCTGTTAGTGGTGGTGTTCGCTTCCCATACCATCCCCCACCCACGCCGTGGCGAGGAAGTTTCATCGCATTGTGGCGGGTTTTGCTGTCGATATGGTGCACGCTTTCCCGCCGCAACGACGGGCTGCACCGCACCGGGTGCTGGCAGCGAGATAACAATCTGATGTCAGCTGCCTGTGACATATCCGGATGCTAGCAAAAACCCCAGGTGAACTCTGAATGTTCGCTAACAGCGTTGCCGCGTTAATGGCATGAACTAGGTAGAAGTAGGTAGCGTTTAGGTCATGAATAGCTTTGGATTTTCTTTCGGTTTTGGCCCCCGCGATGACGACGAGAATAACCGCGACAATAACAATCCCTTCGGCGGTTTTAACGGCGGAATCGGCGATGTTTTAAATGAGTTCGGCCAGATGCTGTCCGGTTTAGGTTCCTCCATGAATTCCCCGGACGGCGCAGGTCCGGTCAATTACGCGGTAGCTGAACGTATCGCTAGGCAGCAGATAGGAAAAACGCCGCCGGTCAGCGCCAACGAGGAAAAGGCGGTAACCGATACCGTCCATTTGGTAGAGCTGTGGC
This sequence comes from Corynebacterium sp., assembly GCF_030532965.1. GTDB lineage: Bacteria > Actinomycetota > Actinomycetes > Mycobacteriales > Mycobacteriaceae > Corynebacterium. Next base: position 27,465 of record NZ_JAUNKC010000003.1, read on the forward strand.
TTAACGACGCCACCTATTTACCTGCCTCGGAGAATTCCGTTGTGGCGTGGAACGCCGAGGACTGGCTTAGCAATACCCTCCCCACCTGGAAGCGCATGGTCACCCCGGTTGCCCAGCACATGAATCAGGCAAAGATTGACACCATGCCGGAGGAAGCCCGCGAGATGATGGGGCCGATTCTTGGGATGATGGATCGAATGGCCTCGATGAACTTCGGGCTGCAATTAGGAAACGCCCTCGGCGACCTGGCGGTGCAGTCGCTTTCCGGTTCCGATTTCGGCATTCAATTAGCACCTGCCCACACCACGGCGTTATTGCCGGCGGCGGTTGCCCGCATTTCGGAAGAAGTGGGAGTCTCCCACCAAGATGTTTTGGTCTACCTAGCCGCTCGGGAGGCGGCACGCCAGCGCCTGTTCCGCCACGTTCCGTGGCTGACTGAACGGCTCGTTTCTTCTGTTGAGGAATACGCCGCAGGCTTAGAAATAGACACCTCTGCTATGGAGGAAGCCATGCGCAGTCTCAATATTGAGTCGCAGGATCCCGCCGCCATCCAGGATGCAATGGCGCAATTGCAGGACATGAACTTAGAGCCAACCATCAGGTCCCGCAATGAGGGTGCCACCACTCGGCTTGAAACCCTCCTGGCTTTGATTGAGGGCTGGGTGGAATTAGTGGTCACTGAGGCGATGGGTGACCGGGTACCGGCGACCGCGAAGTTGAATGAGGCTTGGCGACGGCGCCGGGCCACCGGCGGCTCGGCGGAACGAGCGTTCTCTTCCGTCGTCGGCATTGAATTCGCCGCTCCAAAGGTCAATGAGGCAACGGAGCTGTGGCGCCGCGTCACCGTGGCGGTCGGCGCTAAACGACGCGACCAAGTGTGGGATCACCCCGATTTCCTGCCGTCGGCCGAGCACCTGGAAAACTCGGCGGAGTTTATCGACACGCTGTTGGATGATTCAGACACCAGCACCTTCGACCCCATCGCCGAGATCACCGCCTTGGAAGAAATGCTGGCGCAACAACCGGAGCAGGATCACAAGGAAAACCCCACCTCCGGCACGAATGACTCCACGAAACACCAGGACACTTCTCAACCAGACGAGTCAGAAAACTCGGAAGATAACGGCACGAACTAACGTCTACTGCCGAAGACTTCCTCCCCCAGTCAGCGGGCGGAAGCCTGATAGCAATGCTGCCAGGCTTCCAAAAATCCTTTCGCCCGCTCCGCCTGGGGGACTTTATCTGCCCAATGCCAAAAGTCTTTGGAATGCCCATCGGTGATAAACGTATGAACCAGCTCGTGGACGATCACCGCGTTTAGAACGTAATCGGGCACTTCCTGCAATCGGTGGGAAATCCGAATATCACCAGTGAGAACCGTGCAGGAACCCCACCGGAAATTCTGATTGGTCACCCAACGGATTGAGCCGATCCGGGCCCTGCCACCCAAAACTTCTGTGTTAAGGTGCGTGGCTCGCTGCAAAAGCTCCGCGTCGCTTGTCACCGTGGCGGTTTTCTTCGCTTTGAGTTTCGCCACCACCTCGTCGACAAGCCGCCGTTCTTCCGCCGGATCAAGGGCTGCTGGTACCCGCACCTCGATGCGGTCGTCGACAAGCCGGGCGGCAATCGACTTGCGACGCCGCGGTGAACGAATCACCTCAACTTTGGGGGAAAACTCCTCGGAGTGCATGACAAAACATCTTAGCGTGTGCCATCATGAATATATGTTGGGGGAAGAAAGAAACCACTTTTCACTCACAGCACGGTTAGCCAGTGTGCCACCACTGGCAGAAACCACAACCCGCACCGAACCGGCCGAAGAGCAAGCGGCCACCCAGACAGAGGTCATGTTAAGCCCTGCGGCGCATATTCTCACGAGGGATACCACCGCGCTGCAATTCGGGCTCGACGCCACGACCGCCGGGATTTTCCAGGCTCGGGCAAGCATCATCCGGCTGTTAAGCCCGATACTCACCGCCTGTATCCGCCCCACCTCGGTGGCGGTGCTGCGCCGACGCATCGCCATGACCGGGCTGGGATTCCCCAAAACTGACCAGCTCATTGATGACCTGCTCAACCATGGGGTTCTGATCCCGGCGCGGCAGATCACCCTCGCGGTACTAGGAGCCTCCCCGCTGGCTAACACCGTGAGCAAAGTGCTTACGGAGATGGGCATCATTGTTAGACGCCCCCTCCAGGGTGATTCCGATTCCCGGTTCATTTCGCAGCTGCCCTGGGATATTCCAGTGGTGACCGCCGGGAAATTGGGCTCCAAGCGGCGCTTAGCGCAGCAGTTGGCCCGCTGGCCCGATGTGATTCCGGTATCGCTGATTGATGCGACCGGTGTTATCGGCCCAATCCGCACCGGCGGTGTGGGGCCGTGTGTGCAGTGCGCGGAGCTGTATCGCAGTAGCGTGGATCCGTTATGGCGTTCCATGTCTGTGCAGATGCCGCTGAATCCGCGCCGCAATCCGGTTGTCGAATACACGGTGGCGGCCCGGCTGGGGGCGCTGCTCCAACCGCGCTATCCGGCGCCCGGGGTGGTGAATAAGGACCTTGAACCGGGAACCGTCATTGAGGTTTCGCCGTATAAGGAAACCGTTTCGGAGTTTATTATCGCCTCGCACCCCATTTGCCCCGCCTGCTGGTCGGCGGCGTAATGAGATTCTGGCTGTTGCGCCAGACAGCCGCTGTCTAGTGCCCACCAGCGCACCACTGGTGTGTCACACTAGCTGCGTTTTCCTAGACGTGGGATAAGGAGTGCGTCGACAAGCAACCAGCGGCTAGAGGAATTGCGCGAGCGTAGCTAGCAAATCCGCACCGTAGCGTTCGAGTTTTACCTGCCCCACTCCGGGGATTGCCAGCAGGTCGGCTTCGGTGGCGGGGAGGTTTTCGGCAATTGCCATCAAGGTGGCGTCGGTGAAGATGATGTACGCGGGAACGTTATTGTCCTTCGCAATCCCGGCCCGCCAGGTGCGCAGCGTCTCGAAAACTTGGGCGTCGGCGGTCGATGGGCAGTCGAGGCACCTGCCCAGGACTTTTTGCTGCGGATCGGTCAGCGGTTGGCCGCATACTTTACAGCGGGTCGCGCGTTTCTTCCGGATGGCCGCCGCGGGGCTGGTTGGCGCATCGTGGACAATGTCGTCTAAAAACCTGGTGCGTTTCCGGGTGGCGCGCCCACCTTCTTGGCGTGCGGCGGCCCACGAATGGTACAGGTGTTCCCGGGCGCGGGTCACGCCCACGTAAAACAATCGGCGTTCTTCCTCGATCGCGTCGTCGCCGGATTTCACCGCGTGAGTGATAGGCAGGGTTCCGTCGGTAAGCCCGACGAGGAAAACCGCATCCCATTCCAAGCCTTTTGCCGCGTGCAGGGATGCCAGCGTTACGCCTTGCATCGTGGGTGGGTGTTTCGCCTCGGCGCGTTGCTGTAATTGGGCAAGTAACCCGTGAATATCAAGGTCGGGGGTTGCTTGGCCTAATTCGTGGCTCAGTTCCACCAGTGCGTTGAGGCTTTGCCACCGTTCGCGGGCTTGGGTACCGGCGGGTTCCTCGGCGGTGAGCCCCATGGGTGCTAATACCGCCCGCACCAGACGGTGAATCTCCGGGCCGACGGCCTCTTCGGGCACGTCGTCCCTAGTGCTGACGCGCACCAATTGGCTGATGGCTTGCCGGATTTCCGGGCGTTTGAAGAATTCTTCGCCGCCGCGCACTTGGTAGACGATTCCGGCCTCGGAAAGCGCCTGTTCAAAGGTGGCGGATTGGGCGTTGATGCGGTACAGCACAGCTATTTCCGCCGCAGGCACCCCGGAATCGAGGAGCTTCTTGATCTCTGCCACCACGCCCCGCGCCTCGGCGGGTTCGTCATCGTAGGCGTGGAACTGCGGCTTCGGTCCGGCGGGCCGCATTCCCACCAGTTCGAGCCGGGTGCCAGCCACCCGGCCGGTGGCTTTGCTGATAACCGTATTGGCCAGGGTGGTGATCTCCGGGGTGGAACGGTAGTCGCGTTGCAGTTTCACCACGGTGGAATTGGGGTAGATGCGGGAGAAGTTCAAAAGATAGTCCGGGCTGGCGCCGGTAAAGGAGTAAATCGTCTGGTTGGCATCCCCGACCACAGTCACATCGTCCCGATCCCCTAACCACGCCTCCAGCACTCGCTGCTGCAGCGGAGTGACGTCCTGGTATTCGTCGACCACGAAGGTGCGGTATTGCTGGCGGAATTCCTCGGCGATCGCGGTGGAATTTTCAATAGCGCCGGCGACATGGAGCAGGAGGTCGTCGAAGTCAAGCAGCATTCCCTCGGGCGCGACTTTTGATTCCTCGTACCGCTTGTAAATCTTGGCGATGGTTTCCGGTGGGCACGGGGTGCGCCTGGATCCGACTTCTTTGACGTATTGTTCCGGGGTTATCAGCCGCGATTTCGCCCATTCGATTTCGCTTAAGATGTCTCGAACATTTTCCACCGAGGAATCCACCCCGGCAGCCCGGGTGGCGCGCCCGACCAGCGGGAATTTATTGTCCAATAGCCGCCACCGCAGGTTTCCTGCTACTTGCGGCCAGAAGTAACTCAGCTGACGCATCGCCGCAGCGTGGAAGGTGCGGGCTTGCACCCCGCCGATGCCCATAAGGCGGAGCCGGTGCGCCATTTCGCCTGCGGCGCGTTTGGTGAAGGTCACCGCCATGACTCGGTTCGGGCTGACGAATCCTTGGTCGATAAGGTGGGCGATGCGGTAGGTGATCGTGCGGGTTTTACCGGTCCCAGCACCCGCGAGAATCGCCACCGGTCCGCGCGGGGCGGTGGCGGCTTGGCGTTGATCGGAATCAAGATCGTCTAGGTTTATCACGAATGCACCCATTCCATAATCAATGAACGTGCCAGTGACCCGGCACCGGGTAAGGTTATGGCACCAGAAAGCACGTCGGTTTTCGTGGCCCATCGGATATCGGTTACTTCACCGTCGAGTTCGCCGACGGGATACTCGTCGGTCGTCGTTGCTGAAAAGCCCACCATGATGGAACCAGAATACGGCCACGGTTGGCTGCGAAGATACCGAATATCGGAAATCCGCCGTCCGGTTTCCTCCCAGGCTTCCCGGGCCATGGTGTCTTCGAACGTCTCCCCTAGCCCCACATAGCCAGCGATCAACGAATGGTAGCCGGGGCGGGCTGCGTTTTGCGCCACCAGGATACGATCGGAATCGCGCAGCGTAATGATGCCGATCACCGCCGGATCTATCCGGGGAAATACTGGCCGTTCGTGGTCATTTTTTCGGGACACGGTTCCGACAAGGTGGTCGGAATACTCCAACGGCGCGCCGGTCAGCGGGTCGAAGCGGCACGATTCCCGGTGGTGTAACACCGCCAGGGCGTATATGGCCAGGGGATCGTCGGTGCGCGACATTCGCTTGTCGACGCCGTCTGGTACGCACCGCTCCAGGTTGGCGATCCGCTGCACCACCAGCGGTTCCCCACCCAAAGTGGTGTCACCTGGGGTGGTTAATGGGAAGGCTGGGACGTCACGGATTGCGGTAACCTGCAGCGGCGCCCCGGTGGCGTCGACAAGCGTGCGGCCGTGGGCATCGAAAACTAGCGCGTTCACTGGTCCTTCACATCGTTGCTAAAAACCCGTCGGACATACAGCAACCGGTCGCCGGGCTCCACGGTCTCCGCTTCTAGGGAGTCGATGCGATACAGCTCGCCAGACCGCACCACCCCTAGGACAATATCCGCGAGGTGACGTGGGTTTGCGCCCACTTCGTCTTCCGCCACCGGCCGCTCGGCAACCGAGAAACCTTCGTCCGGCGATAGCAGGTCTTCCATCATCTCCACAACGGATGGGGTGACGGTGGCCAAGCCGAGCATTCGACCGGCGGTTTCCGAAGAAATCACGACGGAATCGGCACCCGATTGTTCTAATAGATGCTGGTTTTCGCTTTCCCGGACGCTGGCAACAATCCAAGCGCTAGGCGCAAGTTCCCGCACCGATAACGTCACCAACACCGCAGTATCGTCCGTGCTCGGTGCCACCACGATGGCCTTCGCCTTACCCACACCCGCGAGGCGCAAAACCTCCGAGCGGGTGGCGGAACCAACGACCGTCACCAACCCCGCATTGGCGGCTAATTCCAGCGCCGATTGATCGGTGTCAATCACCACGATGTCTTTGGGCGAGGTGCCGTCCGCAAGCAGCGCGGAAACTGCGGACCGGCCTTTGGTACCGTAACCAATGACGATGGTGTGGTTGCGCAATTTTTTCCTCCAACGTTGAATCTGCCAGGTACGTCGCGATTCCTCGGTGAGCACGGACAGGGTGGTGCCGACCAAAAGTATCAGGAACGCAAGACGCAGCGGCGTAACCACGAAAATATTAATCAATCGGGCAGTCTGCGTCACCGGGGTGATATCGCCATAACCAGTGGTAGACAGCGTGACGGCGGAATAGTACAAGGCATCAATGAAGGTTAGATCCTCCGAGTATCCGCCTTTTTCCACGTAGGCAACTATCGCCACGATCAGGATGAGAATAATGGCGATAACAAACCGCCGGGTAATCAGCCGCAGCGGACTGACCTGCATATTTGTGGGTATGCTGATGACGTTCAGCAGCGCATGCTCTGGGGTTTCCGGCTTCTGCGATTCCGTCCGGAACCGATCGGCAAACCTATTCGGCATTTGACTTCGCTCCTGAAAAACTCAAATTACTGTCCCATAACATAACCACCGTTAGCGTCCAGCCAACCACATTGCTCAAGAAAATCAAGGGTACCACTGTTAATCAGTTTCCACCGCTTGGGCAAACACCTCACCTAATTCGGATTCGGTGGGCAACTCGGTTGCGCTGATTAATTCATCATCGCGCACGTAATAAAACGACGCCCGAATATCGTGAGGGGAAATCCCCTGCAATTGCGCCCACGCCAACCGATACACCGCCAGCTGCATCGATAAATACTGCATATCGGCTTTAGTCGGCGGGCGGCCGGTTTTCCAGTCGATGATATGCCAACCGTCGGGGTCTTTGAAAATCGCGTCCATGCGGCCACGAATAACAATGCCATCGATGGATACCTCGAAAGGTTGCTCCACGAACATCGGTGTGCGGTTGGCGAATTGCCCGGATACAAACGCGTCCTTGAGTTCTTGCAATTGCACCGGGCTGATTTCTTCATCCATGCCGGGCAGCTCCGACTCGTCCAGTAGCGCCGCCCCGCCGAAGCGTTCCTCCAGCCACATGTGGAATTCGGTTCCGCGTTTTGCGTATTGATTCGGTTTGAACGGCACCGGGCGGCGTTGCCTTCGGGCGAACTGTTCGGGGTTTTGTTTCAATGCCACAATGTCGGTGGCGGTGAGTTCCCGCGCCAATTCCACGGAGACGACCTGGGCCTTCAGCCGCTCATGTTCGTCGATAAGCGCCGAAACGTCCTTTTCCCACAACGCAAAAATATCTTTATCGTCATTGAAGGGGATTTCCGTCTCGCGGGCTTTTGCCACCCGGTTAGCTGCCGCCACAAGCGCTGCGGTGGTGGCGGCGTCATGCGCGGGCCGCGGGAACATGCCTTCACGCGGCTTCGCCGCATCCTGTGCGGCGTCTGCTTCACCATCGAACCATTCCACCACGCAGTCCGGTGCCTGTTGTTTTAATAGGAGGAAATTCTCGTACGGCTCGGATTGCGTGGTGCTTTCGGTATCAAGCTGCCGCGAGGCGGTGACGAACAACCGCTTCTCCGCGCGGGTGATCGCCACGTAAAACAGTCGGGTGTTTTCTTCCGCCGCGCCTTGTTTAAAGGCGTCGATGTGTTCCTTTCCGGCTTTTTCAAACTCGCTTCGATTCTCCGGACTTACGGTATCGAACACCGGTGAGCCCACCTGGTCGCCGTCTTCGGCAACGTCGCCACGCAGCGTGGACGGAACGGCGGCAACGTTGGTAAGCCAGGTGGACACCCGAGCCGCATAGGTACGGTTGTCGGCGTGCAGTACGCAGACGGTTTTCCATTCCAAGCCCTTGGCTTTATGGGCGGTGAGAATCTGCACCCGGTCGCTTCGTACCGCGACTTCCCCCGGTGCTAGTCCGTTATCCTGGCTGCGCGCGATGGTGAAATAATCCAGCAGTTGCTGCAACGTTGCATCGGCCACGGCTGCGAAGGATGCCACTTCGCTGTGCAGTTTATCCAGATGCACCGTGCCCGCTGCCCCATCGGTGCGGGGGTTTTCCCGGCTTAATACTTCCGTGCGGATCCCCATCACCCGTTCAATATCGGCAAAAATATCCGGCAAGCTTTGGCCCGCCGCAACTGTCTTGCGAAGCGCACGCAATTGCCCGCTTAACCGCAGTAGCCTCCGGTAGCCTTCCGCGCTGTACGATTCCGGCTCCCCCAGATCCGCGATGGCGTCGGTGAGCCCGACCACGGTTTCTGGTTCCGCCGGGACGGTGTGTGCGATGATCGCCGCCAGTTTCTCCATCGGGTCTGTAATGGTGTCGATGTTGATGTCCTCGGTTTTGCTGCGCCCAGCCAGGTTAGCGGCACGCTTGGCCACAGCGATGATATCGGCGACCCCAAGGCCCACCATCGGGCCCGCCAAGATGCGTAACGCCACCTGGGAATCCGTGGGGCGAATAAGCATGGTGGCGATGGCAACCATGTCTGCGACTTCCGGGACGTCTAATAATCCGCCCAGACCGACGATCTCCACCGGCACGCCCCGCTTCTGAAGTTCCAAGGCCATTGCCGCCATGTGTGCGCGTTTGCGCACCAAAACGGCTGCGGTGAACGGTTCGTCGGTTTTCTTGTCGTGGTATTCGGCGGCCAGGTGCTCGGCAATGAATTCCCGCTCCGCTTCGCCGGTGGCGAAAAATCCCAGGGACACCTCCCCGGCGGGCACGTCGGGCAGCGATTCTAAGGGTTGCACGGGTCGGCGCGGGTCGGTTGCTGGCCCCAAAACGGCGGCCGATACCGCGTTTGCCAAGGCTAAAACTTTAGGTGGGTTGCGGAAGCTCATGGTGAGTTCCTTTTTCGGTGCTGGTACCCCACCGGCGGCGAAGTCGGTGACGAATCGTTCCAGGTTAGCTGCGGTTGCACCGCGCCACCCGTAAATCGACTGCATGGGATCACCCACCGCCGTGACCGCGGTACCCGCAAATAGAGTGCTCAGTAGCACGCGCTGCGCGTGGCTGGTGTCTTGGTATTCGTCCAACAAAATGACCTGAAACCGGCTCCGCAGCACCTTCCCCACCTCGGGGGCTTTCTGGGCCAGCCGTGCGGCCAGCGACATTTGTTCGCCAAAGGTGGTGAGGTTCTTTTCCACCAGGTGGTCTTTCAATGCCCGCGCCAATGGCAAGTATTCCAACCGCGTCTGTTGGGTATCTTTCCATTTCTGCATGGTTTGGTTCAGTGCGTCCCGCTGGCGGGGCCCTTTGGGGAGGGTATCGAAAAGCTCGACGAACGGTGTGGTTTCCTCCCACACATCCTGGGCGCTGACCATGTGGCTATCCAGCTCGGCGACTAAGGCCAGGAGTGTTTCCACCACGGTCACCGGCTTATTGCTGGTGGTTAGTGCCCCTCGATAGTTTTCCACGATGGAATACGCGATCCGAAACAGCTCCGAATTGGTGATAACCCTTGAGCTCGGTTCCACCGGCAGCATAAGCCCGAACTCGCCGATGAGTTTTCCCGCAAAAGCATCATAGGTGGAAACGGTCGGCGCGATGGCGGTGAGGCTGCGGGCCAGCTTGCCGCTTGGATCCAACACGCCAATATCGGGTATTCCGGCCAGTTGCTCTAATCGGGTACGGATGCGTTTCGACAGCTGTTGCGCTGCCTTTCTGGTGAAGGTCAAGCCCAGGACCCGATCCGGTTCGATCAGACCATTGGCTACCAACCACACCACCCGCGCCGCCATCGTTTCGGTTTTACCGGCACCGGCACCCGCCACCACGAGCAGCGGCCCTAGCTCGGCTTCGATCACGCCCGCCTGTTGCGGGGTGGGCGGAAACTTCTGCCCTAACAGCGCCGACAGGGCGATTGGGTCGACGGTGCCAGTTCTCACCGCGGCGTCACCGGATGGTGTGGTTGGTGGCGTACCTAATGGCGTACCTGACGGTGTACCTGGTGCCATGGGTTTTAAGCTCCTCACAGTTTTCGTGCTGGTATCCGGTTGTGGTGGGTTTCGGTTTTAAGTATTAGTGCTGCCCGTTGTTGGGTGGGTCAGCCACTGCCCGGTTTCAAGCGCCGGGCACAGCACCGATAATTGGCAGGTGCGGCAATGGCGGTTGGTGGTGGCCCGCAACGTCGGGCCGGAAAGCTCCGCCGCAAGGGGCGGCAGTTTAGCTGCGAATTCCGCCAATTCTTCCTCGCTTTTCGACGCCTGGGTCACCGTAGCAATATTCTTACCCGGTTTCTCCGGATACACGAGGCTCGCCCCATCTACCGCCATACCCGGGCCTAGGACAATTTCCGTGCCGGAATCGGATAGAGTCCCGTTGCGTAGCGCCAATTGGTAGGCCATGAGCTGGACGTGGTTTTGGGTTTCGTCCTTGGTGGGGCGATTAACACCCGATTTGAAATCGACAATGTGGTAGCCGCCGTCACTGGTTTTTTCGAGCCGGTCGATCCGGCCGACCAGCTTCACCCCGTTTGGCAGCTGAATATTCGCGGCGATTTCCACCCCGACCTGCTCAAAAATCCCTCGGGTGGTTTTAAGCCACAGCGCGGTCCGATCGAGGGCGTCTTTCCATACCTGGATTTCGTGTTCCCTCAGCCACGGCGGTGCCTTCAGGATGAAATCGAAGGCGGCGATGATGGCTTCCCGCGCCGCATCGATATCAGCGCCGGTGGCGATGGCCTCGGCGAATGCGTGGAGCAACGTGCCTCGCAGCAATGCGATGGGGGTTTCTTCGTCGGTCAGTACCTGGTGCAGCGTTGCCCGCAGCGGGCATTCCAGCCCCGCCTCGATCCGGGACGGCGATAACCGCGTGACTTTTAGAGTGTCAGTTTCGCTGCTGTCCGTGATTCCCCACCAGTGTGTGGGGTCGGCCCCGGGGATTCCGGCGTCCGCAAGCCGGGCCAATTGGCGTGCGGCTTGGTCTTTGGCCCGCTGGTTGAGCTGCGGATTAATTAGCGCCCGCCGTAATTCCGCGACAATCGCTGGCACTGATAGGAGTCGGGTGGCGTAGCTTTCTACCGGCCAGGCAAGCTCGGCCGCCGTGTCTGGGGCTGGAGTCGGCTCGGCATTCACGGTATCAAGTAAGTCGAATAAATCACCCTGTTGTGCTTCGTCACTGGCAGCCGGGGCGGCTAGGTTCGCTTCCGTCGTATCCTTTTTAGCTGCCGTGTGCGGGGTGGTTGTAGCAGCTTCGGCGAGGGCGGCGTTGTATTCAGCGAACTCCCGCACGAAGCGGGACGGTTCTAGTGCTTCTTCTGCGTCCGGTGCCTCGACTGCGGTGATGTACAGCGCCCGGGTGGCCCGGCTGGTTGCCATGCCAAATAGGCGCCGCTCCTCCGCGAGCCGTTCGGCGGCGCGGGAGATGGGGGTGCCGGGTTCAATGCCGTCGTCGATAAGGTCGACGAGTTCCTCCTGGCCAAACAAGGTTCCGGTCTCCCCCAGCGTGGGCCATTGGCCTTCCTGCACCCCGCAGACCACAACGGTGTCCCATTCTTGGCCGGAAGTGGCGTGGGCGGTGACGATGCTGACCGCCTCCGGCGTGGCTAGTCGACGATCCCGCACGCCGGTGGGCAGTTCTTGTTCCCGAATATGGGCGATAAAGGAATCGATGCTGGCGGTGGGGCGGCGTTCCACCCAGTCGCCGGCGGCGTCGAAAAGCGCCATGACTGAATCCAAATCCCGATCCGCCTGGGAGCCTGCCGCCCCGCCGCGCAGGCTCACGGCCAACAGATGTCGGTCCAGGTTGGTGGCGGACCAAATATTCCACAGTATTTCTTCCACCGTTCCGGCTTGCCGTCCGGCGGCAAGGACGGTGCGGATGCGGGTGAGAATATCCAATTCCCGCTGGGTGAGCTCGGCGGTGACGTCGGCTAAGAAATCGGGGTCTGGTTCCGCGTCAAGCACAATGTCGGCCAGAATGTCGATGGCGCGTCGCATCGTTGGCCGGGACGACGTGTCGGATGCTTCACTTTCGACGCGGTGGTGGCGTAATTCCACTTTGCGCAGCGCCCGGAATAACCGGCGCAGGGTGACCGCATCGGCGCCGCCGATGGGTCCCAATACGAGTTCTTCAAGTTCGCTTGAGGTGATCTGTTCCCGCACCGCGCGAACCGCCAATAGCAATGCCGCAACGATGTGTTGTTGGCTGAGCACGATGTCTGTGGGGTCAATATGGACCGGCACACCCGCCGCCAGCAATCCGCGCCGAATCGGGGCGATCATCCCGACCGACCGGACCACTACCGCGATGTCTTTCCAGGCGACGCCATCGATCAGGTGCGCCCGGCGGATAATATCGGCGACTAATTCGTTCTGTTGCCCAACCGATTCCAATTCGTGGTATTCCACCCCGGCCGCCCCAGGCTTGGCGACGATCCGGTGCGGCGTGTGCAGTTTAAGCTCGTGATCCACCGGGTATTCGGTGAGAAACGTCGGCCGGGCACCCCGAAACCGGTAGACGGATTGCTCTGGGTCGCCCGCGATGACCGCGAAAGACGCCCGGCTCAGTAATTCCGCCACTAATTCGGCGGATTTCGGATCCAAATGCTGCGCGTCGTCGACGATGACGGTGCTGAAACTGGTGTCGGGAAGCTCCGCCTCTAACACCATGCTGACCAGCTCCGATGCGCTTAACGAATGCGTGCCGCCAAGCGCCATGATCTGCTCGTATTCGCGCAGGAATTCCCCGGCGGCGGTCCACATAGGGCGGTTATAGTCACCGCCCAACGCTTCTAGATCTTCCGGACTCAAGCCGCGTTCCACCGCACGTAAGAGGAAATCGCGCAGCCCCCGGGCGAAACCAACCATGCCGATGGCATCGCGGCAGTGCTCCGGCCACCGGGGCATCCGCATCTCAATATGCCCGGCGAGCAATTCTCGGATAACCGCGTCTTGTTCCGCACCGGTGATAAGCCGGAGGTTTTCGGTTCTGCTGCTGCGCAACAGGGCAAAGGCCAACGAGTGGATCGAACGCACCATTGTGCTGGCGGAACGATACGAATCGGTGGCGACCCGGGCGACGATTCCGCGCCGAAGCCGCGAGGCTGCCTGTTTGGAAGCCGCGATAACCAGGATATTTTCCGGCCGCTCCCCGGCTGCGATGCGGTTTGCAATGGTATCGAGCAGCAAGGAACTAACCCCGGTTCCGGCGCTTCCGATCAGCCGCCACACCCCCTGTTGTTCGGTAAACAGCGGGTTATCCCATTCGCGTTGTGGATTGTGGGTTTCCGGCCGGACCAGCTGCACCCGCACCGCACCCACCGGTGACGTGAATTCTTCGGCGTCCGCTTCGTCGCGGAAGGTTTCCTGGTGAGGGGGTTGTTCGTGAGCCTGTGGTGTGTCCATAGTTTCAGCTGCGGCGACGTCGCGTGCGACTTCGTCCTGGAGATCTAAGCTGTGTGTGGTGGGGTCAATCGGGTCGGTTGATGCGGGTGGGGCCATAGGTTTAGATTGTGCCACGAACCCGCGACATGATCGTCTGCGCCGCCCACTCGAGGTTAGTACCGGTGTTCGACGTTGCCTGCGGATGCAACGCATGCACATACAACCGATACAGCAGCGCCCGAAGCAGAAGCTGCGGCAATTCCGGAATCTGACTAAACCGATCGATAATTCTGGCGTCGGTGGCATTCATGATGAGCGCGTCGACGATGGTCTGCGCAGCCGTATAGCCATGCGGGTGCGCCACGCCCACAATATCCGTCACCGTGGGCGGCTGCGTGCCCGCATAAATGGTGGTTGCCAACATGTCCGCGTGGGTCACCTGCACCGCTCGCTTTTCGACGAAGGGGCGCAGCAGATCCCGCACCTTGGGCACGATAGTGGCGACCATTTCATGGGCGGGAATCGACGGATCCAGGACAACGGTATCGTGTTCATCACGCCACGCGGCCTTATCGGCCACCGCGAAGACATCCTGTTGATCCACCCCCTGGTTGAAAATATCCGGGATCGGCACCTCGGCCAGCGCGGTGTCGAGCCGCAGGGCGGCGGCCACGGTCTCATCCACCCGGGCCGCTAAGTTTCCCGCAACGTAATGCGACGCCCGCCACCCGGCGTTAATAAACCGCCCGTCGGTGGAACGCACCGGACGAACAATCCGTACTCCTGGCACCTGGAGGTTCTCCCGCAACCGGGAGGACCACGCCGCCCGGTCTGGCTGGGAAACCTGAATTAACACCACGGTGTCTAATAACCAGCCATAATCCCATGCCGCCCCCAGTTGCTGCGGCTGCGCTTGCGGGGGGACGTGAAAGGAATCCCGAACGTGATTAGGCAATGTCGCATTCGGTGTCGCTGAACTCATCACATCCAACTGCGGGCGGTCTGTATTTTCGGCCATACGTCAAGCATAAAGGTCGGCTGCACACCAATGGTGATTCTCCCCACCGGCGGGGTGAATCACCAGGTGTATGCGGCCTCAGGACGCTTCAGCTGTTTATTACACGTGACCTCTTAATCTCACGTGGGCTCGTTATCTCACGTGCAGTCTTTTATCAGACGTGAGGATACGGCCACGGATTGGTCACGCAGACCAGGCCGTCGTCTTTATATACTTCTTCCGGATCGATCTGATACAGCTGCGAATTGCTCACGCTTAGGGTTTGCTGCATCATGATCGGCGCCAATTCGCCCTGGCCGCCGCAGGATTCGTGAAGCCCGTAGCCAATGCCATGCCCCACTTCGTGATTAATCAGGTACTGGCGATACGCCCCCAAATCACCTTCGAAAGGCGTGGCACCCCGCACCCACCGGGATTCATTAATAACCACACGCCCTTTATCGCCGTAGAAGCACGACGTTTCCATCTCGATGTCATTGCCACACAGGCTATGGGTGGTTTCCACACTGGTCAGCTGAATCCGCAAATCCGGCACCAGATCCGGGGTTTCCTGAATGTGCTCAAAGCGGAACCGGGGATCGTGGGTCCAGCCCTTGACGTTCGTTAACGTCGCATCCACCATCGTCGCAAAGGCATCGTCGCCACCGTAAGCGGCAGTATCGATCCCCTCTTCCACCTCAACGACGTAGGTGAACGTCTTTTCCTTACCCTCACCCCGCTGCGCGCCGGGCACACCAACCGTGCGGTAGACCCCTTGGCCGGTCATGGTGAAATTGCCGCCTGCAGGCAATTCGGTGGCGGCAATCGACGGCGGAGGCGTCTTAGCCGGATCAGGCCCGCGTTGCGGGTCGACCGGCGCATTACTGCTTGTCTGCGCGCCCACGGGCGTCGGCTCTTCAGTCGAACCGAAACCGCTGAACAAGACATCCACCAGCACCCACACCGTGATTATCGCCAGTACCGGAATTGCATACGCACGCCAGCCGAAAACTTCGACGAAGCGCCGTAATGCAGCCGAGATTGTCGCCCCCGACCCCGGATGCGCGGCATGACTGTGCGCACCGTGTCGATGCGAGGTTCCCCGCTCGAAGCCGGATTCCGTTAAGTCCCGTGAAGCATGCGACTGCCGTGGCGAATCCGGCTGATCAAAAACTTCCATGATTGAATCACCACGAACTTCAAACCGGCCTTCCCGAAAGCCATCGCTTTGGAAAGAATCGCCGGTTTGCGAGTCGGAGTGGTTAGGCACCAGCGAACCCTACCGTGCGCGGCGCGCTGGAACCGATCTCAACATAAGCAATGTGATTATTGCGCACCAAGTAGCGACGCCCTTTGTCGTCGTTAAGCTCAAGCACCCCCGTGCCAGCTTGCAGCGCTTCAGCGATCTTGGCGGAAACTACGTCCCGGTCGTCGTTGCTGGAAACCACGAGTTCACGTGGCGAATCGCTGAAACCAATCTTGATGTCCATAAAATCTTTCGATCCATTCTTTTTAATAATTGGGCGACACCGCGCCAATAAAAACAATAAAACCAACTCTTAATTGTGCAACATCAAGCGATTCCCAGCCAACGCAGCACCCTAAAAGTTCCCACCATCATAACCCGGTTGCCCCCGCGAGCAAGGTTTCCCATACCGACACCGCCGCCGCTTTTAGCCAACCCAGATTGATACCCGCAGACATATTTCGCTGAGTAATTCCATCCAATCTCAACACCGCTGCCGTACCATCGAAACCCCACACCTGCCGGTGAAATATCTTTAACTTTCCATTCAGCACGTTAAAATCGACTACGTGTCTTCTATAAGCAAAGCCAAGCCCCCGTCACAAGAAGTGTCACCGACCTTCCTAGAACTCGGCGTCGCGGCCGAAATCGCCCGG
Organism: Corynebacterium sp.; assembly: GCF_030532965.1. GTDB lineage: Bacteria > Actinomycetota > Actinomycetes > Mycobacteriales > Mycobacteriaceae > Corynebacterium. The sequence goes on from NZ_JAUNKC010000003.1 coordinate 43,843, forward strand.
GCACTCGCCCAACACGGCATCGTCCGCACCTTTGCCATTCAAGAACAAACGCTGCCCATCGCCCTCGACGGCCGCGACATCATCGGCCAAGCCCGCACCGGCATGGGAAAAACCTACGGCTTCGGCGTACCGCTGCTTGACCGCGTCTTCGACGCCGCCGATATCGACGAACTCGACGGCACCCCACGCGCCCTGGTGGTCACCCCCACCCGGGAATTGGCGGTGCAAGTAGGTGCCGATCTTGATGCCGCCGCAGCCTTCCTGCCAGTTCGGATCACCACCGTCTATGGCGGCCGCCCCATCGAAGAACAACAACGCACCCTTAAAAAAGGAGTCGACGTTGTTGTTGGCACCCCAGGCCGCCTCCTCGACCTGTACAATCGCGGAATCCTCCACTTGGATAAAGTCGCAATCCTGGTGCTAGACGAAGCAGACGAAATGCTCGACCTGGGATTCTTCCCCGACATCGAGAAACTACTATCGGCACTCACCCACGAGCATCAAACAATGCTCTTCTCCGCCACCATGCCCGGCCCAGTGCTCACATTGGCCCGCACCTTCCTTAAACAACCCGTGCACATCCGCGCCGAGGACGTCGACGCAGCCCACACCCACGCGAGCACCGAGCAGATCATCTTCCAATCGCACCGCATGGACAAAGTCGCCACCTGCTCCCGGATCCTCCAAGCACCCGGACGCGGCAAAACCATCATCTTCGCCCGCACCAAACGCAGCGCAGCGCAACTAGCAGAAGATCTCGCCGGGCGCGGCTTCGCCGTTGGAACCGTACACGGCGACCTCAACCAAGCCGCACGGGAAGCCGCACTCGATGCATTCCGCTCCGGTGCGATCGACATTCTCGTTGCAACGGACGTGGCGGCACGCGGCATCGACATCGACGACGTCACCCACGTCATCAACTTCCAAACACCCGACGACCCCATGACCTACGTGCACCGAATCGGTCGAACCGGACGGGCCGGGCACTCCGGAACCGCCGTAACCATGGTTGGCTACGACGAACTGAATAAGTGGCAACTCATCAACGAGGAACTGCAACTAGAAACCCCCGAACCGCCCCAATGGTTCAGCAACTCCCCAGAGCTTTACTCCGCACTGAACATTCCCGAAGACGCAACGGAAGAAGTGGGGCCGCCGCGCCGGGTCTACACCGGCAGAACTACCGGAAGTCGCCGCGCACCGTCGTCCGGCGGCCGGGGACGGCGCGAACGAACAAGCAAATCGGGGCGCGGCGGCACCCGCTCCCGTTCGGCAAGGCGGCGGGGTTAGGCATTCGTGACTGAAAAAACCACTGTTGATACACACAAGCGCACCCCCGTATTGCAGCGATCGCGCCGGGACTGGTGGGCGGTAGCGGCGATTACCGCCATCACCGCCGCGGGCATTGGTGGCGTTGTTGCCACCGCGCCGATCCACGATTCCGAATTGACTCCGGCTAACCCGGCGTACGAACAGCCATTGGCCTTGAATTTCCTCGGGTTTTCCTACACCACCGCGTGGCAGGCACCGGCCCAGGATGCGTCGAATTTCCGCCCCGTGGTTTCCGGAGGTTTGGTTATTTCCGCGGTCCGCGACGGCTCGGATTGGGTGATTAACGCGCTGGAGCCGGAATCCGGAGATACTATCTGGAGTTACCGCCGGGACGTCGAATTATGCTCGCTGCAGCAGGCGTGGGATTCGGTGGTAGCGGTTTATAAAACCGGGGTCGGCTGTGGGGACGCCGTGCGCATTGACAGCGCGACTGGCACTTATAAGGCAACACGCTCGGCGCTTGCGGCGTCGTCCGTGGTTCCGGTTTCTTCCAACGACCGGGTCGGCATCGTGGCGCCGGAGCGCATGGAATTATGGCGCAGCGATTTGGTACGAACCTTGGAATACGGCGAGGTTTCGGCCAAGCAGGAGCCGGGGTTGCAGCCGCATGAGGATTGCGTGATTTCCTCCGCGCTCACCCGCACCGAGAATGTCGCGGTCGTTCAGACCTGCCAAGGCCAACAGTGGCTTCGGTTGCTCAAAGCCACCCCGAAGGAATCCCGGACGCCGGAAGTCACGGCGAGTGTGGCATTGACGGGCACGGGGAACCAGGTGGTTGCCATCGATCAGCAGGGGGCCGCGGTTTATTCGCCTGCGCAGAGCGCGTCCGAATCGGCAACGATTACGAGCTACGACAAGGACGGTAATCCGCGAAACTCGACGGGGGCGAGTGCGGCACCGCTTGTCGACGAAGCGACCAAGGCGGCCCACGAGGTAGCCTTTGCCCCACAGACCGCCGATTTACCGCACCACATGTCGTGGTTCGATGGTGACAAGCTGTACCTGTTTATGCCTAGCACCCTTGATGTGGTTCATGTTTTCCCGGACGCCATCGGAACCCCCATCGCGCTAAACAACATGGTTGTGTATCCGACTGCCGAAGGGCTCACGGCAGTCAATTGGGATAATGGCGCTGTCACCCGCACGATCCCCATTGATCGCGGCGATTACCGCGGCCCGGTTTCGCTTCAGGCCACGGGCCATTACATCGTTGAAAAGCGCGGGGATACGGTTGCCGTTTTGCACCCCGGAAGTTAATTAGTAGTGGGTGGCAGCCCAGTGCACGGCTCGGGGGCTAAAAAGCATACCCAGTGCGATCACTGCTGATAGCGCCGTGGCTAATCCCATGAGGGTTTGTCCGGCGCTGAACATGTAGTAGGAGATCAACAGCAACAGGATTTCCAGCATGATGACGGGGCCCCTGCCCCATTTCTTTGCTCGCGCCATAAAGATTGCGCCTGTCAGCACCGCACCGAAGATAATGATGAAAAACACCGCGGTGCCATATCCCACAGCCGTATTGGCGTTGTCTGATTCGTAGACGATTGAGGGGTCGGTATATCCGCTTGCCTCTCGCACGATGAGTAACGCGGCGTAGCCCAGCCCTATGAGCGATTGGATAGCCGCGATGATCGCAGCCCACAGCACGGGTCCTGGCGGGCGAGGTGATGAAGTAGACACGTCTGGTAGTCTACCCTGCTTCGTATTGCGCCCCAAGGCTTCAATCGTGAGAGTTTCAATCGTTCGCAGGCTTTGCACGCGAACGATAAAACCACAGCCATCGATCTCAATCGCGCGGGTATCCGGTAGCACGTCGTCATCAATTTTTCCAATAGATTGATTAACCCCAAATGGGTACTGCAATTATTTTCAGGAAAGTCTAGTTTCCTTTAAAACTCCTTAGAGATAATATTTTAAGCATACTTTAAGCATATTTTGTATTTATATATCATTTTGGAAAAGTTGCCGCTGAACTGGCCTTTTAAGCTAAGCCTAAGTAAGTAAAAGACCATCAATATAGACCATTTTATGGGGGTGTAGATTTGACGAATTTGCGGCAAACGGTTCTTCGTACACCTTTTCATTTCCGCAGGTAAAAACGATTTCACAAATTCCCCCAGCGAGTTTTGTCGCGCAAAATGCCTACAATAAACACAGTTACATTCGGGAAAAATTGTGAAGCTCCCCACATTTTAGGGCTAACCCCTAGCGAAGATTGGTCAGACGTGACATCATCATTCAAGGATCAAAAAAGCGGACACAATATTAACGCCCGCTAAACTCCCACCCACTAGGCACCAGCCTACAAACCCTCCACCTCAAACCCCGAAGAACATAGGTAACACCAGCCACTTTACTGGCTGGCGCCCCACCCAGGTTCTAATTTAACCGAGGTTTCTCGTGGAAAACCGCTGCTTAGCGGATACCTCTAAAACTTAAGAATAAAATTCCATCTTGCAACGAACTAAAGGAGATTAAATATGGATTGGCGTCACCAAGCTGTCTGCCGCGATGAAGACCCTGAACTTTTCTTCCCTGTCGGAAACTCCGGCCCTGCACTCGCACAGGTTGCTGCCGCGAAGGTCGTCTGCAACCGTTGCCCTGTTACTTCTCAGTGCCTGGCATGGGCACTGGAAACCGGCCAGGACGCTGGTGTCTGGGGCGGCATGAGCGAAGACGAGCGCCGTGCGCTGAAGCGTCGTAAGAATCGCGGACGCGGCCGGGCTCGCATCACCCTGTAAGTTTTAATAACCGCCGTAGCTGATACGGCAATGAAAAATCCACTGATTTTCATGCAGCTACCACCACGCAGTAAAGTGGACTGCTGTTAACCCTTCAGATTTTCTGAATTACAAAGGAGAGCAACATGAGCCAGCGTGGTCGTAAGCGTAAGGATCGTCGCAAGAAGAAGGCTAACCACGGCAAACGTCCAAACGCTTAAGTTACCGAAGTTAGCATAAAACAGGCACGGACACCCTCCGTGCCTGTTTGTCATTTCGCGCGTAGATTCTTCCGCCCTCGATGCGTCGATCATGGCGTGGCCGGTACCCCGGTTACAGGTGCGCACCGCCCTCCCCCACGGCCAATTATCCCGCCGCAGGCTACAGTTTAAGGAACGAGGGTCTTCTCCTGTTACAAACTATCTCCTGTTAAGGACATCAACAATATGGCTATCCGCGCGTTCTTCCGCCCCGCAACATACGTAACTATCGGCTTAGCCGTGGTCCTATCCGGGTGCGGAACGCAGCAGGCACCATCGCCTGCAGCCGACCAGGCGGCGTCGACAAGCGTGGCGTCGACAAGCGTGGCGGCACCCGCCGTTGCGAGCACGACGCCACGAACTACACCGGCGGCAGGTGACTGCGACCCACACGGCTTTGGCGTGATCGACACCGCGCTAGGCCCCTACCTCACCGGGACACCGCTGTCGGTCACTGACTCCAATGGCGCACCACAGGTCATCGATGTAGCACTTGAGGCGGATCACTTCGATCCCTGCGCCAATATCAGTTGGGTGGTGCTGCACGGCACCCAACGCTACGCCGATGGGACTCCCGCGCCGCTGCCCGGGCCGTTTAGCACGGTGGTCTTTTTCCACTTCGACCAATTGGTCACCGAAGCTGATTACGTGGCGGCAGCGAGCGTCACAGACGTCGTCGTCGATGGCGATAAGGCGGAGGTAACCTACACGAGTTTCGACGCAGGCGACCCAACGCAACTGGTCACCTATCGGCGCAGCGGCGTGCACCTGATTCAAGAAACCGAATGGGAGATATACTTACGCCCGCTTAATGCCCGGTTCATTCAAGCGTGATTACCTTAGGTTTAAGCGGGCGCAGCGTTGACCGCAGCAGCATCCAGTGCGCCGTGACACCGCGACGGCGTTGTTGTCGTTGCCGACGCTAGCGGCTATGGCTTCACCGGCGCGTGGTCATCTAACGGGATGACTTGGATATCGGTGGCTGCCTCCATTGCCTTTTCCTCAGTCAGTTGTTCTGCAACGTCTGGGCTTAGCGGTTGCGTTTCCACCTCAAGAACGGACTCGTCGCCGTCGTTGTGGCGAACCACTTCCCCACCAGCAGCGGAAATGCCAAAGAAGGTATCCAAACCGCGCACATTAAATTGGGTTGACATATACCGGCTGTTATTGCTGGTGTTCCATTGGGAAACCACAATATTGAGGTTGTCGATCCGCGAACCCGGCGCGATGTATCCGCCGTAAAGCTGGGTGAAATTACTTGGCGATTGGCTACTTGCCCAACCGCCCGCGCTGGCGACTACCACGTGTGCTGGTTTGATCTCATTCCAATTGGTGTCGATGTCTTTGGAGATCCGCACGTCGATGGAGGCGGTGCGGGCGTTAAACATCGCCAGCACCCAGTGGTTGTCGATGCGCCGCAGGGACATTTCACCAGCCCGAACGTTGGTGGAAATGATCGGGGTGAGTTCCGATGCGGAGGTTGGGACTTTCCAAGTTCCGTTGATGTAGTGTTCCCAGCTGTCCCGGTCCCCGATCTGTTCCGGCCTGAACCGGCTGAGGTAGACGGAATCGGCGCGCTGGAAGCGAGAAGACATGACGTAGATGTAGCCGTCGGTTCCGCGTTCCCAGGTGATGAGGTCGCCGAATCCGTTCATGTGGTGTTTGTCGGTAGTGGCGACGGATTGCCAGGTTTTGCCGGAGTCGGTGGATTTCCAGATTTGGGTGTAGAGGACGTTGCCGACTCCTTCGTTCCACATTCCTTGCATGTAGAGGGTGCCGTCCATGTTGATGACATCAGAAGGCAGGAAGGTGAGATTGCGCTCGTTGTGGGCGTAATCAAGAAGTTGTTCCACCCGATCGCCGGAGTTGAGCGGCCGTTTGATGGTGATTTTCCCATGAGCGTCGTAGGCTGCGATCACCCCGACGGGGCTGAGCCAGTCGCCTTGGCCGAATCGGGCGCCGCGGAAGGAGTCGCCGAAGATGATGGCGAATTCTTCGTTTTCGCCTACCGGCACCATGATGCCGAGGTCGCCGGACATGAATCCCACGTGGTCGGAGATGCCGGGGCCGAGGATATCGCCGATGGTTTTGGTGGTGAGTCCTTCGGAGATTTTGACGAAGAAATTGGTGATTGGGGAGCTTCCGAGCGATTTGATGAAGTCTATGAGTGAGCTTCCGCTGGAGCTACCGTTGCTTAAGCTGCCGCGTGAGCTGGAAGATGATAGGGAGTCAAGCGGGGAGCTTGACGACGACTGGGCGTTGGCCGGGGTTACGGCGGCGGTTGTCAGTGCGGTAACCAGGCCTAAGGCTGCTAGCCGTTGTTTGTTCATTGTCTCTCCGTGGTGAAAGTGGTGTTAAGGAAATTCGGTGTTGGCGATGACTTGAGCGATCTTGCTTCGAAGAGACTCGGGTGCGGGACTCGCGGTGCATTTCTTGAGCACGTCGCGCAGTTCAGTTTCGGCGGCGACCATCTCCGCGCAGTCTGGGCACTGTGTGATGTGCAGCTCTAGCTTGGCGCAATCTGCTTCGGTGAGTTCTTTATCCACAAGCTCGTATAGGAAGATGTGGAGGTCGTCGCAATTAGCCGTTTCCCCGATGGTTGGGCGGCTTTCAAGCCATTGGTTGTTCTTTCCGTCATGCATTATGTGCTGCCTCTTTCTGTGCCAGGCCTATTCCATGTTCTTCTGCTACATCCTTTAACGCATTGCGGAGTTGTTTTCTTCCCCGGTGGAGTCGGCTCATCACCGTGCCGACTGGGGTGCCGGTGATGTCGGCGATTTCCTTATAGGCCAGCCCTGCGACATCGGCGTAGTAGACGACCATCCGGTAGTCCGCCGAGAGGGTGTTCATGGCGTCGATGATGGTTTGGTCTGGGATATTGCGCAACGCGACAACTTCGGCGGATTCCAATCCCACGGCCTGGTGTGTGGTGGAGTCAAGCAATTGGTAATCGGTGACGTCCTCGGTGGAGGATTGGATGGGTTGCCGTTGTTTTTTGCGGTAGCTATTGATGTAGCTATTGGTCATGATGCGAAACAGCCACGCTTTAAGGTTGGTTCCGGCTTTGAAGGAGTCGAAGGCCTGGAACGCTTTGACGTAGGTTTCTTGTACGAGGTCTTCCGCGTCTGCGGGGTTGCGGGTCATCCGCAGCGCGCCGCTATAGAGTTGGTCTAGAAGTGGCAACGCTTCGGCTTCGAACCGTCTTTTGGATTCCTCAGTAGTACTATGTGCCATCGCAGCTTTGTTTCACCTTCCGTAAAATTTCCTTCGGGTATTTTACCTAGCACTGATAGCAACTAACACAATCTTGCAGTTCATAAGGGCAGGCGATAACTTTTGGCACGAAAAACATCCACCTCAGCGACCCATGCTTTGCAGGTTCTCACCTCCGGCGGCATCGAATTCACGGTCTATGAATTCGCCGCCGGTACCCACGATTTCGGGGCCGCAGCTGTAGCCGAATTGGCCTCAAATGGGATCGACGCAGACCAGGTTTTTAAGACACTTCTGGTTGATCTCACCGCAGGGGTCGGCCCGAAACGACGATTGGGGGTGTGTTGTGTCCCGGTGCCGGAGAAGTTGTCGCTGAAGAAGGCTGCTCGGGGCTTTAACGTGCCGAAAGTGGTTATGGCCCAGCGCCACGATGCGGAGAAATCCTCCGGCTATGTGGCGGGTGGGATTTCCCCGATCGGGCAGAAAACCCCGCTGCCGACGCTTATCGACGAAACCGCGCTGCTGTGGGACACCGTTTGTGTGTCCGGCGGGCGACGCGGTATCGACGTTGCCCTTAAACCCGAGGACCTGGCGGAACTGACCTCGGCGACGTTTGTGGAGTTAGTGTAGTTAATCCCACCAGAATCCCCAGGCGAGACTGTCGATCGCGGGGATGTAGTCTTCGATGCTGCCTGCCCCTTGGTCGATATTGTCCGGGCAGAAAGCGTAGTGTTCCTGAGCGAGTTTTTCCTGTTCCGCTTCCTCCGTTGGGGTATTGGGAACCTGCAGTGTCAAAGTCGCAGGACCTAGGACCATCACCACGGCACCGAAGCGTTCCTCCCAGCTACGCAAAACGGCGCTGATGTCGGCCCCATCGTAGTCGTAATTGCAAGGCCCTAACCAGCCCAGGGTGGCCGGGACATCGGCTGGGCGGGTGCACGGAACCACCAGGATTCCGCCGCCGGGCTCCGTTGGCAGGGGAACGATGCTTGGGCTGGTGCCGTCGAAAAGCGGAGCGGCGAGATCGGTAAGGCTGGGATTGTTCTCCCGGAGGAACGCGGCGGCATCCGTGGTCACTTCCTCCGGTGAGGCGAAGTACTCCCCGGACACGATGTCGTCGATGTCATCGGCGGCGACACCTACCGGCCACAGGCCATTGTCGCTAAAGGAAAGAACGAGTTCTTCCCATAACCGTTCCAGATCCCCTTCGGTGACAAGGCCCGCCACAACGGTGCCGGATTCGGTTTCGATCGGGCGGAAATCAATCCCCCATGTGGTTAATTGCTTGAACGTGCCTGGCTTTTCGGCCCGGATGGTTACGGGGTGGAAATCCGTCAACCCTTCGTCATCCAGCGGCCAGGTCTTATCTGTAATTCCAAACGACATGCACCACACACTAACCCATCTGTCTGACACGATTGCCTGCTTTGTGCATAAATTAAAACAATTCCCAGTTTTCGGGTTCCTCCGGTGGTAGCAGCAGTTCCGGGTAATCGTTGCCCACTGTGCCTACCGCCGGATTGGCAGGAGCCATCTGGAATTTTTCCACCAGTTCGGTGGGCGCTGGGCAAAGAAACAACGCTGCCTGATCGGCGGGGCCAAAAACCCAGGAGTGGCATTCCTCCGGCCTAAGGAACCTCGGCATTCGGTGGTGAATATCCAACAAGGGTGGGGTTGCCGCCGTGGTGAGCATCGTTGCGGTGATCCGTCCCTGATGCACCGACCATAACCCGGCCACCCACACCAATTCGGTGGTGGTGATCCACCACGGCTTCTTGTTTTTCCATTCGTAATAGCCGCTCATCGGGATCGCACACCGGTTGGTCAGAAATGCGTCTTTGAAGCTCGGCTTGGTTTGTACCGTTTCCGCGCGGGCGTTAAAAAGCGCCGTCGCGCCGGTGTCGTCGCGTTTCCACGCCGGAATTAGCCCCCAGCGCGCCGGTTCAATCACCCCCTCAGTGGGAGTGGTGCCCGCCCGCAGGATCGGGATTATGTGGGTAGGCGCAATGTTATAGCGGGCAGGCGGCAAACCCGCCGGGGCATGGATGCTCTCGAAACCCGGCAGGGTCAGGATGTCATCCTCGCTGGCAAATAATACGAAACGACCACACATTACACCTATTATGGTGTACATGAACCAAACCGCGAGCCCCAATAACAACGAAACCTTCTGGCGCGCCCCGGTTGCCCACCACCCCGTCCAGGGAGTGGTGCAGGTACCTGGATCGAAATCCATAACCAACCGCGCATTGATTTTAGCGGCCATCGCCGAAACCCCCTCCACCATCACCGGGGCGTTGCGCTCCCGGGATACCGAGCTCATGGCGCGAGCCCTGCGCAGCATCGGCATTGACGTGCAATTAGAAGTCGAACATGGCAATGCCGCCAATGCCACGATCCATGTCGAGCCGCAGCCGATGCGCGGCGGCACGATCGACTGCGGTTTAGCTGGCACCGTCATGCGGTTCGTTCCCCCGATCGCGGCCTTAGCCCGTGGCACCGTGTTTTTCGACGGCGACGCCCACGCCCGCACCCGCCCGATGAGCGGCATTATTAACGGGCTTAGGGAATTAGGGATCACTGTCAACGGCGACGGCCTACCTTTCGAAGTGATCGGCACGGGCGACGTTGCCGGTGGCACGGTCACCATCAACGCCTCGAAATCCTCACAATTCGTATCCGGGTTATTATTAGCGGCACCGAAATACACACACGGCATCACGGTACGACACGAAGGTGGCAAACTCCCCAGCACCCCGCACATCGAAATGACCGTGGATATGCTGCGGCAATCCGGCGTGAGCGTCGATACAACCGTGGAAAACCAATGGACAGTCGCGCCCGGACCGGTGCGCGGCGGCGTCTGGCGGGTGGAACCCGATTTGTCCAACGCCACCCCGTTTCTCGCCGCAGCTGCCGTCACCGGCGGCACCGTCACCATTAAAAACTGGCCGATCAGCACCACCCAACCAGGCGACGTTATCCGGCTTATCCTCGACCGCATGGGCTGCCACGTGGAACTAAATGCCATCGGCAACAGCCACGACCTTTCCGTCACCGGCCCGGCACCCGGCACCCTCAAGGGCATCACGATGGACATGTCCGATATTGGGGAATTGACCCCAACCGTCGCCGCGCTAGCAACCCTGGCGACCACCGAATCGGTATTAACCGGCATCGCTCATCTACGGGGGCACGAAACGGACCGGCTTAAGGCCCTGTGCACGGAAATCACCGGCATTGGTGGAAATTGCGTGGAGCTTTCCGACGGCCTCCACATCACGCCCGCCACCCTGCATGGTGGCACCTGGCACAGCTACGCCGACCACCGCATGGCAACAGCAGGTGCAATCATCGGTCTGGCCACCCAGGGAATAGACGTGGAAAACATCTCGACAACAGCCAAAACGCTGCCAGGTTTTGAAAAGATGTGGTCGGCATTAGTAACCCAACCGGCAGGAGAGCACAGCTAAGTGGCACGACGGACAAATCGCACTCGGCACTCATGGGACGAGTCAGATATTAAAATCCGCCCCGGCAAAGGGTCACGGCCTAGAACCAAAGACCGACCCAAACATGACAATGCCGAATTTGGCATGGTCATAACCAAAGACCGGGGCCGGTGGGGCGTGGTATTAGACGGCCGAGAAGACGAAAACCCCATCGTCTGCATGCGGGCCCGGGAACTAGGCCGCACCCCCGTCGAAGTCGGCGACCGGGTAGGAATTGTCGGCGATACCTCCGGGAAAAAAGACACCCTAGCTCGGATAGTCAAACTTGAAGAACGCAGCTCCGTTCTGCGACGCACGGCAGACGATACCGACCCGTATGAACGGATCGTTGTAGCCAACGCCCAGTATCTACTCATTGTATGTGCGGTCGCCGATCCACCACCACGCTCTGGCTTTGTGGAGCGCGCCCTGGTCGCAGCATTTGTGGGTAATTTGCAACCGGTGATCTGCCTAACCAAGTCAGATCTGGCAGATCCCACAGAATTCGCCGCCGAATTCGCAGCTTTGAATGTTCCTGTGGTCATTTGCGGCATTGACGACCCGGTGAAACCGGTGCTTGAGATCGTCGAAAAGCATATTTCAGCGCTGATCGGGCATTCCGGTGTGGGCAAATCCACGCTGGTCAATCGGATCGTTCCCCACGCCCAACGCGAAACCGGCGAAGTCTCCGGCGTCGGCAAAGGCCGCCACACCTCCACTCAAGCTGTCGCCTTGCCACTAGATGCGGGCGGCTGGATCATCGACACCCCCGGTATCCGTTCCTTCGGGCTCGCCCACGTCGACGCGGACACGGTGGTTAGCGTTTTTGAGGACCTTGCGGCGGCTATCGAGGATTGCCCGCGTGGCTGTACCCACATGGGACCTCCGGCCGACCCGGAATGCGAATTGGATCAATTTACTAGCGACTCCCCCACCGGGCGCCGCGTGCAAGCCGTACGCAAGCTTCTTGGCGCGCTTCGCACCAACGTCGACTGGGAATAGCCACGGTCGAAAAACACAACCCACCTGGGGTTTTCATCCCTCAGGTGGGTTGTGTGGAAGACCTAGCCGTTTCCTAACGAGCGAGGCGCTTCGGCGTGCGGCCGGAGAAGTGCATCACCACATCCATCGCGGTAGGACGCAGTTCCTTGAGCAGCTTCAAACCGGTTTTCAGGCCGCGGCGCAACCCATCATGCTCACCGCGATGCAATTGCATTTCGACGCTAGGGTACTTGGTAAACGCGCGGTTGGAGCGTACCTCCGGCGCATTGTCCGGGTCGGCAACCAGGTACTTATTCGGCAACGTCAGTTTCAACAGCGTCTTCTGCACCTTAAACAGCTGCACCGGGAACGAGTCGACGTTGTACGGCAGGTCGTATTCGACGCACAACGCACGCACTTTCTCGCCTGCCTCAGCCAGCCGGTTCGACGGCATGTCCGGGAACAGGTGGTGCTCGATCTGGTAGTTCAAATTACCCGACAAAATGGTGAGGATTTTACCGCCGTGGAAGTTCGCGCTGCCCAGCATCTGCCGCAGATACCACTGGTTGTGATCCTCGTTTTTGAACTGTTCCTTGGTAAAGGTTTCCACCTCATCTGGGAAATGCCCACAGAAAATCACCGCATACGCCCAGACGGAGCGCACGAAATTAGCCGTGGCGTTGGCCGCAAGGGTTGTTTTGAAATTCCGGCCGGACAGCGCCGGGAATAACACGTAGTCACGTAAAGTCTGACGACCAGCCTTCCGGGTGGTTTCCCAGAACTTCTCCTGAGTCTCCGCCCACGATTTACGGCCCGACATGAGCTTTCCGATCTCGACGTCATAATAACCAACCGCCCATTGGAACAGCGACGCCAAGACGGTATTAATCACGGGCTGGAAGGCGTTCAGAGGCGTCCACCGCTTGTCGCGGGTCACCCGAAGCACGCCGTATCCGACATCGTTGTCCATTCCCAGGACATTGGTGTAGGTGTGGTGAACGTAATTATGCGAATGCATCCACTGCGACGACGGGCACACAAGATCCCATTCCCAGGTGGTCGAGTGAATCTCCGGATCATTCATCCAGTCCCATTGGCCGTGTAAAACGTTGTGGCCGATTTCGAGGTTTTCCAGAATCTTGGACAAGCTCAGCAAACTAGTGCCTGCCAACCAGAAACTGCGCTTGGAGGAAAACATCAAGCTGATGCGGCCTGCGACCTCCAAAGAACGCTGTAGCCGGATGAGGTTTTTAATATACGCCACATCTTTTTCGCCCAGCGAATTGGTGATATCGGCCTTGATCTTGTCTAACTTGGCACCGATCTCTTCAATATCCTGGTCGGTTAAGTGCGAATACGCTTTAATATTGTCAATCGCCATCTAAGAATTCACTCTCCTTTTCAGTAACGGGTGTGTCGGTTGTTTCGGGGCAGTCCGCTTAAAAAAGCCAATCGCTCGTTATGTTGTGTGACGTAAGTTGGGTTCAATTACGTACAGCAGCTCACCCATGCTGTTGTGGTTGTAGGAAAAATTGCGTCGTCGTTTCCAACAATCAACTCACGCAAATATCTCCCGACGCCACTGATACGCAGGTACGCAGCCGCGCGCCTTCTTCATGTTCTTCACCAGTAACCAGGTTAATCGCATTGCCCTTATCAAGCGTGCGGGTACAGGTGTGACAAATGCCCATTCGGCAACCGAACGGCAATTGCACACCGATGCTCTCCCCCGCCTCAAGGATGGTGGTGGCACCGTCAACCTCAACGGTTCGCCCATTGCCAAAATCAATGGTTCCGCCTTGGGCATCGGAATCCCGCTCAAAGGAGAACCGTTCCACCCGCACGGGGACATCATTGTTTTTGCCCCACTCTTGGAAATCGTCCAGCATCTGCGTCGGCCCGCACGCATAAACGGTGCGTTCGGTGATGTCCGGGCAGAACTGCGCAATATTGTCCGCCGTTACCCGGCCGCTATCCGCAGTGATTTGAATATGCACTCTCAACTGCGGGTGCTGGCGCTCAAGTTCGCGTAATTCCGTGACGAAGAACGAGTCCGTCTCCGAATGCACCGAGTGGATCAACTGAACATCAGTTTCCGCGAACTGGTTTCGTTCCGCCAGCGTGCGCAACATCGAAATTACCGGGGTGATTCCCGTGCCCGCCGTAATGAATGCCAGCTTCTTCGGAAGCGGATTAGTCAAATAGAAATCACCTGCCGGGGCAGCCAGGCGAACCGTGGTTCCTGCTGGCGTGGAGGTTGCCAAGTGATTTGATAGCTTGCCCTTTTCCACCGGACGAACCGAAATGGACAGCCGACCATCGCGTTGACCAGGGGTATTCGTGAGCGAATAACTGCGCCAGGTGTAGCGGCCGTTAATCTCTACTCCGATCCCGATGTATTGCCCCGCCTCAAACATGGTTGGCATGCCCCAACCCGGCGTGATTTCCAAGTGCACGATTTCACCATCAAGGCGAATGGAATTAATCGTTCCGCGTAGCTCCCGGGTGGACCATAGTGGATTGAGCATCACTGAATAGTCATCCGGCAGCAGCGGTGTTGTGAAGCGTTTCAGTAGGCCACGCAGCCCGGCTAGCCGGTCAGTGGTTGTATGTGTCATGGAAGCCCTTGCTATTTTTGAACCCAAAACTTACCGCTCCGTAGCTTACGCTTACGTAACTAGATGCGCAAGAACTTTCAGGAAGAAAACCAAAAACCCGTGCTCCTGACACACAGGAGCACGGGATAGCGGCTGTCTTACGTCGATGGTTACATCAATTCGACCAAGATGTTTAATTCTGATGGGTCATACCATGCGAGGAAATTATCGAGGGCGTCGCCCACTTTCAGCTCGGCGTCTTCATCACCAAGGTCGGCGGCGTCGATTGCTTCGATGGCGGCTGCGGTAGCCTGCTCACTCGATTCAACATCAACATGGATGGCGGCAATTTTTTCCAGGTCGATGGCGGTGGACTTGAGTTTGACTACTGAGTCCCCCATATCCGATTCCAGCGTCACGACGTCATCATCGACGTCAGCGGAAATAACAACCCGGCGGTGCGGAAACGCGGTTTCGTCGCCGATAGCAAGAAGCCGCAGCGAGGCCCGGGAGGCGTCGTCGAAAGCAATCTCCGAGAGGTCTTCATCGTCACCTTCGATGAAAAATTCCCGCAAGGCAGGGGTAAGCGCGAAACCCCACCCGGATCGGGCATGCACCGCGCCGGTGTCGCTTAGTTCCTTCAGCATCTCGAATGTCGCTGGAATATAAACCCGCACTAGAAATCGCCCTTGATCCCGAATAGCCCAGTAATTTCCACGATGGCGCGGTCGAATTGCTGGTAGTAAACCCCAACCAGACCCGACTCAACTGCACCCCGGACATTCACGATGGAATCATCCACCATCACGCAGTCATTCATCGGCAAGCCGATAGCATCCGCCGCCGCCTGAAACGCAGCAGTCTCTGGCTTTTCAGCACCAACTTCACCCGACAAGACCACAGCATCGACAATGCCCTGGGTGGCTAACACCCGAATGGGATCAGCATCCGGGCCGCCCGGATCGTTCGACAGCACTGCCGTCGCGATTCCGTTTGCCCGGGCGGCCGCAAACACGTTGCGCCACCGTCGCTGATCTTCATCGGTTCCATCAAGAACACCGACGTAATCAACAATCAAACCCCGCACCGCTTCAAATCTCCTCACGCATCAATAGTTTTTGGCTTACAATTTATAAAAATACCTATTTACTGGTATTCATTGTTGCACAGTTTTAGTGTGTACAGCACCCTCACATTCGGGGGTGGAAGAATAAGCTCTTCCATTTCATCTGCCACGCATGAAAGCCTTCTGATCTTTTGAAGGACATCATGTACGAACCCATTCCGGGACTATCGACTCTAAAGTCTTTTTCACCTGCCCCTAAATCAATTCTTAAGATCGCAGAACCGGAATTAGTCCCATTCGACATTCGCCACGCATCAAGTGCATTAATCACAGTTGCGCTGTCGTGTGCTTTTGGTCTACGTCCGCTCAGCGTGTTGCGCCCGACTCTCTACAGCGATCAGGTCCGCCGCCATGTCGCAGCCCGATTGCGCCAAGGTGAGGGGGTACGGGGCAAGGAACTGTGCATTAATTCATTCCACTTTCACCCGCAACCAGGTGCCGAGACGGACACGTATTCGGTCATTGATGTCTATGGTTGTGTGACGGTCGGCGACAAGAATTGCGCCTATATGGTGAAATTGCGAAAATCCGCAGACACCACATTTCACATGCAAAGTCTGCGGATAGTCTAGGCCACTGTAACCGTCGTCTAGGCTTCTAGCGTCCCGCCGTTTTCTTCCGCCAGCCGTTGCGCCGCCATCGCTTCAGCCTGTGCTTGGAATTGCTTGCGCAGCATGAACAACTGGCGAATGGTTTCTTCCTTGATGGCGTCCTTCATGGCGTTGAACATGTCGCCGCCTTCTTTTTGGTATTCCACCAACGGGTCGCGTTGCGCCATGGCGCGCAGCCCGATGCCCTCTTTGAGGTAATCCATTTCGTACAGGTGCAGCCGCCACTTCTGGTCGATCACCGGCAAGATAACCTGACGTTCCAGGTTCCGCATCTGCGCCTCGCCACCGATCATGGTGATGGCCTCTTCCAACTCTTCGTACTGCGAATGAGCATCGGCGAGGATGGCTTCGCGTAGTTGGTCGGCGGAAAGTTCACCGGCCGCACCGTAATCGGTGCCTTCGATGAGTTCTTCCACCTGGAAGGACGGACCGTAGAGGGATTCCAGTGCGTTCCACAGGCCTTCGAGATCCCAGTCTTCCACGTAGCCGTTGGCGGTAGCGCCGTCGACGTAGGCGGAGATGGTTTCGTCGATCATCGATTGGATGTTGTCGGCAATGTCGGCGGATTCCAGAATCTCACGCCGCTCCCGGTAGATGACCTTGCGCTGCTCGTTCATAACTTCGTCGTACTTGAGCACGTTCTTGCGCATTTCGAAGTTCTGGTTTTCCACCTGGGTCTGAGCACCCTTGATGGAGTTGTCCACCATCTTTGCTTCGATCGGAACGTCGTCCGGAACGTTGAGCCGGTTCATGATGTGCTCCAGGGTTGCGCCCATGAACCGAACCATCAAATCGTCGCGCATGGAAAGGTAGAACCGGGTGGTGCCTGGGTCGCCCTGACGGCCGGAACGACCCCGCAGCTGGTTGTCGATACGCCGGGATTCGTGGCGTTCGGTGCCTAGGACGTACAGGCCACCTGCTTTGCGTACCTTTTCCGCCAGTTCTTCCGACTTGGCCTTTTGCTTTGCCAGCTCGCTGTCCCAGGCTGCTTCGTACTCTTCGGGGGTTTCGATCGGGTCGAGCCCGCGCTCACGCAACACAATATCGGCGATGATATCGGGGTTACCGCCAAGCACGATGTCGGTACCGCGGCCAGCCATGTTGGTCGCCACGGTGACGGCGGACGGCAGTCCAGCCTTGGCAATAATCTGGGCTTCCTGCGCGTGGTATTTCGCGTTGAGAACGTTGTGCTTGATGCCCTTTCGCTGCAGGAGCTTCGACAGGTATTCCGAGCGTTCCACGGAAGTGGTACCCACGAGAACCGGCTGCCCCTTGGCCACGCGGTCGGCAATGTCGTCGACCACTGCCGCGAATTTGGCTTCCTGGGTCTTGTACACCAGGTCGGTGAGGTCTTCACGCTGTGGGGTGCGGTTGGTCGGGATCGGAACCACGTCGAGCTTGTAAATTTGGTACAGCTCAGCCGCTTCGGTTTCGGCGGTACCGGTCATGCCGGCGAGTTTGTCGTAGAGGCGGAAGTAGTTCTGCAGGGTGATGGTTGCCAGAGTCTGGTTTTCGCTCTTGATCTCCACCCCTTCTTTCGCCTCAATGGCCTGGTGCATGCCTTCGTTGTAGCGACGGCCCTCTAGGACACGACCGGTGAAATCGTCCACGATCATGACTTCGCCAGCCCGGACGATGTAGTCCTTGTCGCGGGTGAACAGTTCCTTCGCCTTGATGGCGTTATTAAGGTAGCTGACCAATTGGGAGTTTTCCGGGGCGTAGAGGTTATCGATGCCGATCTGATCCTCCACGAAGGCCACGCCTTCTTCCTTCACGCCGATGGTGCGCTTGCGGTGGTCCACCTCATAGTGGATTCCTTCCCGCATCTTCGGCGCGAGGGTAGCGAAGATGGAATACAGGTGGGAGGGGCCGTCGGCCGGGCCGGAAATGATAAGCGGGGTGCGGGCTTCGTCGATAAGGATGGAGTCAACCTCGTCGACGATAGCGTAGTGATGCCCACGCTGCACCAAATCCGTAAGGGAATGCGCCATGTTGTCACGCAAGAAGTCGAAGCCCAATTCGTTATTGGTGCCGTAAGTGATGTCGGCGTTATACGCTTTTCGACGCTCATCCGGGTTCATATTGGCAAGGATGACTCCGACCTCAAGGCCGAGGAACCGGTGGACACGCCCCATCCATTCCGCGTCGCGCTTAGCCAGGTAATCATTGACCGTAACCACGTGAACGCCCTTACCTTCCAAGGCGTTTAAGTAAGCGGGCAGCACGCAGGTCAGGGTCTTACCTTCACCGGTACGCATCTCGGCAACACCGCCGAAGTGCAGGGCGGCACCACCCATGACCTGAACCAGATAGTGCTTCTGGTCGAGCACGCGCCAGGAGGCTTCCCGCGCCACGGCGAACGCCTCCAACAGGAGGTCGTCGATGGTTTCGCCCGCGGCGATTCGCTCTTTAAACTCAGCTGTCTTCGCCTTGAGTTCCGCATCAGTCAGATCTGCATATTCTGGCTCGAGGGCAAGCACGTCTTCCGCAATCTTTTGCAGTCGCTTAACCTTGCGACCTTCACCGATTCGGAGCATCTTGGAAAGTCCAAACACGAGTAATCCTTTACTTGGTCTTAGAGCGTCTTTTTTGCTTCGATTTTCTAGCAGTTAACAATAACTTTTTCATTGTACGCTTAAGAAGCACAAAAGAAAGAACCCAAGCTGGTTACTTCAGTTTCACTCAGCTTGGATCTAGCACTTATTCTTTTTTCAATGCGCCAACTGGCGGGAAGCTAACGATAAGAATCCAACATTCTCACTTCCACCAATCGGCGCATCGAAAGTTTTTTATTCGGTAACCAGGGAGATCAGACCGTAGTCAAAGGCATGACGCCGGTACACCACGGAGGGCTGACCATTTTCCTCGTTGATAAAGAGGTAGAAGTCGTGTCCCACCAATTCCATTTCCGACAAGGCATCGTCAACGCTCATTGGGTTAGCCGGGTGTTCCTTGGTACGAACAATCTGGCCTGGCAAAACATCTTCCACCTGGTCCGCATACGGATCGTGATCGTACTGACCTTCAGCGCGGACTTCCTCGGCCTCCATGACCAGACCGGCGGTTGCCTCACCGGTGCTGATTGGGGTGCGGTGGCCGGACAAAGAAATGGATCGACGAGCTTTCACCTTGCGCAAGGACCGTTCCATCCGAGAAAGTGCGGTTTCGAGCGCCGCGTAGAAGGAATCTTCCTTTGCCTCGGCGCGGGCGATGTGCCCCTTGCCGGTTGCCGTGATCTGAATCCGGTCGCTTTCGTCTGCGCGACGCGGATTACGCTCGTGTTGTAGCTCTACGTGGAAGAAGGTGAGGGTCGGGTCTAGCCGTGCAATCTTGGCTAATTTATTGTGTACCCGTTCCGCAAAGTGCTCCGGAACCTCAACGTTACGTCCGGTGATGGTCACCTTGACGTCTGGGCTCAGGGACTCGTTACCAGCAGGCGTGGTCATAATCACGTGCCTTCCTGTGTCGGCCGCCTCGGTAGGAATATGAGTGGGATTACTCACCCCACCTTCAGTGGCGGGTTCAACTTCCACTCCCAAGCATACGCTGGTCATAACATTTGTGCCATGCTTCTATTCACCCTCTTAGGCATGCGCCCAAGTTAGTGCCCCCCGAACCTTAATTCCGGCGCAGTTCAACGCCATAACCGTCGCGGAAATGGTCGCCCCCGTTGTCGCAACATCGTCGATAAGCAGGACATGACCAGTTAGGTTTTTCACAGCTTGCATATCCACCCGAACCGCCCCCGAAAGATTATGCTTCCGCTCGATCGCGCTCAGCCCCACCGATTCTCGCGCCGACTCCGTGGTGTGCACCAATTCTGCCACCGGGATGCCACTTGCACGGCAGGCGGCCGCCACCACATCGCCACCACGTTTGCGGGCCGCCGAGGGTTTCGTCGGCGCGGGAACAAGGACGATCTCTGGATCCACTTCACCTCGCGCCTGCAGGTAGGCTACTGCCGCGGCCAGAACCGCGCCGATGGCCGGGATTACGTCCCTGCGATGGTGTTCTTTGAGGTTGATGATGGTCTGGCGGCGCGCGCCACCCAAGGCACCCAATGACCACAGCGGTATTAATGGATCAACCCGGGTGGAAATCCGTTGCGGTAACGCCCGCCATTGTTGCTGGCAGGCGCGGCATAGCGAGCCGAACTCTGGGGAGTAGGCAGCCGCACAACCAGCACAGCTGCGGGGCAGGAGCAATTCCACGGCGGCTGCCAGGTGCCCTCGGAGGCTTCGGCCATTTCGGTCTCCCAACACCGACGTCGCACTCCTTTTGCCTCGTTATCGTCAGCGTGGCACGATGGTGACGCTGCGGGACCCCTCTAAACCTGGTACTTCGCGCCAGTAGTCGGTGGAACCGGCGGTTCCCAACTGCAGGGCCGCGCGAGCATCGGTGATAAAGATGGTCGAACCGTTTGCTGCCACAGACACCACCGGGGCGACAATATTGCCCGACGACAGGGCTATTGCCGAGGAGCCATCGACATCAGCGCGCCACACCGGGGTGTCCGCGCTTGCAGTGCCTACCAACAACGAATCGTCTAATGCCCACTCCAGCGTGATGGCGGAATCGCCCACCACCGGCACTAATTCCCGAACGTTGGTGAGCTTGCGTTCGCCAGCCGTCGGGCGGGTTACGGTGGCGGTATAGACCCGACCGTCGATGATGAAGGCGGCCCGCACGCCTGTTGCCGAGAGCCGGAGTACGGAAATGTCGCCGTGTTGCTCACCCAATTCGGTGGTGTCAACTTCCGTTTGGGCGATCTCACCGGTTGATGCGCTGCGCGCCACCCGCAGCACCGTGGTGCCGTCGACGACGGTCCACACCGCTTGGGTATTGCCTTCAAAGGTGGGTTTAGACAGCGTGGTTGCTTCTAGTAGCTTTGTGATCTGGCCTTCGATTGGCCCGATGTGGAACTGCGAACGTTTGTTTTCCCGCTCTCCCGTGGCAACCACCGCGGCCGCAACGTCGAGGGTGGCGGACACATCCAGGGACTCGATATTTCCAGTGGTTCCAAGGAAGCCGGACAGCTGTTTCGCGTTGCCGCCACTAAACCGGGAAACCTTGCCGCCCGTCAATGCATACAACGTGCCTGAGGATGCGCCGGGGGCTTGCGGGTTGAATTCCGGGAAGTCCTCCACCGTCAGTTGCGTATTTCCGCTTTCCCCGACAAGCGGCTCGTCGTCCATTTCGAATCGATACGGCCCGGAAATATCCGCAAGCGCAAGCGTCCAAACCAATTGCGCCGCCAGTCGACGCCGCTGCGTTTCGTCCATGGTGGAACCGCCGGTGAATTTGTACACCCCGTCTTCCATGCCGGTAAACGCTGTCGTTTCGGGGAATTCGTTAAGAACGCCGGGCCGCAGCACAGCGGAGGGGTCAGCGAGCAGAAGTGAAATGAGGGCGGAGTCCAACGATTTATTCCCGGAGTAAATCCACCTGCGGTCGGAGACCAAGGTGGTGCCACTCGGGTCGAAAAAGTAGAGATTCTTCGGGGTATAGCGGTTCCGCAATTCGGTGCGTTCCACCACAACCTGATTGGGCAGATCAGAGACCCGCCATTCGCCGTCAGCCTTGCTTAAGGTGACGGTGGCGCGGTACTCGTCATTGCTGGGGTTATACGCACCGCCTTCGGCGATGGTGCCCACCACGGTACCGGTGACCGTATAGGAGACAGAATTGGCATCGGTGCTCGGATTGGAGCTCATGTCAATGCGATCCAAGACGACAATTTCGGGGCCCGGCGACCATTCTTGTTTGATGTTGTCGCTTAAAAAGCTGCGGGCCTGCTGATACTGCTGCGATGGGCTGGCGCTTACCGCGTAGAAGTCCCGCAACAATAGGTCGGGTTCCCGGCCCGGAATCGGCCCAAGGTCGGTGGTGGGGCTGGCGGCTTCGACGCTGCGCAGCGCTTGCGGCTCGGAAGAGCTGGGCAGCGATGCGCAGGCAGCGACCGTGCTTATCGACGCGATCAGGGCCACCCCGGTTACCGTTCGTTTTATCTTCGGCGCTATCTGCTGCGATTTCACTAGCCGTCCTCCTTGGCAAGCTCCACGCCGCGTAACACCACGAGTGGCAGCTCTTCGGTCGGTTGTTCGCTGATATCAGGTTTTTTGTCGGAAAGCGGCAGTGGGTCTTCGTCGTAGCGTTTGCCTGGCACCCGGGGCAGGGTCAGCCGGAAGCAGGAACCCAATCCGGGTTTACCGGCCGCCGCCAGGGTTCCGCCGTGGAGTTGGGCGTCTTCATGGGAGATCGCCAATCCTAATCCGGTGCCGCCGGAATGCCGCACCCGGGATGGATCTGCCCGCCAGAACCGATTGAATACCAAATCCTCCTGGCCGGGTTTCAACCCGACCCCGTGGTCGATCACGGCCACGGAGACGGCATCGTCGTTTTCCGCAACCTTCACGTCCACTGGCTTGCCTTCCGAATGGTCGATGGCATTGGCCAGGAGGTTACGCAGGATTCGCTCAATTCGGCGCGGATCACCGGTGATCGTGACCGGTTCCTCCGGCATGTCGATATTGACCGTTATCCCGAGCTCGTCAGCCAGGTGCGAGGTTTGGTCCCACGCGGAGTCGACACAGGAACGAATATCAAGGGTCGATTCCGCCAAGTCGGCGACGCCAGCGTCGTGGCGGGAAATCTCCAGCAGATCGTTGAGCAAGCTTTCAAATTGATCCAATTCCCGCACCATGAGTTCGCTCGCGCGTTGCAGTGCGGGGTTGAGTTCCTCCGATTGGTCATTGATCATGTCGGCCGCCATGCGCACCGTGGTTAATGGGGTACGCAGCTCGTGGGATACGTCCGAGGTGAACTGGCGCTGCAGATTGCCGTATTCCTGCAGTTGGTTAATTTGCTTCGACAGCGATTCAGCCATGGAGTTAAAACTCATGGCAAGTCGGGCCATTTCGTGTTCGCCATCCACCCCCATGCGTTCGCGGAGGTGGCCGGAGGCGAAGCGTTCCGCAATGCGGCTTGCAGAGCGAACCGGCGTTATCACCTGCTGGATAAGCAGCCAGGTGATAGCCACCAGCATGACCACTAGGGCAATGGCCGCGGCGGAGAACACACCGCGCAGCATCGATAGTGTGGCTTGTTCGCTTTCCATCGACAGCACCAGATAGACCTGAAGATTAGGAATATCGGTTTGGGTGGGCGAACCGATAATCATTGCCTTGTAGCTGGTGCCATCGATCCGGTCGATGGTGGCAAATTGGTAGGAAATCTGTCCCTGGCTGACGAAGCTGCGTAACCGGTCCGGAATCCGATAGTTTTCCGGCGCGACGATCACGGAATTGTCCGGGGTTTCCACCACCAAAACCGGCTCGTAGGCGGCTTGTACGTCGGCGGCGTTATTCGACCGGGCGGTCAGCGCGGTGCGGGCGGAATTCAACCGAACCTGAACGCTAGATGATGTAGCGGTCGCTTCGATTTGCTGTTCCACCGCCACCCGAGCGCGATCGATCTCGGCGTTGGCGATGTCTAGTTTGGCGTCGATAAGCCGCTGCGTCACCAACGACACCAGAACGTAGGACAGAATAATCATCACCACTGCGCAGGCAGCAAAGATGGAACCAATGACTTGGTATTGCAAGGACCTGCGCCAGCGGGTGACAAACCGGGATCGTAGTTTAACCAGCGGCTCGGTGAGAGAAGTAAAAATAGTGATTACTCCCCTGTCTTATAGCCCACTCCCCGAACGGTGAGCACGATCTGTGGGTTTTCCGGATCTTTCTCAATCTTTGCCCGCAGGCGCTGCACGTGAACATTCACCAGGCGGGTATCGGAAGCGTTACGGTAACCCCATACCCGCTGCAGCAGCTCTTCGCGGCTGAAAACCTGGCCCGGCTTGCTGGCGAGTTCGTGAAGCAAATCGAATTCCAGCGGGGTGAGAGAGATCTCTTCATTGCCTCGGGTGACGGAGTGGCCTGGGACGTCGATAAGTAAATCCCCCACCTCAATGCTGCCGGTGGCGGTGGTTTCGGTGCGGCGCAGCCGGGCACGCACGCGGGCAACCAATTCCTTTGGTTTGAATGGTTTGGAGATGTAATCGTCGGCGCCGGATTCCAACCCCAACACCACATCGACGGTGTCGGTCTTTGCCGTCAACATGACAATTGGGACAGTGGATTCTTGGCGAATAGCGCGGCAAATATCAATGCCGTTCATTCCTGGCAACATGAGGTCAAGCAGCACCAAATCGGGGTTTTCGCGTTGGAAAACCCCCACGGCCTGGCCACCATCGTTTACTACAACGTAGTCAAACCCTTCGGTGCTCAGGACCAACGTGAGCATCTCGGAGATTGCCGGATCATCATCAACAACGAGAATCTTTTGAGGCATGGTTCCTTCCACCGGATAAGACGAAGATGTCGATTAGGGGCAATTAACCCCGCGGCTGGGCCAAACGCTTCTGTAGCGCACCGACGCACGTTATCGTGATGCGCTTAAAAGGCGTTCAACCAAGCCACGTGATTAATTATGCAATTATTTCATTATCTATGGAGTTTATATATGAACGCCCGTATTAGCATAACGTGGCCGACCAGGCCGCACCGACCTTGGGTTACGACACCGCCGCGACGATCTGTTCCGAAATCTCAGCAACGTCTTGTTCCGGCCGGGCAATAATCCACGGCGAATACCAATTGCTCTCCGCGAGGGTCTGGTAGACGCCTGCGGTTCGTTGCTGCAATCCGGAATCGGATTCATAACGGTCACGGGTTCGGGTTTCATCCTCTTGCTCGCGCACGCTCGCCCGCTGCGCTGCAAGCTCCGGCGGGGTATTGAGCAATACTTGCAGGTTCGGCACGGGCAACCCGAGTTGGTTAAACTCCAGATCCGCCACCCAATCCACCATTTCGGCGTTACGGGTGCGCGCGGCGGAATAGGCAGCATTGGAGGCAACGTACCTATCCAACAGTAATACCTCAGGCGCGTGGGCGAACCGGCGCAATTGCGGCAACGCCTCGTGGCGATCCAAGGCAAACAACGTCGCCATGGCGTAGGCGGAATCCGTTAAGTCACCCATCTGCCCATAGAGGGCGCGCTGTGCCAACTGGGCGTGGATGGAATCCGCATAGCGGGGAAAACAGGTCACGGTTGCATCGAGCTTTTCGACGAGCGCCGTAACCAGCGTATTCTTTCCCGCGCCGTCGATTCCTTCAATAGCGATAATCACGTTTAAGCCACCAAACCTACACGTTTGACATGCTGCAACATCTACGGTGTTGCTTCTAACTAGTAGCGATAATGTTCTGGTTTGTACGGGCCTGCGACATCCACCCCGATGTATTCGGCCTGTTCCTTGGTCAATTCGGTAATCGCACCGCCGAGGGCTTCCACGTGGATACGGGCGACCTTTTCGTCCAGAATCTTCGGTAGTCGGTAGACCTCGTTCTGGTACTGGCCGGTATTACGGAACAGTTCGATCTGTGCGATGGTCTGATCCGCAAAGGACGTGGACATGACGAAGCTTGGGTGGCCGGTGGCGTTACCCAGATTAAGCAGGCGGCCTTCCGACAAGACGATAATCGCCCGACCATTGGGCAGGTGGAATTCGTCTACCTGTGGCTTAATGGTTACCCGAGAAATATCGTCCCGGTGCAGCAGGGATGCCATGTCGATCTCGTTGTCGAAGTGACCAATGTTTCCTAATACCGCGTGGTCCTTCATCGCCAGCATGTGGTCAAAGGTGATGATTCCCATGTTCCCGGTGGCGGTAATCACGATGTCCGCGTCGGCGATCGCGTCCTCCACCTGAACAACCGGGAAGCCATCCATCAAGGCTTGCAGGGCGTTAATCGGGTCCGCTTCCGTCACCTTCACCCGGGCACCCTGACCGGCCATCGCTTCCGCGCAGCCTTTTCCAACGTCACCGTAACCGCAGATGAGTACGTTTTTTCCGCCCATCAACATGTCGGTTGCGCGGTTGATGCCGTCGATAAGCGAGTGGCGGGTGCCGTATTTATTGTCGAACTTCGACTTCGTGACCGCGTCGTTGACGTTCATGGCCGGGAACGGCAGCACGCCTTCCTCAGCAAAGTGGTACAGCCGGTGCACACCGGTGGTGGTTTCTTCGGTCACACCCTTGACGGTTTCGGCAATCGCGGCCCACTTCGGGCCCTCGGCAGCGAGAACTTCGCGCAGGGTGTTTTTAAAGGCGATGAATTCGTCCGAGTCGCCCGCCTCGGTTGGCGGAACCAACCCGGCTTCTTCCCACTGCTTGCCGCGAATAACAGCCATGGTTGCATCGCCGCCGTCGTCGAGGATCATGTTCGGCAACACGCCCTCGCCCCAGCTGAAAATCTGATTGATGCACCACCAATACTCGTCGAGGGTTTCGCCCTTCCACGCAAAAACCGGCACGCCCTGCGGGTTGTCCGGGGTGCCGGTAGGGCCGACAACGACCGCCGCCGCCGCCTCGTCCTGGGTGGAGAAAATATTGCAGGAAGCCCACCGGACCTCAGCGCCTAAGGCGACGAGGGTTTCGATCAATACTGCCGTTTGAACGGTCATGTGGATCGAACCGGCGATCCGGGCACCGTTGAGCGGCTGTTCGCTGGCGTATTCCTCACGCAACGCCATGAGTCCGGGCATTTCGTATTCGGCCAGGCGGATCTGGTGGCGGCCAGCCTCAGCGAGTGAGAGGTCAGCGACCTTGAAGTCCTTCTTGGAGTGATCGCGGGGGCTGGATTCTGCGGTGGTGGTGCTCATGGCGCGTCGGCTCGACTTTCTCATGGTTTTTAGCTGCGGATGATAGCGATTGCCGCTATTTGCTTCGCTGAATCACTATAGTCTGCACCGCCCAACGCGTGCACACTACCGCAGCGTGACCTTAGCAAGCTTGTCGACGCCAACGCAGGTGGAAACTGCGCACATCCGCACAGGTGCGGCACCTAGCTTACGGCTTCAATGAACGCTTCGACATCAATGTCTTCATCGTCCGTGTCACCTACAGCCTGCAGTACGACTAACGCGTTTTCGGCGAGTTCTTCGGACGTACTTCCCACTAGTTCACGGATAAATGGGTATTCATCGGCGGTTTCGCTCGCGGAGAACGGGGCACCCGCCCAGATAGCGGCGATGGTTGCCGCGCACTGTCCATTATCGATTTCCTCCGCAGTGGGATCACCATTAACCACTAGTTGGCAGGCGTCCTCTACTGCCTCAACAATATCTTCTGAATCGAGGTTGGCCAGGTCGTCCAAAAAATCTACATTTGTTTCTCTGCTAAAGACTTCAATGTCCCAGGCAGCCATGATGGTCACCGCTTTCAGTTAGTCCGAATCCGCCTGCATTACTGCATGTTTTCTGCGGAAGTAGTTTGATTGTTTGTGTCGTTGTATCGAGCTTTTCGACGTTAGTAGAACTCATGTTACATATAATCTGCAGCCGCACCTCCACTGAATGACCTGCGTTTGCGTATTAGTCGTTGCGTTTTTGTTGCACAAATCTCCCTATAGCCCTTTATACAACCGTAACGCCCAGCCTGACCAGCCCTATAGACAATATAGACCGACCTCACAGGGAAGATTTTCTTAGCTAATTTTTATCAAAGCAGCCAATCTTCTTCCCCCCGTTCTATAACGTTTGTGTTAAGGTCGATCAGTGGAAAATGAAAACTTGCGCTTTATTTCGCAAAGTTCACACAGGTTTCATTCTCCATCTGCTGCCACTCCTAGTGACAGCTTTCAATAGAGTTAACAAAATTTACGAAAATGATCACTTCGCACTAGCAAGACAGCGACTTGAAGGAAGCAGAGGCGCTTATGAATAGTGGGTCTACCACCCGCCGTTTCTTTGCGATCGTGTCTACCGGATTCGCAATCGCGGCACTTGTTGGGCTTGTGGTATGGCAAAGTAGCATTGCAACTAGGTCATCTACCACGGCCAATGAAGCAGGTGTTGCTCCGTCGTTGGTTGCGGGGAATCCTGAAAAATTGACTGCATCTTCCGCACCGGAAAAGAAGCCACAAAAGCCGACCCCGGTTGCCACGCCTAATTTGAGCGAGGATGTTGTCAATGATCCCCTACTGCCTCCTCGGGCGTATATCGCCCCTGAGCGCATTTCCCAACCATCTGCCACCACCACGGTAAACACGTTTGTTCCTCCGGTTGCAATTGAAACCGAATCAGTTGCGCGCTCACCGCAGAATAATCGTGAGAATCCGAAGCCTGGTAATCGTGATAGTCAACCGACGACTACCACCACGGATCGGGTAGAACCCCCGGCACCGCAGGCGACACCGTCGCCGACAACCACAACGGTTCCGCCAGCGCCACAGCCGCCGGTTCCACCAAACAACGTTCCTAACGAACCCGTTCCGCCAACATCGACCCCAGGGCCAAGCAGCACGGAATCGACAAGTAATTCCGATGCCGTGCAGCCGTCCGGCGGTTGGGAACCCGCGCCGGAGGCAATGCCATCGACTAACGCGGAGCCGACGGATCTGAATTAACTATTCATTCACGGTTGCGATAAACAACTGACCCCGTCCAGAAACTGTGATGTGCTCGCTTTCACCAGCGGCAATCCACACAGCCTGGGTGGGGTTTAATTGTGCCGTGGCATCCCCGACCGCTACCGAGACTTCGCCAGCGGTACACAATGCGATCCGCGGCCCCCGGCAGGATAATTCGGCGGTGCCGTCAACATCCAGTTTGGCCAGGGCGAACTCCTCGGCCGGGGTGCGGAACCATCCGCCCGTGCTTTCAATCCGGGGATCTGACACCGCGCGGAAATCCAATACCCGCACCAGCTCTGGGACATCAACGTGCTTAGAGGTCAATCCGCCGCGCAGCACATTATCGGAATTGGCCATGATTTCCACACCCAAGCCCCGGCAGTAGGCGTGGAGATTGCCCGCATGTAAAAACACAGCTTCCCCGGGTTCAATCACTACGTAGTTCAGCAACAAAGCTCCGAGCACCCCGACATCGCCGGGATAGCGGGCATCAAGTTCGATGATGTTGCGCAACGTGTCAATGATCCACGATTTGCTGCCGGTGGCCTCCCGTTCGGATGTGTCCACCACCCGACGGGCGGCGGCGACTATGTCGTCGATAAGCTCTTTGCGCACGGTCGCGGGGATGGAAATCCAGGTGGTAAAAAGGGCGCGCAAATGATCGGTTTCGCTGCCCTCCCCCTCGGCAATTCCGACCCACCGATCGAGGGTGGGACACCCTAACGCGTCGAAAAGCTCATGGGTGCGGGCAAGCGGCCGAAATCCCGCCATGGCGTGGAATTTGGTCAGTGCGACGATCAGTTCCGGCTTGTGGTTATCGTCTTTATAGTTTCGATGCGGTGCCCGAACGTCAATGCCCGCGTCGTTTTCCCTAGCGAAGCCTTCTTTCGCTTGATCCAGCGAAGGGTGAGCCTGAAGTGACAAGGGCTCGGCAGCGGCGAGAATTTTAAGCAAAAACGGCAGCCGGTCGCCGTATTTCTGGCGCACCGAAGCCCCAAGATGGTACTCCGGATCGGCGGCGATAATGGCGGTGAGTGACCTGTTGTCAACGGTGGCTGAACCGCCAGGGTGGGCACCATACCAAAGCTCTGCCTCGGGGTGTGAGGCGGCTGTGCGCCCGCGCAAACCGGCGATGAGATCTTTTGAACCCCACGGGTAGGTTTGCGTGCGTGGACGAAGAAGCAACATGAAAAAACGTCAGTCTTTCTACTTTTTCCAGTACGTTCCCGGCTAGTATTCAGCGGAATCGGCACTGTCGACACTAAAAAATGCGGTGGCGGCGAATGCTCGCGTTAACAGCCGTAAAACGCTGCTAGGGGCAAGCGGCGACGACATCGTCACCGAAACTGAACCTGGCGGGCCAGGCGGTTGGTTATCCGGCGCGCACCACACAACGGCCTTCAACGGTAGCAGGCCGGGGCGTGGATCGAGTAACGGATCGTAGAAAATATCGGTTTGTGCCTGCGGAAAATTACGTTGCGCTTGAATTAATTCCGGCATGGAAAGCACGGAACCCACCCGACCGTTCATCGTCCACAACGTGGCAACCACGTCCGCCACCGCACGCCCAATTGGGTGAAGCGCGCTGTGCACAATAGTGCCGGTCAACTGGGATAATTGCCGGGCAGGGTTGACCACTTGATCGCGTTCAGGGGAACAGCTTTCCAGCTCCTCATCAACCGCCGCTGCCCAGTCATGAAGTTTCTGCACCACAAGCAGCGCATCGAAGTCCGCTAGTTCCAACACGGCGAGCACGGCGCACAAACCGCGCATCGGGCTTGGGCCTACGCTATTGGGCAAATGTGGAACGATAATGGCTCGGTTGGGCGCGTTGGTCGCTAACGGGCACTCCCCCGGTGCCACCAGGATGGTCGGCACGCCACGAGTCACCGCATGGGACATAGCCCGGGCAATGGCGTGGTCCTCGCCTTTTTCACTCAAGACGATCAGTACATCAAGCGCACCTATATAGCCCGGCAGACTGTCTGTGACCACTAACGGCACCGCCAATGGTTGCGACATAGTCACCGCTAGCTGCGCACATTTGGTGCTGAGATCATCGGCGCACAACAAGATGATGCTGCGGGCGCGCACCCCAGCCAGACTTGCCAGGCCCGGACGAGTCACCCCGAATGCATCAGGGATTGGGTCGATAGAGGATTCGATTGCGCCTGCGATCGCTCGGATCTGTGCTCCTTCGTGGGCGATGTCGTAAAACGCGACCGCAAGAGGGTCATATCCATTCATACCTTGCTATCCTACGCATCACTGCGACATGAGCGCGTTGCGCTATAAAAACCGGGGTTAGCCATGCGCATAACCTTGGCAAACACCCGGCGCGCCGACCCCGCTGACTAGACCGAATGCCTAGTGGCTGGCGGGACGAATGATCTCACTAATTTCCGCAACAAGGGCAGCCACGGCCTGCGGCGTTTTCGCTTCCACGTTCAACCGCAGCAACGGTTCCGTATTAGAGGCACGTAGGTTAAACCAGGTAGGCGCATCTTTCAGGTCGACGGTTACCCCGTCGAGCTTGTCGACGCTATCCGTCCGATCCGCAAACGCCTCCAGGACAGCTGCGGTGCGCTCTAATTGTTGGTCAGCCGAATCCAACCGGAAGTTCACCTCACCTGAAGCGTGGTATCGATCGTACTGATGCATGAGTTCGCTGAGGGGTTGATCCACCTGCCCCAACGCCGCAAGGACGTGCATGGCCGCGAGGATTCCGGAGTCGGCGTTGAAGAAATCCTGGAAGTAGTAATGCGCGGAATGCTCCCCACCGAATAACGCATTGTGCTCAGCCATCTTAGCTTTGATAAACGAGTGCCCAACGCGGGTACGAACTGCCTGGCCACCGGATTCACCGATGATCTCTGGAACCGCCTTTGAGGTAATCAAGTTATGGATGATGGTTGCCCCGGGCTGCTGCGCCAAATAGCGTTGGGCGATGAGCCCGCAAATCGCCGACGGGCTTACTGGGTTGCCGGTTTCATCCACCACGAAACACCTATCGGCGTCGCCGTCGAAGGCCAATCCGATGTCCGCACCGACCTCCACGGTGAATTTCTGAAGATCGACTAGGTTCTTGGGATCAAGCGGATTAGCCTCATGGTTCGGGAACGTGCCGTCCAATTCGAAATACAGCGGAATGATCTCTAATGGCAATCCACGGAAAACTTCCGGGACGGTGTGGCCTGCCATGCCATTTGCGGCATCAACTGCAACTTTCAGCGGTCGAATATCGGATAGCGGCACCAGGGACCGCAAAAACTCACCGTAGGCGGCTAAGGAGTCCTCGGCGACCTGCCCGCCTGGCTCGCCGTCGAAAAGCGGAACGCCCGCAACCAGCATGTCGATGATGGCAGCCAGCCCGGTTTCTTGCCCCACTGGGCGTGCCCCCGAGCGGCACATTTTGATCCCGTTGTATTCCGCCGGATTATGCGAAGCGGTAAACATCGCACCTGGAATATCCCGCACGCCGGAAACGAAATACAGCTGATCCGTGCTGCTAAGACCCACCATGACGACATCTAAACCTTGGGAACGCACCCCATCAGCGAAGGCCTGGGCAAGTTCCGGGGAGCTGGGGCGCATATCGTGCCCGATCGCCACCGTTGTCTCCTGTTCAGCCCGCATA
Organism: Corynebacterium sp.; assembly: GCF_030532965.1. Lineage (GTDB taxonomy): Bacteria > Actinomycetota > Actinomycetes > Mycobacteriales > Mycobacteriaceae > Corynebacterium. The sequence continues at coordinate 76,287 of NZ_JAUNKC010000003.1, forward strand.
AGGTTGCCGAAGGCGGCGCCGACATCGTAGATAAAATCGCTGGTTATTTGTTCCCCCACTATGCCCCGAACATCGTAGGCTTTAATGATTTCAGTGACAGATTCACGGGTGCGCATATTTTCCTAACAAGTATCCAATTAAGTTGATAAATCACAACTGGAATAATTTTACCCGGTTCAACCGGTAATTCCCGCACCCACCTGATTGCACGATGCATAATCGCGCCACCGATTTTTAAAACCTAAACCAACACCCCCAGTCTGCACCAGCAACCACGCCTACAGCTGCCACTCAAAATGCCGACGATAACTTCAACGAAAACGCCGTTTTAAAACTCCGCGAACCAAGTAACCGCCCGGCTGTTTGTCAACGCGCTCGACGATTTAGCGTGAAAGTGTTGGTTACTGGGTTTTTATTGCTCGTCGTTGTCGGGCACAACGGACAAATGCGCGCGACGTGTGATCTTATGCGGTGGCCTGCGCACCGGGTGATTGGGCACGTGCTCTTCCGATTCCATGAGCCCCGAAGTAGTCTGTCCCGCTTCCCGCACCGCTTCGGCTAAGGCCGTGAGATCTTCGTCATCTTCTACGTCAGTTACCCGCAGCAATTCCCAACCCAGGGGCGGCGTAATCTTCGAGGCGTGCCGTTCGCACAGGTCCCAGCTGTGCGGATCGTCGTTGCTCACCAGCGGTCCGATGAATGCGGTGGAATGCGCATATGCGTAAGTAAGCGTCGCAACGGCAGGTTGGCCGCAACCGGGGCGAGAACAACGACGGAACTGATTCACGCAACAAAGTTTAGACATAATCATGAGGTTTTTCGATACCTAGGGCATCTTCGGCGCGCCACATTCCCCCTGTCTGGAACCGAGAGTTTAGGCTATCAGATATGCGAGAAAACGATTCCCCGTCCACAGGTAACGATTCCGCCGATTCCAACGGCCAGGTGCGCCACATAACCCCAGGTAGCGGAAGTGGGCGGAACCGAGCGAGCGGCGGACGGAATCGACGCCCCCGCGACCGCCACGGGCGCGGGCTGCGCGGGCCCATCCTCCCCTTTGAGGTCCCCCGGTTTCGGAACCGCACCCAGATTTTCGACGCCGCGGTGTTAGAAGCCTACGCGCCTATTCAGCATCGATTCGCCGACAACTTAAGTCAATTGGATATCGCTGTTGACACGATCCCCCGGATGCGGCTGAATGCGGATGTGGATTCATTCCCGGAGGAGATCGTCGCCGATGGCCCGGTGCCGCTGGGCCGGGTGATCCAAGCGGGTATTGATTCCCACGGTCGTCCCACCCGGGCGCGCATTGTTCTTTTTCGGATGCCCATTGAACAGCGGTGTCGGGATGCCGCCGAGCGCCAAGAGTTGTTAACTATGGTGTTGGCGCAGCTTGTTGCACATTATTTGAATGTGGCGCCGGAAGATATTGATCCGAATTTCCGCCCGTTGTAGGTTTTTTCTGCAACAGCTAAACAAATTTTCAAAAATTTTTATTTTTCGTGTAACACATTAGTTTTAGCTAACGATACTTCGGATAGGAAAGAAAAAATTCCAGTCGATGTCAGAAAGACTGACAACACACTGGAATTAGCCATGTGACTTTCCTACTGCCGCTGATGCACGCACAGACGCACCTACAAGCAACCGCAGTCGAATTACACAATATCCCGCTTCAAGCGACGACGTTCACGCTCTGACAAGCCACCCCAGATACCGAAGCGCTCGTCATGTTCTAGCGCGTACTCCAGGCATTCGTCCCTTACGGAGCATGCCTGACAGATACGTTTAGCTTCACGGGTGGAACCGCCCTTTTCGGGGAAGAACGCTTCCGGGTCGGTCTGCGCACATAACGCTTGCTCTTGCCATTCCTGCTCTACCGCGCCAAACAGGTCGTCAAGGGTCATTGCAAGCGCTGACCGAGTGCGAGGCGCGGCGTTACTTGCCATGTTTTCCACGCCACACTCCTCTCCTCGTTGCTACTTCTGCCCATCACTTAAAAGTTAAAAGCTTAAGGCACTTACTTACTTAAGTACTCACCTAGCGACAATAGCGATGTTTACATCTATATGATGCGGTACCGCCTATCCCACAGGGGAGATGCGGGAGCCGCTTTGCGAATTACACAACTGCGATTCAACACGTAAACACAATATGTCGTCAAGCTAAACGCCATGATTTTTCCGGGCAAAATTCATTTCCGCAGTTGGTTAATCACACCAGTCACATCCTTCACATTGCGTCACTAGGCGGGGTACTCGGCGGGGGTACTATATGTTGTGTATACCCCCAAAAAATAACGCAAGGATAACAATATGGAAGTGTTATGGTCAAAATCGTGCGCAACAAGCGCAAAACCCTGTAAAAAACTTAAAAATCCGCTTGCTGCATATGTGCTGACAAGCGGATATTTTGATTTATTTAAGATACTCAAGCATCGGAGCTAAAGCGAATTCCATTGTCCGGAATTTCCACTCCTGGCCACACCCGAGCACCATCGCGCAATTCGCATCGGGCACCAATATGTGCCCCCTCCCCGATTACGCACCCCCGAATTCGGGCATTGGCACCGATGCGAGCCCCATGCGAAATAATCGAGTCCTCAATAACCGCACCCGGTTCGATGGTCACGCCATCGAACACCACCACGTCATCAAGACGGCACCCTGGTCCAACTTCGGTGCCGCGACCAATGACCGTGCCGCCTAGCAACAGTGTGCCATCTTTAACCATCGCCGAATCATGAACCAACGATTCTCCAGTTCGTCCTACCAGAAGCGGCGAAGGCGCGATGCCGCGCACCAGATCGGAACTGCCCCGAACAAAATCCGCCGGGGTTCCCATATCCCGCCAATACGAATTATCCACATAGCCGTAGACCGCACGCCCCTCTTCCAATAACTTCGGGAAGGTTTCGCGCTCCACCGATACCACCCGGCCAGCCGGGATCTCAGCTATCAAATCCCGCCGAAATACGTAACAGCCCGCATTGATTTGATCCGTCGGCGGATCTTCGGTCTTTTCCAAAAACGCTTGCACCCGTCCCGTCTCGTCGGTTGGCACACAGCCAAAGGCACGCGGATCGGGAACCCGCACCAAGTGCAGCGTCACATCAGCGTTCTTCTCATGGTGTGCCGCCAGAATGCCCGTCAAATCTGTGCCGCCTAACACATCGCCATTGAAAACCATGACCGTGTCGCCGCGCAGCTTGTCATAGACATTTCGAATGCCACCACCCGTGCCAAGCGCTACGTCTTCGACGACGTATTCAATTTCGAGTCCTAAGTCCTCACCATTTCCGAAGTATTCTTCAAAAACCTCTGCGTGGAATGAGGTTCCCAGCACCACGTGGGTGATTCCGGCGGCTTTGATCCGTGCCAGTAAGTGGCTCAGGAATGGGACACCGGCGGTAGGCAGCATGGGCTTGGGCGTTGAAACTGTCAACGGGCGTAGCCTGGTCCCCTTGCCGCCGACCAAAATAACCGCATCAGTATTAGATGTCATGTGCTGGGTATTCACTCGCTTTTCCTTGGCTTATGTATTGATAGCTTTTAATTTTTTACCAACTGTGGCTCGATAAGCCACTCCACAATCATTTTTTCATCTTAGCCAGCGCAACCACGATAGCCGCACGCAATTTCAATCCCACTTTTAGTGCCACCCGAATCGGTGCCTGCCATAAATGTGGATGCCGATCCGCCTGGAACCGATACGCCGACGCGTGGTGAGCAGGCAGCATTTTCTCCGGGTGCTTGCCAGCCGAATGCCCCACCGCATGGGTAATCTGCGCTGTTGGACAGAACACATTGCAAAAACCTGCCCGGCCGAATCGATCGCCCAGGTCAACGTCTTCCATATACATGAAGTAGCGTTCATCAAAGCCGCCGATGGCATTAAAGGCATCCCATTTCACCAATAAACAGGAACCAGACAGCCAGCCGGCGGTGCGTTCAACGTCCATGACGGCGTTATCCCGATAGGACCGCGACCACGGATTCGACGGCCATATCCCCGAAAACAATGCATGCCCAATCCCGTTCCTAAGGGTAGGGATTGCCCGGGCCGAGGGATACGCGGAGCCATCCGATTGACGGATATAGGGGCCAACATCCGCCACGTTGCGATCCGCCCACCGCTTCGCACACGCCAGCATTTCGTCGATGCTGCCCGGATCGAAGACGACATCAGGGTTGGAAATCACGAAGTAGTCGGGGTCGACCTCGTCGGCGTCGATAAGCGACGCGATGCGGCGCGCCGCGATATTAATGGCAGTCCCGTAACCCACGTTGCCGCCGGTTGCTAAGAATTCGACGGTGTCATATTCCTGTGCCGCTTTCTCAGGAACCCCATCGGTGGAGCCGTTATCGGCTAAAAAAACCCGCGTCGGCAAAACTGTGGCATGAGACACAGAATCCAGGAAGCTGCGGAGATAATCACCCGGCGAGTACGTGACAGTTATTACGGCAATGGGCTTTTTTAGTGTATTCACCTCGTTATTCACCTCGTCGATTTTACTGTGTCAGGCGCTATAAGTCTCTTTTACGCCTCTTAGTCAAAGTGTTTCCTGCCGAAGAACAAGATATTCTTAAACACACTTCGGTTATTCTTAGGCGAAAAGGAGAATCCGGTAGCCAATGAGTGAACATCAGCGCCACACGCGCGACATTCAGGCGCGACCGCAGCTCGGCCCCGACACCCATCAACAAGGCCCAGCTGCGGTTAAGGCGCTGGTGTCGTTTTTGTCTGCCCTCGTGTTGGTCGTTTCTGGCGTCGGCTATTGGACCGTCGGCCGGATCGACACCAGCGTATCGTCGGGCACCTTGGAGCTGGGCGGCGACCAAGGGCTCAAAGAAGCTGCTGACGGCGCTACCGATATTCTGCTCGTCGGTTCCGACTCCCGCACCGACGCCCAGGGCAATCCCCTTACCCAAGAAGAAATCGACCTGCTTCATGCTGGCGATGAAGAAGCCGATAATACCGACACCATCATGGTGATTCGTATTCCTAACGACGGTTCTTCGGCCACCGCCATTTCCATTCCACGTGATACCTACGTTCACGACGACGCAATCGGAAACCTGAAAATCAACGGCGTTTATTCCCACCACAAAGCCTTTGAAAAAGAACGGCTATTTGAAACCGGAAACGTCGACGAACGGGAGTTAGAGGAAAAATCCAAAGACGCCGGACGCCAAGGACTCATTCAGGCTGTCAGTGACCTTACCGGCATCACCGTCGACCACTACGCCGAGGTGGGCTTGTTGGGGTTCGTCCTGCTCACCGATGCCGTGGGTGGTGTGGAAGTTTGCCTCAACGACGACGTATCCGACGAGTATTCCGGCGCGAATTTCAAAGCCGGCGTGCAGACTCTCAATGGTGCTCAAGGCCTCGCCTTCGTGCGGCAGCGACATGGTCTGCCCCGCGGCGACCTCGACCGCATCGTTCGTCAGCAGGCGTTTATGGCCTCCCTGGTGGCTAAGGTGCTGTCGTCAGGCACATTGGCCTCGCCGGGTAAGTTGGCAAGTTTGGGCGATGCGGTCACCCGATCGGTCACCATCGACAAGGATTGGGATGTGATGAATTTCGCCATCCAACTGCAAAACCTCGCCGGTGGCAACGTGAAATTCAATACCATTCCGGTGACATCGATCGACGGCGTGGGCGACTACGGCGAATCCGTGGTCACCGTCGACGTCGACGAAGTACACGACTACTTCAATGAGCTGCTTGGCACTGCCCCGCCGCCGGTTCCGCCGAGCCCATCAAACGACCCGACCAGCCCAACCAACCCGACCAGTCCAGCGGTCAACCCCAATGTTGAAGTCTTGGTGCTTAACGCTTCTACCACCTCTGGTTTGGCTGCCAGCGTTGGTGGTTTCCTATCAGATGCCGGGTACCAGATCGCGGATACCACCAATGCCCAGGAAGGGTTGTATTTCCAGTCGCAGGTTCTCGCGGCGGACACCACCAACCCCGATGCCTTAGCCATCGCCCAAAAACTCGGCGGTCTTCCAGTTGCCGCCAGCGCCTCCCTTGATGCCAATACCATCGCGGTGGTTACCGCAGCCGACTACAATGGCCCGACCGGAACCGCGAAGCCCTCTACTACGTCGCAGTCTGCTGCGGCTAGCAAGACCGTTGGCCAAGCTGGCTCCAAATTAGAAGAAGAACAGCTATCGCCAGTTATTGATGCTGGTGGCACCGGCCCACGTTGCGTGAATTAGCGCGCATAACCTACACGTCAGCCCCATGCGATCCGTAGCGCATGAGGCTGACGTTTCTGGCCAAGTGGCGACTGGTGTTACGAGAACTAGCAAAACTTCCACTATTGCCGCCGTCTACTGTTAGGTTGGTAGCCATGGCACAGGTTACTTTCGCTAATGTCACCATCACCTATCCTGGCGCGGCGCGGCCGAGCGTCGAAAAGCTCGATTTAGAGATCGCCGACGGTGAGTTTTTAGTTTTGGTGGGGCCCTCTGGCTGCGGAAAATCTACGTCGTTGCGGGCATTGGCCGGGCTTGAACCAGTGACGGAGGGGAAGATCTTCATCGGCGATACCGACGTCACCGGATTGGAACCGGCGGAGCGCGACATCGCTATGGTGTTTCAAACGTATGCGCTGTATCCGCACATGAGCGTGCGTAAAAATATCGGCTACCCCTTGAAATTAGCGAAGCTGCCCAAAACCGAGATCGACGCCAAAGTTGCCGAGGCCGCTGAGATTCTCGGATTATCGGATCTTCTTGACCGCAAGCCTAAGGATCTATCCGGTGGTCAGCGCCAGCGGGTCGCCATGGGACGGGCGATTGTGCGCAATCCGCAGGTCTTTCTGATGGACGAACCGCTGTCGAATCTCGATGCGAAACTGCGGGTGCAGACCCGAACGGAACTCGCCGCGCTGCAGCGGCGCCTCGGGGTGACCACGGTGTATGTCACCCACGACCAGGTTGAGGCGATGACCATGGGTGACCGGGTGGCGGTGCTCAAGGACGGCGTATTGCAGCAGGTAGCCAGCCCGCGTGAGCTTTACGACGCCCCAGCGAACGCGTTCGTTGCCGGTTTCATCGGATCCCCGGCTATGAACTTGTTCCCGGGTAACGTGAATGGAACACTGACCACGATTGGTGTTCGCCCGGAACACATGCTGGTGGTCAGCCACCCCCAACCGGGGTGGGCAAGTATTCCCGCCCGGGTCGCTATTGTCGAAGAGCTTGGTGCCGAAAGCTACGTGTATGCCACAACGGCCGATGACACCACCTTGGTGGCTAAATTGCGCGGCAATCAACGGCTACAACCGAACGAAAAAATCACCTTGAGTTTCAATCCGAATTCCGCCCATCACTTCGATGCGGATACTGGGATTCGGCAATAAAACCCCACAATTTTTGCTTAATTCGCCCCAAAACAGACATTTCACTACTACATTTTGTGGGTAAGCAACTAATTTTTAGAAAGGTTGTACTTTTATGGCACTTCGATTGACTCGTAAGTCTATTGCCGCACTGGGGTTTGCCAGCGCACTGATCCTCACCGGTTGTAGCGACACTGGCTCCTCAACCTCCGGTTCAGATTCCGCGGGTTCCGCATCTTCAGAAGAAGGCCGCGGCCCCATCACCTACGCTATGGGCAAGGTGGATTCCGAAAAGCTCATCCATGTTATTGACAAGTGGAATGAAGCCCACCCAGACGAGAAGGTGACGTTCAAGGAATTGGCCGGTGAGTCCGACGATCAACGCGATTCCCTGGTTCAGACCTTGCAGGCAGGCAATGACGACGTAGACGTCATGGCGCTTGATGTCGTTTGGACCGCAGAATTCGCCGCTAACCAGTGGTTGGAGCCGCTGGAAGGCGACATGGCGGTGGACACCAGCAAGTTGCTGCAGCCTACCGTGGCTTCCGGTACGTACAACGGCAAGCTCTATGCACTGCCGCAGAACACCAATGGCCAATTGCTCTTCCGTAACACCAAAATCCAGCCTGATGCACCGACGACTTTCGAGGATTTGAAGAACTCCTGCGAAAAGGCGAAGGAAGCAAACGTTGATTGTTTGACTCTGCAATTGAAGCAATACGAAGGTCTGACCGTAAACACCCTCGGCTTCATTGAAGGCTGGGGCGGACATGTCTTGGACGAGTCCGGAGCTCCAGTCGTGGATTCCCCAGAAGCCAAGGAAGGTTTGCAGACCTTGGTGGACGCCTACAAGGACGGCGTGATCTCCAAGGCTTCGACCTCCGCGACCGAGCAGGAAACCCACTTGGCATTCACCGGTGGTGAAACCTCCTACGCAATCAACTGGCCGTACATGTATGACCTGGCCAAGGGCGAGGAATCCAAGGTAGCCGATAAGTTTGAGGTTCAGCCGCTGGTCGGCAAAGATGGTGTTGGTGTATCCACCCTGGGCGGATTCAACAACGGCATCAATGTCAACTCCAAGCACAAGGCCACCGCCCACGACTTCATCGAGTTCGTCATCTCGGAAGAAAACCAGATGTACTTCGCGGAGAACTCCTTCCCACCAGTACTGGCTTCCATCTACGATGACGAAGCGCTGATTGAGAAGTACCCATTCTTCCCGGCACTGAAGACGTCGCTGGAAAACGCAGTTCCACGGCCAGCTTCCCCGTTCTACCCGGCTATTTCCAAGGCAGTCCAGGATAACTCCTACGCTGCGCTGACCGCCGATAAGAGCGTGGACGACGCCACCGCCGACATGAAGGCCGCTATTGAGGCTGCGAAGTAAAAACTCGGCAAATCCACCCAGGTGGTGCTGCTAAGCTGACACTCAAAACCATTACCCATTTTACGGGCAGTGGTTTTGGGTGTTTTGCATCTAACGAAAGATGAGGAAACCGTGGTCAAAAACTCACGTGCCGCCATTTACCTAATTGTGCCGTCGCTGGTTGTCTTGGCGGTCGTGATCGGTTATCCGATTATCCGCGCCATCTACCTCTCCTTCCAATCCGATAAGCACCTTGATCCCGAAACCGGGGTTTTCGTTCAAGGCGGTTTCGCCGGATTTGACCACTACGTTTATTGGCTTACCCAGCGATGCATGACCCCGTCGGGCGAAATCGGCGCCTGCCCGCCCGGCGTTTTATCCACCGACTTCTGGCCCGCAGTAGGCAATACGCTCTTCTTCACCGTGGTCACGGTCAGCCTGGAAATAGTCCTGGGAATGCTCATGGCTTTGGTCATGCACCGGGAATTTAAGGGTCGGGCCTTCCTGCGCGCCGCCGTCCTCATCCCGTGGGCAATCCCCACCGCCGTGACCGCTAAGCTCTGGCAATTCATCTTCGCCGATCGCGGCATCATTAATTCCCTGCTCGGAACCCCCATTTCGTGGACCACCGACCCGTGGGCCGCCCGGTTTGCCGTCATCATCGCCGATGTTTGGAAAACCACCCCGTTCATGGCGCTGTTGATCTTAGCCGGGCTGCAAATGATCCCGAAGGATGTCTATGAGGCCGCCAAGGTCGACGGCGCATCCACCTGGAAACAGTTCTGGCTTATCACATTGCCGCTGGTCAAACCGGCGTTAATGGTGGCAATCCTCTTCCGCACCCTAGACGCCCTGCGAATGTACGACCTGCCAGTAATTTTGATTTCCTCCTCGGCTAACTCCCCCACCGCCACGGTGTCGCAATTGGTGGTCGCCGACGTTCGGCAAAACAATTTCAATTCCGCCTCGGCGTTATCCACCATGATCTTCCTGTTGATCTTCTTCGTGGCTTTCATCATGATCCGCTTCCTCGGCGCAGACGTATCTGGCAACGCCGAGAAACGCGAGCTAAAGAAGATTCAACGCCGGGAAGAAGCCCAGCAGCAGGCAGCTGACCACCCGTTACGCGTCGAAAAGCAACCCACCACCAACCAGCCCCTCGTCACGATCGGAGAACCCCATGCGTAAAACAATCGGCAACTACATTGGGGTCATCCTTATCCTGATCTGGGGGTTGGCGCCGTTTTATTGGATGGTGGTCACCGCGCTACGCGATAAACGCCATACCTTTGACACCACCCCGTGGCCGACCCATGTCACCTTGCAAAACTTCAAGGACGCGCTGGCAACGAACAAAGGAAACGACTTCCTCAACGCCATCGGCAATTCGCTGCTGATCGGGTTTCTCACCACCCTCATCGCGGTCACCGTTGGGGTATTCACCGCCTACGCCTTGGCCCGGGTAGATTTCCGGGGCAAGGGCATAGTCACCGGAATCGTGTTGGGGGCCAGCATGTTCCCCGGCATCGCCTTGGTCACCCCGCTGTTCCAACTATTTGGCGACCTCGGCTGGATCGGCCAGTACCGGGCGCTGATTATCCCCAATATTTCCTTTGCCTTGCCGCTGACGATTTACACGCTCACGTCGTTTTTCCGGCAGCTGCCCTGGGAGTTGGAAGAAGCCGCCCGGGTGGACGGGGCAAGCCGCGGCCAGGCGTTCCGCACCGTCTTGCTGCCACTTGCCGCACCGGCGCTTTTTACCACCGCGATTTTGTGCTTCATCGCCACCTGGAACGAATTTATGCTGGCTAATCAACTGTCCACCAACGCCACGGAGCCAGTCACGGTCGCGATTGCCCGCTTCTCCGGCGACAGCCACTTCGAATACCCCTATGCTTCCGTTATGGCAGCGGGCGCGCTTGTCACCATCCCGCTGATAATCATGGTTCTCGCATTCCAACGCCGCATCGTTTCCGGCCTCACCGCCGGTGGCGTGAAAGCCTAGCTGGCTAGTAGGCCCAAAAACTCAACGCCGTAGCAATTAGCCCACTAACCGCTACGGCATTTCCAGGAAAATAATTGTTCAGATTCTTCGCGCAACGGAATGAACCCACAGCTACTTATGAAAAAGAAAACCTATACCGAGACCTGGAGAGAAAAAGCCCGAATTGGAAACCGCGTCTATGAAGACATAGATTTCACCGGCACGGATTTCAACCACCCTATCTTTAGTAATGTGACGTTTAAAAATTGCATTTTTCGAAAGTGCAATTTGGATGACGCCAGGCTTTATTCCTGCGATTTTTACGATTGTGTCTTTGACAAAGTGGACTTACGCGGGGTCACCATAGGTGCCCATACCGGGATTTTTCGGGATTGTGTGTTTAACGGCTGCAATTTCCAGCGGACAAGTTTTTACGAGCCCGAATTCTATAATTGCACCTTTGATAAATGCAGAATGAAAGGCCTGGAAACCCGCGCTAGCTATTTCGAAAATTGCACGATAATTGGGCATCTCGCGGAGATTGTTTTTTACAACAATTTCTACGACGACATCGACAAAAAACAATTTGACGACCTATTTCACAGCATCGATTTCTCAAAAGCCCACTTCGGCGAATACGTAATCTTCGAAGGCTGCGACCTATCCCGCTCCACACCACCACGCGGCCATACTTTTGAAGAACTCCTCACCAAAAAATACTCCTCCCGCTTAAGGCGCGGCAGAACCGGAATCGGCACCCCCGGGAAAGAGGACTAACCCCTAGATTCAACTTCCGCCACCACCATGGTCAAGGTGTTGTTACCATAACCATCATGGTGTTTCGGTTTCTCCTGGAAGAAAACAGCGACGGCCGCGTACAGGCAATAAGTCCAAACAATGCCCAGTGTCACGACCTGCGGGTCGAGCGCATTAAAACCGGCACGATTAGCACGCTGTTTTTCCCGAAGTCGAAGCAGTACCCGCTGTCGGATTTTGTGGGTGTGGACCCTTATTTACAGCTGCAGAAGGTTTTTGTGCTCCGTGATTCCGCAGGCACCCCAGTCTGCGCGGTGGAGGTGGTTGGTGTTTCAGCGAGTAGTTTCGGCTCGATCACGGCCGCCGATCTTACAGACACTGACGGGCCGAAAGACCCGGCTGCGTGGAAGGAGTGGGCGCGGGAAACCTGGCAGAAACCGATGTTTAGGGGAATGTGTTATCCCCGCATTATCAGGGATTCATCGGTGATTATTCGGGTGGATTTCAAGGTGATCGAAGTCTTCGGCGAGGTAGGTAAGGTGCCAAGCGCGGAAACCGCCAATGCGTTGTTGGACATGCTTTTCGACGGCCTGACTGCGCGGGCTACCCCGGAAGAAGTCCTCGCCACGATCGTGAAACTTGACTCGTCCCTCCCAGCGGATTTTCGACTAGCCGCCTACGATTTGATCGCGAAGCCGTGCTCACTGATGCCCACGAGCTTCATCACGGCACCGGATTTAACCGGTCTTGTTGAACGGACCGAAGGATTTACCCGTGGGTTTCCCGGTTTGCCGACCCCACCGGCGGATACAGGCTCCCACCATGAAACCGTCGACTGGGTAGAGGCCTGCCTTGAGGCACTCGGGTTTCAATCGGTGGCGGTAACCACCCGGCGTCGAAAAGCGCGGTCTGGTCACCGCAACGGCGGCCACGCGGATTTCCGGCAGCGGCTCAACCGAGAAGAACTAGCTCACCGCTTCCCCGGCGTGTCGGTGCGGCGGTACCGCAAGGCGGTTCGCGCGCTACTTCACCTGCATAAACGCGCCTTAACGGCTGCGGCTGCGGCGGATTACGCACGCGCTATCCACTTGGGAAAGACGCGGCTTGCGTTTTTGATCGATCGGGACGCTTTCAAGAAATCCCCGGCCACCGCGCAGTTTGTCGCCTACTACACCGCGCGGTTGAAGCTGCGGACGTTATTCACCGTGGGGTCGCAGGATCGCCCGATGGATCACATCGCGCAACTGCTACTTGACCGGGCGTTGGCCGATCCAAATGTTCGGCCAGAGGTGATCGCGTGTGTCTATTGCCCGCCCATGATCGTTGCATTGCTTGACGACGCCGCCAAGGTGCGGCTTGCCACCACCTATTTCGCCCAGGTGGAGTGGTTGGCAACCCAGCTTAGTACGCTGTGGAATCCCCGCTGGCGCACCGGCACAATGGTCATGCGGAAAGGCGATAATTCCTCCCGTTGGAACGCGGCCGCCCGCGCCTGGGATCAGATGCGCACCGGTTGGTTCAATGTGATCGTTTGTGCGCACTGGGACGACGTACTGACCGAGTTCTGCTTTGGCAAAGTACCCTCTTTGATCGCCGGTGACGTTGCCGCCTGGCACCACCATGTGGGTGAGCACGAACCGCACCACGATGTGCACGTTTTTCAGCGGCTGCCACTGCCGTGGGAGGTTGTTTTGGGCACCAAGGAATGTACCGCTACGGATGTGCGAAACGCCTGCGCTGAGGTCGGTATTGATCCGGATGCCACGGGCTGGACTTTGCCATATCGCCAATCCGAATTGGCTGTAACCCGCCCGACCTACGATTTGGTGCACGGCATCATGGTCAGCGATCCGGTGGCAGCGCGTTGGATGCGTAAAGCAGGCTGGTTCGCCGGAAAATCATAACGGCTGAATCCCGCATCTACTAGCCTTAGCATGTGTTATTCTTCCTTCTTGGAAGAGGTAGCTCAATGAGCCACGTACGTGGCCCGGTAGAGCAGTTGGCACACATTATCCGACTCGTTCCTGGTTCGAATCCAGGTCTCTTCCCCCTTTTTTGTTCTTAGCGGGGGTCAAGTGCCGGGATAAACACGGTGGTTCCGGCCCCACCGGCCGGATCGGTAAACTCCACTTTCCATTGCAGGTCGGCATTGTGGTCGTCGGCAAGCGAAATGCTATCGACGCTGAGGGTCGGCTCCTGCGCAACCGCCTGGCTTAGGGCATCCATCGCGGATACCGTTGCGGCCCGGGCGGCAACCACTTCATCGTCGGTGTCAGTTTTGGCTTCGCGGCTGCGCTCGGTGATCTCCCCGCCCGGACCAGCGTCGTATTCGGCTTTTTCGGTGCCTTCGTACACGGTGATCTCCACCACGTCGCCATCGACTTTATCCGCGCTGGTGACAATGCCGGTTGCGGTTTCATCGGCGGCAAGCTCGGCAAGGGCCTCGACCACCGGGTCGGTTCCACTCTGGTTTCCAGCAGCACCATTCGTGCCACTCGTTTTACCGTCGCGTTGCTGTGGTCGGGTCGCGGTGGCGATATTCGGCGTGGTGTCACTGGCGGAATTGTTGTTTCCGCTGTCGGTACACGCGGCGGTGAGGGGCACTGCGATGGTAAGCGCTGCAGTTATCACGAGCAGGCGGGGGCGGCGAATCTGAAACATGGTGCCTCCTTATGTGGCTGTCGTGTCGGTTCTTTCCGTGTCACACATCGTTGGCTTCTTGTAGCGACCCTACCGAAACGCATGCGCCCTGCCGCATAATCGGCCTCTATAATCGTCGGTATGTCCCAGACCGATCCCGCCGTGAACTGCACCGAACCCGAATTTAGTGAGGAAAGTAACAAAAGCGGGTTTTCTGCCGTCTCCGACGCCACCGATGTCGCGGATGCGGCACAGGCTACGGCCACCCCGGCGTCGCGCTCGGCAGCATCGCGGCCGCAGCTTATTTACGAAACCGGTGCGGGTTTGTTTGGGTTTTTCGGGGTGATGCTAGGCATTGAAACCGGGTATCGGTTCGTTTCCGCTCAGCCAAGTTTCGTGCATCTGGTGTTGCTGATCGCCTGTTGGGTGCTTGTCGTGGTGTTGTGGCGTAGTAGTCGAAAGTATCGGATAGATGCTCATGGACAGCAATAAACCGCAGGTAGGGTCCGCTGCGCCGAAAACGACACCGGAGAAAACGGTACGGCGAATGTTTCCGGTTCTGGTAGTGGTATCGGCGTTGAGTGTAATTTTGTCGGTTGTGAATTTAGCCCGCCCCGCCCCGAGCCTGTGGATCCCGCTGGGCGCGGTGGTGCTGGTGGTCGCAACGGTAAGCGTATGGCGGTGGCTGAGGTCGCGTCGGTAGTAGGTCGGGCGGGGTTTCGGCGGCGTAGCTGTTGCCAGTGCAGGTCAGCGGTTGTTAAGGCCGTCGGGGTGGCACTGATCAATGGCGGCGAGGGTTTCGGCGGCGGCGGCGGCGTCGATAAGTGTCATGGCGAAACTATTTTGGATTAATACGAAATCGCCCGGTTGGGCTTCCGGCAGGTAGGCGAAACAGCAAGGACGGCGCTCCCCCAACACGTCGATCTCCCCCATGAGCATGGGCTGTGAAGCGTCATCGATTCGGATCACCTTCGCGGGTATTCCTAGGCACATGGTTCCTCCACTATCTCAACGTTCATCAGACCCCGAGGTGCCGCTGTACACGGTAGGCAGGGGTCGGCCGCACGGATTGCGTCCTCGACTGATTCGACCTCGCCGTGTGCGATAAGGTGGTGCAGTGTCTGCGCCAACCACGGTTCGTTCTGGGCGGTGGGGTTAAGAATCTGACAGTCCACCAGGTTACCGTCACTCGCCGTATACCGATGAATGAGCAAGCCACGCGGGCCGTCGACCGCGCCGATGCCGGTGCCGGTTGCCGCCTCGATGACAGGTGTTGGTTGCTTTTCCTCGGTAGATAATGAATCGTGTTCGCACAGGGTGATGATCGCAGTCACGGAGTCGATGATGCTTTCTAGCTGAGCCTGCGCGGGGGTTAGTCCCGGGTACCGCACGGCTGGCCCTACCCGGTACGGCTGCCAGGTGTCGCCGATACGCACCTGCGGGTTGGGGGTGACCGAGCCCGGCGCGGTTTCTCTGATGCGGTCTGCGATTTCGGCCACCGGAAAGATGCTGCTGGGTTGGTCAGTGTCGGCGGCGTGAGCTACCAGTACGGTGTCCCCGAGTGGGTTCCATCGCCCGGTGGCGTCGACAAGCGAAACGTTGTAGCCGGAAAACTCGAACTGTGGCGACTGCCCCGCATCGAGGTTTCGCACGTCGGCACGGCAGGTCAGCGCGTCACGGTGGAGCTTTTCGACGTCTTCCGGGCGCACCGTCACCGCCACCCCGCCGGGTACCGCCACGGCGGGGAAATGCCCGGTCATCCCGGCGGTCGCGCAGGCGTCTTTCCCGAGGCGCTGAACCCGCCGCGCGATGGTGGGGTCGGCGCTATAGTGCAAAAGCTTCGGCCCCATAACGCTTAAAACCGACCCGTGGTGCAGTAATGCCCGCACCGCCTGAGCGGGCGCGGAAACCTGGTGGTTATAAAGACTATCTAATGCGGCGATCCCCGCGAGATGGTGCGTGACCGGGCATAATCCGCACAGTCTGGTGATAAGCGCCGGGACTTCGGCCAAGGGGCGGTTCAGCAGCATCCCATCCACCCGGGGCACGCCCCGAATATCGAACCGGGCGCTTGCGACTGCGCCGTCTGGGTCGCGGCGCACGACGACCCGGGCGGAATGTGGGTCGACTAGTTCGGAAATGTTAATTTTCATATCCACTCCAAGACTCAACGTGGCCGCATGATACTCGTCGTCGGTTATTCTTAATCATTGTGCATGAACTTTCCCTGCTGACCAGCGTGATCGAAACAGCTGTGTCCACGGCCCAAGGTCGGGACATCACTGCGATTGGGCTCACGGTCGGTGCCCGCAGCGGGGTCATAGCCGAGGCGTTGCAGGCTGCCTGGCCGATAGCCCAGGCACATTTCCCGCAATGCGCCGCCACCAGGTTGGACATCATGTTCGTTCCCGCCACGGTGTATTGCCCGCAGTGCGCCACCTGCCACGAAGTAGACGAGTTCTTCGCGCTTGTCTGCCCGGTATGTGCAACTCCCACCGCCGATCTGCGCAGCGGCACCGAGTTTCGGCTGGAATGGGTGGATGTTCACGCCGATTCGGATTGTTCGGATTGTAAGACACCCGATCATTAGCCCGCTTTCGTACTGTCACCGGCCGAGGCCGGGTTGGTGGTGGCCTCGTCCAGCCACCCCTGCACCAGGTTACGGGCCGTTTCGGCGGCAGGGGTCAGCGCGGCTTCTGCCGTTGCACTCAGCCCGACGTGCAGGGTGACTGTTTCCGCCACGATGCCGACCACGGCGACCCGGGTTGGTTCATTCCCACCGAGCCGGGCCACGGACAGTAAATCCAATAGGCCAACCTGGTGCGGGCTCAATTTCGATTGCAGTAGTCGAGGGATCTGATCGCCAATCAGGGTGTGGATCGTACCCGGCGCGCCGGGGCCAGCCAGGGCGTCGAGCACGATGAGCCAATCGGCATCCTCCACATCGGGTAGGACTTCCATTCCGGAGGTGCCGCCGTCGACATAGAGCAATTCCACCTGGCTGTGCATGCCTTCGGCGGGGCCGATTGTTTTCAGGCGTGCCAAAAGTTCCAGGCCGATCCCGTCATCGGCCATGATGGGATTACCGATCCCTAAGACGACTATCCGCAGCATCTATTCGATCTCCGGAGCGTCAACTGGTTTAGAACCAGTAGGCAGCCACACGCCGCCGTTAATCATGGCGGATACCCCACCGTGGTTTTCGATGGAATCAGCCCTAAATACCAGGTAGACGTGCAGAATCACGAAGGCGAACAGCAGGAACATGATCACGGTGTGGATCATCCGGATCATCGGCACTCCGATGATATGGATCGGGAAACTAAAGAACTGCCACACCAGGTTGTACTGATCGTAGAGGCCATATAGCGCCAAACCGGACAGAATTTGGATAGTGCACAGCGCGTAGATGGTGGAATAGGTTAATTGCTGCAATACGTTGTGGCCGACATAGTGCGGGCCTTCTTCTTTTAAGAACAAGTAGTATTGCACGGTCGCCCACATTTTCTTCACGTCGTCTTTGCCGTAAATCGGCCACAAGCTTCGCCACCGCATGTGTTTTTGGGTGGCGAAAACCGTAAGGCTTAGCCGCCACGCGGCAACCGCAATCCAGGCGAAGCCAGAGACGAAGTGAATATAGCGGATAATCCCCATGAGGTAGCCAGTATCCTGCGATAGCTCGGCGCCAAAAAACGGATTCATAATGTAGTAGCCGGTCACCGACAAGGCGATGATGAGCAGCATATTCAACCAGTGTTGAATCCGAAGTGCCCGTGGCCACATCTGTATCCGGGTGTATCCGCCCCGCGTGTGTGCCCGGATCCGTTTCTGTCCTCCAACCGACAGGGCCACCAATCCCTGGAATTTAAAGTCCCCGGCCGTATCCCCAACCAAGGGGGCGATGGCGACTCCGAGGCTGCGCCGCCCCAGTTTGCGCATCACATTCGCGTTGCGAAGCGCCAAGGATTTCACGCCGGGGTCTGCATCTGCGGCTTCCAACACGCTTGTAATGTCGCCCCGCATCACCGCCAGGTCGTGGACCTCGCCGCCGAATTCCACCCCCTTTACATGAGCGATGGAAAACCGCCGGTCCTGTGTGGCGTAATCGAAGTATTCAGCCGCTGGCACTTCCCCGATGGCGCGGTATAACGCGTGGTCGACCGGATCGTTCGACCCGGCTGGGGAAACACCCGCCAACCTAATCAACGTCTCGCTTCCCACATCTGCGACGGGGATACTGGCAGCGACATTCAGCACAGTTTTCATGCGGGTGTGGTCGACCTGGCTGAATGGTTGCTGTGCTGAGGCAGGCTGGGTGGATGTCATTGGGTCATCACCTGCATTAATTCCGCACCCGACGGATCGAGCAGATGGACCGCGCAGGACATGCACGGGTCGAAGGAGTGGATGGTGCGCAGCACCTCTAATGGTTGTGTGGGATCAACCAGCGGATGCATACCGTTGGCGAGTGCGGATTCATAGGGACCCAATTGGCCCTTGGGGTCGCGGCCTCCTGCGAGCCAGGTGGTGGGAACCACGGCTTGGTACCGTTCGGTGCGGCCATCCTTGATGGTGATGTAGTGCGACAACATGCCCCGGGCTACTTCCATCATGGCAAAGCCGGAGGTTTCTTTCGGCCAGCTGCTAGGTTCCCAGGTGCGGGCATTGAACACATCAAAATCGCCTGCTTTCAGCCCATTGATGAATTCCGGCAGCAACACGTGGCTGAGGTTTTCTGCGGTCGTCACCGCCTCCACCGCCCGGGCGAGGGTGCGACCGCCGGTGGAATTGAATTTATCTACCGTGATGCCCAGTTCCTTCATGGCGTCGTCGACGATGCGTTTGGTGGCGGGTTCGTTTTGGATATAGGCCAAAAGCACCCGGGCGACCGGGCCGACCTGGGTGGGGCGACCGTCATAGCGGGGGCTCTTCGACCACGAATACTCCTCCGCGTCGCCTAGCCAGGTGTAGGGCGGCTTCGGTCCGGTGTAGGCCGGGGTGGTTTCGCCCACATCGGGTGTCAGCCCCTTGTCTTTGCCCACGGAATACTCGTACCAGGCGGAAGAAATGTATTCTTCGATCTTCTTGGGGTCCAATGGGTGCAGGGTGGTGTAGTCCCCGTCCAGGATGACCCCCGGTTTGATCTCTGGATGCGCGTAGGAAAGGGACCGCTGCAGTTTATTAGACACAATCGTAGCCCCGGCCATTCCCACCGCGAGGAACGTATCGGCGGATTTTCCGATGTCGAAATAGTCCGAGTACACCTTCATGATCGCCATGGCGTCTGGCAGATAGCACCCGTAGACGAAGTCTTCGATCTCTTGAATCCAGCCTTTGATCTGATCCACATGAACCTGGTTGACCGTCTCCGACTTATCCGGGTCGATGGAACACGCCATGCCACCGACCAGGAAATTCGGGTGCGGATTCTTACCGCCGAAGACGGTATTGATGCGGATGATCGACCGCTGGAATTGCAGGGCATCGAGATAATGTGACACGGCCATGAGGTTCGCCTCCGGCGGCAGTCGATAATCCTCGTGTTCCCAATACCCGCCGGTGAAGATACTAAGCTGTCCCGATTCCAAAACCCCGGTGATGGTTTCTTTTACTTTTGCGAATTGTTCCGGGGTGTTACCCTTCCACGTCGATCCGATGCTGCGAGCAAATTCGGCGGTTTTTAGCGGATCCGCCTGAGCCGCCGAGACCACGTTCACCCAATCCAGGGCGTGCAGGTGGTAGAAATGCACCACGTGGTCGTGGATTTCTTGGCTGCCTAACACCAAATCCCGGATAAGCTGCGCCTGTTTCGGAATGTCGCAGCCGATGGCGTCTTCCACCGCGGCGACCGACGCCAGGGAGTGGGTGCCGGTGCACACGCCACAGATCCGGCCCACGAACGCCCACACGTCGCGCGGGTCGCGGCCTTCACAGATGGTTTCTATCCCGCGAAATTGTGTGGTTTCGCTCCACGCGTTCGTTATGGTGCCATCGTCGACTTCCAATTCCACCCTAAGGTGACCCTCGATACGGGTGAGCGGATCTACAACTATTCGTTCAACTGCCATGGCTGGTTAAACCTCACCTTCGCCGGGTTTGGGGGATGATTCGGTAGCAGCGTTCGGTGTTGGATCATCGCCGAACGCCGCCAATGGCTCAATCTCGCCGGTGGAACGCTTAATGGCGACCTCTTTAATCATGGTGACGCCACCGTGGACGACGGCTCCCGCTGCGGCAGCGCCGACAAGTCCCCACCCGACCGTCTCCACCGAGGATTCGATGCCGAAACCGGTGAAATCAGGCAGGGTGTCATAGAACGGGGTGAACCTGTCAAAGAAGTGCTTCTCGGTGCAGCCAATACAGGGGTGCCCTGCCCCGATCGGCCAGCCGGATTTAAGATTCCACTGAATGATCGGGCAGGGGCTAAACGTCGACGGTCCCTTACACCCAACCTCGTAGAGACACCAACCGTTGCGGGCGGCTTCGTCGTCGAAAGTCCGAACGAACTGACCCGCGTCGTAATGCGCCCGCCGTGGGCAGGAATCGTGAATCCGCTGATCGTAGGCGAACAGCGGCCGCCCTTCGGCGTCGACTTTCGGGGCACGACCGTGAGTAAGCAGGTAGGTGATGGTGGCGGTGATAACCTCACCGATCGGCGGGCAGCCAGAGACGTTGATAATAGGCTTGTCTTTAATGATATCTTCCACCCCCACCGCCTGGGTGGGGTTAGGGCGGGCGGCTTGAACCGAACCGTACACGGCACACGCGCCGACGGCGAGAATAACGGTTGCGTTTTCAGCGGCCTCCCGCAGCACCTGTTCTGAGGTTTTACCGCCAATCATGCAGTACACACCGTTTTCGGCCAGCGACACCGAACCATTCACCACCAAAATATGCGGCTGTTGGTTCAGCTCATGAAGCGCGTGCTCGGCGGCTTCGCCGGACGCCGCCATAACCAATTCGTTGTAATTGACTGATAATTGGTTCAGCACCAGATCTTCGATCGTGGATGAACCGGAACGCAGAACCGACTCCATGCAGCCGGTGCATTCCTGCAGCTGCAACCAGGCGACATTCGGTTTGGTCACATTACCTAAGGCGTTGGCGATCTTTTCGGCCTCCTCGGCGGAGGCTTTCTCTGCAAGCGGCACCCCGGTGGCGAAAACGGCCGCCAATCCGGCGCACATCTTCATAAAATCGCGCCGTTTAACGCCTTTACGTTCAAGGTTTTCCGCAAGAGTGCCGCCTTGCCACGTATCAAGCAGATGCATGCTGTGTCCTCACCGTCGACAATTCAGATGCCCGGATACACCGGCGGCTTGGTGAATACGCCACTTTTCAAACACGATGAAATCCGGTGTCACCTGACGCTTTCGTTGCCTATTACAGTATCAATCCACAGCACGTATTCGCTCGGCTCCGCCTTTTGTATGTCTCCGCCGCAGCCGTGCTGCCGCCGGGAAAATCCATTCAGTTACAGCAGCCATGCCGCTGTTGCTGAAACCCGCAGCGACCAGCCCGAAAATGACACCGGGGCTGCGGCGACCTGGGGCGTCGACAAGCAAAAAACGCAGCCATACGCCCACCCATCCGCCCCACCACGACCGCCGGAAAAACCACACCCACTAGCTTTCCACACAACCATTTTGGGGGTGATTTCGGGCAGTTGCTTACGTTCCGATCACCCCGGCCACCCAGTCGTACCAATCAGACAACCCGGCGCCGGTTTTCGTCGACACCTTCAACACCGTTGCCTCCGGATTCACCTGGGCGATATTGGCTTCAAACAGCTCCATGTCGAAATCCAGGTATGGCAATAAATCGACTTTATTAATCACCACGACTGAAACGGACCTGAACATCACCGGGTATTTCAGCGGCTTATCCTCACCCTCGGTTACCGAAGCCACCATGATCTTGTGGTGCGCCCCCACATCAAATTCCGCCGGGCACACCAAATTGCCGACGTTTTCGATAAACACCGCGTCTATGTCAGCCAACTCCAAGTGCTGCAACGCCGCCGACACCATGGGCGCATCCAAATGGCATTCGCCGCCGAAACCCTGGCCGGTATTAAGCAACGACACCTGGGCCCCTAGGTTCCGGAGCCGATCCGCATCGATCGCCGTCTCAATATCGCCCTCAATAACCCCCAACCGATGGGTATCGGCGAAATGCGCCAGTGTCTTTTCCAGCAGCGTGGTTTTCCCCGCACCCGGCGAGCTCATCACGTTGATGGCGACAACATCATGGGCATCGAACGCGGCCCGGTTCGCCGCCGCCCGATTATCATTCTCGGCGAAAATATCCTCCAACACCATGATGCGTTCCCGGCCTGTGGCGTAACCCGAATGATCGCCAACCTCCGCCGTGGCGGCTGCATCACCGGAGCGCAGCGGGTGCTCATGATCGTGGTCATGCAGATGCGAGTGATCGTGATCGTGATGATGCCCATCGTGATGGTGGTGGTGATCGTGATGGTGGTGATGGTGTTCTGTTCCATCATGCCGGTGGAACCGTCCCATGGCTGGTCACACTCCGTTTCTGTTCGTTACTTCTACAACCGTGCTGTTCATAGAGCTTTTCGACGCCCCCAAGGCTGCGCCATGGCGCGTGCTTCGGCCCGTCGTGCGGTTAGCCGGGTGGGTATGCACCCGCAACCTCAATATCGCGCACCCGACATTCATTGCCCGCAACCACCGTCACCGGTTTACTACACACCGGGCAGGCCATCGACAGGTACTCCGCCGCGTCCAAAACCGTGGTGTGCCCAGCATCACATTCCACGACCGCATCAATCCACCTGATGTCCAATCGGGACTTCGCAAGCGCAGTATCGCGGGTGACAAATCCCCACGCGTATTCCAATGAGCTAGGCACCACCTGGCGTAACGCCCCGATTTCAAGGCGGATGATCTCGACGCGGCGGCGACCTGCGGCCCGAGAAACAATATCGGCGATATACGTCGATAACGCAATTTCATGCACGAATCTGACACTAACACTTTTTCACAACCACCACGCGCCGTAACCACGCCCCGATTACGCAGCGACCCGTGCCTGCGTCGACAAGCAACCCCCACACCACACAGCATTCCCAGCAGGTACGCACCTCTGTTGCCTAGTCGGTACGTACCTCTCTGGACTTAAGCCGATTAGCATTAATAACCATGACGGACACCAGGTATCTCATCACCCTGCGCGGAATTGTCCAGGGGGTAGGAATGCGGCCGGTAATCGCCACCCTCGCCAACCGGTTCCCCGTGGCCGGGTTCTGCGGCAATAACGCCACCGAAGTGTTCATCGAAGTGCAAGGCAATACCGATATCCTCAACCAATTCCACACCACCTTGCTGCAATCGCTGCCGCCACTTGCCCGGTTAACCAGCCACACGATCACCGAAATCCCCACCCGGGAAGCCGAAACCGGGTTCCGCATCGTCTCATCCGTCCCCACACAGGACTCCGCCACGGCGACAAGCCAACCCAAAACCCTCATCCCGCCCGATGTCACCATCTGTGCTGACTGCATAGCCGACATGACCGCCCCGGGGAACCGCCGCTACCGCTACCCGTTTACCACCTGCACTAATTGCGGCCCACGGTTATCGATTATCGAAGCACTCCCCTACGATCGACCCCGCACCACGCTCAAAAACTTCCCGCTGTGCCCAGACTGCACGAAGGAATACACCGCCCCCCACGACCGGCGCTACCACGCCCAACCCATCTCCTGCCCCCAGTGTGGACCCACGCTATGGCTTTCGCTCGGTGAACCTACCGCCGACGATTCTGCGCCTAGCCCAGTACCATTCCAACCTGTTCCCGGTGATTTCGACTCTGACGGCCCAAAAGCAACCGGAGCGGGGGCAAGCGCACCCACCGCCGCACCGCGCGCGGCAACCGACGCAACCATCGCTGCAGCCCAGCGGCTACTGGCCGCCGGGAAAATCCTCGGAGTGCGCGGCATCGGCGGCTTCCACATCATGTGCGATGCGTTAAATCCCCAGGCAGTCACAGCGCTCCGCGCCCGCAAACACCGCCCGGATAAACCCTTCGCTGTGATGGTGCCAGACATAGAAACCGCACGCCGCATCGCGCGGCTTACTGCCGCCGAGGAAGAAATACTCACCTCCCCGGCGCGCCCGGTGGTGGTGGCCGCTCAGGACTCCTTCCTTACACATAACCCGCAGATAGCGCCGGGGCTAACCGAAATTGGCATCATGCTGCCGTACTCACCGCTGCACCTATTGCTGGTCGACCGCCCTGTGGTAGCCACCAGCGCAAACATCTCCGGTGAACCCATGATCTTCACCAATGATCTGGCACACCGTCAGTTGCTAGAAACCGGAATCGTCGACGGCCTGCTCTGCCACGATCGGGAGATTCACGTTCCGGTGGAGGATTCCGTCGTGGTGTCAACCACCGTGGCGCGCCGGGGGCGGGGTTTGGCACCGGTGCCGGTGGATGTGGTGGAAACGGCTAAGAATCCGACGGTTCTCGCGGTGGGTGGGGAGTTGAAGAATACGTTTTGCCTGGCGCGCGGTGGGTTTGCACATATCTCGTCCCATATTGGTGATATGGGGTCCTATGCGGCGCAGCAATCGTTTGAGCGGGCCGTTGCTCAGCAATTATCGTTTCAGGATACGGTTCCGGATGTGGTGGTGTGCGATCTTCATCCGGATTATGCGACAACCAATTGGGCACAGCGTTTTTGCGAAGCGCACGATATTCCGCTGATGTCGATGCAGCATCATCATGCGCATGCGGTATCGCTTTTGGCCGAACACCACCGGTTTTCCCCAGGTGGTTCAGGTGTGGTGGGGGTGATTGCCGCCCTTGACGGCACCGGTTTTGGTACCGATGGCACGATTTGGGGCGGGGAGATTGTGCAGATTTCCGCAGACGCTTCCATGCGACGGTTGTGGCATCTGCCGACGTTTCCGCTCGTCGGCGGTGATGTGGCTGCGCTGCACCCGTGGCGGCAGGCGGCCGGGTTATGTCACCGGCTGGGCATTGATTTTCAGCCGCCTGCAAGCGTTCCGAAGGCCCATAGTCGGCTGGTTGCATCCCAGTTGGATTCCGGGGTGGGCGTGGTCGAGACGTCCAGCGTGGGTCGGCTTTTCGACGCCGCCGCGAGCCTAATGGATTTCACACACCACGTCACTTACGAAGCCCAAGCCGCCATGCTGGTGGAGCAATGCGCCCGCGACGTGCGGTTGCCTGCAGATTTCACCCCTGTTACTGGCGTGGCGGGGGTCGTCGAAAAGCTATTGCGCCAGGATGTACCGCGGCCGGTTCGGGCACGGGAGTTTCACCAAGATGTTGCAGCACTCATTGCCACCGAGCTGTGTGCCGCCGCTCGTGCTGCGGGGACGACCACTATCGGGGTCACCGGCGGCTGTGCGCTTAACCGGCTGCTTGTGGCGGATATGAGCCAGCTGTGCGCGGCGGAAGGTTACGAACTACTGACCCACCGGGTCGTGCCGCCAACCGATGGCGGCCTCAGCCTTGGGCAGGCAGTTTATGGCCGGTTGAACTTTGCCTAACAGATTCGTGGCAGCGGATCGCCGACGAGTTTATCCACCATGCGGGTACCACCAAAGCCGGTGACCAGGACAACCGCCCGCGCAGGTTCTTGCACTATCCGGCCAATGACCTGGGCGTCTGGGGCACCTGCCCGATTGAGAGCGGCGCAGGCGGCTTCGGCGGATTCGCGGGGTACGACCGCGATGAAAGTTCCTTCGTTGGCGACATATAGTGGGTCGATCCCCAGCATGTCGCAGGCGGCGCGGGTCATCGGGCGAACTGGAATCTTCTCGTCTTCCAAAACCACCCCGAAACCAGTGCTTTCCGCCAGCTCATTAGCAACCGTCGCCACCCCACCCCGGGTTGCGTCCCGCAACCACCGCGCGTCGGGAACGGCGGCAAATAACGCCGCGACCAGCGACGCTACCTCGCGAGTGTCGGATTCGATGGGGGCTTCGATCGCCAGATCGCCGCGCGCTAGCATCACGCTCATGCCGTGGTCGGCGATCGGACCGGACACGATAATCGCATCGCCTGTCTGCACCTGGCTCGGACCAACGGTTCTGCCCTCGGGTATCACACCCACCCCGGCCGTTGTTATATAGACCTTATCCCCCGCCCCGTGCGGCACCACCTTGGTATCACCGGCGACAATGCGCACCCCTGCTGCATCAGCTGCCCGGCGCATATCGGCCACGATCCGGCGCAGCGTTTCGATCTCCAACCCCTCTTCCAGAATGAAAGCCGCCGATATGTAATGTGGCACAGCACCGGCGACCGCCAGGTCATTCACCGTGCCGTTGACGGCTAATTCGCCAATCGATCCGCCCGGGAATTCAATGGGATTGACCACATACGAGTCCGTGGAAAATGCCAGCATGCCACCTGCCATGTCCACTGGAACCACCGCCGAGTCCCCCGCCTGGTGCAAAATGTCGTTGCCGTATTCGTCGAAAAATACGTGTTCCACCAATGCTGCGCTTGCTTTGCCGCCCGCCCCATGCGACAAGGTGATGTGGGTATCCTTCAACCGGCCAGGTCGCCGCCGAACCTGGGAAATCGTATCGTTGACGTTAGATTCGTTGGCATTAAGGCGGTTCTTCGGGTCCACGGTTGCTCCCGTCGTAGTATTGGTTGACGCACAAGTGGGGATTCCTGGTAGCGGTAACGTCCCCAACTAGGGCCGACCACGCACACGAATCCCGGTTATGACGTGCTGTTTTATCTCCTCTGCAAGCTTAGCAAGGAAATAACCCCCTCTAACGACTTCTGGGAGAGCCCGTCATGATACCGACGAGCTCTCCCAGTAAGAACGGGTTAAGCAACAGAGCTTAAGAGTCTGCTACTCAACTAGTCAACAGTTTTAGCCGGATATGTGAACTTTCACTATTGGCGGCCGTTGCTGTTGCCGTTGTTTTAGCGGTTAAAAAGCGGCTTGAGTAAAAAGACCAGCCCGGCAAGAACCAGCGCCGCCAAGCCAACTACCCCATTTGAGAACGAAAAGAACAACGCATTTGCACCATTCTTCGTCTGAGGATCACCTGGAAGCATGTAGTAGATTTCCGTTGACAAGTCTAAAATCGAACCGGTTTGGTTAATCTGTGGCTCGCCAGCCACTGGAGCAGGTGCGGATTCTACAGCGGGAACAGGTGGTGCCGGTGGCAGTTGTGCGTTCGCATGGGCGACGGAAATGCCGGATAAGGCCACGGACGTTGCCAGCGCGAGTACTGGAATGCGGAATTTTCTCATGTCGGCTCCTTAATGGTTGGAACGATAGTGCGAGTGAAGCATTACGAGACCCACAGCAGATGGCCGAAGGTTTCGCCCCCGAACCTACCCAATATGCGCGCCCGCGTCACTAGTTACGGCGCTTACCGTGACCTGCCACCGCCAATTCCATCGCGATATTCGTGGAGCATTGGGAGAATTTATGCTGCTCATAACACGTTTTCCACGAATGCCCGTTTCAAGGAAAAACTTTTGTTGAATTTGTCACTTAAAAGTGAATCCTATTCATCATTCTTGATTGCGGTGCCAGATTCGCCCCCAGCACAGCCAAAAACACGGGCATAAATCCCACGCGGCCTAGAATGTAAAGAAACGGCAACCCGTGGTTTTGTTGAGATACCGCGTGCTCTACACCACCAGCCCATACAAGCACGCGGCCACCACAGGTGCCGCCGACTTCGACCCATACCGCTATCTTCTAAGGAGCAGATAAATGTGCCTTGGCGTCCCAGCCCAAGTGGTGGAGATTATCGATCCCACCCGAGCCACGGTCAGCATTGACGGGGTGACCCGCACAATTTCCACCGACCTTCTCATGGCAGACGGCCTGATCGAAGGAGAATGGGTGCTGGTTCATGTCGGATTCGCGCTCAGCAAGATCGACGAAGCCGAAGCAGAAACAACGCTGCAACAAATCCGGCAGCTAGGCGGCGGCACTTTTGAGGACGAAGTGGAATCCTTCAAATCCTCGGATATTTGACACCCGTAAAACTTCCCCTCAGTTAACAGCTGTAAAATCTTCACACTTTTACGATCGTAAGGTTTTATAGCACCAGCCCAGTTCCCCCGTTGCCGCCCTTATGGTTACGGCTCCTATTTTGCTTTTCTCACCTTTATCTTGACCTTTACTTTTAATTTCACCGAGGCTCACCATGAAATACGTTGACGAATTCCGCGACCCAAGCGCCGCCCGCACCCTCATCGAACGGATCACCGCACAGGCGGAGCTTCTGGATGCCCCGTTACGGCTGATGGAAATCTGCGGCGGGCACACCCACACCATCTACCGCTATGGTTTAGAAAACCTCCTCCCCGACTCCATCGACCTAGTACACGGCCCCGGCTGTCCCGTGTGCGTCATTCCGATGGGCCGGGTTGATGACGCATTGTGGTTGGCACACCAGCCCGACGTGATCCTCACTACCTTCGGCGACATGATGCGGGTGCCGGGCACCACCGGATCGCTGTTACAGGCGCGGGCCCAAGGATGTGACGTGCGGTTTGTGTATTCGCCGTTGGACTGCCTGAAAATCGCCACCGACAACCCCGATAAGCACGTCATTTTCTTCGCGGTGGGTTTTGAAACCACCACCCCGTCAACGGCCGTGACGATCAAGGCCGCCAAAGAGCGCGGCATCCGTAATTTCTCGGTATTTTCCAATCATGTCACCATCGAACCACCGTTGCGCGCCATCGCCGATAACGGGCACACGCTTGTCGACGGCTTCATCGGCCCTGGTCATGTCGCCACCGTCGTGGGAACCACCGCCTTTGACTTCCTGGCCGTCGAACACAACCTGCCGGTTGCGGTCTGCGGCTTCGAGCCGCTCGATATCCTCCAGGGTGTAGCGGTATTGCTTGAGCAATTCACCTCCGGCGCGATTGCTGCCGGAAAAGCCCAGGTGTTTAACCAATACGCCCGGGTGGTGCGCAAGACGGGCAATCCGCAAGCCCAAGCACTACTGGCAGAAGTGTTCACGATCCGCGACTCGTTCGAATGGCGCGGGCTGGGCTGGTTACCGAATTCCGGGATGGCGCTATCGGAGGAGTACGCCGATTTCGATGCGGAACGGATTTTCAGCCTGCCCGGAAAACACGTCGAAGACCCCAAGGCCTGCGAATGCGGCTCGGTTCTTACCGGACGCATTAAGCCGTGGCAATGCAAGGTATTCGGCACCGCGTGCACGCCCGATACCCCAATCGGCACCTGCATGGTCTCCCCCGAGGGTGCCTGCGCCGCCTACTATAACTTCGGCCGCATCGATCGCGAACTCACCGTCGAAATCGTCGGCTAGAAACGAAAGCCACAGGTCTGCGGCCTGGTTACTGGCCATTTTTAGGCAGATAACCAGCGTCGAAACTTACGCCAGATGACACGAAGCGCGGAATGCGGCAGGGCGGACAGTTCCCTCAGAAACGCCCGCTGCCGAAACGGCGCCGGTGTCATCGCGGTGGTCACCGTGATCGGAATGCCTAGATGCCAGGCCCACACATGGGTGCGGAATTTATGAAAATCGCTGGTCACCACTTTCATTGGCAGATCAGCGGGAAAAGGTGCCTTGAGCAATTCCGCATAGGAGTTTTCTAGATTTTCATTGGTGCTGGTGGCGTGGTCTTCGCACCATATGCGCAGCGGTTCGATGCCGCGTTCCACCAGCCAGCGATACATCGGCACCGATTCGCCCTTGCCGGAGACGATGATAAGGTCGTCGCATTCGTTTGCCACCGCAAGGGCGGTTTCGAGCCTACTGGTGAGTATCTTTCCGGGGCGGCGGTTATACACCTCGCACCCTAGCACCACGATCGTCATGGAAGGATGGGCGCTTACTCGCCCAAGAGTTTTTTGCGTAGGTTGTCGTCTTTGGCTTCTACTTCCTTGCGCATTTTCTCCTGATAATCCGCCATTTTGGTCACCAATTCCGGGTCACCCGCACCGAGGATACGCGCCGCCAAAAGCCCGGCATTTTTCGCCCCGCCGATAGATACCGTTGCCACCGGAACCCCAGCTGGCATTTGTACGATCGACAGTAAGGAATCCATGCCATCGAGGGTGTCGAGGGCGCGCGGCACCCCGATCACCGGCAGCGGCGTCGCACTGGCCACCATGCCTGGCAGGTGCGCCGCCCCACCGGCACAGGCGATGATGCATTTCAAACCACGAGTGTGGGCAGTCTTGGCGTAGGCCAGCATTTTCTCGGGAGTGCGGTGGGCCGATACAACCCCGACTTCAAAGGGAATGCCAAATTCCGCCAGCACTTCCGCCGCAGGTTGTACCGTTGGCCAGTCGGAATCGGAACCCATGATTAGGCCTACGAGTGCGCTCACTATGTCTCTCCTCTTATTGTTAAGAAATTATGGCGTCGGGTTTACTGCCGATGTTTCATCAGTGTATCCGTTGGGCCAGGTGGCGTGCACGATGAAATGCGCGGCGGCTTCGGCATCAGCGCGGGTTTTATCACCATCGGTGCCGGAAACATTCACGTGCCCAATTTTGCGGCCGGGGCGGTGCGGTTTGCCGTAGAGGTGGATTTTTGCGTGCGGAATTTTCTGCCACACCTTTTCCATCCGTTCCGGCATGGGCATATCTGGATCTGTTGCTGCCCCGAGGGTATTAGCCATGACGGTCACCGGGGCGGTTGGGGCGACCGACCCTAGTGGCCAATCCATGACCGCCCGCAGGTGCTGTTCAAATTGGCTGGTGACGCAGCCGTCTTGTGTCCAATGGCCAGTATTGTGCGGGCGCATCGCTAATTCATTGACAAAGATGCGGGTCTGACCCGACTCGTCACGCGTTTCAAACAGTTCCACCGCCATCGCCCCGGTGACGCCTAATTCGGTGGCTACCCGCGCCGCCAGCTGTTGAATGTCCACCTGCGCCTTCGCATCCAACCCCGGGGCGGGCGCGATGGCTAACGTACACACCCCGTTGGTTTGGACCGATTCCACAACCGGCCACGCCTGGATGTCGCCGGATGGTCGGCGGGCCACCATTGCCGAAAGCTCGCGCAGTAACGGGAGTTTGCGTTCAGCCATCAGCGGCGTACCGGCGTCGAAAAGCGTGCTACATAGATCGACTAGTTCAGTTTTCGTCTGCGGAAACCACACCCCCTTGCCGTCGTAGCCACCCCGGCGCGCTTTCACACAGACCTGGCCCGATACCCGTTCCCAAAACTCCTCCGCGTCCGCAATGCTGTTCAGGGCGGCAAAGTCCGGAACTGGTGCCCCTATATCCGCAAGTTTTTGCCGCATGACCAGTTTGTCCTGGGCGTGCACCAGCGCGGCGGGGCCAGGTTGCACGTTCACGCCCGCGTCGCATAGGGCGTGAAGATGATCGGTGGGTACGTGTTCGTGATCGAACGTGACAACGGCGGCGCCGGCTGCGGCGCGATGAAGGTCATCAAAATCCGTGTAATCCCCCACCACAACGTCGGCGGCAACTTGGGCGGCGGCGGAGTCGGTTGATCCTGCCAATACCCGCAGCGAAAGCCCAAGTTCGATCGCTTCGGTGTGCATCATGCGCGCTAATTGGCCATCACCGATCACGCTGATAATCGGCATTCCGGGTGCATGGGCCGGGCGGGTGGCCGCAGTAGTCTGGGACTTTGGTGGGGTTTCGTTACAAGGAGGTGGGGTTAACATCACCTCTACCACTCTAAGCAGCGGCGGGATGGATGCAAAACCACGCCGGATCGTTGTATCGGGCGTGGTCGTTACGGTTGTATGTCAACGGTCATGGTGGCGTGCCATGCCTGCTTAGCGGAAATAACCACCGCCGTCGCCCGGCATGCCGAACTGGTCGTGGTGCCGCAATGTGGTGGTTGGCTGCACGTAGCCACCGAATTTTCCTTGGCCAGGATTAACTGCGGGTAGTCCGTGTTCCCGCCGGTGCGCTTGCTCAGCGATCGCTTTTTGGATTTCCAGTAACACGCGCTTGGCGTGCGGCACATCGTTGATAACAACTGGGCGGTCGTTGCCGCTGATGGCAAGGTAAATGGTGGAACGCTTGCGCGCCACGTCGCGCACTACATGCATGGGGAAGGTGTGAACGCTGCGCCCGAGTCCGGCAATGCGGATGGTAACCCGCTGATTGGTTACCACCAGGCGGCGGCTGCGCAGCCGCATGACGGGCAGTACGAAGCGCCATAGCGCCAGCAGTGCCCACACGAGGACGAGGCCATTGCGCAGCATGAGGTTGTCTGCCCACGCGGAACCGGGGGCGTCGATATATCCGATAATCATCCACAACACACCCGTGATGACGATCAACTCTAAAACCGGGTGGGTGAGCGCACTGAATGGGCTGGTGACGTCCACCAGCACCTTTTCTGTGTCGCGTTGGTTGTCAAAGGGGTTATCTGACATAGTGCCTAAGCCTAGCGGATCACCGATATTTGCCACTAGCTCGCAGCTATCGCGCGACCACCTAGAAGGTTGCCGGGTTTTGCAGCCGCAAGTGGATAACATCGCCGACCGCGAGCCGATGCTGCTTCCCGGCTGCGTCGCGGACTTCCAGCAAACCGTCGTCGCCGACCCCGGTGGCGGTGCCCAGTAATTCGACGTCGCCGGGAAGAATCACGCGGACTTCCTCCCCGATGGTGGCGCTTACCTCCCGATAATCGGACATCAGCGTTGGCGCGTTGTTTTGCCATTGCGTCAGCCGGTGATGCAGTGCGGTTAAGATCCGCACCGCCAATTCGTTTCGTTCGTAGGGGATGTTTTCCAATTCGAGTGATGTCGCATGGGGCACGGGCAGCTCGTCGGTGCGAAGTGAAGTATTAAGACCGAGGCCGATAACCACCGCAGGTTCCTCAGTAAGGGAGACTGCTTCGGCAAGCATTCCGCAGAGTTTACGCCCCTCAATCACCAGGTCATTGGGCCATTTCAGACGGACGCCGGTTTCGGCCCCTATGGCGTCGACAAGCGCAAGCCCGGTCGCCAGCGGCATGGTGCCCAGCCGCGATATGGATTCATACGGCGGGCGAATAAGCACGGAAAGCGGCAGCTGCGAACCCGGTGGCGCGGTATAGCTACGCCCCATCCGGCCGCGACCGGCGGTTTGATGCTCGGTGAGAAACGCGGTCCACTCAGGGGCACCCTCATGCGCCGCCGCAACCAGGTCGGTGTTGGTGGAGCCGGTTTCCATGCTGTGCTCGATGCGGGCATACGGTCCGGCGTCGATAAGCTGTTGGCGCAGGTAAGAAATGTTCAGGGGCTCTCGTGCATCGGTCATGCAGGTAATGCTACTTGTCCATGTGCCGCTTTGCGACGTCTGCCGGGTCGCGGTTTCCCACACACGTCCGTCCGCGCAAGGTGGCGCTCCGGGTTGGCGCACCTGGGTCGACACGCCTGAGTTGACACGCCCGGGCGAAACGCGGGTGAGAAAAATGTGAAATAAATTACTTTTCTCGACAAAACCACAGTCAAGCAGTGGGTTTTTATCGGCCATCAACTAGAAACATGAACAATTCCTCACATTTTTCGTTTTTCTCTAGAAACTTTTAGGAAACTTCATCTATCATCTCAAAACATGACTATTTCCTCACCTTTGATTGACGTTGCTTCCCTCCCCGATGTCAGCACCACCGCCGGCAAAATCGCCGACCTTAAAGCACGCCGCATCGATGCCGCTTCCCCAGTCGGGACCGTCGCTCAAGAAAAAGTCCGCGCCAATGGCCGCCTCACTGCACGCGATCGTCTCGATTACCTGCTTGACCCGCACTCTTTTGTCGAAATAGACCAGTTAGCCCGCCACCGCACCCACGACTTCGGCATGCGCTCCAAGCGCCCCGCCACCGACGGCGTTGTTACAGGCTGGGGCACCATTGACGGCCGGGAAGTCTGCATCTTCTCCCAAGACGGCACCGTATTCGGCGGCGCGCTCGGCGAAGTATACGGCGAAAAGATGTGCAAGCTGATGGAATTAGCAGTCACGACCGGCCGCCCGCTGATCGGCCTTTATGAAGGCGCTGGTGCCCGTATCCAAGACGGCGCCGTTTCCCTCGACCTTATCGCGCAGACCTTCTACCACAACATCAACGCCTCCGGCGTCGTACCGCAAATTTCGGTCATCATGGGTTCCTGCGCTGGCGGTAACGCATATTCGCCAGCACTTACCGACTTCGTGGTCATGGTGGACCAAACCTCCAAGATGTTCGTCACCGGCCCGGATGTTATTAAGACCGTCACCTCTGAGGAAATCACCCAGGAAGAACTCGGTGGCGCAGGCGTCCACATGGATCTAGCTGGCAATTCTCACTACACCGCCGCCAGCGATGAGGACGCCCTCGATTTCGTCGCCGATCTTGTCAGCTATCTTCCGTCCAATAACCGGGAATCCGCCCCTCGCACGCATTATGACATTGAAGAGGGTTCCTTAGAAGAGAACATGAATCCCGATGATCTGAAGCTCGACTCCATCATTCCGGATTCCCCAACCGTTCCTTACGATGTCCGCGACGTCATCGAATCCATCACCGACGACGGCGACTTCCTCGAAATCCAGGCCGAGCGCGCCGCCAACGTCGTTATCGCCTTCGGCCGGGTGGAAGGGCAATCGGTAGGTTTCGTGGCCAATCAGCCCACCTGCCTGGCAGGCTGCCTCGACATTGACGCCTCCGAGAAGGCCGCCCGGTTTATCCGCACCTGCGACGCATTCAATATCCCCATCGTCATGCTTGTCGACGTCCCCGGCTTCCTGCCCGGCGCGGGCCAAGAACACGACGGCATTCTCCGACGCGGGGCAAAGCTCCTATACGCCTACGGTGAGGCCACCGTTCCGAAAATCACTGTCACCATGCGTAAAGCCTACGGCGGCGCTTACTGCGTGATGGGTTCCAAGGGCTTGGGGGCCGACCTCAACCTCGCCTGGCCGACCGCCCAAATCGCGGTCATGGGTGCTGCTGGTGCCGTCGGATTCCTACACCGTAAGGAACTTGCCGCCGCAAAGGACAAGGGCTTGGGCGAATCCGAACTGCTGGAACTACAGAAGTCCTTTGAACGCGAATACGAGGACCACATGCTCAACCCGTACTTGGCCGCCGAGCGTGGGCTTATCGACGCAGTGATCCTCCCTTCGGAAACCCGTGGTCAGATCGCCCGTAACCTCCGGCTATTGGGCAAGAAGCACGTGACACGGCCTGCCCGTAAGCACGGAAATATCCCACTATAAATCCTCCCTATACTTGTAATTTCTCGAAACAGCTTCCCGAGAAATTACAACCCCCTAACCCATAACGCTGGCATGTTGCCTCAAGATCAGGGAAAGCCGTAACAGCGTTATATCCGGTTAACCCCAATGCCGTAGCACCTAATCCCTGCTACGGCATTGGGGTTATATCTTTGACTACGACTAACAAGTGATTGTTGAAGGCGAGCCACCGCATATCTTTTCCTACCTATCTCCCCCGTCTCCCCTATCTCCTGCGTCTTCGCCGGTTCCCCTATCTCCTGAGTCTTCGCCGTTTCCCAACTATTCACGTTCCACCCACTTGGCGTTCCACCCACACGAGCTCTCACAGGGGGTGACGCACAGTCGATGTGGGTGCACTTTCTGCGCACCACCCCTGTTATTCCCCGCCCGAGCCGCATGCGCCAGTACCCCCATAACCACACCCCCAAATTGGGCGAAACCTGCGAAAAGTGAAAATTGCGCCACCCCCACAACCCGGTAATTTTTCCCGAGAAATAAAGAAAATAACAAACACTTCACAAAATTTTCGACTACCCCCTAAACTGTGAAGTTATGACTGCCGCAACGATCACTGATGCAGGTGCCCAAGCACCCGATTTGACCACAACCGCAGGCAAGCTCGCCGACCTTCGGGCGCGCATTGCCGAGACCCAAGCGCCAATGGGACAAGCTTCGGTGGAGCGAATCCACGATGCTGGCAAGAAAACCGCCCGTGAGCGCATCGAGTACCTCCTCGACGATGGTTCTTTCGTTGAGATCGACGCCTTGGCGCGTCACCGCTCCAAGAACTTCGGCCTGGACGCCAAGCGTCCAGTCACCGACGGTGTGGTAACCGGTTACGGCACGATCGACGGCCGCAAGGTGTGCGTTTTCTCCCAGGACGGCGCCGTGTTCGGTGGTGCTCTCGGTGAGGTTTATGGTGAAAAGATCGTCAAGGTCATGGACCTGGCCATCAAGACCGGTGTGCCGCTGATCGGCATCAACGAAGGTGCTGGCGCTCGTATCCAGGAAGGTGTCGTCTCCCTGGGTCTTTACGCCAAGATCTTCTACCGCAACACCCTCGCATCGGGTGTCATTCCGCAGATTTCCCTCATCATGGGCGCCTGCGCTGGTGGCCACGTCTACTCCCCGGCACTGACCGACTTCATTATCATGGTGGATAAGACCTCCAAGATGTTCATCACCGGCCCAGACGTTATCAAGACCGTTACCGGCGAAGAGGTCACCCAGGAAGAACTCGGTGGCGCTCACACCCACATGACAACCTCTGGTACCTCCCACTACACCGCCGCCGACGATGCGGACGCCCTTGATTGGGTTCGGGATTTGGTGGGCTTCCTGCCTTCCAATAACCGTGCTGAAGCACCGCGCGAAGATGCAGACATCATGGTCGGTTCCATCCAGGAAAACATCAACGACTCCGACCTTGAGCTGGACACCTTGATCCCGGATTCACCGAACCAGCCATACGACATGAAGGATGTCATCACCCGTGTCGTTGACGACGGCGACTTCTTCGAAATCCAGGAAGGCTACGCTGGCAATATCATCATCGGTTTCGGCCGAGTGGAAGGCCGTTCGGTCGGCATTGTGGCAAACCAGCCCACCGAATTCGCTGGCTGCTTGGATATCCGCGCTTCCGAAAAGGCTGCCCGCTTCATCCGCACCTGCGATGCTTTCAATATTCCAATCATCGAATTCGTTGACGTCCCAGGCTTCCTCCCTGGCACCAACGAGGAATACAACGGCATCATCCGCCGTGGCGCGAAGCTGCTGTACGCCTACTCTGAGGCAACCGTCGGCAAGATCACCGTTATTACCCGTAAGTCCTACGGTGGCGCTTACTGCGTGATGGGTTCCAAGGACATGGGTGCTGACCTCGTCTTCGCGTGGCCAACCGCCCAAATCGCCGTCATGGGTGCCGCAGGCGCGGTGGGCTTCATCTACCGCAAGGAGCTCAAGGCTGCCGCAGCTGAGGGCAAGGATGTCGCCGTGGTTGCTAAGGAATACGAGAAGGAATACGAAACCACCCTCGTTAACCCATACATGGCTGCTGAGCGCGGCTACGTCGACGCGGTTATCCCACCTTCTGAGACCCGTGGCCAGATCATCGAAGGTCTACGCCTGCTGGATCGCAAGGTCGTCAACGTTCCTGCCAAGAAGCACGGTAACATTCCGCTGTAATCACGCGAAGCATTAAGCGGGGATGGTAAAAGCTGTCCCCGCCCCGCATTACATGCCCGATTGCTTCCCCGAAAAGAAACGTAGGTAACCAGCAATGTCTGACAACACCGAGGCGTCGACCGAAGGCGTCGAAACCACACCCGAGGTAAAAAAGCCGTTCCTGACCGTCGTCAAGGGAAACCCAGATGATGTGCAGGTGGCCACTCTGACTGCCCTGTTTGCCACGATGGCAAGCAATGCCGCTGGCGCTGGGCAGCAAGAACGCGAACGCAACATGTGGGGCAGCGTGGAAGAACGCCTACAGCGGCCAACCACATACAACCCAACTGCTTTCCAGAATGTAAGCTTCTACTAGTCTTCACATTCTTCCAACCGGGGTGTGCTGCACAACCAAAGGTGCGCACACCCCGGTTTTTGCATGCCACAAAACATCACCCTGTGTGCGGCGACCCCGCTTTTCGACACACACCACGCCGCGAGCGGCCACCAGGCGGCGAGTTTCTTTCACCTGCGCTGTTAAACGAGCTCCCACTGGTGCGCGTCGCTATAGCTGAAAAAATAATGCAGCAAATATGCTAAAGACCTTTCTGGTAGCTCCTAGCACCACTTGGAGTGGTTGCAGACGCAGGTGGAGTTATGGTCGCCACCCGAGGACTGTCTGTTCTTGGCGTTTTGCTGGTTGTGAGGTCGGATCCCTCGTGGTTTTTCGTTGTAGAACTCCTCGAAGGAATGCTGGCGGGCTGATCGGTGTTCTTGTGGTGGGGATTGTGCTCTATGTGGCGCCCAGCGGTGTGGTCATTGGGGCGCAGAGTTTTGGCGTTGGTTTGCTTGCCGTTGGTGGCGCACTGGGCCT
The DNA here is from genome assembly GCF_030532965.1 of Corynebacterium sp. Taxonomy (GTDB): domain Bacteria; phylum Actinomycetota; class Actinomycetes; order Mycobacteriales; family Mycobacteriaceae; genus Corynebacterium. The sequence goes on from NZ_JAUNKC010000003.1 coordinate 114,650, forward strand.
GCTGGAAATTTTCAGGAACTAGAACCCGCGATTGGGTGGGCTAGCTCCATTGCCAGCTGTTGCCGCTCACGGCAAAAATGGCACCGGAATTACCGCGCTGAACTGAGACGAATATCATCGCGCGCGATCAATCGATATGGTTGTAAATGTGAGATGCGGGTGCGGTTTTTATTAAGAATCGGTAATTTTGTCCGCTATATTTTCATGCCATTAGTTAGCTAATATTAATTATCCGATACCCCATCGCACCCCCATATCCCGCAGATGAATGTATTTTAATCTTGGAAAACGGGCAGGAAATGGCTAGTTTTTGCCACTTCAGGCGCCTTCAGTTTCACTTTTTGGCATAAATTGATTGTTATTGGCTTTTTTCATAGGTAGGTTGAAATTAGTGGTATGCGCAATCGTTTGCACAAATTTTGCATACAATGGGATTAACAGTGAAGGAAGCTGATTATCATGGCGGAGAAAGCCAACCCCAGTAATGGGCGCCGAAGTCAAAGCACCACACTTAAAGATATTGCGGCGGCAACTGGGCTGTCCGTAAGTACGGTTTCACGTGCATTGGCACGCAATCCAGTCATCCCGGAGACGACCCGGGAAATCGTCGAAAAGGCGGCACGCGAACTCAAGTACCGCCCTAACGCCCAAGCACGGGCGCTGCGCAGCGCCCGCACCAATATCATCGGCGTCATCGTCCCTGACATCCAAAACCCGTATTTCTCAGCGCTAGCAGCTGCGATTCAATCAGAGGCACTGAGCAAAGACTATTCCATCGTGTTGGCGCACTCGGAAGAAGACCCGGATCGGCTCAACGCCGCCCTCGAAATGCTCGGGCGGCAGCGTGTCGACGGCATCATCGTCGTCCCGCACTTCCAATCAACCAAAAAGATCGCCGATTTGATCGAGACCGGCATCCCCATGGTTGCCGCGGACCGGTCGTTGCCGCAGCCGAAAATACCATCAGTCACCTCAGATAGCTGGCCAGGGATTCATGAGGCACTGACTGAGATCAAGAATCTGCCCGACGCGCGGCTAGGCTATTTGGCCGGCCCGCAAGATACCTCCACAGGCCAACAGCGGTTGGCGCACGTCATGGCCGCTGCCAGTGATTTGGCCATGCCAACCCCTACCGTGTTCTATGGCGGCTACCAGCAAGAGGCCGGATACACCGGAACGTTGGAGCTCCTAGAATCCGGGGTGAATTGCATTCTCGCCGGTGATTCAATGATGACCATCGGTGCATTGCAAGCACTCCACGAGAAGAACCTCCGCATCGGCGAGCATGTTGCCCTGATCGGCTTCGACGATACGGATGTGTTCTTGCTTCAGAATCCACCGCTAAGCGTGATTGACCAGGATGTTGAAACGATGGGGCGGCACTCCTTCGATATGTTGTACACGTACATCATGTCCGGTGACGCTCCTGACAGCATGGTCATTCCAACCACTTTCAAGCGGCGTGGTTCCAGCAGTTTCAGCGCCACGGCTGAAACTAAATCGACTACTAAAACCAAGAAGTCCAAAGGTTAGCCACCATGTCTGCTGCACTACCGCCTAGCGATCCGGTGAATGATTCACCGCAACCGAACTCGACGCATTCGCTACCGGAAGGTAGTAGCGAACCAATATTGACGCTGCGCAATGCGTCGAAGTCCTTCGGGCCGGTGCGAGTGATTGATAACGTCACGGTCCATGTTCGTCCGGGCCACGTGCTGGCGTTGCTCGGCGAAAACGGCGCTGGTAAATCCACGTTGATCAAGATGATGTCGGGAGTTTATCAGCCCGATTCTGGCGAGATCATCGTCGACGGCACGGTGACGCTACTGCCCAATGCCAAGGCAGCAGAGAAACTGGGGATCGCCACCATTCATCAGGAACTAAATCTGGTGCCCACCATGACCGTGGCGGAAAACGTCATGTTGGGACGGGCACCGAGCCGGTTCGGTTTGGTTGATTACAAGAAGTTGCGGGCGCGCGCCCAGGCGGCGTTGGATCTCATCGGCGTTGACGTCAAATTGGACGACACCATCGGCTCGCTGGGAATCGCCCGGCAGCAAATGGTGGAGATTGCCAAGGCGTTGTCGATGAATGCCCGGATTCTCATTCTGGATGAGCCGACCGCCGCCTTGACGGATCACGAAATCGAGCAATTATTCTCGGTTATTACCGATCTGAAAAAGGCCGGAGTGGCCATGGTGTTCATCTCTCACCACCTGGATGAGATAGCCGCGATCGCCGATTCGGTGTCCGTGTTGCGTGATGGTGAATTTATCGCGGAAGTTCCCGCCACCACCCCGGAACCCGAATTAGTGCGATTGATGGTTGGTCGTTCCATCGATAACCAATACCCCCGTCAGGCACAGGAGCCGGGGCCACCCTTGCTAAAGGTGTCCGGGCTCAGCAGCCACGGAAAATTTGAGGACATCTCCTTCGAGGTTCATGCCGGTGAGGTGGTCGGAATCGCAGGTCTGGTCGGCGCTGGCCGGACCGAGGTGATTCGGGCCATAGCTGGCGTTGATCCGATTGATTCAGGCGTCGTTTGGGTAGTAGACAAAGCTCTGAAGTCCCACGACATACCGGAGGCGATTCGCCACGGCATCGGCCATGTGCCGGAAAGCCGAAAGTCGCAGGGGCTAGTGCTTTCAGCCACCGTCGGCGAGAATCTCGGCTTGGCAACAATGCAGTCGACCAGTAAATATGGCCTGGTTGATCGCGGTGGTCAGCGCATACGCGCCAAACAAGTGGCGAATAAGCTTCGCATTCGGATGGCCTCTATCGACCAACCTATCCGGGACCTATCCGGCGGTAACCAGCAAAAGGCGGTGTTTGGCCGGTGGGTACTGGCGGGTTCCAAGGTTTTGCTTCTCGACGAGCCCACCCGGGGCGTCGATGTCGGCGCCAAGGTTGAAATCTATTCCATCATCAATGAAATCACCGCCGCAGGTCGCGCGGTCGTGATGGTGTCCTCGGAACTACCAGAAATAATTGGCATGTCCGATCGGATTCTTGTGATGTCCGGCGGCCGGATTGCGGGCGAGCTCCCTGCCGGTTCCGCCCAGGATGACATCATGCAACTTGCGGTAGCCAACGTCGATGACGCGCTTAAGCCGTCAGTTGCAGCACCCCTGAACGAAGAATCACACCACTGCCCGAAGGAGACCCGATGACTTCCCCGGCTTCAGCAAACGTTTCAGCTACGCCCGCCCCGGCGTCGAAAAGAGCGAAACCGCACCCCGTGCTGCACTGGATGCTTAACAACGGCGCGCTGGTGGGCCTGATCATTTTGTGCATCGCGTTGTTCATCGCAACGCCGCACTTCCTTACCATTGGCAACCTCATCAACGTTGGCATTCAGGCGGCAACCGTGGCTATTTTGGCCTTCGGCATGACCTTTGTTATCGTCGCCGCCGGTATCGACTTGTCGGTGGGTTCGGTTGCGGCATTCGGCGGGATGACCTCAGCGTATTTCTTCTCCGAAGTGGGGTTGCCGGGCTGGCTTACCCTCATCATCGGTCTGCTGATCGGTCTTCTATCTGGTGCTATCTGCGGCATCGCCATCGCCTATGGTCGTTTGCCTGCGTTTATCGCGACGCTGGCTATGATGTCCATCGCCCGCGGTGCGACACTGGTGATCTCCCAAGGCGCGCCGATCCCCTCCGCACCCGCCGTGAATGTTCTGGGGAAGAGTTATTTTCACCTGCCCATGCCGATCGTCATGATGGCGCTAGCTGGGCTTTGTTGCTGGTTTATCCTCTCCCGCACGGTCGTCGGGCGCTCCATGTACGCTATTGGCGGTAATGTGGAAGCTGCACGGCTATCTGGCATACCGGTGCAGCGCATTTTGGTGATCGTCTATTCACTGTCGGGGCTTTTCGCAGCTCTGGCGGGTTTGGTTATCACGGCCCGACTGTCATCGGCGCAACCGCAGACGGCGCTGGGCTATGAGCTTGATGCAATCGCCGCCGTTGTTATCGGTGGTGCTTCGCTAGCGGGCGGCACCGGCAAAGCCTCCGGAACGTTTGTGGGCGCGATCCTGCTGGCGGTGATCCGCAACGGCCTCAATATTTTGAATGTGTCGTCGTTCTGGCAGCAAATTGTCATCGGCCTGGTTATCGCGGTGGCGGTTGGTTTCGACGTGATCCGCAATAAAACAGCCATCTAATTCCATACTGAACGAACACCCCTGCCGCGGCCGGAGACCGTCGCGTGGATAGACCAAAAAGTGGCGGTTTTGCTGGCAGGGCGTCTAAAGATTTTTACCTAAAAATTTCATATCCTCGCATTCCATCGCTAGCAATCCTCGTGACCTAAAACCATAAGCGGTTGCCGGTTTTAAGGGGTTTTCGCGCAACGCGTTGATTTTTTAGCTCTCGTTAGATAAGAAAGGACCGTTTCGATGTTTCGCACCACAATGCGCAAGACAATCGCGGTAGTAGCATCGCTGGGCTTGGTCGTGGGATTGACCGCCTGCAACCGTGATTCCAGTACCTCCACCAGCCCGGATGGTAAATCCATCACCTTCGCGTTATCCACCCAAACCAATCCGTTTTTCGTCCAGCTTCGGGCTGGTGCTGAAGAAAAAGCCAAGGAATTGGGCGTAACGCTGAATATCCAAGACGCCTCGGACGATTCCACCACGCAGGTTAATCAGCTCAGCAACGCCGCAACCACGGGCTCCGGTGTGGTAATCGTCAACCCAACGGATTCCGACGCTATCGTGCCTGCCGTGGAATCGCTTAATGCCGCGAATATCCCGGTGGTGGCGGTGGATCGTTCCGCCAACGGCGGCGATATCGCCTCCTATATTGCTTCCGATAACATCGCCGGCGGCACCCAGGCCGCCAAGGTACTTGCGGAAGCTATCGGCGGTGAGGGCGAAATCATCATCCTTCAGGGTATCGCTGGTTCTTCCGCCTCCCGGGATCGGGGCAAGGGCTTTGAGACGGGCCTGCAGGAATTCCCCAATGTGAAGATCGCGGCAAAACAGACCGCCAATTTCGACCGGACGAAGGGCCTAGACGTGGCCACTAATTTGCTCCAGGCGCACCCGAACGTGAAGGCAATTTTCGCGGAAAACGACGAAATGGCATTAGGCGCGATTGAAGCCCTAGGCGATCGGGCTGGCAAGGATGTCGTCGTGGTTGGCTTTGACGGCACAAAGGACGGCTTGACTGCCATCGCCGATGGCCGCATGTTGGCGACCATCGCTCAGCAGCCGGAGAAGTTAGGCAGCCGCGCAGTGGAAGAGGCTGCGAAATTACTCAAGGGTGATGCCGCCACCAAGGAAGTTCCGGTGGAAGTTATCACAGTGACGAAGGAAAACCTGGCGGAATTCCAGTAATCAGCTCCGGTAATCGCACACAGGCATCAGCTCTCCCCGCCGTGTCAGTGCTATTGCATATAGTTGACGGTACGGGCGGTGCGATTGCAGGTTGAGCCTAAAAAGCCTCCCTTTCTGGGAGGCTTCTTTCGTTGATAATGGGAAACAGCCGGGTGCTGACCACCGTCTTTCCATCAGGGTGCAGGCTGCACAGTGCAATGTTAAAAGGAGTGTTGAGCGTGGGTATTGTCGTCGTTGGTTCCATTAACGCGGATTTGGGGGTTCGGGTGGCGCGGCACCCAAACCCGGGTGAAACCCTTCTCGGCAGTGGTGGCAGCATCAGCCCCGGCGGCAAGGGTGCAAACCAAGCGGTGGCGGCGCAGCTGCTGGGCGCGACGGTGACATTTGTCGGGGCGGTCGGCGGCGATGCTTATGCCAAGCCAGCGCTGCGCCGCCTGAAAGCTTCCGGCGTTGACCTCAGCCGGGTGGCTGAAGTGGACGATACTACCGGGTTAGCGGTGATTACGGTGTCCGATGACGGCGAGAACTGCATTATCGTGATTCCAGGCGCGAACGCCCATGTAACCGCCGACTATGTTTCCCGCCATGCTGATGCGATTGCGTCCGCGTCGATTCTGCTTCTGCAAGGTGAAATCCCGGCCGATGGTTTCGCCGCCGCAGTCGCAGCCGCCACAGGCCGGGTGGTAGTTAATCTAGCCCCGGTTGTCGAGGTAGACCCGGCGGCATTGCGCCAAGCAGATCCGTTGATCGTCAATGAGCACGAGGCACAATTGGTGTTGCGTCAGTTACATCCCGATGCGGTTAACAGCACCGTCACCGACGCTGAACCCGCCGACCTAGCGCGCGACTTGATCGCCGCCGGTTTCCGGTCGGTGGTCATGACCCTCGGGGCCGCTGGTTGCATTGTCGCCATGGCGGATGACTCCCATACGATTCCGGCACCTCAGGTATCCGCAGTGGACACCACCGGTGCCGGTGATGCGTTCGCCGGGGCGTTGGTGGCGCAGCTCGATTCCGGCGCTTCGCTTGTCGACGCCGCCAGGTTCGCGGTTAGAGTAGGCGCATTCGCGGTGCAGGGCTGGGGTGCCCAAGATTCTTATCCGCAGGCATCCGATGTTTTGCCTAGTTAGAATAAGAATCTTGTCGTCCCGATCGGGTTAGTGCCACGGCGCTTTTTCGCGCGCTGGCGATACAAACCCCTCACTTACCACCTGCCGCTGCTCCGCACGGTGTGCCATTATCTTGGACAAAATGATGTGCAACACGAAGGTGAGGATCAGCGCGCCGAATCCGGCTGGGAAGTCGAATGGAAGTTCAACCCAGTATTGGGTGGTGATTCCGAAAACCGCACCTACCAGGAACGAGATTATGGCAGGCCAGCGCACCGGTGGCATGTCATTGGGGTTTGCGGTTTCGTATTCGCCCGGCCTAATGATGAAGTAGTCCGCCAGGATCGGCCCAGCCAGTGGCACGAAGGCCGCACCTAAAACGGTGATGAAATCGGCGAAGAAATAGGAGTAGAACCCGAGTGATCCCAGGATCGTGCCAATGGTTCCCACGACGATCACGATTCGACCGCGAGGTATCCGCTTACCGGCGCTTTCCGCCGCGGGTCCCACGTAGAGGGCGTTGCAATACAATTCGGACATGTTGGTTGTCCATAACGACAGCACCCACAGGATAACGCCGAGGGCGGTTAGCAGCGCCCCCTTCGTGGTCATCCACGTGATGAAATTGGAATCGCCCGTTGCGATCGAACCAATGTAGCCGACGATGTTAAGCAGCGGATTCGTGAGGATAAAACACGCCGCCGCCCCGATAAATACGTGATTTTTGGTTTTGGCGTAGCGGAAAATATCCACGCCCATGATCACACCGGCGATCCAGGCACCCAACATGATCGTGATGCCGGTGCCGTAGCTCATTCCGTTGCGGGTGTCCGCCTCGGTTAGGACGTTGCCGAAACCACCAAATTCGGTAATCATCAGTACCGCAGCGACGATGGCCACCACCAGCACGAATGGCGCTGCCCAGCCACTGATTTTCTCAATAGCTTTAATACCTTTCCACGCCGACCAGGTGAACACCGCACCCCAGAAGAGGCACAGCACTACATATTCCAGGGTTAGGTCGTTAATGACGATGATGCCGGTTAGGTCGCCCACCGCCACGTCGAAGATCGCGCCCACCATTCCCACGATGGAGGCGAACCAACCGAGGGTCAGCATAGCCATGATCAGCATGGGCAGAATCATGCCTTTTTTGCCGTAGGAAATGCGGGAGATAAGCGACAGGTTCAGGCCGGTGCGCATAGCGGCGATGCCCAGCAGGAAGGTCAACACTAAAAGCAGCCCCTCCCCTACTGCGATGGAAAATAGCGCCTCACCGAAGGTCATTCCGGGGGTTCCGCCTTGTCCGGCGAGTTGGCCGCCGACGATCAACCCGGTGGGAACATACCCAAACCCAACCCAGATAACGAACATCGCCCACCAGCTGCGGCGGGCATGCCACGGGACTGGTTCGAGCATATATTCTTCGTGCTGGCCGGGGTCATCGTCATGCGTGGGGGTTTGGGCTTTGGCCAGATTGCTCATTGTCACTCCTTTCAATCGAATATGTGCGTTGAAGTCCTTGCGTTTGTGCCTAAAATATCGCGCAATCACGCTGGTTATGTGTCCAGTTAATCAGCGTTTTTCTATTGCGATTTCGATTTATCATTGCTAAGCTTACACTAATTAGGTGGTCAAAATTAGTGGGTTTCGGCCTTAATTTAAATTATTAAGCGCATATTAATATATGAAGCAAAACTGGGTTACATTCCTACATTGACCATATTTAATCCAGCATATTTGATATTTACATTCGGTTTTTAAACTGTCATTTTCCGCATTATTTCGACAGAAAAGGAGAGGTTGAAAATGACTGACCATATCCAGGTGCCAAAGAACCATTGGTTCCGCAACGATGACATCCCGGGCGTCCCTGGACCGGACCGGGAGATCATCGGCTACGGCCCCACCCCGCCCGTCATTCGGTGGGAAAACGGCGCCAAGGTAGCGGTGAACATCGTCATCAATTACGAGGAGGGCTCCGAACTGACCTTCGCCATGGGCGACGGCATGAACGACGGAATGTACGAATTGCCCTTCGACGTTGAAGGCCAACGTGACCTGGCCAAAGAATCCATGTACGAATACGGTTCCCGTGCGGGGATTTGGCGGATGTTCCGCACCTTTGACCGGCTTGAGGTGCCCGTGACCGTCTTTGGCGCCGCGGTTGCATTGGAGCGCAACCCGGAAGTTGCCAAGAAGATGAATGAACGCGGCGACGACATCGTCGGGCACGGCTACCGCTGGATCGATCATTACAACTATTCCCGCGAAGAAGAAAAGGAGCTTATCAACCTGGCGATGGAATCCTTCCAACGCACGCTCGGCCGGGTTCCGGAGGGGTGGTATTGCCGGGAGATGAGCACCAATACCCGGGAGTTATTGGTCGAGGACGGCCGGTTCCTCTTCGACTCTGATTACTACGGCGATGACCTGCCATATTGGACGTTTATCGGAGGCAAGTCGCACCTGGTGGTTCCGTATTCATTGGTCACCAACGACTGCCGCTACATCATGGGTACTGGCTTTGGCTCCCCAAGCGATTTCGTCGATTATGCTAAGCGGGCATTGGACCAATTGCTTGACGACGGCGACGATTGCGGCCGGATGCTCAGCATCGGCATTCACCCCCGCATCACCGGACATCCAGCGCGTATTTCGGGGCTTGCGGAATTTATCAAGTATGCAAAGGCTCAAGAGGGTGTGGTGTTTATGCGGCGCACTGATATTGCAAAGATGTTTATTGAGCAAGTTCCTCGACCCGCCAGCCCGGAAGATCGGCCGAATCGCTAACCTGCGGCCTCGGCGCTAAAGCACGACAGTGCTGGTTGCGGATTGGTGCGGTACAGCACAGGCACCCCCTTTTATTAAGCTGTGTGGTTATGACTACCGCTTACCAATCCGATTCCCCGCGCATTGTGCTTGCATCTTCCTCCCCTTCCCGATTGTCGATTTTGCAATCAGCCGGGGTGGATCCGATCATCGCACCAGCCGATGTCGACGAAGACGCTCTGTTGTCCGGGTTGGCGCACGCCGACCCGGAACAGGTGGTGGTTGCCCTCGCTGCGGCAAAAGCCGCGGCAGTTGCACCGCAGTTCCCGACCGACGTTGTCATCGGGGCGGATTCCATGCTGCTGCTTGATGGAAAACTCCAGGGCAAACCCCACACCGTGGAAGAGACCATTTACCGCTGGCAGGCTCAACGCGGCAAGAAAGCAACACTCATTACCGGTCACTGCTTGGTGTCGCCACGCGGGGAGTTTCAGGCCGCTTCCGCAACCGCCGTGCATTTCGCGGACGTAACGGATGCTGATATTGCGGCCTATGCGGCTACTGGTGAACCGTTGCCGTGCGCTGGGGCATTTACGTTAGAGGCGATCGGCGGCTGGTTCATCGACCGCATTGACGGCGACCCGTCGTCGGTCATCGGTCTTTCCCTGCCAGTTCTTAGGCAGGGGCTGTACCATTTTGGGTACCAGGTGCATGAATTCTGGAATACTGCCAACGCCGCACCGGTTAAATAGAACAACCTGATACCACCACCGTAAGGACACAGCTGATGAATTTTCTCGCCCCACCACCGGTTCTGCTCCCTGTTGACAACATTCCCACCCCCGTGACCGAAGCGGTGGTGCTAGCACACCCGGATTCCCCGCTGGGGTGGGCGATATTAGCCGAAGATGCGATCACTGCGGCTAGCGCTGACGACGCAGCGGCGCATACGGTAGCGACGGCCTATGCTTTTGCCCGCACCGGCTATCATCGCAGTTTGGATCGGTTGCGCGCTAATGGTTGGAAAGGTCAAGGTCCGGTTCCGTTCGACCATGAGCCGAACCAAGGCGTGCTGCGGGCAATCGCAGCGCTTGCGAAGGCCAGCGCATTAATCGGTGACGACGGCGAGTATGAACGGTGCCGGGCGATGCTTGTCGACGCCGACCCGGCCTGCGTCGAAAAGCTGCTGCCATAATGCCAATCCTCACACCGCGCGAAGTCCCGCTTGGCGGACTACGATCTCTCAACGTCCGGCGCACCTTGCCGCACCGCGATCGCACCTCGGTGGGGCCATGGGTATTTGTCGACCATTTCGGCCCGATGACGCAATCGATGGACGTAGCCCCGCACCCACACTGCGGACTGTCCACAGTGAGCTGGCTGTTTAGCGGAGAAATCAGGCACAACGATTCCGCGGGCTTCCACGAAACCATTCGCCCCGGCGAGCTCGTCATGATGACAGCCGGAAATGGCATCGTCCATTCCGAGGAATCGCAGCCCGGCGATCTGCACGGGGCGCAGTTATGGTTAACGCATCCGGTGGCCGAACGCGAAACGATAAACCCCCAGCCACGGTTGCAGCGCTATACGCCCAAGGCGGAGCACAGTGGCGAGGCAACGATAAAGGTGTTCCTGGGCGAAATCGCAGGTTTTAGCCCATCCCCCGTGGTAGCGCCATTGGATGCGATCGGGGCGGAGATAAGCATTCCGGCCGGTGGCCTTATCCGTTTGCCGCTGCGTGATGACTGCGAATACGCGGTTTTAGCCAACGAGACGGATTTCAGCATCAATGGCGAATCCCTCTCAAATGGCAGCTTATGGTTCTGCGATGCGGTACCAGTCGGTGATTCCTCGGCAACCGGCGGTCGAGAATTGCGAATCGCCGCGGATTCCGGCCCAGCCCATCTTCTTCTCCTCGGCGGTATGCCGCTGGGTGAAGAGATCGTGATGTTGTGGAATTTCATCGGTCGGGACCATGCGGACGTCCTTGCCATGCGAAACGATTGGGAAGACCCGCAGCGTCGGGAACAACGCTTCGGCACAGTGAGCGGCTACGGCGGCACCACGACGCGCATTCCAGCACCTCCGCCGCCGATGACCCGACTGCGACCACGCAAGAACGCCCCCGCCGGTTAGCGCAGAACCGAACGGTTGTAGCTTTCAAATTCTTCGATGGAGGTAAATCCCACGCCCTCGTCCGTCGGGTCGTAGGCCCCGTAGTTGTCGTTATAGAAGGTGCGGGGATAAATCTGGTCGGGTTCCAGCAGCGCTGCCTCTGGCTCGCTGGTTTCCGCTTCCGCTTCGCTTGTCGACGTCACCCCCGACGTCGACTTCTGCTGCGACGATGCCGATGCGGTGCCAGCCCCGGCCTTATGACCGTATTTACGCGCCGAAGCCGGGCGTTCCGCCTCCCGCACTGGGGCATTGAGCACCACGTCTTTCATGCTTTCCCATAACAACGGCGCTAGCGAAAGAACGTAATCATCCGACATGTGGTTGCCGTCGCGATAGACATAAATATTGCCGATGACCGGCGGGCAATGCCCATTCGGGCAGAACCAATCGGCGGTATCCACCGCCACCTGATTCGGCGCGTTCAGGTACTGGGCGGCCGGGTCAACCGGGGCGTACACCTCAGCACGAGTGCGACCACACTTAGTAATATCCTGATGCTGTTCAAAGCACTGGGACACCATCTGCCCGGTGCCGTCTGGATTCAGGAACCACGGATTATCCCGCAAACCGACGAATGAGATCCCTTCCCGCTGCAAGAAGTCCCACAGGGTACGGTACGAGACCGGGGCTTCGTCCACAAAGCGGGCCTTTTCCAACAACGGCCGGGTCGAGTTGCTAATCACAACATCCGGCTTATCCAGTTTGATCCGGGCCAAAAGCTTCTTATTAAACGCAGAGCAGTCCGCGCTGAAGTTATCGTCGCGTTCTTCCACATACGCCGGACACGCCTGGCGAACAATGGGGACTACCCGGAACCCATGTTCCTTTCCTAATAGATCAAGCGCGGCCATCCACTGTTCGGCATGGGATCCACCGATAACATAGACCAGCTTGTCGGCGTCACGATCGCCGTAGATGCACTTGCCTGGCTCCCGGTCGATAACCAATTCCTCGGGGTTATCGTGCAAAAACGACATGCAGCCGTCCTGCCATGCTGGGGAGACCGAATCGGCCAATAAGTAGGGATCAGGCATCGGCTTAGCCGCCGGAATCCGGCTCAAGCCCAACGCCGCGGCGCCCGGATACAGCACCGGATCCAGCCGCGCGTCAGCCAAGGCGGCCACCTGCTGCCGCCATAGCTGCGGCACATACACCAACGACGCCACCATGGCCACGATCACGAGGCCACCTGCCAGCCGCAACCGAGGCGGCCACGATGTGCGCAACCCGGCCCGGGCCTGGCACACACGGGCTTCACCAGCAACGGGCCGCTTGCCGTGTTGTTTTAATGGTTCCTCAATAAACCGGTGCGTCAGGTCGGCCAACACCAGCGATACGCCGATCACCGCAATGCCCAACCACACACTTGGCGAGGGCATATTCAGATACACCGTGGATACGATCAACAGCGGCCAGTGCCACAGGTACAGCGGATAGGCAACCTGGCCGAGCCACCGCATAAACCGACTGGCTAACCAACCCGAACCGGCACCGCCACCAAGAACCACCAGCGCCGCACCACCGAGGGGATACAACGCGGCCGGGCCGGGGAACAACGCGGCGCCGTCGAAAAGCAGGCCGGTGGTGAGCACCATGACCACACCAATAATCGCGAATGCGCGCCGTAACTTGATATTCAAATGCACCCGGGTAGCAAACAGCGCCAGCAGCGCGCCGAGAGTCATTTCCCATAGGCGGGTGAACGTCGAATAGTAATTCAGCGCCTGGTTCTCGCCGTGCAGGTACGTGGCGTAGCCCAACGACGCGGCCGTTACCAGCGCCAGAATCGGCGCGGCCAACCGCGCAGCGCTCACCGGCTTATCCGCAGCGAAGCGAAACTTCGCTATCAGCGCGACGATCGTGGCGAACACAATCGCCCCGACATAAAACTGCCCTTGCACCGCCATCGACCACAGGTGCTGCAACGGGCTGACGGTGGTGCTTGCCGCACCGTATTCCGCGCCCTGAGTGGCCAATTCCCAGTTCTGGTAATAGCCAATCGACGCCTCAAGCTGGCGCGCCAGGTTTAAATTCCGCAGCTCTGGCGTGAAAACCGCCACCGCGAGCGCCGTTGCGCCCAGCACCACCGCCAACGACGGCACCAGGCGGCGAATCGTGCGCCATATCGGCCACCACGGATTAAGGTTAGCGCCAGGGCGGGTAGCGTAACGGAGCTGGGCACCGAGGAAGAAATAGCCTGAAAGCAAGAGGAAGACATCGACGCCGCCGGAAACCTTGCCGACGAAAACGTGGAAGATGACAACGAAAGCAATAGCAAGACCGCGCAGACCGTCGAGGTCATAGCGGTATTTACTCGCGTTAAGCTGATCCATCAATCTCCCCAGTCACTGGAAACCCATTGCATTAGCCATGGTGGCGTCACAACACTCGACGGCCCGCAGTGTTTGACCCACAACTTCGAACCGTCCCTCCCACAATAGGCCGGGGGTTTCCTCTGCTCAAATAGCTACCCCAACCCCTCACACGCCTGGGGTTATGGTGAGATTTGCGTCATAGATAGCTCATTTTCTAGCTTTCGTTAAAAAGCACAAAAGCCACAACATAAGCGACAGCCCGTGTATTTTTTGAACCTCTAAATTCCGAAAGGCGCCATCTAATACGATGGTGTACACCTTCTACCAAACCATAGACTGCCACGCATGTTGCGGCAGAAAGAATTATAAACCACGAAACACAAAATCACGGTTGCCCCACCCTATTCGTGTGGTGGAAACAACCGTGACCTGTAGTTTTTAGGTGGAAGATTGCAAATTATGCGTGCTTAGCCTCAACCCGGCCGATGGCTTCCTTCGCAACCAATTCCTGAATGCCCATGTCCAGCTCGGAGGTGAAGCCTACACACGAGCAGTTGATCTCGCCGAGAACGTATGTATCGGAGCCATCCTCAGCATCAGCAAGCATGAAGTCGGCCGTCCAAATCAATGGGATATTGTCGCCGCCGAGCTTCTCAGCGATAACTGGTCGAGCCTCAGCGAACATATCCACCAAGTCCTGCCATGCTTCTGGCTTATCGTAGGTGTACTTCGCGCCAGAGAACAGGGTTGCGGAGAAGTTGTCGCCGCCCTCTGCAGGCTTCTTGTGAACGACGAATACAGGGTGCGGGCCAACCAAGAGGATACGGATCTCACCTTCAACGATGCGAGGCATGAACCGCATGTCAACCAACATACCGTTGTCGCCAATGATGTACTGATCGCAGAAGTCCATGAACTCGCCCAGCTCCCGGATTTCGGTGTGGTTGTCCACAGCTTCGGTGCACCGCAACTTGGTGTCCAGCGGAAGGGCAGTACCCGGAGTGACCGAGGCAGCCAGTTCCTTGTCCTCCAGCTGCACGCGCCAGATGCCTTCGCCGGTGGAACCGCGGTTTTGCTTCAACACGCGCTCGCCGTAGGAAATGGAGGTCGGGAAAGTGTTGTGGAAGGTCTCAACATCGTAGTATGCGGCGGTATCAGCCGGAACCAGGTCGGTGTCGTTTAGCTTGACCAGCGCATCCTTGGCACCATAAGCCATCATTTCCGCCGGGGTGGACATACCAACCAGGCCTGCATCGCTGAGCTTGGTCAACAGGTCGAAATACCCCTTTTCGCCGCCCGGGATATTGCCAGGATTAACGCGGGAGATATAGGCATCGAAATTCTTGGAAACGTAGTCAAATAGGGTTTCTGCCCATTCCGGACGGTAGTACACTACCTCTGCATGCCAGCCTGCTTCTTTGATGGCATTGACAATCGGCATGGTGTCTTTGCGGTGCCCATCGATGAACTTATCGGAGCCGCCTTCGACCTCAAATACAACAATGCTCTTATGCACGGTGGTGCCCTTTCGCGGGAATCAAATGCTCATTAGGTTGGTACGAGCACGAACTATGGATGATGGAAATGCCTGCCTGGTAGATAAAACCCAACCCTCGATACCGCTTCCACGATGGTGATCAACTGCCACCAGGTGTCGTCGAAAAGCACCGCCAAAACCCGCTTTAACAGCGACGATGGCGATCAGGCCGAAGTGCTACATAACCAAGCACACCCCAAATATTTTAGTCAACAAAACGTGGCGCCGCTCGCTTCAATACCAAAAGGTAACCAATGCCACACACCACCGCTTCTTGTTAAAAGATCAACGAACCCCACCCCCCAGCTTCCCACATCGCTGCACCCCATCAGCCGCACAACTGTGCACCTAGATTTCCACCCCTATTTTCACACACTCCCACATTGACCGAATAGATCCACCGCGCTCCAAACCTCAGTCCACACGTCACCTCGCCCCACGCAACACACCCTCCTTTCACCTCTTTCGCCCATCGCCGACGGCACCAATGTCCCACGCCGCCCCTCTACGAATGCAACTTACGCAAATTTTCACATCGGTTGCCCACGTTTAAACCAAAAATGGGACTACCCTTGAAAAGAAATCAAGATTTTTACTCAATGCGATAGACAGAAAGGCCTTATCTTCGATATGCCTGCGCCATTTGACCCAGATCCGCACTTTGCCGAATACGCCCACCCGGAACGGCTAGTCTCAGCCTCTTGGCTTTCCGCCCGACTCGGCACCCCGGGGCTCCGCGTCGTCGAATCTGACGAAGACCCCCGCCAATACGACATCGGGCACATTCCCGGGGCGGTACGCATTGACTGGCACCGCGACCTTAACGATCCGCTCTCGCGCGACTTTTTAAGCCCAGAACGATTCGCCGAGCTCATGAACGAAAAAGGCATCGCACGCGACGACACCGTGGTTATCTATGGCGATAAATCAAATACTTGGGCCGCTTTTTCCCTCTGGGTTTTTGAATTATTTGGACACAAAGACGTCCGCCTACTTAACGGCGGACGAGATGCCTGGATCGCGGAAGAACGGGACACCAACTACGTTGTTCCCGACTACCCTGCCACCAATTATCCGGTCGTGGACCGACGAGACGACGAAATCCGCGCCTTCGTTTCCGACATTATCGGCGAACCACCGGCTGGCGAATACAATCCGGAGGCACGGCGCATCACCGACGCAACAATCCTGGATGTTCGTAGTTCGGAGGAATATATGGGGACACCCCCGGACAACACCCCCAATACGGGGGTATTACGCCAGGGACATATCCCCCGCGCGGTGAACGTCGCGTGGGAAAACGCAGTCTACCCGAACTCCCGATTCCGCTCTCGCGCCGAGCTAGAGACGGCTTTTGAACCGGCTATCAATGCAGACGAAACAATCGTCTATTGCTATCAAGGGCACCGGGCTGCGCACAGCTGGTTCGTGTTAAAGTACCTGCTAGGGTGCGAAAATGTTCGCAATTACGACGGATCGTGGGCCGAATGGGGAAACATGGTCCGGATGCCGATTCGGAAAGGTGAAGACCCAGACAACCTCGAAATGTCATTGGAATGGAACAGCACCACGCATCGGTAAATTTTTTAGTTCGCAGTTTTTGCTTTATGCCGGGCGTAAATGTGTAAGAATGTTTAACGCCAAGCGCTTCAATTTTTGTATGGGTTGTTCCAATCCCACAATCACATATCGCCACAACCCGGCACTGCCGACTTAGTGGTGAAGTACCGAAGCGACAGCTGACAACTAAAACTCCAAATGATTACATCAACGAACCAGGAGAGCTTCACGTGACTGTGGAATCCAGGAAGATCACAAAGGTTCTCGTCGCCAACCGCGGCGAGATCGCCATCCGTGTTATTCGCGCCGCTCGTGACGCAGGCATTGCCAGCGTTGCTGTCTACGCAGAACCAGACGCGGATGCCCCATTCGTTACCATGGCTGACGAGGCATTTGCCCTCGGCGGCCAGAACTCCGCAGAGTCCTACCTGGTCTTTGACAAGATCCTCGACGCTGCGAAGAAGTCCGGCGCCGACGCTATCCACCCAGGCTACGGCTTCCTTTCCGAAAACGGCGACTTCGCCGAGGCGGTAATCAACGCCGGCCTCATCTGGATCGGCCCATCCCCGCAATCTATTCGCGACTTGGGTGACAAGGTAACCGCCCGCCACATCGCGCTGCGCGCCGACGCACCAATGGCACCAGGCACCAAGGAACCTGTGAAAGACGCTGCTGAGGTAGTAGCTTTCGCTAAGGAATACGGCCTGCCAATCGCCATCAAGGCTGCATTCGGTGGCGGTGGCCGCGGCATGAAGGTCGCCTACTCCATGGACGAAGTTGAAGAGCTGTACGAATCTGCCACCCGTGAGGCTGTCGCAGCCTTCGGTCGCGGTGAATGCTTCGTTGAACGCTACTTGGATAAAGCCCGCCACGTCGAGTGCCAGGTTCTGGCCGACATGCACGGCAACGTTATCGTTGCTGGTACCCGTGACTGCTCCCTGCAGCGTCGCTTCCAAAAGCTTGTCGAGGAAGCCCCTGCCCCATATCTCACCAACGAACAGCGCACCTCCCTGCACGAATCCGCAAAGCGCATCTGTAAGGAAGCTGGCTACTACGGTGCAGGTACCGTTGAATACTTGGTCGGCTCGGACGGCCTGATCTCCTTCCTTGAGGTCAACACCCGTCTCCAGGTGGAACACCCAGTCACCGAAGCCACCACCGGCCTGGACCTGGTTCGCGAACAGTTCCGCATCGCTGAGGGCAAGGAACTCCACATCAAGGAAGACCCAACCCCACGCGGCCATGCATTCGAGTTCCGTATCAACGGCGAAGACGCTGGCTCCAACTTCATGCCAGCACCAGGCACCATCACCAAGTACGTTGAGCCTGCAGGCCCAGGTGTCCGCATGGACTCCGGCATCGTTGAAGGCTCCGTTATCGGTGGCCAATTCGACTCCATGCTGGCCAAGCTAATCGTTTTCGGTGAAACCCGCGAAGAAGCCCTCCAGCGCTCCCGCCGCGCCCTGGCCGAGTACATCGTTGAGGGTATGCCAACCGCCATTCCATTCCACCGCCACATCGTGGAAAACCCAGCCTTCGTTGGCGACGAAAACGGCTTCGACGTCTACACCAAGTGGATTGAGGAAGAATGGGATAACCCAATCCCGCCATACGTTGACCCAGCTGACGCTGAGGAAGCCGAAGAAGCTACCCCGAACCAGAAGGTTGTCGTGGAAATCGACGGCCGTCGCGTCGAAATCGCACTTCCGGGCGACCTCGCCCTAGGTGGTGGCGGTGCCGGTGGCGCAAAGAAGAAGGCCAAGAAGCGCCGCTCTGGCGGTGCCAAGGCTGGCGTCTCCGGTGATGCAGTAGCCGCACCAATGCAGGGCACCGTTATCAAGGTCAACGTTGAGGAAGGCCAGGAAGTCGCTGAGGGTGACGTCGTGGTTGTCCTTGAGGCCATGAAGATGGAAAACCCAGTAAAGGCTCACAAGTCCGGCGTTGTTACCGGCCTGGCCGTCGCCGCAGGCGAAGGCGTGACCAAGGGCTCCGTTATGATGGAACTGAAGTAATTAGTTTTCCGTCTTTTCCAACGCGGGTTGTAGCCCCTTGTGTGGGCTGCAACCCGCGTTTTCTTGTTTTGTTTTTGACCCTGCCCTAGTCAGAACCGACGTACACGCAATATTACACTCACTCATTTGACACCCGTGCCGGATAGCAAAGCGCATCCGCTTCTTCGCTAATTCCAGTCCTAAAAGATCATCCGCCCTGGTCCTCCAGTATTTTGGTCGCAGTTTCGAAGCGGGTTTGGACCTGGCCTCTATCAGTTATCAATAAGGCGTCCTTGGTTAAATCGCCCAAGGACGCCTTATTTGGTGATGGAGAAGTAGTTAGCTTTCTGTGACGCTGTTCAAACGCGATTCCAGTACCTCTAAAAGCTCTTTGAAATGTTGTTCAGAGATGATCGGAATCCTGTATTCACGCGCCTTCTTGGCCTTACTGCTGAACGAATTCACATCGGCGGCAACCGCCAGAATAGTGGCTTTAGCAACACCAGCCACGTGCAGTCCGGCAGCGCGCGCACGTTGTTCCCATTCTGACCTCGGCAACAATAATGTCTGTCCAGTAATCGCGATACGATCGCCCACCTCAAGACGAAGCGCACTTACAGCTTCTGCCGAGTCCCCAATTAATGCGGGATCATAGATCAATTCTTCAACGATATGATCTTCAATATGCAATGCTTGAGCCGCTTTTCTTAGATTGGCTTCTTCGTCTTCACTCAAAATCCGATCAGAGAGCATTACTCGAACCAGTTTGCGCAAATACTGAATGTGTAGAGCGTGAACATCGGCGAAACTCAGCCCCAGCTCTTGGGCAGCAGAAATTAGCTGTTGTCGCTCGAGCAAAGATATTTCGAAATCAAGCATGACGAAGTCCAATAGTTGCATGTATTCATCAGTAACTGGATCTTCTGATGCCGGCATCTCACGCAGGGCTTCTTGAATCCAGTTTTCGTCAGAAACTTTTACACCTTCGCGAGCAACTTTTGGTGTATTGCGAGGTTTGAGCTCGCTCCGCACGATTACTGGAGATCCCAATTGCGAAAGTGTTGGACGTTCATTCCAGAAGTGAGTAAACAGTTTGGCCGTAGCTGTGGCATCAGAAAGCGCAGCATGCCAGCGATCATTCTGAATTCCCACCATCTCCAAGCATGCTCCCAGATTCCGTGACGGTAAGTCGAGAATGTCCTGTGCTAGCTTAAGCGTGCAAATAAAGTCTTCTTCTAAACCAACTATTTCAATTCCAACACGTTCAAATTCGGCAGCCAACATACGCGTATCAAATCTGGCATTATGAGCAACGATGATCTTGCCGTTGAGTAAAGCTGCGAGGTCGTCTGCTACTTCAGCGAAACGAGGAGCTAACGCTACATCAGTGGAACTAATACCATGGATTTGGCTGTTTGAAATGCCACGATCAGGATTAACTAGAGTCGTCCATTTGTCTACTATTTCGCCACCAGAATCCAGCATAACTGCCGCGATTTCAATCACACGGTCGTGACGGCTGAATCCTGTTGTTTCGAGGTCCAAAACTACAAACTTAGTTTCCTCAGTAACCTGGTTTTCTGGCGTTGATGTCTCAATAACGGTGCCCACATTCTTAGGCTCATCAAACAGGAAATCTATAACCTCCTGGAAGTGAAACTTCGTTTTACTTGATAGACGCTTAAAACCAAAGATTTTCATTGTATCTCGGATGATTTCTTCTTTCAGACCATCATCTGAATCCTCGGCAAGCTCTGCGAAAAGCGGAAGAGCTCGCATTGCGTTGGCTAGCTCCACAATCGAAACATCGGTAGCGTTCCGATCACCGCTCGGCACACGGTAAGAACTCCATGTGTGTCGGTCGATTCCACGGGGCCAAACAAACGGTACGCGCGAGCTGCCCTCAGGCACAAGCATGTCCTCTGGAACCAGCGAAACTGCTTGCGCATCGACTAGTTTGTTTCCCTTTTGGCGTCCGAAAGCCTGAAGGATGTGAATCCGCAGTTTATCCAAAGAAATTGGTCCGTATTGTCCTACGGATTGAACGATAATATTTTGCAGCTCTTGTTTCCGTTGCGGATTGAAAGGTGATTCGAGTTCGTCTCGCTCGCCCAATGCCGGAAGTTCGAATGGAACGTATTTCACACTCGTTGGGATGTGTTGGCTTCCTTCTTCCCATGGATTTTCTAAATCGGGAGTTTTCGAATGCACATCAGCATTTTCGCCTGCCCCGAAAGGATCTATTGCTCTTTCCTTTGTCGTAGTTGCTACACCAAGGTCAAAATTAGCAGGAGGCAGTAGCTGTTCTTCCAGTTCATATATGGAAGAATTGAAATTGATGTCAAGGTCTTCGATGGAATCCTCTTCTGCCTTTTTCCTAGCGGATTCGTGAAGCTCGTCAGCAATACGTTGTGCGACCAGTTGTTTCTGCTCACGCTCATTCTGGTCCCATTTTTCGATTACGCTTCTGGCATCACCCAAGTTCTTCTCGATCCTGCTGATTACCGATTCTGGATCGGAAATCCATTCTGGTAGCCATACCCGGATAGTGGATGCCCATTTCATGAGCGGGCCCAGAAGTTCAGGGGTGAGATCTCGATCAGAAACCGTAGGCATAGCCGCCCACCGTGGCCCATCAAGAAGCACACATCCATGCCAGCGGCTGTCGCCTTCCGGACGGATTACGAGATCGAGTGTGAAGGAGGACATTCCATAGTCAGTGGCGACAATCCACCCGCGTTCACGCAGTCGCGCGGCGATATCATCTCGGACATGGTTTGTCTCGATGTGGACGCTGCGGCGTGGTGAGGATTCCAAGCCCTTGTTGTCCTGATTTCTACTCGCCAGCTCTAGGTAGCCACGCAGATCAGCAGTACCTTTGGAATTTGTACGAGAAAGATCGATGTCTGTTGGGTCAAAGCTACAGAAAATGACCACAGATTTACGCGCACGGGTAATGGCAACATTAAGACGCTTTTCGCCTCCATTATTTGATAATGGACCGAAATTCAGCGGTAAAGCTCCTCCTTCTTCTTTCTTGGAGAAAGCCACCGAGAACAAGATTGTATCGCGTTCGTCACCCTGAACATTTTCCAGGTTTTTGACAAAGATCGATTCGACGCCGCTTTCAAGACCTCTTATAACGAGCGGATCCTTGCAGTCTTCCAGCAAGTCTAGGATGAGATTTCGCTGTTGAATGTTAAAGGTCACAATGCCCAACGATTCTTCGGCGGTGGCAGGATCATTTAACCGACGACACACCTCAGCGACAATCGCTTCTGCTTCTATGAGGTTCGTACGGAGATACTTTCCTCTTTCTCGACAAAATTGTCCGCTAACCCTACGGAAGGTTACGCCTTGAGCCCCACCCATCTTAGGAGATGGGAGGCTCGCGAGTTTTCCTTCGTAATATCTCTCGTTGGAAAACGCAATGAGCGATTCATCATGCGATCGATAATGCCAGGTTAACGATAATCGAGGCAGCCCAGACTCTACGGCTTCGGTAAGAATAGACTCCAAATCATCCACATTTGGACCTAATTCCTCACTTTGCGGCTGGTTTTCTAAATCTTCAAGATCATCGAAAGACTGGGGACCTGCCTTTCCAAATCGAGTTGGCGGCATTTGCTTAGAGTCACCCACGATAACCGCACTAGTACCGCGCCCCAGAGCGCCCATCGCTTGGTCAACAGTAACCTGGGAGGCCTCATCAAAAACGACCACGTCAAATTGAACCGCACCCGGCGCGACATAGGTCGCCAGCGATGCCGGGCTCACAAGGAAACATGGCGCAACGGTGGTAATTTCAGAAGGATATTCGCTCAGCAACGACCGGAATGACCGTGCGTTACGACGAGCGTCCAGCAACCTCCGCAATTGGGCAACATTTCCCGTTAATCTTCCCGCCTTATAAGGCCGTTTGGACAAAAGACGTGCAGGCAGCGCAAGTTTCACTTCTTCCTGAACATCATTAATTGCCGCTTGCAGTTTTTCAAGTTGCAGCATCTTTTCTGCCGGGTCAAATGACTCTAATCCTGCATGCTCAAGCCGCTCATGCACGCTCGCAGTCGCTAAACCTCGTGCTATTGCAAGTTGAGAATCCTCTGGCTTGAAGTGGCCGGATACTGCTTGTTCAATTAGTTTCTCACAGTGCGCTTCTTTAAGAACTAATGCTGCTTGTTGGAACTGCGCAGCTAGTCGCAATTGAGAAAAAGGCTTTGATGAAAACACCTCGTTCCACGATTCGAAAAAACTTTCAAGTTGTTCTTTTCCAGAGGAGGATCGCGCCCATTCGTGTGGCGCATCAATAAGGTTGCACCATTGTTCCCACGCGTTCTCCGTGTTTTCAAGTTTCTGAGGCAATTGCGCCAACTGGTCTCGATCCATACCAAATAAGACGGGCCAGCTTTCAGCACATTCAAACTGGAACTGTAGCTTTTTTGTCCGGTCTATAAGTTGATGCTCAAGCGTGGAATCGAAGGGGGTACCCGTCTGGAATTGCTTCGCCCATAGGGATTCCTGCACTTTGCGCATTAATGTTTCAGCTGCCTGGCGCAGCGGAACAAGCGCTGGCAACAAAGACATAACCCGTTGCGGGGAATAAGCGCCATTAAGGTCAAGCATAGGTACAGTAGGATCCGGCAATGCCGCTCTCAACGCCGCTTCGTAAGCCCGCAGGCGTTTACCCCTACCAAAGATTCCACTGGTTGCTCCCTGTGCTGCTTCAACGATGGGATTGATGTCCCCACTAGTGACGAACGCAAGAGAGAATTCTTTCAAAAACGGTGCAGCTTGCCGGGAAATGGCTGATGCCTCATGTGCTAGATTTTCTAGCTCCTGAATGCCGAAACGTACTTTAGATAGCTGTACTAAATCTAGCCTGTCGTACAGAGGAATAGTGCATATTGTATCCACCGCTGTTTGGAGGTCTTCTGTTTCGATAACCTCTTGCCATGATGGGTACTCACATAAATCTCGATAAGAATCCGCCAGCGTATTCCATGCGGATTTGAATTCAGATTCTTCAGTGTTGAGGAAATTCACCCCAAGGAATTCGTATCCGCTTAGTAGTTGCGGATCAAGCGATTTGGAAAGACGAATGCACTGTTCAAACGCGTCTTCTAACCGCTCGGCAGTACATACTGGTTCCTTAACGTAGCTCGGAGAAACTTCAGCAACTGGCCCCTGACCTAACCCGGCCAAAGTGAGCGTCGCAGTCCACAGAGATTGATCTACTCCGTTAGGAGTATGAACAACACCAGGGTAGGAAATGAACGGCCTTAGTCGATCAGCAAGCTTTGCCATGAGTGCGTTCCAACGATGTTCGTCGTAGTGTATATCGGCGTCAATCGTTTCTTTTAACTGTTGCCTGATACTAGCTGGACTTTGATCTTTGCCGTGTAGATCCAGTGTAAATGGAGCTAAGCCAACTGCTTTGAGTCTCTTCTTCACTACCTCCAACGCAGCCTGTTTTTCTGCGACGAAAAGAACGGTCTTGCCTTTTTCGAGACAATGAGCAATTAGATTGGTAATTGTTTGGGATTTTCCGGTACCAGGAGGGCCCTCAAGAACGAAACTACGCCCCTCCCCTGCAGCAATAATAGCTTGTAGCTGGGCACCATCAGCGGGAATTGGCAGGGCTATAGTTTCCTCAGCAACTTTGATATCACGAATATCTGTTATGTCATTATTCGCTACAGCGGGGTCAATAAAGGAGGTACCCGGATTGTGCGCAATATGATGGAATACGGGACTTGACTCAAATTCCTGCCAATGATTTTCTAGATCTTTCCACATGCCGTATGTAGAAAATTTAGTAATTAATATATGAGCTGATTCAGACACTGTATAGTGCAGATTTGCTTCGACCAGGTATCTGGAAATCTCAGTTATGGCATGGTTGATATCTAAGCCTGAGGAATCCAACTTTGGCTCCGATAAGGCAGGGATCGTCAGCCCATGGGTGTTCTTTAACCACTCAACCAAACAGTAGTTAGGGCTAGCCTCGGTTGCAGAATCAACTTCAAACGTGAAATGTGCATTGCCCTTAGCTTTTTTCAATCTAATGGGAACTAGGAAAAGTGGAGCAAGCTTAATATCACCGTTACGCTCATAAATGAAAGTCCCTAATCCAAGGTAGAGATTCGCCGCACCAGTTTCTTCCAGCAGCGTTCGAGTTGTCCGAATTAACCGGTTGAGATAAGTTTTATAACTCCGTTCTGTTTGATCAATAAACACCCGTTTTGAATCAATCAATGCTTCCATAAGGAAAGAATCCGGCAGCATTTTCACGCTTTGTATGCCACGAAGCTTATTATTGTCACTGACTTCATCAAGCGCATACAACGACAGTGACGTCCCTGCATGAATGAGATCATCAAGCTCGCTTAACATTCCCGGCCGAAGCATCACTGGGAGGACCTCCGGCCCAGGACGCAGGTTGAGAAGTCGGTTATTCAGCGATAAATCAAGAAGTTCCCGTTTCCAGTTTAGAATCCTCGTCGGTACCGTATTGTCGGCAACGATTCGTTGGTGTTCACCGTTTTCGGATTCTCTAAATGGCATCAGATCTTTGACTTTGATTTGGCCAATGCTAGAAAAATTAGGCTTTCCACCCGTACTTGAGCCTTGCGGTGGACTCGTAGTTTCCGATACAGAAATTAGCTCTTGACTTGCCAATTTCTTCAACGGTAATGGACGAATGCCGTCCCGACGCGCGTCCTTAACGCTGACGAGTCCGAACCCAGGAGCGTCTTCCATGATCGCCTGAGCTTTTGCCACAGCGCTTGCAAAAGTCGATTCCTTATCGGTGGCTGCGACGATGTCAACCGGAATAAACTCACCGGACAAAATTAAGTTTCGGATTTCCAGCGAGTTGTAGATCACGGGTTCAGATCGGGATTTTTCTGTAGCGAAAATACCCGTCATAGCATGTCCTTGAATCAACAGAATACCGGGATTTAGCCCAGCTTGTTCCACCAAAGCACTATAAGCGAGGGCTAAATCAATGCATGTACCTGTCTGAAACTCAAAAACGCGGGAACTGGAACGAATTTTCTGACCAGTATTTTCAAAAGAAGCTGGCGGTTCGGAATAGAAAAGGCCAGCGTTTTTCATAGTTTCGTACGCTGCCGCAGCGATCTGTACGGCTCTGTCGCCGCCACGTTGATACCCTTCAATGGCTGAGTTACCAGTTGCTTCAGCTAGTGTTTTTGACGTTTCGGCTAATAACCGCTCGATTTCCGGCGAGTTAGGTTGGATAAAAGCCGCAAGTGATTCGTAATAGAGAGCCGAATTAAACCATTCGTCGGCAGCAAGAATCCGGAATTCACCAACAGCTGTTTTGCTGTCATATTGCCCGTCGACTCGTAAATCAATCCTAATTTTCAAAGATCCATCAACAGATTCGTTATAGTGGGCTACTTTTCCTGTCTCGACTTGAGATACACGGGTTACATCAAGCTGGATTGGGCGAGCATTCTTGCTCAGCGGAGGAACGCTTATTGTGATTGGGTCAAATAGGTTCTTCCCTTCAACCTCTGCTTGGATGACAACCTCACAACCTGAAAAAGCGAAATCATCTTCAGCTTCGGAACTTACCTCACACTGAATAAAGTGAACCACTGGGATGCGATTGTGAGCCAAAGCCAAGTTGGTCGCGTTGAGATACAGAATATCAATGGTGACCGAGTTATCAATTTCAATACTGACAGAATCAAAAAGAGATGTTTTCCGCGTCATGCGAACCAATTCACTTTCGTTGCCATAAATAAAATCCAAATTATTGCCAAATAGATTTTAAGATAGACATCAGTAAATCGATAGAATTTTAGAAAAAGGGGGAACCTATATCCCCCCGACACTGTTAAGCTCCAAATCGCAACGCAATACAGGGTCAAGCATGATGGACAACAACCGGGAAATATAAAACAATGCGGTGTCCTAAAACGAGAGCATGCTCCGATTTCAATCAACGAATCTAAACGCACAATATTAAGCAGCCCCGAAATTCGAACATCAGAAGTTTTGCTTTCATCCCCACCCCAATACCACATTGAGTGAAACCTCTGTTGGATATACTTTTGACCATGCCACCGTTTGGTTTTTCTCGCGATCTTGTAGTTCCGGAAGGGTTTAGCGCCATGGACGAGATAGCCTTTTATTTGATTATGATTGGCGTTTTCATTATTTATATTGCGGCGGTGTCGTGGGGGCACAGAAAGAAAAAAGAAAAGAAGAAGTACTCCGACCCGTTGGCGTTTGTGGCTAACGCTGGCCCGTTTAGTCCAGAGTCGCTTGCTCCGGGTGCCATCATTAGTCGTGGCGGTGTTGACTACGTCGTCCGGGGCACTCTTACCTGTAAGCAGGGGCCCTATGTGTGGCATGAGCATCTTATCGATGGCGGTGGTAAACCTGGTTGGTTTGAGGTCGAGGTCGATGAGGGGCAGTTGAATTTGGTTCTGTGGCATACCGAGCGTTCGGCGCAGCTTAGGCCGATGGGCACAATTACGTATATGGGGATGGAGTTTCGGGAGACGGAACGCGGTCCTGCATCTTTTACAAGCATTGGCACTACTGGATTACCCGCTAGCGGTGAAATGACTTACGTTGATTACGCTGGGCCGAACGGACGGTTATTGACCTTGGAACAATTTGGCCCTGATGCCCCGTGGGAGGTGTCGCTCGGGGAGATAATCCAGCCGGGCGAGGTGGTCATTTACCCAGCACCGCCGGAAACAGGGAGTTCATAGTGACTGTGTCTGGTTCTTTCATTCGGGATCTCATGATCCCGCCCGCTGATGTTTCCGCGCACGCTTTGGGTGTGCTACTTAATGGCCCGAGTCGGCCGTTGCTGGCTCGGCGTACGGTGGTTACGGGTGATTCGTCGTTAAGCATGGGCATTATTGGCGCCTCGCATATGGTTGATGTTTCCTTACCCATGTCCGATGTCCCGGTTTTTCGGGAGGAGGTGTCGTGCTTGGCGGCCTGTCCATCGAATCTGGCTGCGGTGAAGGTTTCGTGGTGTTCTTCCCCGCAGGTTGTCTTAGGGCTTGAGGACGGAAATCTTAAGTTCCATAGAAGCTTTCCTGCCGGTGATTACTGGTTTTCCATGTCCACTGAGCGTTTCACGAACAAAAGTTTTGACAGCACAGCTGAGAAAGTCGTTGCGGGTTTCAGCCCGGATTGGCTGGTAGGCCGGTTTCCGGGTGAGGGTGAGTTTCACATCACCGCGTTACATGGCCGCTGGCAAGGCGATAGGTGGTTGTGGCTTACTTTTCATCTGTATCCGCAAGAAAGGACAATAGTGCAAACTGAATCGATGTGGGTACCACCATCCCAGGTATTAGACGGGGCTTCGTAACGGCTCTAGTTAGGAATTCTATAGAGGGATCGCAATGACCTATAAACATTGGATTGCCGTAGGGGTTTTGCTGATTATCATCGGGATTGCTTTCGGCGTGTATGGCGCAAAGGCGGAGGCTGAGGGGCCTGTGTGGTATATCGAGAAGCACTGTACCAAGCAGGGGCAGGAGGGGCCTGCTGAGGTGTATAACTGCTCTAAACGTGCTGCTGACTTTTGGTTCGATTTTCACCGTACTGGGCAGGTTGAAGAATCAACCCATGACAGTGGAACCGGAACTTATTATTTTCGTTTTAAGAAGTACCTAGTCAGTGTCAAAGACAATACTGATGGTACGGCTAAGGCCAGCATTGAAGATCATTCCCGGCTGCGTAGTGGGCATTTCGTGTACTTGGGTCCGGGTTTTGGCCCGTCGTCGCCGCGTTCCTCCAGTGGTGGTTCTTCCGGTTCGGGTGGTGGCGTGAAGTAGCTCAATTAGCTTTTTAACCGCATTATCCTAAGCATGTGTAACCAAGGAGTGACCGTGATTACAGTAAGTACTTTCGCAGCAACGCCGACATTAGATTCTACCTCGACCTATGTTTTAGCCATTGATGTGCATGCTGCCAGTTTTCCGTCAGGAGTGATCTCTACAATCGCCTATTTCGCGCTAGCTTTAGCAATCTTTATTCTTGGTTTCAAAGTCCAAGATTGGTTAACCCCCGGGCACTTTCGGAAGCAGATTTTCATTGATAATTTGCCCAATGCATGTGTTCTCGCCGCCAGTCAGGCCATTGCGTTGGGGATAGTGATTGCTACTGCGATTGCATTGTCGCCGGATGAGATCGGCCCTGGTTTGTTGTTTACGCTTGTGTATTCGCTGGTGGGGTTGTTGCTGCAAACAGTGTTTTTGGTTTTGTTGGAGTTGTTCACCCCGAATCGACTGCGCGATATTTTCGAAGATACAAAATTACGCCCCAGCGCCTTGGTCGGTGGTGTTTTCCTTATCATGGTCGGTGCTATTAACGCGGCATGTCTGCTCTAGTTATGCAGCCAGCTATGTCTCCAGCGCGTCGTTTCCTCTTGTTGCTCTCCGTCGCGATTTGCGCTGCTTCGGGTTTGGTGTACGAATTGGCACTAATCTCGTTGTCTGCGGTGCTTGCGGGTGGATCGATTGTGGAGACGTCCCTTATTGTTTCCGGCTTCGTCGCCGCGTTGGGGCTGGGCGCTTTGGCAGCAAAACCTCTGCTTAACCGTCCAGAAATTTCGTTTTTGCTAGTGGAAACACTCCTCGGTCTGGTTGGTGGGTTAAGCGCGTTGCTGCTGTATTGGGTTTTTGCTTCCATTGGTGGTTCCGTTGCGGTGTTGGGCGTGGCAACATTGGTTATTGGGATGTTGGTGGGGGCTGAATTGCCGCTTCTGATGACGTTGTTTCAGCGCGGCAAGCTTGTCGACGCCGCCACGTCCGGCTCGGTTCTTGCTACCTTAAACGCGGCGGATTACCTGGGCGCGTTGTTAGGTGGGTTGGCTTGGCCGTTTATTCTGCTTCCGGGTTTGGGGTTGGTGCGCGGCACCCTTGCTGCGGGATTGTTGAATATCGGTGCGGCGATGGTCATCGCGGTGATTGTGTTGCGCCGTGATCTACCCCGCCGCCAGTTTTTCTCGGTGACGGTTGGGCTCACGACGGTGCTGGCGGTGTTGTTGGGCGTTTTCGTTTTTAGTGCTGGCCTGGTCACCACCGCCCGCCAGCGGTTGTACCAATTTCCGATTGTGTATTTCCATCAGAGTGCTTACCAAGAAATTGTTGTCACGGAATTGGGTAAGGATCGTAGGTTATATCTCAATGGTGGGCTGCAGTATTCAACCCGGGATGAGTACCGCTATACGGAAGCATTAACGTATCCGGTGATTGCTGCGGATACGTCCCAGGTGTTGGTGGTTGGTGGCGGCGATGGTTTGGTTGCCCGGGAATTGTTGAAGTTTCCGCAGGTTAAAGCTATCACTCAGGTGGAGTTGGATTCTGATATGGTTACCGCCGCCAATACTGTGCTGCGTGAAGATAACGGCGGTGCGTTGACTGATCCTCGAGTTACTGTGCTGATTGAGGATGCATTTTCCTGGGTTCGTGATTCAGGAAATAATGAGCGTTACGATGCCATCATCGTCGACCTTCCTGATCCCGATAATGAAATCATTGGCCGGTTGTACACGGAAGAGTTCTATTCCATGCTGCGGGCACGGTTACGGGACGGCGGCAAAATGACCGTGCAATCGGGTAGTGCTTTTACCACACCTGATGTCTTTTCCAGGGTGTATTCCACCCTTTATGCTGCTGGTTGCCCAGTGGTTTTGCCCTACCATGTGCACGTTCCCACATTCGGGGATTGGGGGTTTAATCAGTGCGCACCACGAAACGCCACACTGACAATGCCCGAGTCCATCTCACCTCCACCCAGGTTTCTCAACAAAGAGGTTCTGGCTGCCGCTGGGGTTTTCGGCGCTGATAATCTGCCTCGTAGGATTGAGCCGAACACGTTAGATCACCAATATATAGTTGCAGACCGCAGGCGTGGGTACCGGCAGGCCGGCGAATAAGTGAGTTGGTTGTTCCAGGATTCACCTATGCCGTGTGGCATTTCCCACATATGGATATAAAACCCCTTGTCACTTCACGCTTTCGCCACCCCTATCTAAGGTTAGGCAACACATTACCCTTGTGTTATGTGCTTAGCCCGACTGATAATTACTAAAGCTAGACTAACCAATTCACTATTGTGGAGCAGGCCTTACTAATTATTTAGCCGACGGTTATGTGCGCTCCACCGAGGAGGTTGCATCTCATGGCGACACTACCGAAAATTACAACCACTACTACTGCCCCTGAGCATTTTGCATTGTCGGCCGTTCCTATTGGCAACCAGTGCGTAATTAGTGATTTCATGGGCCCAATGATTACTGAACC
The DNA here is from genome assembly GCF_030532965.1 of Corynebacterium sp. Taxonomy (GTDB): domain Bacteria; phylum Actinomycetota; class Actinomycetes; order Mycobacteriales; family Mycobacteriaceae; genus Corynebacterium. Next base: position 145,755 of record NZ_JAUNKC010000003.1, read on the forward strand.
CATGCGCAGACGCCTGGCTGAGCTGGGATTACGCCCGGGAATCGTTGTATTGGTAACCCAAAAAACGGCTAATGGTGGCCGCGTTTTGAAGGTTGGCGGCACTCGTTATGCAGTGGATGGACTTACGGCAAAAAGTGTGCATGTAACCACCACGCAATAACTTGTGCGCAATGATTTTCAATGTCATTAACTGCGACACGGCTATCGTCACTATTTCACCTACGTTTGGTAATTCTCATGGCTACTTCAAAAACCCCAACAACATGCCACTGCGAGTCCCATGGGCAGGCAGTGGCTCCGGAAGGCGCCCCCATTATCGCACTCGTCGGGGCGCCCAATGCCGGAAAATCCACCTTATTCAACAGTTTGACCGGCGCTAAAGCCCGAATGGGAAACTGGCCGGGCACCACAGTCGAAGTCAGTCGCGGCGCATGGAAAACCCCGGATGCGGTCTACGACGTTATCGATTTTCCTGGTGCTTACTCATTGGATCCGATGAGTCCTGATGAGGAACTGACGAAACAACTCGTTATCGACTGCGCAGTGGACGAACGCCCAGATCTTGTCATGGTGGCGGTTGATTCGTCGAGTCTATCCCGCAGCTTGTATATGGTTTCCCAGCTGGCCGAACTTGAAAATCGGCTGGTTATCGTTTTGACCAAATCCGATATCGCCAGTACCAACGGCGACAATATTGATGTCGCAGCTTTATCGAAAGCGCTGCGAGCACCAGTGGTAGAGGTCGATCCACGCCACCGCTCCAATGTGCATAGCGTCGCTGCTGTTGTCGCCGAAGAATTACAGCGACCGAAGGCGGTGCGTCGACAAGCAGTTACAACCGATGACGAGTTTGCCCTGGCCGATGATCGATTCGCGTGGATTGAATCAGCCACTGCGGCAGCGCTTACCACGAAAGCCACTATGTCGACGTCTTGGTCGGAGAAGATCGACCGGGTGGCGCTGCACCCGTTTTTTGGCCCAGTGATGTTCTTGGCGACCATGTGGTTGGTTTTCCAAATCACCACCACAGTGGCCGCGCCGTTCCAAGATTTTTTGGATGGACTGTTCACTGGCCCCATCAGTGATTTCGTTCGCGGCGGATTGGAGACACTAGGTCTTAACCACCCACTATTTTCCGGCTTGCTTGTCGACGGCCTCATCGGCGGCGTCGGCATGGTGCTCACATTCGCACCACTCATGGCGTTAATGTTCTTGTGTCTAGCAGTGCTGGAGGATTCTGGATATATGGCCCGTGCAGCGGTGGTCACTGACCGGGTAATGAAAGCCATTGGGCTTCCGGGCAAAGCGTTTATCCCACTGATTGTTGGTTTCGGTTGCAACGTTCCGGCAATCTCGGCGACTCGCGTCCTGGGCCAGCCACGTCAACGGTTGCTTACCGCCTTGCTGATTCCGTTTACCTCGTGTTCGGCCCGGTTGACTGTCTACGTCATGCTGGCCGCAACATTTTTCCCCAATAACGCTGGCACCGTGGTGTTTGTCATGTATTTGATTTCCATCGGCCTAGTTGTTTTGGTCGGTTTCGCGATGAAGCATACGCTATGGCGCCGAATGGGAACCGACCCACTGGTGATCGATCTCCCGGTATACCAGCTTCCCGGCGCACGGTTGGCGTTTTCGGTGATGCGGATTCGGCTTAAAGGTTTCCTTCAAACCGCCGGTGGCATTATCGTCATCACGGTTGCCGTGGTGTTCTTGCTGCAATCGACCCCAACGAGCAGCCAGTATGGTTTCGCAGACGAGAATCTCCCGCCGCAGGAAAGCGCTTACGGTGTCATGTCTGGTGCTGTTGCCCCCATTTTCGCCCCAGCCGGGTTTGGTTCATGGTCGATTACCGGCACTTTGGTTACGGGTTTTGTAGCTAAAGAGGCGGTTATTGCGACCTGGGCGCAGACCTATAACTTGGAAGACCCCAGCGATGCGGAGCCGGAGGAACAGGGGCGTTCCCAATTGGCACAGGCGGTGCGGGAAGATTTCAACACGACTTCGGGTGGGCATCCGTTGGCAGCGGTGTGGGCGTTTATGGTTTTCCTGCTTGCATACACTCCGTGTGTGGCTACGCTTGCCGCTCAACGGCGTGAGATTGGCCTGAAGTGGACGCTGATTGGTGTCGGCCTACAGTTGGCAACAGCGTGGGTGTTGGCGGTTGCAGTATTCAACGTTTTGAAGTTGTGGTTCTAGCATGCGCCCATTATCAGCAGTAGCCGCAGCGATTAGAAACGGGGCGACCACCGCCCCGAGGATAGTCACCGAAACCGGGTTGTCACTGTCGACGGTTGCCGCCGCCTTGGAGCACCTGACGCGAATGGGGTGGATTGTAAACAGCAATGATATGTTGGCCTGCCAGAATTGTTCCATGGGGTGTAAAACCACCTCTGGGCAGTGCGGCCAAGGGCTTACCACGTTGACGTTGGTGGCAACGCCTACTTTTCGACGCGCCACCGATGCGACCGGCTAAGGGTTAGCGGTGCCAGAACTAAAAACCGACAAAATTAAACGCCGTTTAAGTTCGCATTCTATGCTGAGTGCATGGATGTTATGGAATTAAACGGCGGTCGGTTTTATCTGCGCCCGCTGCACGACGACGACCGGATCGACGACCGCCCCGCACTAGCCGCGATCGTCGACGACCCGGAAGATTTTATTGCCACGATGCGGGCGTCGACAAGCGATTATTGCTGGGCGATTTGTGAACAAACCAACGTCGACATGGTGGCATTAGGCCACTACAACCACGACACGAAGACCATCACCACCACTCCTATTGGCGACCCGGCGCGCATCCTCCCCAACGACCCGGTTCTCCCGCCGAAGTCGGTTGCCGACGCGGCTGAGGCTGGGCGCGGAGTCATCGAACGCTGGGTGGCCGTGGCGTTGTAACAAACCATTACCGGGTGGCTTGCTGACCTGTTGGTCGCATCGCGTTGAGGTGTCCCGTTTGGAAGCTTAAGGGTCACCGTGACCTGCGGTTGCGGCAAGCCACCTGCCGTGGAGTTCTTCCCGGATTTCTTGCGGCGCAGAACGCCACAGGTTACAAGCGATGGCGCAGATCCGCGGCACCACGTGGTTATCGGTTCCTCCGATTGTGACCGCATCCATGATCCCCGCGCAGCTATCAGGCTCATTTGCTAAAAGCGAGGTGAGTTGCTGCCGCATGGCGTCTATCTGACAGCTGCCGCCGGTTGCCGCCAACGCGGTAACGAGGCTCCGTACCGCATCGCGCGGCGCGCCGTGTTTGTGCAGCCCATAGGCGAGATACCTGGTGCTAAGACCCCGAATACTCCATAGGCCCAGGCGGTCCGCCTGGTGTTGTGCCCGCTCGGCACGCGATATCGCCTCCGAATAGTCGCCCGCGATGAGCGCACGGTGCGCCTGCAGCAACGTCATCGCGAGTTCATGCAGTTCCGGGCATGTTGGTTTCATCGCTGTTAACGCCGCCTGTAACTTCTCACACAACTGAATGCAGGACGCCGGATCCACTACGCTGCCCATCACGTCACCTTCGGACTCTTCGTGAGACTGTAAAACGCATAATGCGTAGATGAAATCCTCTTTATCGCTGTGCCATTGTGCCAGTAATCTGCCGTTAGGCTGCTGGTTGAGCACATATTCTGCCAGCGCAAAAACTGTAACCGCTTCGCCATCGGCGGCTAAAAACTCAGGATTCACAGGTGTATCCGCTGGGCGCAGTCCGTCTACCAGGTGATAGTTTTTCGGCTGGGATTTTTCGGTTATCATCCCGCTCAACCACGTAGATTTCCCCACTTCAGCCTGCACATTGGCATACACGCCGCGCAGCCGTTCCGCTTCTGATTGACACGTCCCAGCCGATTCGGTGGCATTAGCCTCCTTATGTGCGTCGATACGCTGCGCCAGTCTGTCGCATTCGGCTAAAAGCTCCGGCACTCGGTTTTCCACCAGCCGAATACCGCCGGTATCACCAACCTCGCAGGCAGCAAACCCCAGTTCGAAGTAGACATCCGCCTCGTTCCAATACAGGTCGAAAGCGTTATCAAGCGCACCCGCCTTTTCGTATAACCGCGCCATAAACTCAACGTATTTCCGCAGTCGGGAATAGTCATACACCGCTACAAACCCCGACATAACGTCGAGATACCACAATCGACTGCCGTAATGTATTCCGGCTGCGCTTGATAAGATGCCATGAGCATTCGTGCCAGCTCATAGGCGATGGGCGTTGTTAGCACGGACCGATCATCACACAACGTCACCAGAAGACCTGAATCAAGGCCAGATCCGGGCGGTTTGTCGATCGTGGTGGTACCGGCGACCACCCCGGATAAGTGTCCCGCCGTGACAACTGCGGCGTCGGTTACGTTGGCCGCACCAACGAGAATCGCATTCCCACCAACCGTGGCGTCGCCGCTTACCTGCGCGTTCCCGCATACCAGGGCGCCGTCTAATACTCGGGCATTGTCAAATACCTGGGCATCATTTTCCACCGAAGCCATCCCCGCCACCTGTGCATACCCATACACCCGGGCGCGACCGCTTACCGTGGCGGTCCCAGCTACCTGCGCCTCGCCGAATACTTCGGCCTCATCCGCCACCCACGCGTCGTCTGCAATTCGCGGCATACCGTTAGTGGTATGAGTTGAGCTCACCCAACCACCGGCATCGCCTGCGGAAACTGATTGCTCTGGGATATCGGTGGTAGCCCGTATCCGATACAGGGGCACCCCAAAACTATTCGTGGTCGTGTCTTCGGTGAGCTCGAACCGCAATGTTGTCATACTGTGCCCCACTTATCGCTCGGTGCGTCGCATCAATAATAATCACAGTCGTGCCGCGCTGCGCGTCGAAAAGCTAAAGCATTTTCCCGGCTCTGACAGCCAACACTGTCAAAATAACTGTAAGCGGGATAGAGACGAGGTGCGCGGCATCTAGCACCACATCCACAACCAGCCACCACCAGGAGCCAGAATCCTTCGATTGTCGCTTGTCGACGATTTTCAGCCCAGGAACCTGCCATGGTTTCGCTATCGATGACACCTACACAGTGCATGAAAATAATCAGAGGAATTAATAGAAAAACCCAGATTTTAGCCCCTCTTCTACATTACGATCAGTAGTAACCCAAAACGACGATCTTCGATGTGGCGAAAACTTTTCGCATCGGTACGTGCAGGTTTTCATTAGGCCACAAAACCGGGAAGTAGGAGTGGTATGAAACCGCACGTTAAAGCAGCCTTTTGTCTCATCATCAGCGCAGTGGGTCTCACTGCATGCGTTCTACCGTTGCCGCCTGCACGCATGATAGCGCGCACAAGCCCAACCGCAAGCATCGAAGTAAGCAGTCAGGCGGCCCCCATTCCCACCTCCACCCCAGATAATGACCCCTTTGGGAAAACGGCCATTTGGGGGTTTCCAACCGATGTTGAAGGTTGGCGTCTCCAAATATTCGACCAAGAAGGCGTAAACCTCATCGAAAATTCCCGTGGCTGCCAGTATTCCACTACCCAAGGCATCTTTGACCTCACTGCCGGAACACCAGCACCAGACCATATCGAAACGAGATACATGGCGGAAAACCGGATAGCTAGCTTCCAACGACAAATGACTAGTGCTAAGGGGACGTTCCACAAATCCAGCGAAGTCAGCGGCCCAGGATCGCAACCCATCGAAATGCTACGAGTGGACATTGATTACGTCGGAGTCAATCACCGCAACTATCGCTCCACGGCATGGGTACGGGCGTTTACCCGCGACGATCCGCCGAGCGCCATGACAGTCAACTACGCGTGCCCCGTCGAAGCTTATTCAGAGCAGGAGCTGAAAGAGCTGTTAGACTCCACCTGGCTTATCAATGTAACCACACCGGAACTGGGCGATTAATGCCGCCATTACCGGGCCAATTCCCACTCGCGGAGGAGTTCAATGACCTCCGCGCGCAGATCGCCTACATCAGGCTGATTGCTCTTTAAAAACTTCGCCCCGGTGGTGCTGTGGTGTTTTCCGGTTTCTGCTTCGGTCACGGTGATGAGCGAACCGCGGTCGCGCAGCTTCGCCACCGTGACCAGGCGGCCGTCGTCAAGCGGGCCGAAAAAGGCGTAGTCGCTGGAGTCATAAAAATCTGCGTCGGCAATGATGTCCGAAATATTGATGTGCACCACCGGATGCACGCAGGATCGACCACGCAATTCGCCGTCACCGCCGATATGGCAGATTGCGGCAACCGTCGTGTCCCCGGCCAGTGTGACTCGTCCACTAATCACGCTGGAGCCCGTCACCTGCGCATTATCCTTGACCACCGCGTAGTGCTCCACGATCGCCTGATCCGCCAATAAAGCATTATCGCGCAGGATAGCTTCGTCGGCTACCCAGGCGTTAGTAAGGCGCGGCCGCCCGCTGTCGGTAAAAAGAGAGCTGACCCAGCCGCCCAGATCGCCGACCGTAACTCCTAGCTCTTCCAGATCTTTGGTCGCCCGAATCCGGAATACGGTCGTGCCATCAGCAAGTTCTTTGGTTTCGTCGGTCAATTCAAAGCACAAGTCCGCCACCGGTTCCGCTTGTCGACGAATCTGCTCGGTGGCGACATCAATAACCGGCTGGTATTCCTCGGTAACTTCGGTATCGCATTCGACCGCGATCTCATCGCCAACGCAGCGATACACCGTGGCGAGGTTATCGGTGTGCCCAATCGGACCGAAGCTGAAGCAATGCCACGAACTGGTGATCTCTGCGTTCCCGGTCACCGTCGCATGGGTGGGCACCGCTGCGGTGATGTGGGCGGTACCTCCGATCGTCGAAAAGCGAATTTTCGCTTGACCAGCAATAACCGCGTCCTCGGAAATCAAACTATCGGCGCCTACCACCGCGTTTCCCGAAACTTTGGCGGAGCCAGTGACATAGGAACGGCTCACGGTAGCGGCACCGGTAACCACTGCGTGGTCGTTGATGGTGCCAGACGAAATAACCGCCCGGCCACTCACCGTGGCGTTACCTTCGACCACGCCGAGCACCTGGGCCGAACCTTTAACAGTGGCGCTGTCCCCGATCCGCGCCTCCCCTTGCACTAGACAGCTGCCCTTCACCGTGGCATCGTCTTTGACCTGGGCGTCGTCCTGCACCCGGGCGCGGCCCTTGACCCTGGCGGTGCCGTAAATCTGGGCGCGGTCACTCACCCGGGCATGCCCAGTCACCCGCGCTTGACCGAAAACCTCAGCATCACCTTCCACCCAGGCGTTTTTACCAATGCGCGGTTTCCCGGACTCGGTGTGGGTGCTGCTGACCCAACCGCCGAGGTCGCCCGCAGCGACGAACCGCGCCGGTATGTCCTCGGTCGCGCGTATCCGATAGAGCGTTTCCCCGAAATTATTGGTGGTGGTGTCCTCGGTCAATTCAAACCGAATGCGCGACATGTGATTTGCTCCTTTTAGGTGGCTGTTCGGCGTTATCTCAAGTGTAGCCCCAGGACTGATTGTCATAGGCGGTATCGCATAAATACGCCATGCCGGAACGGGCCCGGGGTGTTGTTGGCCACGACCAGCTACGTTGATGCATTATTGACCAGTTAGCGCAGGTCTTCCCACAGTTTCATGCATATTTCTTGGTACTGAACGCGGCGATCGTAGCGCTTAGGCCATTCCCCCATAGCTTCGATGTACTGGGAATAAACGGAAATCGCTCCTGGAATATCACCGAATTCGATGTGCAATTCCGCCGCCGTGACATATAAGTGAGCCGCCAACTGATATTGCAAAAGACAACTCATGCAATACGCTTGGGCGGTTACACAATCGGTGACCATATCGGGAAACCGCTGGCCAGAAAATTCATGGCGGCGCAGCTCAACCCATAAAAGCCATTCCCAGAGTGTCAGGATCGCTGGCACGTCCCCAGGATGCATCCGGTCCTCGGCGCATTCCTGGAGTGCATAAGCCAGATTCCGCAACCCGGTAGCCATAAACTCCAACGCCGACGGGTCCGACGGGGCTTGATGCAGCCGCACCACCGCGCGGTCGACGTAGTACCGGGCGCAGCCGAAAGCAGCAGCGTCGTCGTAGTGCTGGAAGCATTCCTGGGCAAAAGCCAACGCCGCAAAGACGACATCGTCGGCGCCACTGTTTACCGCCGCAGCCGCAGCTTGTAATCCCGGCCTCCTCGCTTCGCCCGGTATGCACGAGGGCGCGGGCGTACAACAGTTTCAGCGAAGTAAGCTCGGCCAGCTGTGGCGCATCGGCTAAGAACTTTTCGGCAATACTGCAGAGTTCGGCCCACTGTTGATTCTCGCTAAGCTGGGTAGCTTTCGCCAGAACATCGGCGATGGCCGGTTCGGTGACGCTGGCTGCGGCATGTTCTGGTGCGCCACCAGACCAAATGTCGTCTACCAAGCTCGGGCGGTGCACCGCGTCGACCAAAGCTACACAGTATTGTTCGATTCCCATCCGGTACCTTTCGTGCTTATCGACGCCACCCCGCCCAGCCCGCTACCACGAGCTGTTACCTGCGACGGTGGGGCGTCGACAAGCACAAAGGAGAACCCCTATGCGGAATCCTCCTTCCTTAGGACACCTGTCGGTGCTTTTAGAACTCAATGTCGTCGGCGATGCCGCCGCCGAACTCCTTGCGCAGATCTTCCGTGATTTCTTCCTGACGGCGCTGCACAATCGACATGACCTGGGTCATGTGGCGCGGATCGGACATCCAGCGAGTACCAGCGGCGCTAGCCTCCGCCATGGTCACGCCGTAGTGCTCTTGAACGTAGCCGTCCGCATCTTCGCCAAATTCACCAACGGCGAGCATCGCGGCATATACCTCGCAGAAGAAATCCCGATCGGAATTCAGCTTCTCGGCATTCGAACCAGATGTCGTGCCGCCGGCACCGTCACCGGAGAGAACTGGGTGCGGCTCGTGCATCAACGTGGTGTACTGCATGCCCACCGACATGGGGTAATCGGTGATGCGCTGCAACCAGCCAGCAGCCGCCTCATCCCACTGGGGACGTTCCACGCCTAAGCGTTCCGCGATGGTGTTAGCCGAGGTGCCGCCGTGCATGAGAGCAGAAGCCGCAACATAGTCGTGCAGCGTAATACCCGCGATCGGCTGCAATTCCGGCGCGGAGGTATCAACGCTGGCAAACATTTGAGTATAAGCCTGGAATTCCGCTTCCTGGCCAGTGAAAACCATGTTCTCGTCGAAGCCTGCGGACTCATCCTCCGGCTGGCTCTGGGCGATCTCGGCATGCCGCTCCCACAAGGCATCGTTGTAGGTGCCATCGATGATCGCCGCAGCCAACGGATCGTTTGGGCGACCAACTTGCCGCACGATTTCCGTCAACGCGTCGGCGATAATTTTCGGCCCCTCACGCCGCAATTGGATCAGACCGTCACCGAAGCTTCCCATGATGTTGACGTACGTCACGTCCGCCATGTTGGTACCAGCAGGTTCGAGCACCGTATGCGGCGCTGTGCGGTACTTCGCCACCGCGTCCTGAACAATCTGGTTAAACCGTGCAGAAGCCAACTCCGGCGATAGCTCGAACGTATGCCGCAGTTTCTTCATCTCAAGGTTAACGACCGCAATCGCCAGGTGTCCCACGTGGAACCCCTCGCCACTGTCGATCATTTCTTGCAACTCTTGGGCCCGCTCTTCGCAGCGCTGCGCGACGATCCGGTCAATTTCTTCTTCGGAATAGTTGCTGATGCCAGCCTTGGCCGCGACGTTTTGCACCATCGCGGTAGCGTCGCTTGGCTTCTTTCCGAACATGCCAAGAAGTTTGTCAAACATTCTGTAATGCCTTTTCTATGACGATAAGGTTTTAGAAATCTGGGCTGTCCTGTGCCTTATCGGCGTATTCTTCCCACAAATCCTCATCGTAGGTGCCGTTAAGAATGGCGGCGGCTAACCCATCGCCTGGGCGCGCGAACTCGCGAACCAGCTCTTCCAAAAGCGGAACCATTACTTTGTCGCGTTCTTTCTTCAAGATGATTAAACCGTCACCCATGTTACCCATGATGTTGACATACGTTACATCAGGCTCGTAGGTACCAGCTGGCTCCAAGGTGGTGCGCGGCGCCTTGCGTATTTTCTGCACGATTTCCTTAGCGAGCTCATTACGCCGCGCCTCGGTTTCCTGTGGATTTGCCTCATGCAGGACCCGGTAACGGATCATTTCTATGTTAAGAATAAGGCTGGCGATGTGCCCCACCGGGGTGTCCTCATCAGCCATTGCCTCATTGAGTTCCTCCACCCGATGCGCGCTGCGCTGTTGGAAGACCTTCTCAATTTCCTCGGGGGTGGAGTTCTGGTTGACCGTTGGGGTCTTGTTGATGCCAAGTAGGGCAAGAAGTTTTTCAAGCATGGAAAATATCCTTAATTTATGAGTTCAACGTTATGGCAGCCACCCGCATCGAACGAGTGACTGCGGTTTTTAAAGGCCGTTATAGCTTTCGCGTTGCGGGCTTTGCTGAGCAATGGCAGCGTATTGTTCCCACACCTCATTGTTGTAGGTATTGGCCAGCACTGCCTCAGCCAATCCGTCACCAGGGCGGGCCAACGCACGAACAATGTCCTCCAGGAGCGCAGCAATCAGGGTGTCGTTGTCCTGACGCAGCAGGATAAGGCCATCGCCGAAACCGCCGATCACATTGACGTAGCTCACGTCCGGGATCAAGGTTCCCGCTGGTTCGAGATCCGTGTGGGCCTTTTGTGTCGCTTCCACCACCGCGCTGGTGATGAACTGGTGGCGCTTTTGTTCCGCGTATTCCGGCAGGATTTCGTGCATCACGCGGTACTGCGCCAGCAAGTAGTTGACGTGGCGAACCAGTATTTCGCCGTGGTACAGGTTGTGCTTGAGCACGAGATCATCAAGCTCCTTTTCAAGGTGCTTGGTGCGGGAATCCGCCAGGTCCTCCGCCAGCCGCGGCAATGACTGCATCGCTTCGGTCGGGGTGAACGTCGTTTGGGTTTCGCACCCTAAGCAGGTGAGGTACTGCGATGTGTAGTACATCTTGTCCACGGGAACCGGCGCGCCACATTGGGAACAGGTGAAGCTGTTTTTCAGCTGTTCGTAGTCCCGCAATGCTTGCTGGTACATCTGCTCGGCTTCGTCGCCGCAGCCGTCGTCGAAAAGGTGATCCGTGTAGGTTTCCAACCACGTCAAAAACGCGTCGACGCGCTGCTCGCTTCGCTTGTACTCAGCATCGACTGCATCGTTGTCGGTGTCTTCGAACTTCTCGAAATGCTGCGCAAAGGTGCGTTCCGCTTTAGTGCCCACGGCCATGATTTGCCGAATCACGGCGGCGGTAAATACCCCGAAAGACTGTTTACCCTCGTCGGATTGATCCGCCCGCATCTCTGCAGCTTCTTTTTTAGAATCCTCACCGAATTCTTGGCAGCGTTGCTTCAGCTTGGGTAGGAACACATCGAGACGATCCCGCAGGGCGAGAATCTCTTGTAGTTCATTGGTCATGAAAGCTCCTTGAATAATGAAAGCCGTCGCAGATTAGATGTCAGCTGTAATGAATACATATCCACAGTAGCGGCACTCTTTGACACCATGATCCAGCGCGCGCCCGGCACCACAACCTGGGCAGATTCGCGCTTTGGCACCTGCGGTTTCTTTTTCAAACTCGACTGAAGATTTCTTCGATTCCTGCGATTTCTTACGCAGCCGTTCCGCGAATGAGCTTGCCATTGCTTAAAGCTCCTCTAGGATGGCAGCGCGTTTAGCGGCATACTCTTGCTCGGTGATGAGATCCGCTTCAAACATCTTTTTCAGTTTGGCGAGTTTCTCCATCGGATCTACCGCTGCCGCAGGCTGGTAAGCCGGTGGTTGCTGAGCTGGTGGCTGTTGCTGCTGCATAGCCTGCATTGCCTGCTGGGCCTGCAACTGCGCCAATTGTGATTGCGCTTGTGCTTGTGCCTGTGCCGCCTGGGTGTTCATTTCCCCAACCAAAAGCCCCATCGCGATACCTTCTTGGGCACCGGCGCCTACGGTATTGCGGGCATCGGCGGTTGCAAGCGCGGTATTGAACCGCTGGAACTTGTCCATGTCGCCGATCATGTTCATACCGGTGACCTTGTCGTAGTACTCGTTAACCTCGTCTGGCAATGTGACCGAGACGATGGAGAATTGGGTTACCGAGACACCAAGATCCTCAAAGTACGGCGCGATTACTGGCTGTAGCCGGGCGTTGACCGAGCTCAGGTTCGCAGCAAAGTCCATGACACTAATGCCAGAGGTTGCCATGATCTCGCCGAACTTGGCGGCAATATAGTCGCGCAATTGCACCTCAATGTCGCGCACGCACAGCACCGGGAAGGAACCGGCGTACTCCCGGAAGAACTTCGCCGGGTCGCTGATGCGGACGTTATAGGAGCCGAATGCGCGGACCCGAACCTGTCCGAACTTCGGATCGGCCATCATCACCGGCGCTGGGGTACCCCACTTGAGGTCGACGAATTGACGTGTGACCATGTAGAACACGTCGTAGACGTTTGGTGAGGCGAAGCCGTATTTCCAGCCTTTAAGCTGGTCTAAGATCGGGACGTTTTCGCTGGGAAGGGTGTGCCGACCAGGGCCGTAGACTTCACTCGCTACGCCGTGGGACAGAATCAGTGCTGCCTGATTCTCCCGGACGATAACTTGCGCACCTTTTTTAATTTGACCCTGATGTGGCGGCCATTGCCACATCACCAATTGGGGGTCTGGGTCAACACACTCGATAATGTCTATCCACGGGAGAGCCACTGGTCACCTTTCACGCTGCTGAAAAAATGTACGGCGGAGACTGCCTGCGCAAAACGTTAGCACCCACGGCAGACATCAGATGACGAAATCCGATTCGCGATAACCCAAAACTTATAAACGACAAAGATTTTTAATTGCATTGACTTTGCATAACCGTTGCATAAAGCCCCCTGCTCGACCCTGTCGATAAATATTACCCAACGTTAACCATCGAAGTACGTGCGCCACCAAACCCATTCCGCCCCACCGCGCCACCAGCCGTCGACACGCCAAGTACACAATCTTTTATTACTATTTTTTCAGCGTTCCCACCCCCATTGCCGCCCCCATCGTTTTTCCAGCCAACAAAGGCACGACAGCGCCTCAACCGCCACGCACAACCGGACACCATTCCCAGATTTTCGACCGAACCCCTTGACCACTCCCCCGAACCCTACTAATACTAAACTTAGTTCATCATTAAGTTACCCAATCCTAATATAATCAATACGGAAAAAGGCCCGGCACTCACCATGTTCCGGCACACGAAGCGGCCACAGACACCCCGCTTCGTCGCGGCCATTAGGTCATTTAGTAGGCAAAACACAAGGTGGCACCGGGAGATGCAGCTAGGACGCACATTCCGGCCAAATGAGCGAAGGAGACGATATGGCTTCCGACGGTCCAGCAACTCAAGTTACAACTGCCCCCAGCGAAATGTCCCCGCCGCAGCAGGATCCCCGAGTTGCGGGAAAGAAGGCTCTCAATGAGCTCTTACAACCGGTGCGTGGCCGATTGCTTGTGGGGCAATTCTTAGCGGTGATAGCAGGCATCCTCGCCATCGCCCCCTATGTGGCGTTGGTGCAAGTGGGCGATCTTCTCTATTCCGCGTATCTCACCGATAGCCCCATCGATTCCGCAGCAGTGTGGCGCGCTATTTTTCTCCTCATCAATACGTTTTGCCTGCGGCTTTTCGTCGTTGGCGTGGCTTTAGGGGTTACCCACTTCGCCGATATTAAAATCGCGGCCATCATCCGAGAACTCACCATTTCCCGCTTGGCACAGGCACCGCTGGGGTGGTTTAGCACAACAAATGCAGGCAAGATTCGCAAAGCATTACACGATGACATCACACAGATTCACACGCTTATCGCCCACCAGCCAGTAGACGTCACCCAAGCGATCGTCACCCCGATCGCGCTGGTCGCCTACGCTTTTACCGTCGATTGGCGGCTTGGGTTGTTGACTATAGCGGCGTTGCCGCTGTACGGCGCGGCAACCGTATGGATGATGCAGGGCATGGGTGAAAAAACCGCACACATGGACGCCCACCTAGCGCGAGTTTCTGCCACAATGGTGGAATTCTTCACGGGCATCTCGGTGGTCAAGGCATTCGGAACCGTCGGTAAGTCCCACCGCCGCTACCAGGACGCCGCCGACGATTTCAGCAGGTTCTATGAAGCGTGGGTGACTCCCCTGTTGCGTGGCTCGGCCATGGCGAATGCGGCTATCTCTATTCCCGTCCTCCTTGCCATCAATATCGGCGGCGGTGCGTTGATGGTCGCCGCTGGGTGGGTCAGCCCCATCGAAGTACTCGCGACCACGCTGATCGGGCTCATGGTCCCGTCCTCCATTGAGGTTCTCACCGGCATGGTGTGGTCTTACCAGGTGGCGGGGGCCGCCGCGTTACGGGTGACCGCGGCGCTCAAAACCCCGGCGCTGGAATACGGCGATGAACTGGTACACCCCAACGGCCACGAAGTTGTCTTCGATAATGTGAGCTTCTCCTACGGTGAAACGCGCGCCGCTGATGGCGTAAGCATGACGCTGCGGGAAAACACGGTGACCGCATTGGTCGGCCCATCGGGTTCCGGTAAATCCACGCTGGCGATGCTATTAGCGCGGTTTAACGACCCCGATTCCGGAACGATCACTGTGGGCGGGGTCGATATTCGTACATTCCCGGCGCGCCAGCTCTATCAAACGGTTGCGTTCGTTCTACAAAACCCCCAGCTCACCGCCACTTCTGTGCGGGATAATATCGCGCTTGGCAAACCAGATGCCACCGAAGCGGAGATCATCGAAGCTGCTCGGGCCGCACATATTCTGGATGTCATTGAAAAGCTGCCAAACGGTTTCGACACGATCGTTGGGGCGGAGACGAATTTTTCCGGCGGGCAAGCCCAGCGGGTGGCCATCGCGCGGGCATTGCTTATCGACGCCCCAGTGCTGATCTTGGATGAGGCGACCGCATTCGCGGATCCCGAGTCGGAGGCGGAGATCCAAGCCGCATTATCAACTTTGGTTTCCGGCCGCACGGTGTTGGTTATCGCCCACCGGCCCGAATCAATCCTGGGCGTGGATCAGATCGTCATTCTTGACACCGGCAGGGTGATTGCGGCGGGCCGCCACGAAGACCTTACGGATCAACCGCTATACCAACAGCTCATGGCTTCCCGATCTCACGTGACCGGCGGTCACTGTGGTCTTGTTCGCTCGGATAAGGACTAATCATCATGAAACCACTTTTGTTTTCGCTTCTTCCTATGTGCCGCAATATGCTGGCCCGGCCAGCGCTGGTCACTACCGCTATCTGGATGAGCATGGTGATGGGAATTGCTGAGGCCATTTCGCTATTCCTCCTGATCCCGGCCATCACCGCCTTGGCAACCGACGAACCGGTGTGGGGGTTGGGGATTTCAGGTTGGGTGTTCGCCTGCATCGCGGTGGCGGTTTTCACCGGCATCTTCGGCTACTTTTATACCCGCCAGGGCTACGCCACCGGGATGGATTTGATTCAAAATATCCACCGAAAGATCGGCGATCAGGTTGCCAGTTTGCCGCTCGGCTGGTTCCACCGCCCGGTCGCGGGTCAGCTGTCTCGAATGGTGTCGGCGGAGTTAATGGTTGCCGCGGAATTGATAGCCCACCTTTTCGCCCCACTGCTAAGCCGCATTGCATTTAGCATCACCATTTTGGTCTTGAGCGTGATCTGGGATTATCGGCTCGGCCTCATTCTCGCGATTTCGACTCCGCTGTACTTGGTTTTGTTGTCTATCTCGGCTTCGCTGAGCCGGAAGGGTAAGCGGATCTCGGAGCCCACGGAATTGGAGCTGAGTAATCGGGTGGTGGAGTTCACCCATTGCCAGGCCGCTCTTCGTTCCTGTGGCCAAAGCACCAGCTACCCGCCGCTGCTGTCGGCGAACGCGCAGTGGCGAAAAGCGAAGAAAACGGAGTTGTGGTTTGAACTGGCTGCGAATATGGTCGGCGGCACGATGACCCAGTTGGTGGTGATTTCGCTCATCGTCGTCGCAGCGCAGCTTGCGGTGACAGGCGCCATTGAGCCGATTGTGGCCATAGCCTATATCGGTTTGGCGTTGCGGTACGCCCAGGTGCTGATGTTTCTCACCGAAGCATCGGTGGGATTGGAAACCAGGCGTCCGTATTTGGAATCCATCGATGAAGTCCTCACGGCACAACCATTGCCGGAACCGGAGGATTCCAAGCCCTATACCAACCCCGGTGCCATCGAGTTTTCCAACGTTAGCTTTGGTTATGCCCCTGACAAGCCGGTTATCAGGAACGTGAGTTTCGACGTTTCTCCGCGCAGCATGGTGGCTCTCGTGGGACCTTCGGGCTGCGGGAAGACCACGGTGGCGCGCCTTGTGAGCCGGTTCTACGAGGTCGATTCCGGCGCGGTCAAAGTAGGCGGGGTGGATGTGCGCGACCTGAAGATGGCGGATCTGATGAACCAATTATCCATGGTCTTCCAGGATGTGTACCTTTTCGACGACACCCTCATCGAGAATATCCGCATCGGCCGCCCGGACGCCTCCGAGGCGGAGATTACCGCGGCCGCCCAGCTAGCAGGTGTGACCGAAATCGTCGCCCGGCTTCCGCACGGGTGGCACACACCGGTCGGCGAAGGCGGCAGCGCCTTAAGCGGTGGGGAACGTCAGCGGGTTGCTATTGCGCGGGCGTTACTCAAGAACGCGCCGATTGTGCTTTTCGACGAAGCCACCAGCGCGCTTGACCCGGAGAATGAGGCAAACGTCGTCGCAGCCGTCGAAAAGCTGCGGGAAACCGCAACCGTCTTGGTCATCGCGCATAAACTCGACACCATCCGGAAGGCGGATCGCATCATTTCGCTACGCGCCGACGGCAGTCTGGAGGACATCGGTACCCACGACGAGCTCTTTAACCGCAACGGTACCTACCGCGCCTTTTGGGATAAACGTGCTCAAGCACAAGGGTGGCAATTAACCTAATGACTATGATTGCAGCACGCGGCGGCCGGAAAACCGGCCCCAAACCAAAGTTCAGTAAAGCCGACGTTGTCGACGCGGCATTTGCCGTGGGCATCGCGGATTTCACCCTCGCCCAGGTTGCCCAGCAACTTTCCGTGGCAACGTCGGCGGTGTATCGAATCTTTGACAGCCGCGACGAACTGGTTCACGCGTGCTTAAGTCGTGCTGCGGCGGAGATCGCCACCACCTTCGATCCTGATTTATCCTGGCAGGAAGCCTTGCTTCTGTGGGCGGACCGTTGCTGGGCGACGTATGAGCGTTACCCCGGATTGTCGCTGACGATCCTGCAGCACCCCAGCGCCGTCATCCACATGGAGGACTATTTCAAGCGTTTCGTTGAGTTTCTCACCGCAGCCGGGTTGCCCCAGGAGAGTGCGGCCTTCGCCATTGATTTCATCGGCGACACTGTCATTACCACCCACATCGGGATCTCCGCCATGCGCAATATCAACGATTCCGGTCAGCGCGAATTGGATACGATCTTCGCCCACACCAGCGACGACGCTGTATTTCAACCAGATGAAGGATGGGCCGATCGCGGTTTTTTGGACAAGAAGCTGGAGTTCATCATCACCGGGCTAGCCAACGAACTGGAAACGTAGCTGCTTTTAGGTGTGGCGGCCGAACGACAATCGCTTGAGATGCAACCTCACAACATATAAGAAATTTTGCATAACGACATCTAGCAAGTAGCAAAATCAACCATATGGGAATAAATACATTCACAACCGCTAGATGTCGTCCATATTTCTTCCCTATTTTTAGCTTCGCAATCCATAATGGCGGTGCTGGTTTCTCGCTTCTCCACACGCACCATCTGTTACGATCAGCAGCGATGGCAATTCTGAACCAGCTGGTGGCGGAAGAGAAATTTCCCATCGCAACCGCACTGTATGTAGCCGATGGCACCGTCTATGTTTTCGCGGATGATCTCCACCACAATCAATTAACCCTCACAAAAACCACAACCATTGATGCCATGGACGTCACCGATTGGGTGGCTCATTACTGGGCGACACCACAGCTAGAGTCTTATCAGGGAACGGTTTATTGCGGGGAGGGGTCGTGGGGAAGCGATGGTGTTGTATATTTCGCCGACCGAGATGACGAGGTGCAATGGTTGTTCGCATCCCCCGTCATCAACCCCATCACTTACGCGATGGTGACACAAGACCACGTTATCGCAGCCAATGAGGGCCTCGCCTTTGCCATCCCCATCAGCAAGCCAGAGAACATCCGTCTACTGACACTTGAGCAAAAAGAAAAACCGGCCTGACTTACGACACATTCCTGCGGATGTTGTGGGATTAAGCAGAAAAATTTGCAGCTAGACGGGCATTGGGCGCAGATTTTCAAAGGCAACTCGACCTTTACGCGGTGTGGTATTTGATTTCGTGGCGTTGGAGACGAATACGTCGAGTTGGGTCATGGCCACCCAAGTTCACGGTCACTGTGCGGCGCAGCCGTGAAACCTAAGCTCAAGAAAAATCACGCAGAAAAAGCCCCGCCCACAATCGCCAAAGCTCCAGGCCAACACGCCACGCATGATACTGCCCACAATGGTGACCGACAGGGCTAGCGCTTGGGCAATAAAAACCGGCGCGGAGTTGGTAAAACCCAGCGCCGGTTTTTGTTAAAGGGTGGTTATTCCACCACGAGCAGCAGGTCGCCGCCTTCGACCTTGGTGGCCTGGCTTAGCACCACTCGGCTGACGGTGCCGGAGATCGGGGTGGTGATGGTTGCTTCCATCTTCATCGCCTCGATAACAGCCACTGCCTGGCCTTCTTCCACGGTATCGCCGACCGCGACGGTAACCGTAACCACACCCGCGAACGGTGCGGCAACATGCCCGGAGTTATTCGGGTCGGCTTTCTCCGCCGTCGCCACGATGGATTCAACAGACCGGTCCCGCACCCGCATCGGCCGAATCTGGCCGTTAACATTGCACACGATGGTGCGCATGCCTTTTTCATCCGGTTCGGAAAGCGCGTCGAGTCGAACCAGCATGTGGGTGTTATCGCTAAGGTCGATGACGGTTTCTTTTCCTTCCACCAGACCGTAGAAGAATTCCCGGTCGGTGAGCACCGAGGTGTCGCCGAACCGACGTCGGTGCTCGGCAAATTCAGCCGCAGGCTTGGCAAACAGAAGCCGGTTCAGTGCGCCCCGCCGGGTCGCGGCATCGGAAGATGCCAAGGCCTCCGCCTCAGATTCCGGCACCTCGCTGGCCGCTGGCTGGACGCTTCGCCCCTCCAGCGCTTTAGCCCGCAGTGGTTCCGGCCAGCCGCCTGGTGGGGTGCCGAGTTCACCGTTGAGGAAGGCGATGACGGAATCCGGAATGTCGTACTTTTGCGGGTCGGCGGCGAAATCTTCTGGTTTGACGCCAGCGCCAACCAGGTAGAGCGCGAGGTCGCCGACAACTTTGGAGGACGGGGTGACCTTGGTGGGGCGACCCAACATGTCGTTGACGGCGGCGTAGTATTCCTCGATTAGTTCGAAGCGGTTGGCAAGCCCCAGCGCCACCGCCTGGGCCCGCAGGTTCGACAGCTGGCCGCCGGGGATTTCGTGGCGATACACCCGGCCGGTCGGTCCTGGCGTTCCGGTTTCAAATGGGGCGTACATCTGGCGCACAGCTTCCCAATACGGTTCCATGTCGGTGACGGCCGACAACGGAATGCCGGTGTCCCGTGGCGTATTGGCGAACGCCGCGACAATGGCGGACAAGGAGGGTTGGCTGGTGGTGCCGGACAGCGGTGCCGATGCGCCATCGACCGCATCCGCCCCCGCCTGGGCAGCCGCTAGGTAGGTGGCCAGCTGCCCACCGGCGGTGTCGTGGGTGTGCACGTGGATCGGCAGGTCGAATTCTTTGCGCAGCGCGGTGACCAGCTTCGTCGCGGCCGCTGGCCGCATGAGTCCGGCCATGTCTTTGATGGCGAGGATATGCGCCCCGGAGTTGACGATCTCCTCGGCTAGTTTCAGGTAGTAGTCGAGCGTGTAGAGCTTTTCGCCGGGGTCGACCAGATTGCCGGAATACGCCATTGCCACTTCGGCCACCGCGGTATTGGTCTCAAGGACCGCTTCGATGGCAGGCCGCATCTGGGAGACGTCGTTAAGCGCGTCGAAAATGCGGAAAATATCGATGCCGGTGCGGGCCGCTTCGTCGACGAATGCCCGGCACACGGAATCTGGATACGGGGTGTAACCGACGGTATTGCGACCCCGCAGCAGCATTTGGATGTTGATATTGGGCATCGCCTGGCGCAGGTTGTCCAGCCGCTCCCAGGGGTCCTCGTGCAAAAAGCGCATGGCAACGTCGTAGGTTGCCCCGCCCCACGCTTCAACAGATAAAAGCTCTGGGGTCAGGTGGGCGACGTGCCGGGCGGCGTCGACAAGCGCGGCGGAGCGCACCCGGGTTGCCAAAAGCGACTGGTGGGCGTCCCGGAACGTGGTGTCGGTGATGGCCAACGCGCGTTGATTCTTGAGGTGTTCCGCGAATTTCTTTGGCCCGAGGTCGCGCAGTAGATCCCGCGATCCGCGCCGCAGCGTGCCTAGCGGTGGGAGCTTTTCGACGGCGGCCCCTACCGCAGGCGGCAGCCCATGCGGCCGGTTGACAGTGACATCGGCGAGGTAGTCCAAGATCCGGCCCGGCTCATCGTCGGCGGGCGGGGCGGACAGCAGCCACGGATGATCGCTGATGAACGAGGTGGCGATGCGGGTATCCAGGAAGTCTGGTTCACGCAGCAATGCCCGCAGGAAGCCGACGTTGGTCGCCACCCCGGAAATGGTGAATTCCGCGAGCGCACGCTGGGCACGGGCAACCGCACCGGCGAAATCCGCGCCACGGCAGGTGAGTTTCACCAACATGGAATCGAAGTGGGCGGTGATTTCCCCACCCAGTTGGGCGGCACCATCCAGACGCACGCCCGCACCGCCGGGGCTGCGGTAAGCGGTGATGAAACCCGTGTCCGGCCGGAAGCCATTGGCAGGGTCCTCGGTGGTGATGCGGCATTGGAGTGCCGCGCCCTCGGTGTGGATGTTCTCTTGGCTAAACCCAAGTTCCTTCAAGGTCGCACCCGCCGCGATCCGCATTTGTGCTTTAACCAAGTCCACCCCGGTTACTTCTTCGGTAACCGTGTGTTCGACCTGTATGCGGGGGTTCATTTCAATAAAGACGTGGTTTCCGGCTTCATCCACGAGGAATTCCACGGTGCCTGCGCCAGTGTAGCCGATTTCTTTGCAGAAATTCACCGCATCGCTACAGATGCGTTCCCTAAGGTCGGCGTCAATGTGTTGAGCCGGTGCGATTTCCACGACCTTTTGGTGGCGCCGCTGCACCGAGCAGTCGCGCTCGTATAGGTGGATGACGTCGCCGGTGTGGTCGCCTAAGATCTGGACCTCAATATGCTGCGGGTTAATCACCGCGCGCTCAAGGTAGACGCGGGCGTCGCCGAAAGCGCTGAGCGCTTCCCGGGAGGCCTCCGCAGCTAGCTGCGGCAATTCCTCAATGCTGGGGATAAACCGCATGCCGCGCCCACCACCACCGGCGACCGCTTTCACAAACAACGGGAAGGTTTGGCCTTCGGCCTGGGCGCGCAAAACCTCAATGTCGTCGCTGGCCTCGGATTCATCAAGGGTAGGCAACCCGGCGCGCCGCGCTGCGGCCACCGCTGCTGCCTTATCTCCGGTTAGTTCCAGCACATCCGGGGTCGGCCCGATGAAGACGATTCCGTTCTCGGCGCATTCGCGTGCGAGTTGGGCGTTTTCGGAGAGGAAGCCATAACCAGGATAAACCGCGTCGGCGCCGGTTTTTTCGGCTGCGGCTAGGATTTCGTCGATATCAAGATAGGCTTTGACGGGCGAGCCTTCTGTACCGATTCGGCAGGATTCATTGGCGATGGATCGGTGCAATGAATTTCGGTCTTCGGTGGGGTATACCGCGACCGTTTTAGCTCCAATTTCGTATGCGGCGCGGAAGGCACGCACTGCGATTTCGCCGCGGTTTGCGACAAGAACCTTGTTAAAGGTTGGAAGCTGTGAGGTTTGTGACATAAACGGATGTTCTTCCTATGCGGGGGCCAGTACAGCAAATTAGTGACACCAGTCACTTATTTGGTATGTACCTTTATGTTAATACCCCGTGAGTCCGCTATCAGAAAACCACGCAAAATTCATGTGTTTTTCACTAATTTGATTCACTTTTTCGCCGCTATCGTCGGGTTATGCGGGACGCGGAAAAATCCGATCACGTAAATCCGCGACCGTATGGGGCCGCACCAAGCCGGGTCGGTGGTCGTATTGTTTGGCAATATTCAACGCGTTGCAGGCACACCACTTGGCGGCCTCGGCGACCGTGGGCTGGATCAGAGCTGGGGTGAAAATCCGGGGCAAGGCATTGGCGGAGAGGGAAAACTTCAGTTTCCGGTTTTGTTGCGGGACCCGATGCAGATAACCGGCGGCGGCGGCTAAGCCCAGCATCAGTTCATATTGGGAGGCGTTGGCCGAAAGTTCTTCCAACATGATTGGTAGCAGCCACAGGCCGCACCGGGGTTTTGCGGACAGTCCGGCGTCGATAAGCAAGGCGTAGTACTCGAAATGCTGCGCGAACCTGCGTGGGGTGGCTCCGCTTTTGAGCGTGCGCACGAGTGCTTTGCGATGAATCCGCCGGGCTCGCCGCACTTTATCGGGTTGGCCCGACCGAATCCATGCCGGTAGCAGCGTCATTTCTAAATCGCGTCGGTGGGCCCGGCAACGGCTGGTGTTTTCTTCCAGCGCGGCCTCCCCAACCTCGCGGGCATTATCGGCCCCACCTAATTGATGAAGGATTTCCGCTTCAATCGTCGGCGCCGAACAGGGGCATTCCCCAAATTGCTCGTCTGGTTGGCTTGATCGCCACTGTTCAAAAGCCACCAGTGCGCCGTCGTAATCGCCAATGCAGTGGCGCACGTAGTATGTCCGAAGGTAATAGTCCGACAGGGTGTTAGAGCTACGCTCTAGCATGTGGCGGTAGCGTTCCAACAGGATATGCAGTTTCGCCACCGAGACGTCGGGATTATCTAACTGACCGTGGATAATGTGTTTGAAATTTCGGCAGATAACTCGGGCGAAGTACACGCGCTGTTCCACATCCTGGTTGAGATAAAGCTCAACCAGTTCGTCGAAGCACCCAATGGCTAACTGCGTATGACGGTCGGCGATGTATAGTTCCACCAGTTCTGATAGGCACACTGCCAGGTCATCGGTGTTGTCGTCGGACCGAGCGCACATGCTGGCGTGTTCCCATAATGTTGCGCGTTCCACGGGATCGTCTGTCGCCCATGCGGTTTCCATGAGTTGCTCCAACTCGGTATCGGAATAATCCATGCTTCCCCCGTTACAGTAATTTGCTGATCAGGGTGGAATACATTTCCGACGCCCAGGTTCGTGCTTGGATATTCATTGCATGGTGGCCAGCCAATAACGACTGGACATACAGCCCTCGGATCGCCTGAGTGAGCACGTCATTGCCCATCCCAACGGCCGCGAGCAATTGATGCACCAGGGGCGATTGAACGTTGAAGACCACCTGCGCGGTATTGTCCACCACATGCAACGGCATGATGGAATCCATGCTGTCGAGCAATCCGCTCAATGAGCTTTCGCCTTCCGCCTCGCGGGCGGCCTTCTCAATCGAACTGTAGTCGGCCTCCTCAGCTGGCAGGAACAAAACCGGAACGGTACTGGGCTGGAAATCCCGAACGATAACCGAGACGTCTTGGCCCACGAGTGCCTCTTGGGCGATGCGCATCAACGGCAAGAAGCTAGCTTCTTGGTCTGGCCCCAAAACACCCATGACCCCAATCACGTCGTGCACGCTGGCTTCCACGATCACATGATCGGGATAATCCAACCGCAATTGCTCCAAGATCTCCTGGTCGTAGGCGTAACCCGCGTTCAAAACGGTCAGCTCGTTCGCCCGCGCGATGGGGACCACGGATTGGTATTTCTGATCGGTGCGGTAGTAGCGAATGCCACCGGATTTCAACAACTCGTCGAGGGTCTTGCGCCCGGTGCTGGTTTCAAACGGCACCCACCTGGTAACCAATTCGCGGGTTTCCTTATCCGAAACCGCCAACGCCTTCAGCCCGGCCATGTGCAGGCTCAAAAACCGTAAAAAGTCCTGTTCATTAAGGCTATTGATCCAGCCGCGGATTTGGTGGCCGATGGCTTCTTTGGTTTCGTCGAAAAGCGAATCCTCCACCAGCGCATCCCGCGACGCGGTGGGCCGCAGAAATTCCGCGTCGGCCACGATCCGCACAAAATACGCCCATTCCGGCACGATGTCGGTGTTTTTCTTGCTCAGCAACATCCGGCGCAAATACAGCTGGTGTTTGGCGGTCCGCCCCGGATGCGCCCCTTCCGACATGACAAACGCAACGCCTTGGAGCCCCGCAATCGGAACATCCAATGGAATGGCCGCCAGCGGTTCGAACCCAAAGTTGTCCCGACACCAGGTGGCCTGGGCGGCGATTGGGGTTTCCCACACGGGCTTGTGCCCACCTAAGGTGGTCGCCTCGCCGGAACACACGCCGTTGACCGCGCGTTCGATGGTGATTTCTACTGGCAAAAACGCCGCGTAGTGCTCGATGGTGCGCGACAGGCTAAACATATCGAAGTCTGGTTCCCCCGGAATAGCCTGCAATTCCACCAACGTGCCGCAGCCATGCAGGAGCATTGGGGGTTCATGCTCCGTCACCGTCCAGGTGCCTTGGGATTTTCCATGCCACTTGATGGCGGGCGCATCCGAGCTCGCCGAGTAGACAACAATGTCGTTGGAGACTAAGAAACACGACAATAAACCGATTCCGAATTGCCCGAGAAAATCGCTTCGCCCCAATCCGAATTCGTCACGCTTGGAGGAACCGCCGATCGTCGACAGCAATTGCTGCGCCTGCTGGTAGTTCAGCCCGATGCCATTGTCAATCACCCGAAGCATCCGAGGTTCGACGATGAACCGGATTTTGGGGCGCTCGAAAGTATCGAACTCCGGGTCAATGTCGCGTCGGGCGGTGATCGCGTCCACGCCGTTTTGCAACAATTCCCGGACGTACACATTGGCGCTGGTGTAGAGGTTCTTACTGAGCAACTCCACGATTCCACCCAAATCGACCTGGAATGAACCACCATTGCTGCTAGGCGGGATGGCGGCGTGGGGGTCAGCATTAAACTCAGACACTCGAAATCTCTTCCTTAAAGGTTTCTATCACCACAATTGACAATGAGTGGCAATGCGCTAATTATCGTCGGTTTCTTCCGTGTTTAAAAATTCCATCAACATTTTCGCGTGCCGGAATCGCATCGAAAACTGGTTTTTAGTGCCTGCAATCTGCTCCCAGGCCGGAACGGCCACCTCCCGTGCCTGCGCTATCCTACCGATTTGTACGAACATCGTGGCCAAATCAATACTGCAATACGCGGCTGATAATTCGTCACCTGCTTCGATAAACAAATCGCGGGACTGCTCGAACCAGTTTTGGGCCTCGCCATGCCGGTCGCATTCACTGGCCGCCTGGGCGCGTTCGTGACAATACTTCGCGTCCACCCCCTGCGGGTGCGCATCGCCGAGCAAACCGTAATTCTTTTTCGCTTCAAATGCACTTTCAAACAGGCGTTCCGCCTGCTCATATACCGCGTCCGAGACGTAGCCGGGTCGACTCACCCGCACCCACGCCGCATTGCTTAACCGCTCGACGTACTCCGTGGCGGCCGCTGTGGCCGCTTCCGCGTCGTCGGTTTCTTGTGCTTCCTCCAGCCCGGCGGCGGCAATGTCGACGATCCAGTCCGCCAATTGGGCACCGCGATCGTATTCGCCATCGGCGTTGAACCCGCGGATGGCGGATTCAATGGCCTCTATTTTCTCCTTCGGCTTGCTAGTCAGCGACGCCAAGGTCAAGGCGTGCTCGGCAGCCGCGGCATCCATATCTAATGCATCTAGGGCGCTGATGAGGCCGCGCCGCAAGGAAAGCTCTACCTCGGAAACGGTGTGGTTTTCGGCATTGGTCACGGCCGCGACGGCGATGTCTGCCACCTCGGCAGCTTCGGAAAACTCCCGCTGCGAGCACAACACCTCGACGAGAATCTCCGCAGCTTGCAACCGCACATTCAATAACCCGCAGGCGGCAGCGAGGTTAAGGCAATGCCTAGCGGACGCTTTGGCTTCGTCCGGGTACCCAGCTGCCTGTGCCGCCCGCGCCAAAATGTATAACCCTTGGAGCCGCACCCCGATCGGTTCTTTGGATTCCGTATGAATGGCGGTATCCGCCAGCTGTGCTGCCTCCCGCATATTGCCTGCATCGTATTCCGCCAACGCGCCAGCGATCATCTCCCGCGCCGGTTCCCGCTCGGTACCCGCCGATAGCCGCTGGGAAAGCAACCAACCGCCGGTTCGCAGCGTGTAGATGCTCGGAACCCTCGAATTCAATTCCTGAGCTGCTGCGGCAAGTTGCGCATCGTCGAAGCCGCGCCACTGACCATTTGTGTCGATAACCACCAGGTCGCTGTCGGCAACACTTCTACCGTGGTTCGCCAATCCGTAGTCGATCTGGGCGGGGGCAAACTGCCCGGAAACATCCGGAATGTCACCTTCCGGCGCAAGCTCCGGCACCGGCTGCACGTCGAAAATATCGCGGCGGACTTTCTCCACCATATAGGGGGTTTCAAGGCCGGGGCGGTTATCGTATTGGACAGCGAGTTCCAGCGCCATGTCGGTGCACCACTGGTGCACCTGCGCCACGGTTGGGTTTTCCACGACCGGTGCCGTGATCCACCGTAAATCGTCGCCAGGCAAGGTAACCGGTATTACCTCGTCTTGGTCGGGATACACGCGGAAGAAAAACGCGGCCGCCGCAGCAACGCTTAACAGGATGCGTGGGGTTTCGGTTTCCCGCCACCACGGCAAAAATCGGGTGAATAGTTCCATGCCACGTTGCCACCGCTGCGGCCGCCCCGCCATCGCCGATAACCCTAAGTATTGGAAGTGATTTGGGAAATGATCGATAAAAGCGCTGCGGCGGGAGTGTTTCTGCATCGCTTTGACGAAGGCTGGCCAGGCTTTATCGTCGCGTCCGGCTCGCAGCCATGGTTCCAGCATGCTGGCATAGAGGCTTTCGGGTTGCGAGTCGCAGAAATTCTCCGGGTCAGAAAGCCCACGCTCCCCCGCCTTAATCGCCGCATCGATGTCGCCGCGCCCAAAATACATTTCCACCAGATACATCGGGTCGCAGCCGGTGCAGTCGTTGAACTCGGTGTGGCTATCGTCGGCCCACGCCGCCTCCCACAGCTGACTGTAGTGCTGTGCTTGTTCCCCTTGCCCCAATGCAGAATGCGCAAAGTAGCGCCTGAGATAGTACGCCTTGAGGTTGTCGCCGCGTTGCCGGTAGAAGGCTTCCATCTCGTCGAGGGTGCTCAGCAGCTGATCGGCGCTGATGGTGGGCAGATCGCGCAACACCCCCACCAGGTATTTGTACTGCCACCCGAATGCGGACTGCATGTCGTCGTCGAAAAGATCGGGCCGCCGCTTACGAAACTTATCCAGCCATAAAAACGGTGCGACAATGCGGGTGCTCTCACCACCCATAGCAAAAGCACTGACGAGCGACAGGTAGCAGATAGCCTCAAGGTGTTCGTCGCCTTCCTCGCCCGCGCGTTTGGCGGCTTCCGCCCACGCCGCTGAGCATGCTTTACCCCACGGCATTGCGTCTGCTTTTTCCATCAGATCGCTTAAGGTTTCTTGCTCCATCATTGCCTTTTCCTTTTAGCTTTTCGACGTTTCCACTGCGGCGGTTCCCCTAGTGGTTGTTACTCTTCCTCGGACAACGGGCGCTCAATTTCGAACTTCTCAACGAAATCTTCCAGGTGCTCCAATTGGGCTTCGATCCCCGCCTGGCAATACAGCGCCAGCTGCTCGTCCGTCGCACCTTTTAAGACCAGGAAAACGTGGTCGGAATCGACATACACATCGCCATCATCGTCAAGACCAACACCACAGGTACCGATCGTGCCATAGAGATTTCGGCTCTGCACCCATTTTTCGGCATCCGGCAATTTCTCCTTCGGTAACGGCACGTTGAAGAACCGGAAACCGAAATACAGCAACGCGTCGTTGATGATTTCTGCCCGCAGGAAGAAACCATTCACACCGGTGGCAAGATGATCCCCGCAGTGCTCGTAGCTAAAGTCGTTATCCTTAAAAACTTTCTCTACCCGCGCTAGGGTTACCGGCTGCGGCTCATCCGTGTTTGTAAACCACGCCATTGTTTATTCCTCGCCCTCTTCTTCCCAAGTCACCAAATGTGGGAACGCCTTCTCGAACTTATCCAACACCGCGAGTTCCCGCGAAAACGTAGCTTCCAGGTACTCCAATAATTGTTCTTCCGTCAACCCCGCCGCGGTCGGTGTGGAGTGCTCGGCAATAACCGTCATGTCGTCTTCATCGTCAACGTGATAGCAGATTTTGGGGAAGAACATTTCCGCATTTAACTCGGCGCATAACTGCGCCACCGCCTCATGGTTTTCTTTCGAAATCTCCGCCCGCCACATAGTGTTTACTTCCATCAAGTCCGGTTCGGAATAAAGAAAGATAGACACCAAGCAGTTTTCAAATGCTACTTTAATTGTGTTGTTTTCCGTCACATATTTCAGTTCCATCGAGGTCAGCATTTCCTCGATTCGCGGGATTGTTACCGCAGGTAAACTCATATATCCTCCTTGTATTTTTCATGCAACTGAACAAAGAATAGCGAAACTAAACGTCAGACAATTCAAGTTGGAAATCTTGTTACGCCATTGTGACTGAACCGGAGAACCAACCCCATCGATGCAAAACCGAACCAGGCCGCACACCGCCTAACGTGTCGACGATTCCCAACCGGCAACTGCCCACAGTGGCCGTTATTTCCCGCGCCGCCTCGGACGTTCAAGGCCAAATTCTTCGACGAAATCTACCAGGTTATCAACTTGCGCTTCGATTCCTACCCGAAAGAATTCTGCCAATTGCTCATCTGTTGCACCTTGGGTGATGAGGAAAGCATGCTGGGAAGAAGCATAGACCTCGCCGTCGTTATGAACGCCGATGCAAAACGTGCCGATCGTAGCGTCAAGATTTCGCTCCTGCGCCCAGCGTTGGGCTTCCGGCAATGATTCCTGCGGTAGCGGCATATCAAAGAATCGAAAATCGAAATTCAACGCCTTCCCGTTCGGGATCGTAACCCTAAGAAAAAACCCGTCGACCGTGGCCGTGATGCCGTCTTCACGACGCGTGTAGTCAAGGTTGTTGTGTGTTAAGACCCGCTCCACCCGATCAATGGTTACCGGCTGCGGTCGATCCACCTCTTTAAACAACGTCACGATTATGCCTCACTCCCGCTATTTCCGACCGCTACATGCGGGAATGTCTCCTCAAACTTCTCTATGGCGGAAAATTCGTGGGCAAAGGTCGCTCTTATGCAATCCTCTAATTGTTCATCGGTCATCCCCGCCCCGATCGGCATAGCGTGCTTGGCGACGATCGTCATGCTGCCACCTGCATCAACGAGGTAACACATTTTAGGAAGATATAGTTGCTCATTTAAAGTCATGCACAGATGAGCCGCCGACTCGTGGTCTTCCTTTAAAATTTTTGACGCCCACATCGCGGAAATCTCCATCAGATTGATGTCAGAAAACAGGAAGAGAAAAACTAATGCGTTGTCAAAACCTATGACAATTTCGTCATCGTCTTTCTGATGCCCAAGCCCCATCGAATCCAGCATTTCCTCGATACGCGGAATCGTTACCGCAGGTAGACCCATGTATCCTCCTCGAATTTTGATTTTGCCCTCATAGAATAGCGAAGCACCCTGACACAGACCTTTGGCCGCGAATCTTGATAGCCGATTGTGACCGTGCGGAAACGTTACATGCGCTGGCACAAACCAGCTTAAGGCGGATGCGCTAGTTATCGCTCATGGCGCTGTTGCGGCGTCTCTTCGTAAAACCGAGGAATACCGAAGGTGGCTACTAAATCTTCCAAGTGCGCTAACTGGGCATCAATCCCCGCGTCCAGCCAGGATGCCAATTGGGCGTCAGTAGCGCCGTATTTAATGGCGAAGGCATGGTCACTTGCAACATGAATATCGCCGGTTTCCTCCATCAGGAAGGTGCAGCTGCCGATGGAACCTTCCTGGTTGCGAGTGTTAGCCCAATCGGCGAGCGCCGGGATCGACTCGTGCCCGATGGCGGCAGATGGATGGGCGGCGTTGACCCGCAGCATCCGATCATCCAGCACATGTGCCCGGACAAGGAACCCATTGAAACCGGTAAAGAGCGCATCGTCGATGATTTCGTATTGATAGCCGTGTTTGACGAAATAATCCACCACCCGCGCCATTGTCACCGCAGGTTTACACAGATTATCTTCCAATACTTCCTCTGGGGTTTGCTCTTCTTTTACTGCTATTTCGTTTTCTATTTCTGTTGCGTTTGCAACCGGCTCGGGTTCCGTGGCTGCCGGGGGCTGCGCCACGTCCGATTCTTCCAACGCAGCAAGCTGTGGTGATTCTTCTATCTTTGTCGGTTGCGCTGGTTCATCCGCGGCGGGTTGTGCCACTTCGTCCTCGGCTGACTGCGACGCTTCTTCTGGGGTGGGGGCGGCTTCTTGCGGGATCTCTTGCAAAACCAGATGCGGTGCTGCTACCGCCTGGTTGGAGATCTGCACAACAACTACCGGGGGTGTTGTATCGTCGTCGTTGTCGCCGTTGGCCTGGTTTTTTGGCTCGACTTCCGGTTCTTTCCAGGTGACCAACTCGGGGAAATCGGAGTCGAAAGCGTCGAATGTCTGCCGCATGTTATGCAGTGCCACCTCAAGCACGAGCCCCAGTTGGTCGTCGTCAAGCCCCTCCCCGATCGGCATGGCGTATTCGGCGACCACGCTTAAGCTGTCAGCGTCGTTGTTGACAACGCTGTGCTTGGGCACCAGTTTCTCGTTATTAAAATGCTGCACCTTCTCGCGCACCGCGGCGTGGTGATCGGCGGCGACATCGGGTCGCCAGACGCCGAGGACCCGTAATAGTTCGGCGCGGGGCAGCAATTGGCACAGGATCGTGGCGTGGTCAGTTTCGATCTGCACGATGCTATCGCTAGGGGTGTTGCTGGTTATCCCCATTTTCCCAAGCGTGGCTTCAATGCGCTCTTGGGTCACAGTGGAAGTAACCATGAAACTCCTTTACATCAATCGAGAATAACCGTGCCAAGTTTATCGAAACTTTATCCGCAGGGTGGCGCAACGGACTACACTAAAAGTTTTTTAATGTTAGGGTCGGATCCAACCCGCTTCAGCCAAACCCAGCATCTCATCGAGCGTTTCTAAATGCTCTACCAGCAGCGCGGTTCCGGTGAGAATCCACTCTTCTAATTGCTGGTCGGTGGCCCCGAAAATAACGGGGATGGCGTGAGCGACGGTAAACCGAATCTTCCCGTCCGCCACCTCGTAGGCGCAGGTGCCGACCGTACCGCGCGAATTGCGGATATTTGCCCATTCTTTAACGATGGATAGCTTCGAAATATCCAATTCCGAATCCTCCCGCCGCACACTGAACACGAGATTCTTTTCGCCGAGCAGTTGGAAGAAGGAAAAATACCCTTGGATCCAGGTGGACAGACCCCCCTCATCGACTTCGCATTCTAAGTTGTTTTTACGAAAAATCGCCTCCACCCGGGATAGCGTCACCGGGCTGGGATCGGATTCCGCAATGTTCTTCGTCCACGACATGGGTTACGCTCCTTCTTCCACCAGTTCCCAGTGCACCAATTGTGGGAATCGATCCTCGCAGTCTTTGAAGCTGAGCATGATATTGCGTATCGACGATTCCACCACCATTCCTAATTGGTCATCGCTGAGCCCGGTGTTGGTGAACACATAGTAATCCGCGGTGACGGTGGCTTTGTGATCGTCAGAAATAGCCACCCCGTGTTTTGGGACGAAGTGGTTCCAATTCAAACTGGCGACAAACTCGGTTACCTCAGGCAGCACGTCGTCGCCAATGGTGGCGTGCCACATGCCGAAGAAGTGCAACAGGGCGTTTTCCGGATAGGTGGCGCATACGATGGTGGCATTGTCGAAGGAAAACTGGGTGACCGTTTCCGATTGGCGTTCATAATGTAAACCCATCGAATCCAGCGCCATTTCAATCCGATCATTGGTAACGGGGGGAAGGCTCATAAGACTCGTTTCCGTCGCTTTTGGCTAAAGGTAATCCCGCCCAGTGTAAGCAAAGCATTGCACCGAATGGGTTGGTTTTAGAAACGTTTAACCATCTTCCTAAGCGACTCAAACACGAGCCAAATGTAGTTCTTTCTTTCCGGGGCCCTCCGGTTCGTTTCGATGGTTTGCCTTAGCTAGCTCTCCAACCAGGCGTCGAATTCAAAGTGCCGGGCACGATTCTTTTCCCAGAAATGCAATTGAAAAGTATCGATTATTACTTCGCAAAATCGGTAAAAGCCTTTACCCACCTAGCTCACGATCTACTGGCCAATAGGGTGCACCCCAGCTTTTGGTTCGGTGCCCCAACCCCCGACTCGACCTTTGCGCCCCAGAGGCTACGAATCCATGCACCGAAGCACGTAAAGGTCGAGTTAACTATAGGCAACCGCACCCCTGACCATGCCTACCTGCAGGTTTTGTGGCACCACACCCCATAACAGCCCGCACGATGCGACGCTTATGAATACGCGGACTCATCGGTGTTAAAAGCGGAATGGCTTCGCCTCACGGTTGAAACCGCACCTGAAAACCCGAGCCTAATTCGGTTTGCAATCGGCGCGCCAAGCGTGCACCGTCGGTGCGGAAGGCTGTCTCAGCCTCCGGGGTCGGGAAACCCGAGGAAGCCGGGTCATCCCAGTTGAGTATCGCATCGTAGCGGTCTTGCCACTGGCATAAGTCGGCTATCAGATCGTTGCTCAGCGGGAGGCTACGCGGATCGACATTGAATTCCGGGTAGTCCCAACTCCACAGCGGGAAGCAGCCATAATCCGCCATGAGTTTCAGCTTCTTGGGCGAAGAATCGCTCATGGTTTTTACACTATTGCACCGGTGGCGGGATATGGAACGTGCGGCTGAAATCAACCAAATTTCCGGTCTGCACCGAGATAGCTGCCAGAATCCACTCCGCCAATTGCTCATTAGTCGCCCCGGTATCGGCGATGAACACGTAGTCGCTAGCCACGTACAACGTGCCGTCGTCGTTTAAGTTGACGGTGCAAATCCCCAGTGTGCCGGCAACGTTACGATCATTCGCCCACCGCTGGGCCGCCGCCAATTGCGAAGGCGCAAGTGGGGCCTCCGGGTGGGATACCCGCACCCCTAAATACAGTTCGGAGGGGAAATCAATATCCACGCAGAACCCCTCGCTTGAGGTCATCACAACGCCACCAAGCAATTGGTACGCCCAGCCCTGAGCAGCAAAAACCGACTCCACCTGCGCCAACGACGCAGGATTGGCGGCGGGTGTCGACCAGTCGGTGAGCTCCAGCGGCGTACCAACCGGCCACGTCACCGTCTCAGGCACCACCTGTTCAATGTCGGCAAAGGCTTCCACAGTGGTGCGAATAGTGAGGTCGATGAAGCGGGCCAATTGGTCGTCGCTAAGCCCCTGGCCGGTCAACATCCGCTGCTCAGCAGATACCCGAATCGCGCCCGCCGCGGAAGTCTGCCAAATAAGTTTTGGCATGTACCGATCCGCATTGAGATCCATGATCGCCGTACACAGTCTCTGCTGGGTATCAGGGGTAACGGCCTCACCCCGCCACTGGGCGAACATCCGAATCATGGCCGCATTTGTGGCCAATTGAAACGTAATCTGCCCATTAGGCATCATGAGCTGAACCCCACCGTCGACCACGGTGCCAGTTGTCACGCCACAGCGGTGAAGCGCCGCGACAATACGCGAGGAAGTAACCACGGAAGTCATAACGGCTTAACCCAAGTCGTCGTGCTCAACCAACTGCCGGGCAGCTTCAGTGATCGAACCCGACAGGGACGGATACACCGAGAACGTCTCCGCCAACTGCTTCACCGTCAAGTTATTGGTCACCGCCACCGAGATCGGCAGAATCAGCTCCGACGCGGTGGGGGCCACCACGACGCCGCCGATGATAATGCCGGAGTTTTTGCGGCAAAACAGCTTCACAAAACCATGCCGCAACGACCGCATCTTCGCCCGTGGGTTCGTCTCCAACGGCAACATGACCGAACGGGCTACCACCGCACCCGACTCAATCTCGCTCTGGGTAACCCCCACCGCGGCGATCTCCGGCCGGGTAAACACCGCAGTCGCCACCGTCTTTAACCGCAGCGGCGACACCCCTTCACCCAAGGCGTGATACATGGCGATACGCCCCTGCATCGCAGCGACCGACGCCAATGGGAACAAATCAGTGCAGTCACCAGCGGCGTACACGCCAGAAACATTGGTACGCGACACCCGGTCGACCTTGATATGGCCGGAGTCGGTGGTATCAATCCCGATGTGCTCCAAGCCCAGGTTCTTCGTATTAGGAATCGAACCAACGGTCATCAACGCATGGGAACCGAAAATCTCCCGACCATCAGAGGTGCGAACGCACACGCCGCCGTCATCGGTACGGGTAACCGAATCAACCCGGGCATGCTTCTCCAACGACACACCCCGCTCCGCCAAAACCGTCTCCAACACATCAGCGGCATCGGCATCGTCGTGCGGCAGAATCCGGTCGCGGGAGGCCACCATCGTCACCTTCACACCCAACTCGGCAAAGGCCGAGACGAACTCCGCACCGGTGACACCGGAACCAACAACGATCAAATGATCCGGCAGCTCGGTCAAATTGTAAATCTGCTGCCAGGTTAAAATCCGCTCACCATCCGGCTGCGCATCCGGAAGAATGCGCGGCGTCGCACCGGTAGCAACCAACACCAAATCACATTCGATGGTTTCCGTCGAACCATCAGCACCCTCAACCTTGATGTAGTGCAACGTCTGCTTGGTGTTGTAATCATCAAACACGCCACGACCATTGATAACCCGCACCCCGGCGCGCTCTACGCTGCGGCGAATGTCCGCCGATTGTTCCCCTGCGAGTTGTTGCACACGCGCATTGAGGGCGTCGATAAGCAAATGCGCCTCGCCGATGCCCTTATTCAACCCCATGTCGTCAGCGCGCCGCAGGTCGGTTTTAATATTCGCGCCGGCGATGAACGATTTGGAGGGAACACAGTCGTGGATGACGGCCGAACCACCCAGGCCTAAATCCTCCACGATCGTGATCTCAGCACCGTACTTTGCGCCCGCCAAAGCTGCCTCATAGCCAGCCGGGCCACCACCGATAATTACAATGCGTTTTGCTTGAGCCGATTGCGTGGACAAGAATCCTCCAAAAATTAGGGGTGAGTGAGTAAGGTCAAACCTCAAATTAGTCTAATGCACCGCTTTTAGGCTTGTCGAAGTAATCTTGTACCCCTCATCAACCCTAAGGGGTAGCGAAAACATCCGAGTAGGAATTGAACCGATCCACCACCCCGGCGAACAGCCGAATACCCACCGGGATGCAATTCTCGTCGGCCAGCATGTCGCCCTTATGCAAATCCCCTTTGGGGCTTAACCCATCCCAGCAACCCAACCGGGCCATCGCGCCGGGAACGTGTTCTAAGTACCAGGAGAAATCCTCGCCGCCGGAGGATTGCGGCGCTTGCACCACCGATTGCGGGTCCATGGCGCGGGCAGAGTCGGCTAACACTGCGGTGGATACGTCGTCGTTGACCACCGGCGGAACCCCTTTGACGTAGGTGATTTCGTGTTGTGCCCCGGTGGGGGCGACGATACTGGCCACCATGTCTTCTAGTACTGGCTGGATGCTGCGCCATACTTGAATATCACCGGTGCGAATGGTGCCTTTGACGGTGCCTTCTTCCGGTATCGCGTTGGGGGCGAAACCGGCGTTGATGGCGCCGAATACCATGACGGTGGAGGTACGTGGGTCGATGCGGCGGGTGAGCAATGCGGGGAGGTCGGTGACGATTTTCGCCAGCGTGTACACCACGTCTTGGGTCAGATGCGGCCGGGAGGAGTGCCCGCCCCCACCGGTGACTTTCACTTCCACCACGTCACCGGCGGAGGTGATGGGCCCTACCCGCACGCCGATCATTCCGGTGCGTAGTTTCGGCTCGGCATGGAGGGCGAAGATGTGGGTGACGCCTTCTAGTACCCCCAGTTTGATCACGTTGGGGGCACCGGAATCCATCACTTCTTCTGCGGGTTGGAAGATAATCCGAATGCCGATGGTTAGTAGTCCTTGGGTTGCGGCTTCGGCCAGTGCACAGGCTAAGCCCAGGGCGATGGTGGTGTGGATGTCGTGCCCACAGGCGTGCATCACTCCGGGGGTTTGGGAGGCGAAGCTGCAGCCGGTGTTTTCCTGGATGGGGAGGGCGTCAATGTCGGCGCGGAATGCGATCTTTTCCGGCGTGTTGGGCCCAATATCCACCATCAATCCGGTGGTGGGGAACATTTGCGGGGTGAGTCCCCGCGACCGCAGCACGGAGGCGATGCGTTTGGTCGTTTCAAATTCCTGGTCCGATAGTTCGGGGTGTGCGTGGAAGTGGCGGCGCCATTCAAAGACCTCATCAATGTGGTTATTCAACCAGTCCCGCACGACGGCAGAAACTGCCGATGGCGAATCCGGTTGGGTACTGTGCTCCGCTGTCATTGTTCTCCATGAATTGTGGTGGTTTTCGCTTGCATGGTTGTAAATTATGCTAAGCATCTGCCCACTTATCCTATAACTGGTGGCTAAGCTTAAGGGTATTTACGCCCCACGCTAGATACACCACCATTGAGGTTTGTTATGACTGAGCAGCTATTTTTCGGCACTGCGGGCATGCGCGCCCCCGTGGGTCCCGCCGCTAACCAGATGAATGTTGGCAACGTCACCCGGATTACGTCGGGGGTTGCGGCATGGTTAAGCAGGCAGGCCGCGTGTGTGAAAAAGGACGCCTCAGCTACCGGCACCGCGTCGGAGATTCCAGAAGACCCGGAGGTGTTCTCCGACCCGTATACCGGTTCCAGCATGTTTGGCATTGGTAAGGCGTTCCACGACGACGATCCCGCGCCGAAGGTGGTGGTTGGCTACGATTCCCGCTACGGTTCCCACATTTTCGCCACCACCGCGGCGGAGGTTTTCGCGGGCGCCGGCTTTGAGGTGATTTTATTTCCCACCCCTACTCCGACCCCGTTGGTGCCGTGGATGGTGCGGCTGATGAAGCTGGCCGGGGGCGTGCAAATCACCGCGTCGCATAATCCGGCCGGGCACAATGGTTACAAGGTGTACATGAATAACGGGCGGCAATTGCATTCCACGGGCGCGCGTGAGATTGAAACGCTGATAGCCGCCACCCCGTCGGCGACGGAGATTCCCCGGGTCACGGTTCGACCCGACGTTGATATGGTGCGGCGGTATATCGACATGGCGACCCAATTAGTCATGCCGGAACAGGCGGACTTATTGCGGGTTAATAATGAGCGGGCAAATATTCGGGTTGCGGTCACCGCCATGCATGGGGTGGGTGGACGCACCATCGTGCAGGCGCTGCAGACCGTTGGCTTCGCCCAGATTTTCCCGGTCATGTGCCAACAGTACCCGGACCCGACGTTTCCTACCGTGGCGTTTCCGAACCCGGAGGAGCCGGAGGCGGTGGCGGAGCTATTGGCGTTGGGTGAGGAAGTCAACGCCGATGTGCTCATCGCATTAGACCCCGATGCGGATCGGTGCGCGGTGGGGATCCGGGCGAAAGACGGGAAGTTGCGGATGCTTCGGGGCGACGAGACGGGTCCGCTGCTTGCGACCCGGTTGGTACCGGCGTGGGATGGCACCGCCCCGCGCCCGATCGTGAGCACCACCTTGGTGTCCTCCCAGTTGCTGTCCGCGATCGCCGAGGAGCGCGGCTGGGATTTGCGGCTTACTCCCACCGGTTTCAAAAACCTCACGGCCGCCGGCGGCACCGAAACCGTGGCCTTTGCTTACGAAGAGGCGATGGGGATCGCACCCGCCCCGGCGCTGGTGGACGATAAAGACGGCATAACCACCGCTTTGGTTGCGTGCGCGTGGGCGGCGGAGTTAAAGGCCCAAGGTTTAACGCTTTTCGACGAGTTAGATGCGCTCTATAAAAAGTTCGGCATTTTCGCGGGCCGCCAACTGTCCATCCGCACCAACGCACCCCGGGAGCTCATCCGGTCGTTCATTGCCCGGCCACCTGCCCAGTTATGCGGCATCGACTTGGATTTTGAACCGGTCTATTCCAGCGAGCGCCCCGGCAGCACCGTTTCCGCCGCGCTCCTCACGGGTACCAGCGACGATGGCGCTTTGCGGATTCTGGCTCGGGCTTCCGGCACGGAACCCAAAGCCAAATTGTATTTAGAAATCGCCCGCGCCAGCGACCGGGGTCGCGTCGAAAAGCTTCTCGACGATCTATCCGCGGAGTTGATGAGCTACTTCGACCAGCTGTAGCGGCATCGGGCAGTTATTTAAAGCGCTACAATCACCAACACCCCAACCGGTGTTAGCACTAATTGGAAGGACAAACGTGGTTGGGGCGGGTGGGGCGGCTGTAGTGCTACATATCGATATTGCGTGGGCC
Source organism: Corynebacterium sp. (assembly GCF_030532965.1). Lineage (GTDB taxonomy): Bacteria > Actinomycetota > Actinomycetes > Mycobacteriales > Mycobacteriaceae > Corynebacterium. Next base: position 184,447 of record NZ_JAUNKC010000003.1, read on the forward strand.
GTAGAGCCGGTCGCCAGCATCACCAAGGCCGGGGACAATATAGGCGTTTTCGTTCAGATCGGGGTCGATTGTTGCGGTAACCAGGCGGACCGGCAACCCCGACTCGGCCAAGGCATCAACCCCAGCCTGGGCGGAGACCATGCACACTGCGGTGATGTTAGTTGCACCGCGATCGGCGAGCATCCGCACCGCGTGCAGCAGCGAGCCCCCGGTTGCCAGCATCGGGTCAACCACAAAAACCGTGCGGCCGGATAGATCCTCCGGCAACGCTTCCAAATACGGGACTGGTTCGTGCGTGATTTCGTTGCGCGCCAAGCCGATGAATCCCACTTGGGCGTCCGGGATCATGCTCAGCGCGGGGTCAATCATTCCTAACCCCGCCCGAATGACTGGAACGATAATCGGTGGATCTTCCAACCGGGTACCCATCGTCGGCGCAACCGGAGTTTTCAGCGGAAAATGCTCAACAGTTAGCTCCCGCGAAGCCTCATAAATCAACATTGTCCCCAGGTCAGCCAATGCCGCCCGGAATCCCGCATTATCGGTACGTTCGTCCCGCATAATGGATAATCGGGCGGCGGCAAGGGGGTGATCCACGATCAAAATATCCATGTCTGCCATGCTACCGCGAAAAAAGTTCAAAGAACATTGGAAAATCATGGAACCAAATGGGGTGCAAACTGAGTCTAACTATATATGGAGCGAAATTTACACGTACATTTAAAAGCCGCCCGCGCCTTGGCGGCAGAACTGGCGGCCAACGCGGCAACCCCCATCCATGCCAGCTATCTTCCGGGTGAAGATTTACCGGGGGCGGGCGCGTTTATCACCGCCTTAAATGGCGCCATTGATTCCCTTGCCAATCGTGCCCGCGCCCAGTGCGCCTATGTGGATAATGCCGTAACCATCACCATGACTCACCTGCGGCAAGCTGAAGCCACCGACACCGCCCTCGGCCGTTCTTTGGACTTATTATGATTAACCTCGCTGAATTCATCACCGCCTTAGACGATCTCACCCCGCCCACCCAGCCGGTCTCCCTGCCTGCGGTTCCGAACTTCTCCCGGATGGCGGAGCTAGCAGCGATCTTTGGCAATAAGATCACAACTTTTGAAGCTGCATTTCGGCAATTGTCGACGGATTCAACCGATGTGTTGCGCATCGTGTCCTATGCACTCCAGGAATTCGACCAGTCGCGCAGATTCTTCGAAGTCCTCGGCCAACAATTCCTGCAGCAAGTAGCCGGGCTCCTGCCGCTGGCCTTCAGCCCAAATCCGGCGATCTGGACCGCAGCGCACCACCAGCTGAAACAATTGCCGGGTGAGTTCTTGGAGCGGGCGTTTCAACATCTCGACGAATTGGAAATCCGGCTGCAACCGCACACTGTCGAATTAGAGCGTATCGCCAGAGAGGGAACGGAGCTTGCCCCCGCCCAGTCGGCAACCCCAGAATCTGCGGCTGCCACCCACACCGCCGGGATGGGCGGTGACGGAACCGCAGCCGAGACCGAAGGGGAAGATACTGTTGTCGCTGAGGATACCGGCGTTTCCGCGACCAGCGACCAACGCCAACGCGGGCAGCAGGCGGTGGCTGCGGCGAAATCCGCCCTGGGTACCCCGTATGTGTGGGGCGGAACAACAACCAACGGCTTCGATTGCTCCGGCCTCACCCAATGGGCGTGGCGGCAAGCCGGGGTGGAATTGCCCCGGCTCGCCGAACATCAAAACATCGGCACCGCCGTGCAACCCGATGAGCTCATTCCTGGCGATCTTTTGGTGTGGAATGGCCACGTGGCGATGTATGCCGGCGATGGGCAGTTGATCGAGGCAGGTAATCCAGTACAAATGGGGCCGCTTCGTACCGAGAACATGGGGATGGAATTCAAGGGTTATTATCGGCCCACTGGAACCTAGGCGGCACAACACCCAACTGATAACCGCCCCACATCTTGAGGCTAAAAATCAGGCAACGTTAAGGCTGCTGGCACCAAGGTGGTGCGCCGACAGCGCCAGCGCGGATGTGACCACAAGGGTGCGGCCGGTGGGCTTTAGCGACGTCAATTCGGGTTGCGCGAATACCCAGGGTGGCTGTTTCGCGGAAACCGGGCGGTTAACCAACAGTGTTAGCGGTAGTGCGCCCATGCCTACCCTGAGTGATTTTTAGGCTAAAATGTGTGCCCATGGCTAATAAAGGAATTGTTCCCGTCAAGTTGTCGCTCACGGAAGGCGATTTTTACACTCTTTGGGCACCATCGTGGCGTGAACACGGCGCTGAATGGCAGGCGTTTTTAGGCGCAGACGACAAGATTTTCGTATTCTCCTCCCCCGCCGAACTGTTAGTATTCCTCGAATCCGGCACCAAGCACGATCTATTGAATCACCCGAAGTGGGGTGCATTCGCAAACGGGTCGCAGCTGCGGGTCGTTCCCAACAAGAAGACCACATTCGACCTCATTGGGGTTCCAGCGTTATTAGCGGAGCGCCCTTCCCACGACAATGTTTCCGCCGTGGCCCGGTGTTTCCGAATGGCGCGTAGCCTTGGCGATATTGCCGATGCCATTCCGGTGCAAAGCTTCTTCTCCTCCCACTCCATTCTGGGAAATGCTGAGCGCGGTTCCGAACACTTCTCCGGCCAGGTGGGTCTGTCGGAGTGGACCGCGATCGGCCGGGTGATTCTCAGCAACTGGGATGCGGTTATCGACGAGCTCGATACCACCGTCACAAAAACCGACGTGGATACCAGCAAGATTGGTGCCGCGGAAGCCGCCATCGCTGCGGCGGAAGAGGCCGCCGAGCGCGCCCGCCTGGAAGAAGAGCAGCGCAAGAAAGAAGAAGCCGAAAAGATCGACCCCTATGACACCACCGTGTGGGCGCAGGCCGGAATCGACCCGATCAAGATTTCCATCGACGGACGCACGGTATACACGCTGCGCACCTATGTGCAGGCCAAGCCGGTATTCTTGGGTAAGTACGGTGAGATCTTCACCTTCTCATCCTCCAAGGCCCTGGTGCGCTGGCTCGTGGAACACGACGATCACGACCTAGCCGAGGTATCCACCTGGGAAGAGATCAAGTCCGCCGCCAATGCCGGTGAATTAGAAGTCTCGGTGCATAAGGATAATGTGTATTCCTTCAGCGGCATTGCCCACGGCATCGAAAAGGGCCCGGAGCATGTTGATACCGAACAGTTGCTGCGGTCGTACGAATTGCTTGCCGACGCCGCAGACTGGGCCGCCGATGACTCCCTGAATTCGTACTTCCTGGCCAACCCTCGTATCCAGGATTACCTGGCGTATCTCACCGGTTCGTCCCGGAATGCTGGCTACACCCCTACCCCGCCTTTCGACGAGCATGTTGCCGGATGGAAGCACATGGAGGAAATGCTGATCAAGCGGTTCTCGAAGTTCTGATCCTCGCTGAAGCGCAAAAAACGCACCGGGCCGTGTGCCTGCCTGGTGCGTTTTAGCCGTTTTCTAGGCCAGTGGCTACGTCAAACCAATGTCCTTGGGGTCAATCCCCCACTCTTCTAATAATTGTGGGTCGATGCCTGCGAGCTCTTCCGGGCTGAGCTTCAATTCCGATGGTTCGGTATCATTTTCCGAGGTTTCTTCCGCTTCGGCCGCATCAAGGTCATCTGATCCAAAGAACTCCGAGAATATCGGGTCGATCACCTCGGAGACCAACATGCGGCGCAATTGCTTGGTCAAAAATGAGATTTCGATCGTGTTCAGCAACAGGTCGTAGTAGTTGTGGAGGTCTAATTCAAAGGCAGTGACCGCCTCAAACGTCCAATTATCCAGTCCTACGTTGAACCCGAAGTCGCGCAGGAGCGGCAGTGGGTAATCGGCGAGGCTTTCAATAACCCCGGATTCTATGGCCGCTTCGGGTTGGCATAACACCGGCAGTCCCCGATCAAGAACGAATCCGGCTTCAATCCCGGGAGACAGTTCGCCGTCATCGGTGATTTGGAAGTTTTCCAACAGTCTGACGGCGTCGGTGATTCGGGAACCACCGTATACAACCTGCTCACCAATATCGCCGACGTATTCGTAAGGAACGAAGCTCCCTTTGAGCACGGCGGCGGCTTCCGGGCTGGAGACAATGGCACCAAGCACCATTTCGGTATTGCCTTCTAACAGCTCGGTCGCTTCTTTTTGACTGTCACAGCGCACCACAAGCCCCACCATCGATGGGGCTTGTGTCAATAGTTTTTGTGCATCGGCCAGTTCGGCAGCCGAAACAACGTGTTCGACGTAGACCGCGTCGGGTTCTTCCGACAGGAGTTTCTTGAGGGTTTCCAGCCCACTGGTGCTGCGTATGCACACCTTGGGCAGGCCGGAAAATTCTTCTTGGGTGATGGGGTCAAAATCAATATCGAAGTTAGGGGGAAAAGTCATACCCACCACTGTAACCGCCCGGCCGAGGTTTTACTTCCGACGCTTCTTGCCACCTAATCCCAGGAACGTCAGTGCGCCGACCGCAGCCGCGCCAACGGCCAGACCGGTGCCGAACCGTTGTGGTGTTGCAGGAGGTGCTGCGATTTCTTGGCGTACGTGAATCACGGCCGGTGCGGGCGCTTCCAATTTCGCGATGGCGAGGGATTCTTGGGTGGTTGCGGACCAGGCGGAGCAGTACAGCAGGATGCGCCAAATGAAGTAGAACAGCACCATAACACCGATGATCGGACCGAAGGTGGCGCCAGCCGGGTTGGTCAGTGCGCTTGAGAAGAACGCCGACCCGAGTTGCTTGAAAATCTCGAATACCACGGCACCGATGGCGCTACCAGCCAAAGCGGATTTCACTGGGACTTCGCCCCGGGGCAGCTTTTTCAGCATCCAGTAGAAGATCATGAAGTTGGCGATAAGACCAAATACCAGGGACAAGACGCGAGTTAGGAGGAAAATTCCCGGAACATCGTCCAATCCAACATAGGCCAGGATGCTGGTTGTCAGCCCGGAGTTACCTACGACAGTTAGGCCGATGGCAATAATCATCAGCACCACGGTGGTGAGCAAACCAAGCAGGTCAGCTAGTTTGGTTTTGAAGAAATTTCCCTCGTCAATGGGATAGTTCCACATGTAGGAAACGCCGTACCGGAGGTTATTCATCCAGTTCAACCCCGACCATAGGGCGGTGACGCCACCGACGCCGTACATTGCGCCTCGCTGGTCGATGGCGGTGGAGATGATGTTGTCGACGGTATCCCCCAAGGAGCCGTCGAAGATGGAGGTTAGCCGATCGGTGATGTCGTGGACCAAATCGGGTCGGCTGGCCAACACGGTAGCTACTGCCGCGAAGGTGAGCATGAGCAGCGGGAACATGCTCAGCACGGAGAAGTAGGTAATCCCTGCCGCGAATTGATTACCACCTCGTTGCGTATAGCGTTCGTTCATAAGCATCAAATGGTCAAACCACTGCCATTTGTCGCGGTACGTGTCGATGAATCCGGGTTCGTCGCGATTGTTTCGTTCGATGCCGTATTCGTCGGTGAACTTGTCGTTTTGTTGGGTGGTGGTTGCCATGAGGTTTTCCGTCCTTTAAGGGTTGTTCAAGAAAATCGGGCGGAGGGGGTGAATTGATAAGTGTGGTGAGCCCACCGCGATTGCAGCGGACTCACCACGTATTGGTCTCGATTACCGCTTGGGGGCTAAGAATCCAATTCGGTCATATACGTCTGCCAGTGTACGGGAAGCCACAGCTCGGGCGCTTTCGGCACCACGGGCGAGCACGTTTTCCAATTCTGCCGGGTCGTCCATGTACATCGCGAATTTTTCGCGCAACGGGGTGACAAACGCTTCAAGAGCCTCGGCGGTGTCGGTTTTGAGTGCGCCGTATCCCTTGCCAGCGTAGCCCGCGACGAGGTCATCAATGCTGGTTCCGGTCAGGGAGGATTGTATGACCAGGAGGTTGGAAACCCCAGGCTTGTTTTCCTTATCAAAGCGAATTTCACCGTCGTTGTCGGTCACCGCACTCTTGATCCGTTTCGCCGAGACGTTTGGCGGATCGAGCAGGCTAATCAGCCCTTTTTCATTTTCGGTTGACTTGCTCATTTTTGCCGTCGGATCTTGCAAATCGTAGATCTTTGCAGCGCCTTGCGGAATAAGTGCTTCAGGGACCGGGAAGGTTTTCTTGTACCGGCTATTGAAACGCTCCGCCAGGGTGCGGGTAAGTTCGAGGTGTTGCCGCTGGTCTTCGCCAACCGGGACCAATTGCGGCCGGTAGAGAAGAATATCCGCAGCCATAAGCATGGGGTACATGTACAGCCCGGCGGAGGTGCGATCCGCGCCGCGCTTGGCGGATTTATCTTTAAACTGGGTCATCCGCGCGGCCTCGCCGTAGCCGGTGAGGCAGGTTAAAACCCACGCGAGCTCGGCGTGTTCCGGGACGTGGGACTGCACGAATAACGTTGACCGATCCGGGTCGATGCCGAGCGCAAGTAATTGCGCGGCACCCGCGATGGTGCGGTTGCGTAATTCTTTGGGGTCTTGGTCAACAGTGATGGCGTGCAAGTCGGGAATGAAATAGAACGCCTCATAGTCGTCTTGCAGGCCGATCCACTGCTTGAGGGCACCCAGGTAGTTTCCAAGATGGTAGGAATCTGCGGTGGGCTGGATTCCTGATAAAACTCGCTGTTTTTTCTGCGTGGGTGCCGTTTCAGTCATAAGCAAACAGTGTAGCCCACCGGTGTAATCTACACCGATTTATTGCATACGGCTAGGCTTGCCGAGCACGAACACCAGGCCGGTGATAACGCTTGCACCACCGATACCCATGAGCAATGCTGCGTACAGCGCATTGAGGTCGTGCCCACCTAGAAGCAGGTAGGCGGATGCAAACATTGCGATTCCCACGATGAGGAAGAAAAGGCCTTTAACACGCATGGGTGATTCTCCTATGTATTGTGACGGTGCGAAAACATCCAAACTCAACCTACCGCACTTTGCGCGGTTTTTCTAAAGGTTGACCCCTATCGATATTCCACGGTCAGCGGCGCGTGGTCGCTCCACCGCATGGCGTGGTCGCGGGCTTTGAACACGTCGGCGCCCACCGCCCGGTCGAGCATCGCCTTGGTGGCGGCATGGTAATCGATGCGCCAGCCGGCGTCGTTGGTGAATGCCTGGCCGCGATACGTCCACCAGGTATAGGGGGCGTCCTCGGGCTGCAGTCTGCGCGCGACATCGAACCATTGCGGGTCGACCGCCGCTTTTCGACGTTTATCCGAGACGTAGTCCACCGCGCCCGCCCAATGCCCGGCATCTGTGATTTGAGTGGTGCCATCCGGGAAGGTTCCAAAAACCTGATCCATGAACGCCCGTTCATCTGGCAAGAATCCGGACGAGGTCCGATTGGTTTTGAAGTTTTTCAGGTCTTGTTCCCGGTGGCAGATATTCCAGTCGCCGCAGATCACCATGTGTTCGTGGGTTCGTGCGGCATCGACAAGGAAATCCTCAAAAACATCAAGAAACCGGTATTTTTCGTCCTGTTTCTCGGTGTTGGCCGACCCCGATGGCAGGTACAGCGATGCCACTGTCACTGGCTGTTCCAATTGGGTGATGGTGCCTTGAATATAGCGTCCGGAATCTTCGAAATCGTCAATGCCAATGTGAACATCAGCGAGCTCCCATTTAGACAGGATCCCCACACCAGCGCGACCTTTAGCGGCGGCGGGCGCTGCGTAGTAATGCCACCCGGCATCAATGATGGGTGCGAGCGCGGCGCGAGCGTCTTTCTCGCTGGCACGTACCTCTTGCAGCAGCACAATGTCTGAGTCTTTTTCTAGTAGCCAGGGATTGAATCCGAGGTTTTCTTCACTGCGTTCTTTGCAGGCAGCACGAATGCCATTGACATTAACGGTCGTAATCAGCATGGGTACCACCCTAATACATCCGCCGCACTGCCCCACCCCGACAGTAACTTGCGGGCACACACTCGTCGAGCCGGGCTCCCGACGGCAGGCAGCACGAAAGATAAAATATAACTTAATATTGCATGAATTTTTATTATTTTCATGATGGCAATAAACTCACACATTAGCCATGCCGCCACTTTTGGAACGGCGCTAAAGTGCCAGGTTAATCATATAGATCACCGTGATTTTCACGCATATGACAACCAATACTGCAATCGGAAAACATTAAGAGAAAGTAAGTAGAATAGTGCTCAAACGCGCATTACTCGCTATCACCACCGTGTGTCTCACGGCTACCTCGTACCTTCACACGCCAACTGCCACGGCCCTTGAAGGCGGTCGCCGCACCTACGAATACGAAATAGAAGCAAATAAAGTTGTCCGCATTAAACAAGGAGGCAACCTGTGTACCGGGACAGCTATTGACCCACACTGGGTGCTCACCGCAGCGCACTGCCGAGTCCTTAACTCAGACAGTTTCAAACTTCACACCGGTATCCAGTACAAGTACATTCCCGATATCAATGGAACCTGGTACGGTTCCTCCCCATCCGGCGATATTGGTCTCATTTTCGTTGCACGCGGACTCAACCTTGAGCACTATGCGGATATTGGCAAAGAACTGCCTAAATCTGGGGATCGGCTGACCAATTACGGTTGGGGCATCGGTACCGGCCCGTTTCTCAAACTATCCCATCAGACGTTTGTCGGCACCTATGACACACCAGGGTTCAATAACGGGAAGATGTTCGTGACCGAGAACGAAGACGGTGCTCAGAACAAGCCGGGCGATTCCGGCGGCCCGGTGTTCTTCAATGGCGTGGTCGTTGGCGTGACGTCGTCTGTTTCCGGTAATCCCCACACCAATTTCAGTTCCGTTCCGGCGGTCTACGATTGGATCGTCGAAGCTGTCAATTCCAGGCCGAGACAGCGCACGACTCAGTTCATGCCAGAGATCGACCCCCAAATTTTGGCGAAGCTCAATGCGCGAATTATCGCAGCCGGACAGCAGCGCGATATCGCTACCAAAGACGCAAAAGAACGGTTTGAGGAGGCGAAAGCAGCCTTATACCGAGCCGAGCAGCGCGCCCAAGAAGCGCAGACTGCGCGTGAAGATGCCGAACGGACCGCTGCGGAGGCGCAAACCGCGAAGCAGGAAGCAGAACGGCTCAAGACCGAGGCTGAACAGGCAAAGAACGACGCCGAACAACGCCTCCAATCCAGCGAACAGCGAGTGCGCGAAGCCCAGGCAGCACAGCAGGATGCGGATCGACTGAAAGCAGAAGCGGAACAGGCGAAAGCCACCGCCCTGCAGCGCGCCGAAACCGCAGAGCGGCTCACCCGCGAAGCCCAAACCGCGCGGGAAGAAGCCGACCGGCTCAAGGCAGAAGCCGAAGAAGCGAAAGCGGAAGCGGAACAACGCGCCAACACCACTGAACAACAGGCACAGGAGGCGCACCGGCTCCAGCAGGAAGCCGAAAAGGCAAAGAACGATGCCCTACAACGGGCAGAAACCGCCGAACGGCGATCCCAGGAAGCCCAAACCGCGCAGCGGGAAGCGGAGCGGTTGAAAGCGCTAGCCGAGGAAGCGAAAACCGCAGCATTACAGCGGGCGCACACCGCCGAGCAGCAGACAAAGGAAGCCCAAACCGCACGTGATGCCGCACAGCGGTTGGCCACTGAGTCACAAAACGCGAGAGATGCCGCCCAACGCGCGGCCGAAGATGCAACCACCGCTAAAACCGCAGCCGAACGGGCAGCGGAAGAAGCTACCAGCGCTCGCCAAGCTGCCGAAGAGCTGCAACGCACGGCTGAAGCTGCGAAGAAGTCTGCCGACGAAAGCCTGGCGGCCGAGCGTGCCATGCGCACCGAAGCCGAACGGCTCAAGGCGGAAGCCGTTGATGCGAAAACCGCGTTGGAAGAGAAGTTGCGTTCCCAACAGGAGCACAACGCAGAAACCGAGCGGCAGCTGACAGAAAATGCGGACGCGAAGCGCAAAGCTGAAGAAAAGCTTGATGAGGAACGGCAGCGTCGTAAAGCTATAGAACGCCAGCTCAGCGACAATGCAGCCGCCCAGGCGACGTTGGAAGAGGAATTAGCGAAGGAACGCGAACAGCGCCGCGCTGCCGAGCAAAAGCTGGAAGAAGCAAACCAGACCCCGCCAAGCACCACAGATTCCAAGCCGTGGCTAACCATCATCGGTATTATCGCAGCGCTCATTGGCGGCGGTATCGGTGGTTGGTTGCTCAGTATGTTGGGGCAGCATTCAGCGCCGCTTCGTTTCTAGGCCCGGGAAACTCCTAACGGTCATCGTGCCCACCGGTGGCAATCATTGCCCCGGTGGGTTTTTTCTCGGTAACCAGCGCCGAGGTGGCGTCGTAAAGCTGCAACCAATCACCGCCGAGTTATGTTCCTCACCGTAGAGTCGTCTCTGTGCTTGTCGACGGTTAACCGCCAGGCCCGAAGTTCCGCAACCACGGAAGAATTGCAACGTGCCAATTCTGTTTGCTGAAGACACTGATCCACGAGCCGTACCGCAGCAAGCGTGCCCCCATGGATGTGTACAAAGCCACGCAGGAAGTAAAGCTCCATACTTTGCTCCCACAACCCGGAACTCGCCATATATTCGCCAACCACATCAGTTTCCCCCAGATCGGTGAGCCCTAACGCAAACACCGCTACCCCACCGAGTTGAATGTTCTTTCCTGTCTCGTAGGACAATTCCGGGCAGTCGTAAAAGAAATCGTATTTCATCGCCTCCCGCGCATACCGGACAACACTTACCCGTACCGGCGGATAGCTAACGGCGGCCATGAACAATTGGCTCATGCCGATTTTCGGCAGCTCGGGCATGGGAACGTAATCCCCCGTAAGGCCGGTTACTTGAATGTTAAGTTCTCTCGGGAAGTCCGTGTCACGAAGAATCCGTTCTAAAAACTCCACCGCGAACCGCACTGTCTGGCTATTCTCGACGGTGAAGTCAATGGAAATGACGCCCGTGACGTCATTGGCGCTAATGGAAAGCCCATCAAACCTGACAGCCTGAAATTCCTGCGGTAGCCGCCCAGTACCGGTTTCCAGAAATCGTGGTGGAACATCGGGATTAGTGGCCGCAACGGCAGTAAAAACCCGCTCCACTGGGTTTTCGCCACAGTAGCCGTTTTTCAACTGTAATACCGCACCGTGACAGGCAAACTCCGCCGTTGATTCGGGCAACTGTGCGCCAAGTGCCTGGTCGAACCACTCATCAAGGACGAAAGATACAGCGTCCCCTCCCGCATCCTGGGTGGTTGCATCGGCAAGCGCTAGCATCGAAGCAACGTCCAAACCCGATCGCCATTGGGTCATCAATGTGGTGCGGAAACCAGCAAGTGTAGGGTTCATGTTTTAACTCCACGTTTAAGTATCCGAAACATATTTCCCGCCTGTAAAACCCTACCTCTGATTCCACAATCAAAGGTTTGGGGAAACATAGGTTCGGACTGCTTTGTTAGTGTAGTAAGTAAAGCTCACCAGGTAAAAATGATTTATTATTGAAGCTTCTATATTCAAGAAACATTTTCAAATAAAATTAATTAGCGTCAACTCGGAGCATAAAAGCATGAACTCAAAAACATGGTTTGTAGAATCCCTGACCATTAAAAACTTTCGCCAATACGACAATTTCACCATAGATTTCAACCAAGATGTAACACTGCTTATCGGTGAAAACGGTTCAGGAAAAACAACAATTCTTGACGCCTTGGCCGTCATGCTCTCGGTAATCTTGAAACAGCTAAACGATGAGGGGAAAAACCTCACCTCAGAAGATGCCCGACGCATTCCTTCCAATTTAGATTCCGTAGAGGCAATCGCTTCCACGGATATCTGTTTTCCAATCGAGCTTTCTGTAACCGCGATCGTTGACGGAGAGAACTGGACGTGGTCTAGGTCTAAGCCCACCGCAAAAAGCAGAACGACCATGGGAGAAAAAGAATTTCGTGATTTTGTTTCGAACATTCGTGAAAATGCTCAAAAAGATGCAACACCAAACACGGTTTTACCAATAATCGCATATTACGGCGTCGAACGTTTGCTACGTGAAATCCGTAATCAGGGGTCAGTACCAAGCTCACGCTTTAGCGCCTACGATCATGCACTTGATCCACGTTCTGACATTAATAGATTTTCCCGTTATTTTAGAATGCTGTTCATTGAGAGCTTGAAGAAACGAAATGCCGCTATACAACATCTCAATGCGATAGTTCATGCCTGTAATCGGGTATTGGAACCTACTGGTTGGAAGGATCCTGAGTGGAATGAGACCGTTGGAAGTATCGTTTTGCGGCATGACGATTATGGTTATATGCCCCTGGATATGCTTGCAACAGGGACAAAAATCGCAGCAGGGCTAACCATTGATATTGCTAGCCGATTGGCACGAGCCAACCCCGCCATCACGATACCAGAAACACTACTTTCTTGCCCTGGAATTGTTCTCATCGACGAAGTCGATCTGCATTTGCACCCTATTTGGCAAAAAGAAATTGCTATAGTGCTGCGTGAAACATTTCCCGGTGTTCAGTTTGTTCTCACTACGCACAGTCCCCACGTTATTTCTTCAGTTCCAAATTCCAGTGTGCGTAACCTTGTTGGCTTATCAGTCGAAACCCCTTTGTTCCATGAAGGGTTACGGCCTGAAGTTATCCTTGAAACGATTCAACGTACAAACACTCAACCCATCACAGAAAACCGAAAAAAGTTAGATGAGTATTTAGCTCTCGTTTATAAAGGAGAAGGCACAAGCATAAAAGCTCTAGAGTTGCGAAAATACCTGGATGAAAAGATGGGCGGCAAGGAATTTAACGAGGAGCTCATCGACGCCGATTCCGTTTTGGAAATCGAGAGCTGGGATCTGTAGGAAATGTTCTCCCACGACCCCAACGTAACTCTACCGAAGTCACTAACAACGGCCATCTATGTCGCAAAAGAAACATTTAATCAGCATGGCGGAAAGTCTCCTTATCAGCATCTTTCGACCGAGGCTAAAGAGGAATTACGGCAATTCCTCTATCTTCGCCAATACGGTTTGTGTGCGTATTGTGAATGCTCTTTAGGAGACTCCGAGACGATTAATCGAACATTTTCATCCCCAGAGTTCCGTTAAGCTCACCCAAGATTGTCTAACCCGATTAGATCTAAAACGAGAACAAGACACCACCTTACTTATCAATAATCTTCTACTTGTTTGTGCTGGTAATAAAACAAAAGGCTCGGAGCTTCATTGTGACAGCTCGAAAGCAGACATTGATATTTGTTCTGTCTTTCTTAACCCAAATCTCAACAGATCGTTTGACTCATTGGTGCACGTAAATCCTCTAAACGGCGCAATCTGCATCAGACCTGGTGCGCATCCCGGTGAGCTATGTGAAGCCAATACGGTATTGGATGACATTTTGCATCTAAATAATGACCAACTGTGCGAAATGCGTCGAAAAATTGCGGCTTCTCTACGTGGGGAAATTGCCAAGCTTTATAAACGTGAACAGCTAAAAGGACACTATGAGACACGGACTTCAATCCGTGACAAATTCGTGAGTAACCTCCGCGGCCGCCCAATTAAAAAGGATTACCCCTCAGTGCACTTCAGCATTGCTGATTTCTTGGAAAAAGAAGCTGGTAAAAACTGAGGTTTTCTCACCAGAGCTTCTTGTGGTTGAGGCGTAGGACAACAAGTGC
>NZ_JAUNKC010000044.1 GCF_030532965.1 Corynebacterium sp.
CCTTGTCCCTCCCTAGGAACCCAGGAACCGCCAACTCGACTCATTCGTCACCACGACAGGCCACACCACCGGTTTCACCCACAAAAGTCGAGCCGACAAACCCACAAGCCCCGAGCGTGTGGCCCGGGCGTGGTCCTTGAGTGCTGCTTCCTGTCCAGACAAAGCCCCCGATCAGCGTGGTTTTCAGAACACCCCGCTGAAACCCGTCAACTCGACCAATCCGCCCCAGGCACACCGGATACCCCGCCGTCATGCAGAATCAGTCGAGTTCGCCCACCGCACCGCACGAAACCCTTGTCCCTCCCTAGGAACCCAGGAACCACCAACTCGACTCATTTGCCGCCACGACACACCACACCACCGGTTTCACACACAAAAGTCGAGCCGAAGAGCCGACAAGCCCCAAAACCCCAAAAGCCCCTGGTTCCCACTTCCGGAGGCATTAAAGTATGCGCCAGCAAAAAGCTTCACAAAGCGCTGGCGTTGATAATTCCGTAGATAAAGCTAATGAAGCTACAGCGTGGCCACGGATCGTGCCACCCACACGGTTCCGTTATGGGGTTCGTCGCCGCAGGAGGGAATGTAGCCGGTGACTTCTTCTTGTTCTAGTTCGACTTGGAACGCCCGGCCGTCGACAAGCGTGACGGTTTCCCCCGTAACCGAAATCTGCGACGGGCAGACAGCTTCCCCCGCTTGCGCTAGATAGGACAACACTGCAAGTTCAGCCACTTGTCCTTTGCTATCCCACACGCACCGGCCCCGATTACCGGGGAGGAATATCTGCCCGTTGCAGGCGCTGCGATACATGTCAATGCTGGCCTGAACATTGAGGCGGCCGTAGAAATATCCCCATGGAAAGAGCATCATTGATGGGGCAAACCGGTGGCCTTTGGTGTGGCTGCATTCCCAGATGGGTGCGTGTGGAAATTCCTGCACCAAGCTTTTGGCGATGGGACGGCCTTTGATCGCACAGCATCGGTCGCGTTTAGCGTGGGCACATATCATGAGCAGTGGTTGCGTCATTGATTGCGCGCCAAGGTGGGCGTTTTTCCCGGGGCCGGTGGTGTCGATCGCAGCTATGTCGCTTACTGTAGTAATGCTTAATTCTTCTACTACATGTTCCCGACAGAACACGAGATATACCGTTCGGTCTTGTCGAAGAACGTGGCCTTGCCTGCCGGGTTTACGGATAAGAAAAAGCCCAGGCAAGCCAGCGAGCAGTGTAGTTTCTTCGGCATTGAAGGTGCCGCCGTCTAAGATGTCCCGACTCCAGGGCTGCGGATGCTCTAGTACAACGAACATGTCGCCCGTGCGCGCGGTGCCCGCCAATGGTTCGACCCAGATATCGGAGCAGAGGGTGTTAAGCGGTTTGAAAGTGCAAATATCCTGTGCAAATGGGTCGTACCCGCAGTCATTAGCGGGAGGGTGCGGATTCATGGGCACTAGTTTAAAGCAGTTATAAGGCAGTCGGTAGGTTTCGTGGGATTCTTATTGCAGTTTCGCAACGATTCGACGGTTTTACGGGGTTGCACCCCACCAAAGCCTGTTACAGAAGTTACGGTTGTATACATGAGAGAAAAAACATTAATTTCACGTCAGCGGGTAGCGCTTGCGGTCACCGCCCTATGCGCGCTAGGGCTTTCCGCCTGCGGATCTAACCCAACCACCACTGATACCACCATGAAATCTTCGGTCGGACAATCCAGCGCAGCACCGCACAGCGATGCCCCCACTACTGGAACCACTGACACCTCGACCACCGCTGCGGATGATGCGATGAAAACCCAAGCCCCGAAAACACCTGCACAATTAGTACCCACTGCGGTTCGACTGGGAACTCATGAGGGATACGACCGGGTTGTCATCGAATTACACGGCACCGGCACCCCAGGCTGGTGGGTTGATTACGACGAAAAACCTGCCCAACACGGCAGCGGAACTCCGGTGGAGTTTGTAGGCGACAGTGCATTAAACGTCAATATTGACGGCGTGAGCCTTCCGTTTGAAGTTGGATTGGAAGACCCAGAGCTCGCTACAGTCGAAGGCACAGGACCAGTGGTGCGCCAAGTACAATCCCTCGGCACGTTTGAGGGCCGCGCCCAGTTTGTCATTGGGATCAACGGTGCGCCGAAGCCCTATTCGGTTCAAGTATTGGAAAACCCCAGCCGGGTCGTCATTGATATTCACAACGGCTAACCCTGGTAAATGTCAGGCTTACGTTTTTCCTCTCGTCTAGCTATTGATATGTAGCTTCCACCTTCCATCGCCCCGCCCACCGCACTAACCACGCGTGTGGGCGGTCGCGTTTATCCATAGCCACCAGCTGTATTCGCGCATAGGGGCGTTGGTTATCCCACCACTTTCCTAGTATCGGCCACGGGCCTGCCCACCCAATCACCTGGTATTTCTTTCCCGCCCAGCTAAACACGGCGGGTTTTGCGCTCAGCACCACATCGGCTGTCACGTAGACTTCGACGTTGGCATCAGAAAAGATAGCAGCTGACGCATCCCCAGCTGCGGGGTCAATGATGACCGCTGGAAACGGCGGCGGTATCGCCCCCACCCATGGAGTTACTGTAGTTTCTGCCGCAGGGCAGTCGCCATAGGTAGCAAAGGCAATGCGATCTACTACCCCACGTCCACCGATTTCATAAGGTTGCAGCACTTTATCAATCCCTAATTGGGACTGCACCCGGGCGATCACCCGGGCGGCTTTTTCGTCGACGTTATCGCCCCATAATTGTGTTTCTTCAGGTACCGCGCATTCAATCGGGTCCAGAATCAATTGGATAATTCCAGCTGCAGACTCACCCCCGGCATCATCGCCACCGATAAGCCCTGCGTTATCCAGGTTTCTACTGGTCAACCACCCATCTAATTGCCACCGCACCCGATCGGCGGTCGCGGCTTCGGTTAACGCTTGTTTCGTGCGCCAGACCCGCTCTACTACGTGTTCAGCATCTTGCTCGGCGTCGGTTCCGATGACAGCCTGCACCTTCAGCCGCAGACACACCAGCCCGTGGGCTTTCAGCCGCTGATGCAGTTGCGCGGCCAGGTGGCGCGCGGCGAAGGCAGCCGTATCCACCCGGTTAATGGGCAACTCCGGGACAAGCGTGACGGCAAGCTCCGCTCCGGGCGGCGGGCTAGATACCGTGCGGTAATACCTCCCAGTTGCGATCGCGTGGCACCGCGCCCCGGCGCGACCGAACCGGGTAGCCAGCGCAGCGGTATCAAGCGCGGCGATGTCGCCAAGGGTATGCAGGCCGACATGCATGAGGGCCACGACGGTTTCAGCTTCGCATCCGAGCGCGGGTTCCGCCATGAGAACTTTTGTTGGTTGCTGCGCTAGGAATCGCCGGGTGGCCGCGCGTCCTTCGCCAACAACACTCCCCGCCCGGGCGGCGATAATGGCGGTGGTGATGTCGTCGGCGATCCCGACGCTGCAATCATTGCCGCAATGCGCGAAAGCATCGAGGCAGTGTTGCGCCACGATTTCTTCGCTGCCGTGATAGCGCGCGGCGGCGGTGGCGTCGATAAGCACCAAGCCGGGCCGGATAATCTCTGCCGTTGCCACGACCTGGTCTAGTTGTTCGGCTACGTTAAGAAAATACCGCGCGTCGCGTTCGGGGTCCGCTGACACAACCACGATTTTCGGGTGCAGCGCCTGGGCTTGGCGCACGCTCATTCCGCGCCGAATGCCGGCTTTCCGCGCGCTGACATTGCTGACTGTCACCGTATTGTGCTTGACGACGACCACCGCATCGCCGCCCTCAGCGCACTGCGCTGCCAGTGCTGCTTGCACCGGCCAATCGGGAAACCATAAGGCCAAAACACGCATGCTTATACCGCTTTCAACTCCCGACTGCGCCCTATCGTCATGGTGCTCATTCGTTTTCTACCATGGACGGTGGCGCTTATGCGCATGTCTACCGCCTGGATTCGTCCCACCCCGGCCCCGATACCCCGATAGCCGGTTATGTCTGCGGTGATGAGCGGCGCTGAGGTTTCTAACCGCACCCCCACTGTGAGCAATGCCGCCCGCCCGGTACGCAGTTTCGCCATGAGTTTTCGGGTTCTGCTGGCAGGCAGATATGCCTCGACCGGGTTGCGATAAAAAACCGCGTCCACGCCTTCCACCAGGGCGGCCACCACTTCCAGGCCGTCCACACCGGCATCCGGAATAACAACGATCTTGGTTAGATCCCCACCTGCGGCGGGCACCCCGATATACCCCAGCTCCGGCCAGCCCACCACTGCCACCATGCCACCATTACCACTTATATGTGCGATTAGCTCTACCGCTAGCCCTGCGGCTAACCCTAGCTCCACCGCTTGTCGACGCCGCAAACCACCACCAGGAAGAACCTCCGCCAGTGCGGGTGGAACCGGGATAATATCGCAATCATCTACCTGTTGAGCAGATATTTTCACATCACCAGCAGGATGCACCGCAGCCAGTTGCGCCCGCAGTGTCGCAATGCGTTCGTCGCGACTTAACCCAGCAAGCCCCGACTCACCTGCCACACTTTTTCGAACACTCGTTTGCGCCATGCCTTCATGTTAATACCACCACCAGTATTCGCGCCAACCCCCGGCACCACCCACGCCAAAGTGACCGCTGGCTTTAGCCATTGCGGCACCACGCGATCACCAGCATTCTCAGCGCAATAACAAGAGGAATAAGAGACGCGCTACACCCCATACATAGTCGCGTTGGTTTAGCATCGGTTGTCACATGGTTACCGGAATCGGGATACGGATTTTTACCCATTATTTCACGAAGAAATGGTTTGAATTCCCGCATCGGCAATAGGGAAAACAGAAACCCTGACCGGAGCCACCAGACCAGCCCCAAACAAAGTACCCCCATAAAAGCTAGAACAATTATCGGTAAATTCTTCGCCCAATAGTCACGGAAAAATATGATTCCACAAATAAAAACCGCAACCTGACCCCAGGCAAGGAAGAACATATACTCAAAAAAGAAATACCATCTAAAAAACGGTTTTTTCTTCAGCTCCCCCTCTCTTTTAATATCGTAATAAATTAAGTATATAAGAGCTGGGATTATTGCGAGCAATATAAAAGTTCCCGGGTTAATCCACGAATCCATAATCACCTTATCGTCAATAAACTCGCCCATTTCTGCAGTTACTGGAGCTGATCTAGCGCTTCTACAAAAGGGCCAGCGTTTCAGCTGTGGATTAAACTCACTCCCCCACCGCTTGAGGGTAAGGGGCGTCGAAAAGCACGTTTAGTTTTTGCGGCGTGGCCTAATCCAAATCGTGTAAGTGCGCCCAGCGGGTGAGGGCGTGCCGGTTAGATTGCTGAGTCTTGCGCAGAATATTAGAGGCGTGGGTTTCCACGGTTTTAATGGAAATGAATAGCTCCGCCCCGATTTCTTTATAGGTGTAGCCACGCGCCAATAGGCGCAGCACCTCTAGCTCCCGGCGGGTGAGGGCGTCCACCACTGGATCATCAACCTGATCCCCGGCCTCGACCGCTGCATCGCTTTCCGGGGCGTCCACCACACCCGCGCCCGCCGCATCGTCGGGCCGGACGAAGGCATCCAATACAAAGCCCGCCAACCGTGGTGAGAAAACCGCATCCCCCTCGGCGACGCGGCGTATCGCGTCGACAAGCTCCGGGCCGGAGATCGTTTTTGTCACGTATCCCCGCGCCCCGGCGCGAATAACAGAAATCACGTCCTCGGCGGCATCGGAAACTGATAGGGCGAGGAATTTTGTGTGCGCGACAGTTGGTGATTCGTGCACCCCGGCGATGACCGCCACCCCGCCCCCATCCGGCATGTGAACGTCTAGCAGCACGACATCTGGTTGTGTGTCTGTGATTCCTGCGATTGCGTCGGTGACCATTCCGGCCTCACCGACGATCTCTACATGTTCGGATTGCCCGATTTCGGCACGGACACCAGAACGAAACACCGAGTGGTCATCGACAAGGAATACTTTCATGCCTTTCATTCTTCCCTGAATGGCATGCTAATCTCCACCTCCGTCCCAACCCGGCATCCCCCCACTGGTTCATCGGACGCGGCTGCATCGCGGGTAGAACTTGTGATTGTCACCTTTCCGCCAGCGCGTTCCACCCGGCCGATGATCGATTCTGTCACCCCGTGCCGATCGGGAGAAATATTTTCTGGGTCGAAGCCCACTCCCCGATCCCGCACATACAGCCGTAGGCCATCAAAAGTTTCGGCATAGACATCCACAGTGTCCACGCCCGCGTGTTTTGCGGCATTGACCATTGCTTCGCGCCCCGCCAGAATCGCCGATTGAAGCGATTCGGTGATGGGATGATCTTCGCCAACAAAAACTGGCGATATCCGTAGCCCGAATGTATCTTCCACCTCGGCGCACGCCCGATTAATAGCGGCGTAGACGGTGGCATCGGCTTCGGGTACTGGTTCAAATAGCCAGCGCCGCAGTTGGCGTTCTTGACTGCGGGCCAGGCGGGCGACTTCTTCCGCATCGTCTGCGCGTTTTTGGATCAGCGCCAAGGTTTGCAGCACCGAATCGTGTAGTTTTGCGGCTACTTCGGCGCGTTCATCGGCGAGGAGTTTTTCTTCCCGTGCGGTATTAAACTTCTCCCACATCCGTAGGCCGAATGGGATTGCCAACACGCTGACCCCAATGAGCGTCATCAACACTGACGCCACCGCAGTTCCGAATTGTTGTTGGTTTTCCCATTGGAAAGCCGCGAGCAGCACACCGGACAGGACGATAAGCGCACCGAAAACTACCGTGATTGTTGCGCGTTTCGACTCGTGGTGGTCGTAGGCCAACCAGGCCAATACTGCGCCGACCGCCATGACGATAAACGGCACGCTTACCTGCCAGGACACCCCGATTGTCAATGAGCTGGTGGCAATTCCGCCCAGCGCGGCAGCTATCGCCAGCACCCGGACCGCCGCCGTATTCAACTTCCCGGTTACTGGCTGCTTGAGGTTAACGGATTTCGTGCCCACCCAAATCCCGACGTATAAGACGATTCCCAAGCCACCTAGCAATGAAAGCAGAGCCAATACGCCGCGCACCTTGGTTACATCCACCCCCAGGTGTACGGCTAAACCGCTGGCAACCCCAGCCACCACCGCGCCGTCGGCACGACGCCGATAGACGGGGTACGCAACCACTGGCATTGGGGTTTGGCTATAACTCATAGCTGCTATCCTGCCACGGGACGAGTGCCCACAGCATCAGGGTTATCCCTGAATTCCGAAAATCAGGGTAGATCCCGATACCGCAATCAGATAAAACGCTGCACAATGAGATTATGAACACCACCATTGATACCAAATCCATGTGGGCCACCCGGCCAGTCCGGATTCCGAAGGAACAAGGTGGCCGCGCCTACGCCGCTGGAGTGTGCGAAGGCATTGGGGTGCGTTACCAAATCGACCCCACCCTAATCCGAATAGCGTTTATCGCACTGTTCTTCACCAGCAGCGGCCTGACACTCTACCTCTTGTGTTGGTTGCTCATGCCTAAATACTCGGTGCCCAAAGCACCGATTGAAGTTCTGAGCAATAACCGCAATGGCACCTATTCCAGTGAGCAAACCACCGGTTGGATATTGGTCATCACCTTGCTGTTCTTCTCTGGTATTTTTAGTTGGAACAGCGCCTCCATTTTCAGTTCCACCACAATGTTCGCCTTAGCCCTCGGTGCAGTCAGCTGGTGGGCATTACATCAACGCCAGCCTGTTCCACCAGCTGGACTAATCGCTTTCCCACCTCCAACTACCACTGATCCAGGAACAACCATGACCAATCCGCTCCCTGCTCCCGTCCCCGACCCCAGTGCGCAACCTCCGGGAAGCCAACCACCAGGGACCCTACCTCCGACTCCGGGCCCGACTGCGAACCCAATGCCGCAGCCCCAAGCCAACCAGGCACAGGCCCCGCAGGCCCAAGCTCCCCAGGTAGATTTGTCTGGCTACAGCGCCGTACCGGGATTCCCTGCCCCCTATAACCAGCAGAAACCGCCCGCGTGGGATCCGCTGGGGGCTGCCCCGGAATTGTGGTATCTGCCGGAACCTGGCCAAGTCGACGAAACGTTGCAGTCACCGAAAAAGAATTCCGCGCGCCGTAAGTGGCTCACCATCGGCGGTGGCGTCATCATCGCGTGCATTGCTGCTTCCATTCTCAGCGCCATCTTCGACGAGCTGCCCGATTCGATTTCCTCCTCAGTGGGCGATAAAAAGATCGCCGTTACATCTGAACAGGGATTATTGTCCGAGTATTCGTCAGATGTTGGCAATCTCAACCTTGATCTCTCGCGCCTGAGCTCGCTGAGTGCCGAGAAGACCGTCAAGGTGCGCACCGATGTGGGTGATGCCACGGTGATTTTGCCTAAGTCCGTACCGGTTTCCGTCACGTGCGATGCGGATGTGGGATCGACAGAATGCCCCGCTGGCATAGTGAATGAAAGTGCTAGTGGGCCAACGCTCCACATTGATGTGCAGTCCGATGTTGGTGATGTGGAGGTTCAGTTCCAGGATTAAATTCCCACTGGTTGGTTAATCCAGTTGGTTACGGATTTCCTCACACAGATTCCCAAGCTCATATAGTTGATCCTCGTCGAAGTCCTCGGCCACGGCGTATTCTTCCGGCATAAGCGAGAAATACTTTAGCGCTTGGGTAATCTGCACGTTTTCCTTGGGCGCGGAATCGATCCGCATCATTCGGGATCTGGCGCCGCCGATCCGCGCAAGATTAAACCGCCCCACGCTTTTCGATTCAATCAGCAGCACACTCAGATCAAGAATGACCCGAAACGCCGAGTCGAAGGAGAATTCTTCCGCCCCGATTGTGGCGTGGCAGCCAGATTCGGTGAAGTTCCCTTTAAGAAGATCCAGCCCAAGATCGGTGAAAATTTCCGTGGCGGATACTACCTCCGGCTTGGTGTCGAGGTAGCGCACGAATGTGGCACTGTCGGCGGATTCGCCGAAATAGGTGCCCCAATACTGGTCGATCTTCATGGGCGATAACTTTACTCCGGGTTACCGTTTTTTGCTTTTCGACGCCCCACGCAGGCCATAAACACCATAAGTAGCAATAACCAGGATTACCCCCGATAGCTTCCTGAACTACGGCGCATTCGTGGGGTGAGGATCATAAACCCGCCAGAAATCAGGCAGGCGGCGCAGCCGTCTGAAAGCAACTCGACTTTTTCATGAAACAGCGAGTGATTTCGCGGCGTGGGAGACGAATAAGTCGAGTTGGGAAAGGGCACTAAGCCAGCCACGCCGGAGAATGTGGATTAGGGTGAGAAATTCTCAGTTGCCCCAAGGCATATCGCAGCTGATGATGCCCCTAGAACCTAACCTTGGGCGAGCAACTAGCGCGGGCATCTAAAGCAACTCGACTCTTTCATGAAACAGCGAGTGGTTTCGCAGCGTGGGAGACGAATAAGTCGAGTTGGGAAAGGGCACCGAACTAACAGCCAGCGTGCGGTGGGTATGTGGAATCTGGTTTAGGGAAAAGAGCATAGAAACCTAACCGTCTACGCCACTAAAAACACCTCCGGTACGCACTGTGCTGACCACAATGCCATCAACCAAGACAGCCCCGGTTCATAGTGCCGTGTTCCGGATAGCTGACAAATGTAAAAAAGCCGCCAGTAGTTGGCGGCTTTTAACTATTTAGCTGTTATTCCCACTCGATGGTTCCTGGTGGCTTGGAGGTGCAGTCCAACACCACTCGGTTCACGCCGGGAACTTCATTGGTAATCCGGGTGGAGATCTTCTCCAAAACCTCATAGGGCAGGCGAGTCCAGTCGGCGGTCATGGCGTCCTCGGAGGAAACCGGACGCAGTACAATCGGATGCCCATAGGTGCGACCATCGCCCTGAACGCCGACGGATCGAACGTCGGCAAGCAAAACGACCGGGCACTGCCAAATCTCGGAATCAAGACCAGCAGCGGTCAGCTCGGTGCGTGCGATCAGATCTGCCGCGCGCAGGGTCTCAAGACGATCCTCAGTAACCTCACCGATGATGCGGATACCCAAACCAGGACCTGGGAATGGCTGGCGGTTCACGATCTCCTCTGGCAGACCCAACTCGCGGCCGACCGCACGAACCTCGTCCTTAAACAGCAGGCGCAGCGGCTCAACCAGCTTGAACTCCAAGTCCTCCGGCAAACCACCCACGTTGTGGTGGCTCTTAATATTCGCGGTACCAGTACCGCCACCGGACTCCACCACGTCAGGGTACAGGGTGCCCTGCACGAGGAAGTCCACGGTGGAACCTTCAGGGGAATCCGCCAAAACCTCAGAGACGGCACGCTCGAAGGAACGAATGAACTCCGCACCGATAGCCTTACGCTTCGCCTCCGGGTCGGTAACACCCTTCAGCTTGGACAGGAACGCCTCGCGTTCATCGGCAGTCACCAGTTTCGCACCCGTGGCAGCCACAAAATCCGTCTGAACCTGCTCCCGCTCCCCGGCGCGCAACAAACCATGATCTACGAACACACAAGTCAAACGGTCACCAATGGCGCGCTGCACGAGGGCTGCGGCCACAGCAGAATCCACACCACCGGACAGGCCGCAAATGGCACGGCCTTCCTCGCCCACCTGCTCGCGGACGGCGTCGATAAGCTCCTCGGCGATATTCGCAGGCGTCCAGTTCTGTTCCAACCCAGCAATCTCGGTGAGGAAGCGAACCAGTACCTCCTGGCCGTGCGGGGAGTGCAACACCTCAGGATGGTACTGAACACCAGCCATCCGCTTTTCGACGCACTCAAACGCCGCAACCGGCGCACCAGCCGAGTGGGCGGTTGCCACGAAACCCTCCGGGGCTTTGGAAACCGCATCGCCATGACTCATCCACACCTTATGGGTATCCGCCAAACCTGCGTGCAGCACACCACCGTCAACCTCAAGTTCAGTGCGGCCATATTCCCGATTACCAGTGTTTTCCACAGTGCCGCCCAGCGCGTGGGTCATGGCCTGGAATCCGTAGCAAATGCCAAAAACCGGGATGTCTAATTCCAACACCGCTGGATCGAGCGCTGGGGCACCGGTTTCATACACCGAGCTAGGGCCACCGGAGAGCACCAAAGCGGCTGGGTTCTTCGCCTTGATCTCTTCCACCGTGGCGGTGTGCGGGATTACCTCGGAGTACATCTTGGCCTCGCGGACGCGACGAGCAATAAGCTGCGCGTATTGAGCGCCGAAGTCAACAACCAAGACCGGATTGTGCTTTGCGTGGGAGTGCGCGGGATTCTGTTCAGTCACAAATAGACAGTCTAGCGTGTCACATGTGGTTTTCGTCAATGAGGACTAGAAGAAGCGCGACCTCGTACTCGTCGCGAAAAACCACCCCATCCAGTAACGACTCATCCTGCACCTTCACGTGTTTGAAGCTTGCGAGTCGGGAAAACTCAGCACCGGCAAATGAAGACTGTGCGCCAAAGGCGGCATGATCGAACAACCCGTCACCAAACATCGCCTGCTGAAATGTAGCAGGGCCAACTATTAATGCGAGCCAGAAGTTTGTACGATCACACCTCATGTGCCGGAAACTAACAACACCGAAACGGGACCGGACAAAAGATGCTGCTGCGAAATTCGCCCTCTCGAAGCTCGCACCCGATTCGAAGAGTGCGTGATCGAACCGGAAAAGCCCGTCTCCACATATAGCGGTCTCATTTCAAAAGCTTAGGTTGTTTGGGTGTGTTGGTGGTGGGGTT
>NZ_JAUNKC010000045.1 GCF_030532965.1 Corynebacterium sp.
TATAACTTACACACCCCCACAACAAACAACAAACCCCCAGCACAACACCACAAAAGAAAAACCACTACCCACACAGAATCCTGATGCGAACGCAACAATCGCGCCGCTATCATTCAATAGTTGTAGACACCATCAAACAATTTATGTTAGGTTAGCTAGAACTGTGCTAATTGAGGTGTGGTTTTACAATGTCCCCGTATTTCTTAGAGGTGTTTATGCGTTCTCCTTATCGGTTTCTTCTGGCATCAACCGCATCGGTTGCCCTGGTGGGCGGCTTAGTTGCATGCTCGAACAGCGATAGCTCATCTGGTTCTTCCACTGCTTCCCCACAAGCTGATGCAACCCAGGCCCAGTCCGGTGACGATACCTTGGTGATCTACTCAGGTCGCAGCGAGGATTTGGTAGCACCACTGATTAAGATGTTCGAAGAAAAATCGGGCATTAAGACCGAAGTGCGATACGGAAAGACCGCTGAGCAGGCTCAGTTGCTGTTAACCGAGGGCGAGAAATCGCCAGCTGAGGTCTTCTTCTCCCAGGAAGCTGGTGCCTTGGGTTTGGTTGGCGATGCAGATTTGCTCGCACCGCTTCCTGCTGAGGTTTTTGAGTCCGTTCCCGCTAATTTCTCTTCTTCTGAGAAGAAGTGGGTGGGCGTTACCGGCCGTGCACGCGTCGTTGCGTATAACAAGGACAAGGTTCAAGAAGCAGATGCGCCGGACACCATTGACGCAATGGTTGATCCGAAGTGGGCGGAACAGATCGGTGTTGCCCCTGGTAACGCTTCGTTCCTTTCGTTTGTCACCGCTATGCGGGTAGAAAAGGGCGACGATTTCACTCGCGAGTGGTTGCAGAAGCTCGTCGATAATAAGGTGAAGACCTACGAGAAGAACACCGGCATCCTTGAGGCTGTCAATAATGGTGAGATTTCGCTTGGTCTGATCAACCACTACTACTGGTACTTGGATGCCGCAGAAAAGGGCGCCGAGAACATGACGGCACAGCTGAAGTTCGGCAAGCCGGGCGATTTAGCTTCCCTGGTTAATGCAACCGGCGTTGGTGTCACCAAGAAGGCAGAGAAGGATCCGCAGGCGTTGGAGTTCGTCAAGTTCCTGCTGTCGGAGGATGCACAGAAGTACTTCGCCACCGAAACCTTCGAATATCCGCTGGTTGAGGGAATGACCGCACCGGAAGGTGTGCCAGCAATGGATCCAAGCTCGAATCCTGATTTCGATTTGTCGAAGCTTTCGTCGGTAGATGAAACTGCAGCGATGATTGATGAAGTTGGCTTGACCTTCACTAAGTAAGCTGTAGTGACTACTTCACACCGATTTCTTTTAGGTTTAGCGATCGGCGCGGCTGCGTTAGTGGCTGCCCCACTTTTCTTTCTGATCGCTGAGTTGATGGCCGCTCCTTCTGGGGCGGTCATCCGCGCGTTTACCCGCCCCAACACGATTACGCATTCGCTCAATACTTTGTATTTAGTGGTGACTGTCGCTGCGGGCGCGTTAGTCTTGGGTGTTTCTACGGCTTTCTGTTTGGTGCGGCTCGCTTTGCCGCTGCCACGGTTATGGTGGGTAGCCGCGACATTGCCACTTGCAGTTCCGTCCTATGTTGCCGGGCTATCGTGGGTCTCTGCCACCGACTTGCGCGGGTTTGTGGGTTCGTGGCTGGTTTTGGTTTTGGCGACAACGCCATACGTTACGCTTCCAACTGCCGCTGCTTTTCGACGCGCGGACCGGGGCATCGAAGACGTCGCCCGCACGCTTGGCTCAGGTCCGGTGTTGGCGTTTATTCGCATGTCACTGCCCCAGGTCATTCCTGCCGCAGCGGCGGGGGCATTGTTGGTTGCTCTTTATTGTTTAGCGGAGTACGGGGTGGTTTCCATCATGCGGTTTCCCACCCTGACCCCGGCCGTGCAGACCGCGTTTTCCGGGAGTTTCAATAGAACGCTCGCGATCGTGTTGTCTGCGCTTTTAGTGGTGTTGGCGATAATCGTGGTGGCCTGCGAGCGGCTGCTTCGGCAACCTGTGACGTCGACACGCATTGCACATGGTCATGTGCCACCTAAGCCGCTTCCGTGGTGGGGTACCTGGGGCGTTTGCGCCTGGTTGTTGGGAATTTTCGCGTTAAGCGTGGGACTGCCCATTGGAGAGCAGCTGTACCGATTGTCGTTGAGCGTGGCGCAACGTGAATTTGAAGGCACACGCCTTTTATATGCGCTGGGCACAACCGTTGCGCTTGGGTTAATCGGCGCAGCACTCGCCACCGCATTGGCGTTGCCCATTAGCGTGTTGGCCGCGCGTCGAAAAGCAAAGTCGGTAGCGGCGATTGAGACGGTAACCTATATCGGCCACGGCTTGCCCGGGGTAGTCCTGGGTTTATCGATGGTATATCTCGCGTTGAGATTTCTGCCATTTTTGTATCAAACGATGGCGCTCATGGTCGTTGCGTACGCAATCATGTTCGTCCCTAAAGCGATGGGTAGTACGCGTACCGCTATCGCCCAAGTTCCCACCACGCTGGAAGACGCGGCGCGCAGCTTAGGCCGCAATCCGCGCCAAACATGGCTGGAGGTCACCGCACGACTGTCGTGGCCGGGTATCGCCTCCGGAGCGTTGATCGTCGCGGTAACAGTGATGAAGGAACTTCCCGCCACCCTCATGATGCGCCCCATCGGCACTGATACCCTAGCAACCCGGTTATGGCAGCTCAGCGACATCAACGCCTACGGTGCCGCCGCCCCCTACGCCCTAGCTTTAATCGCCGCCGCGAGCATTCCGGCATTGATGTTGGCCGGTTCCCCAGATTCAGATAGGTAAAATCGTGACCCCTGCCCTCGTGTTAAAAGACGTATCGGCCGCCTACCGAAATTCGGCGCGTCCGGTGGTAGATAACGCCAATCTGCAACTTGAAACCGGCGAGTTACTTGCAATCTTAGGGCCCAGCGGCTGCGGCAAAACAACGTTGCTGCGGGTGATCTCCGGCCTTATGGCGGCATCTGGCGGCACCATCGAACTCGGCGGAACCACGGTGTTCTCCGCTACCACCAATATTCCGCCGGAGCGGCGTCGTATCGGCCTGGTTCCGCAAGACGCCGCGTTATTTCCGCACCTTTCGGTGGCCCAGAATGTCGCTTTTGGGTTAGGAAAACACCCGGACAAAGCCGCCCGCGTCGCGGAGATGTTGGAACTTGTGGATGTCGCGGGGTTAGCTGACCGCAAACCAGCACAGCTCTCCGGCGGGCAAGCCCAGCGGGTGGCACTCGCTCGTGCACTCGCACCGAACCCCGCGTTGGTACTTCTCGACGAACCGTTTGCCGCGCTTGACGCCGCATTACGCACCAGGCTGCGGACGGATATCGCTGGCATTCTTGCGGCTGCGGATGCCTCGGCAATTTTAGTTACCCACGATCAAGACGAAGCGCTATCGATGGCGCATCGGGTCGCCGTCATGAACGGCGGTGTCATCGCGCAATGCGGCACCCCCAGCGAGGTTTATAACGCGCCCGCCTCGGAGTGGGTCGCGCATTTCTTGGGTACCTGCACAGTGCTTGACGACGGCGCAGTCGTCCGCCCCGAACAAGTCAGCCTGCGTCCGGCCACCGAAGCTGGTGATTTCACTGCCACCATTCGCACCGTCGAGTTCTTAGGCCACTCCACCATGTACGTTGTCGAACGCGGCGATGGAGTGCGACTAAGCTCCCGTTGCCTAGGTGCCCCACGATGGCAACCAGGTGACACCGTGGGGGTTCACCTGTCCCCCGATCTGCATCGATTAACCTGACCCGGGCGACGGGGCTAATCCCCCGCCTTGATGACTTTCATCGTCATGCGGGAATCCACCCGGGCGACTCCCGGGTTGCCCAATAGCCCCTTGGTCAGCCATTCTTCATAATGCTCCGCGTCGCGCACTCGCACGCGGATGAAATAATCTGGGCGGGAAAACATGCGCCGCAATTCAACAACTTCCGGCATTGCGGCTACCCGCTGTTCAAACTCCGCAATGGTGGGTCCGTCATTTTTTCCCACATCCGCCTGAACTATGACTTCAAAACCGCGATCGAGTGCCACTTGATCCACGACAGCCCGGTAGCCTTTGATAATTCCCAGTTCTTCTAACTTCCGCACCCGGCGTAAACAGGGTGCTGGGGTGAGCCCCACCAGTGCGGCTAAATCTTGATTACTTAATCTGCCATCTTTTTGCAGTTCAGCTACTATCGCGCGATCAATATCGTCCATGTACCAATAATTGTTCATGCAACGTGCTTTATGCAACGCAATTGGTCAAATTCTTAGCTCTTTGTAACAAAGTTTTAGTAGCACTTATACAATTACCCGATTATTGCGCTGCACTTCGCCCCCGATAAGCCCCATAAACTCCCCCACCCCACCAAATAGGGGCAAAATGTTAAGAAAAATTAGCTTTGACTTAATATCGGATAGGAAAAACCGAAGGTGCTGTGGCTGACGCAGCTTCATCATCGTTCCCCTACCCGTAAAAGGAAGTACTGTGATACGTGCAATCGGCCTGGCTGCAACCGCATTCTTGCTTATCAGCTGCGGATCGAACGATACCTCATCCACCGCACCGAAACCCTTAACCACCACTGTGACCCATACCAAGGCCCCGAGCACTTCCCGTTCGGCTCAGCCTGCCGAGCCAACCGTGGTTAAGTGCGTCGACGGCAGCGCCGACATGGCACTGTGGTCCGATGGTTCCGAGCGCCCCAGCGAACTATGCCGCATCGATCCAGCCTCGCAGGCCCCCACCACTACTTCCACTGCACCAGCACAATATGTCTGCCCCCGCACTGATGCATTTGTCAATGACCCATCCGAATGCGCAGCCGTCTACGCTGGCGCCCAACTAAGCCAGCAGGAACTTGATCTCAGCCAAATCCCTATTGCCGACGGCGGCACTTGCCCTGCTTATTTGTGCGGCTACGGGACAGACGAAAATGGAAACCCGAACCCCAGTTCCGGGGAAATCCAGGGTCTCGACGGCTGTGAGAACGGCTATATCACCGACGAAGAGTACTGCGCCGCAATCTACGAACGGTTCGGCTACCAGTAACAGTGACCAACGGCACCGGTGGGGCGTCGAAAAGCTAAGCACGCGGACGACAACACCTCAGTGATGTATTCGTCATCCTGTATCCCTCAACTCGGTAAATAGAGCACACCGATATCCGACTTAGGTTGCTGCACTTCCCGCGGAATCCCACAAAACGCAACAACCGGGCGTCGAAAAAGCATGTAGCTTATCGACGCCCGGCCGCAACCTGCGATTACGTATTACATCTGGAACCGGCTGGTTGAAACGTAGAAATCGTTAGTGCCCTTAATCAACGCCTGTCCGTAGTGCGTAAACTCAGGACGAATCATGTTCTGGAAGTGTCCGTCACTACGGCACCAGCCTTCTACAACCTCAAGCGGATTGGTGTAATAAGCAACGTTTTCACCCTGACCTGGCTTGAGATCAAGCTCCGTGCCATCTTTACCAAACGTGCTCGGGTGACCGATCTTGCCTGGGTGGTTGTCAATCAGGTACTTGGTCCACCGCAGCGAATCACCAGCGAGTTCTTCGCTCCACTGCACCGGGTTAACGCCGTGCGCTTCACGAACCCGGTTGGTCTGGCGCAACATCCACTCCATGCGCTGCTTCTCGCTCATGCCGCGGTAATCCGGCAGATCCTCGATCGCGGAACAGCGGGCAGGACGATCCGACTTCTTGTGGTATTCCGCTGCTGGTGGGGCATCCATTTCGGACTTGTCCACGGTCTCGCGCAGTGAGTTCGACTCCACCTCTGGGGCTGGGTCAGCCGGTGGTGCTGGCTTAGTTTCGGTGTTGGCATCCGCATCAGCGTCACCCGTTTCCGGAGCAGCTGGGGCTGGAACGTTATCGCCTGCTACGTTTCCGCTTTCAGCTGGCGGCTGGTCACCCGGCATTTCCGTGCCCGGTTTCATGTCCGTGTCCGGCTTTTCGCTTGACCCCTTGCCCTTAAGGCCAAACACTAATCCAACAATGCCGCCAATCAGTGCCAGCAAACCGAACACCGCCCCGAAGACCTGCTTCATATCGAGCTGCTCCGGCAGCTGGAACTGCGAGCCACCGATCTGCGGCATAGACGACAAGGCTGCCTTTACGTCAGTTTCAATATTCTGAACCTGCGCAACAGCCGGTTGGGCAACAACGGTGGTCTGCCCAAACGCTAGGGCTGGGACAAGAACACAAATCGCAACAGCGCGACGAAGCTTCACAACTACTCCCTTTAACTGGGTACGGATCATTTGCTATGAGCAGGTTAGCAAAGCGCATCGGGCATTTTTGCCAAAAATCACAAAACGGTAAAGCATACTGACCTGCACTTATATAGACTCAATATAAAACACAGCTTTCTATTATCAACCATTAACGCACTGATAATGCGGGACACCTCCCCTCCCCGCCACACCACGAACGCCATTCAGCAATACAAACGATTTCACAAGTAGCAAATAAGCTCCCATACCGGCACCTTGGCTTATGCCCGTAAACGTTATCTAGTTCGCCAACCTGCTACATCAACGGCGGCCGATGCCCCCAACATTCGTCGCCAACCACAACCAAATCAAAATCACACAGCAGTAATTTTAGTTTTCCGCTCAGCTTCCCAATTACGAAAAAGTGTGCTGAAAGTTTCCTAAGCATCCCTACCCCAGCTACCCCCTATAACAGCACATGGACATAGTACGTGGTTACCGCATGCATGCTTTGTTCTCGCATATAAGAATTCCCCTCGCCCACAATGTACCCGCTTAACCCCAGTGTGGTAGCACCCTTACAGCACCTCTGCCATCTTTTGCCTCACTTCGATGGTGCACACCAACCTGACTTGCAAGACGCTAACGCGGAAGTTACCGCGCTGACATCCACAGGAGCATCACAACCCTGCAGCTAGGCGAGGTAATTGGCGCAGCCCTTGAGGGCAACTCGACCTTTCCGTGACGGGACGGCTGGTTTCGTGGCGTAGAAGATGAATAAGTCGAGTTAGGGTGCGGACGCCGAGCTAGCCGCGCCCGGGATTAAGCCCTGGGGTTAAGAAAACCTTGGTTTGTGCGGGACATAGGACGGCAATCGCTAACTACAAATTTTTCTCCGAATGGCGATTCTTTAGCGGCGTGCTTCCCAAGTACTCTTCATGCAGGAAATTAGGGGACCAACGATCGTAAACCCCATTTGACCGGTAACCCGGCGCAGGCTCGCTTAGGGCAACTCGACCTTTCCGCGACGGCACGGCTGGTTTCGTGGCGTGGGAGATGAATAAGTCGAGTTGGGGCAAGGACACCAAGCCGCCTGCTGCTTTGCAGTGGAGACCATGAAACTTAAATCAGAGAAACACAGCGCAGAAAAAGCCACTTCTGAACCGTGAAAACCCCAGGCCAATACGTTAAACACGCACTGCTCTACCTACAAAAACGAAAAGCAGGGTTAAACGGCGGAAACTACACACAGACCATTTCGGAAATCACCAGTTTGCACCAGCGTTACCGACGATTCCCGAAAGCTTGTTACGGCTTTTCGTGCCATACCCCTATTCAGCTCTTCCGCAATAACCCAACGATTTCAATCAGGGTGGCAAAGCTTGCTCTAATCGCCTTGCTGGAGCCAAAATTGATGACGATCTCGGCATCATGTACTGGGTCATAAAGAAGATGAGTAGATGTTATGCCCTGGTGCCCCACTGGTCGCGGCCAGCCGCGTAGCCACGGAGCAAGGCCCGAAAACTTCACGTTCATTGTGCCCGCACCGTAGTACATGCCACTACGGAACTTGTGACGTGATTTCGCCATCCACTCCCAGGTCTCGTTCGCTATAAGATCTCCCGACCGCAAGGCGTGAATGAGCGTGAGATAGTCTTCTACCGTTGCCGCGATGCCGCCGCCAGACCAATCAATACTCAAGGCCTGTGTGCCATCTACTCTGGTGTTCCCAATATACAATGGCGCGATTTCGTCGGTGCCACTTGCAGGCTTCGATAAAAGCGGCATGAAACTGCGATTCATGGCTAACGGCTGAAAGATACGGTCATGCACAAGCTGCTGGTATTTCGCACCCAGCACCGATTCAAGCACAAGGCCCAAGAGAATGAAGCCGGTATCGCTATAGAAGAACCGTTGCCCCGGTTGCCCCACTGGTTTTTGATAGTCGCGCGTATGCGCCACTAAATCCAGCGGTGTCCATCTTCGGTCAAGATCGCGCAGTGCTTTCTTCAAAACAGAGGGACCTTTACTGCGACCAGTGAAGTAATCATTGATTCCCGAGGTATGGGTGAGCAAGTGTTCAATGGTCGCATTCTCAAGCTGCCCATGAGCGAAAAGACCTTGGAGCAATTCTTCTCCGAGCAGCTCCACAACCGGGGTATCACATGCCAACTCACGCTTTTCGACGAGCTGCATGATTAGCGCAGCAGTAATCAGCTTCCCAACGCTCGCGGAATGGAACGGTAAGTCCTCAATCCCATAACGAAAATCTATCCCTAAATGCGGCGCGCGAACTGCCACTTGCGGCTGCCACTTCCGCGATTGTTTTTCCAAATGCACTGTCAACGCATCAGTGAAGTCCATCCGCCCCATTTGCTCTCCTGAACTTTGTGAATACCATTTTCCAATCCAGGTTAGTCATATTCAACAGGCTGCTACGTGGCGAATTCATTCAACCTTTACAAGCTTTGAACAGCACGCCATACCGACACGGCAGCGCGCTCTCCGTTCACCCTGCCAATAGCGTCCTTAGATTTTGCGTTTTATCTTTTCAGCCCAACCTAATACATACATTTACACTGTCTTGGACATACAGTTTCTGGATGGTTCCTTTCCATTAGGTAAACGCTCAGCGCTCCAATACTGTCAGCCGCACGAAGTAATGTAATGACCATCGAAGCAACAAACATCTCACAGGAGCCACAGTTGTTATGAAATCGAAAAAGAAACAACAACACATTGAGGAATCAGGCTCCATGGCAGGCCATGTACGAAAAGGGCGACGGGTTTACATGCCGCCCTTTGTCGCAACTGGAGTCCTACAAATAGGTAATTGGGCCAAAGACGACCTCCCCGACCTTCTCTGGCCTGCCCTCGTCCTTGCGGAAAAGGGTAATGGCAGTATTCGGTCATTTGTTAGGTGGCAGAAAGCTGTCCTTGACAGTCTAAGTCAATATGGCGATCTGGGTTTCATCGCCGACAATCTAGACGGAAGGCTAACATCTCTCGCACGTCTGCAAGGGCGTTTCCCTAATTCTGTAGAGATGATTCGATCCGAAGCCGAACAACTAGGTCTTCTTTCTAATAAAGTGAAGGCTGCTCTCTCCATTTACCGTTCAATGCCCGCACCGTGGCTTACCGATAACCAATCCGCCACCCCTCCAAAGGTAAGCGATCTTGAGTTAATCCATGCAGCACTTTACGGTGTCTTAGCGGACCAACACAGGGAATCACTAATCAAATATCTTCCTATCTCGAGCCAGGTCCAAGCCGGTACCTTCCGCGCCAAAAAGGAGATAATTGATCTACTGAAGTGTTATCCGAACAACGCAGGTACACTGTCCCAGGCAGACTCGGTGGTGAGAGCTTCTTGGGGAGCGACGAAGTCGAGAACCGCTGAAAAGTATCCACAGATCGTCGACGACATTACTGCATGGGCTCAAGAGTTCTGGGGCGCAAATTCAATGACATCGGGTTGCTTGAGGAAACGCGATCTAGAGGAAGAAGCTATGCCTTCGGATAAGAACCTTCCAATAAACGATTCCGATTCTCTGTCATCAACCGTAGAAGAAACTAATTTGCAACGCTTCGCCATGGATCTGCTCAGTAGTTTCATCCAAGCACTCGAAACATCGCCAACGGATCTTTACTACAGTGAACGTCAGGAAGTTGTTTCTGGACTGGTTGCGAGAGCTGGACGCGACGTTATTGCTATCCTCGGATCCCCTGACCTCTGGTCTGTCGAGCATGCAGCTCATATCGGACGAATGCTTGTAGAGATCAAAATCTACATACGATGGATGAACACTCAAGACCTTGAAATCTACAAACGATTCAAGGACTATGGCGCTGGCAAAGCGAAGCTGTTTGCCAAGATGCTCCAGGAAGTTCCTGATGACGTCCGCACACAAGGATTCGATGAAAGTGTGAATGAATTCCAGCGGTTGAGCCACAACGACGGCATTATTGATCATCGCGTCGTTGACACTCGTGACATCTTTGTTGAAGGCAAATCACTCCGGAAGATGGCTGAAGAAACAGATCTCTTGGACCTATACCGACACTCCTATGGAATCGCTAGCGGAGTTTCCCACTCGGAGTGGTGGTCTGTGGAGACACATGCGATGGAACCGTGTCTCAACCTGCTTCACGGTTTTCATCTCATTCCGAGTCTCTCGCTAAATCCAGGCGGCAACGTGGAGCTCGCGCAGGCATGGATCGACCAGCTCTACGGACTTATTCAAGATGGGCTGGAGATTCTTCAGCCTGACCAAAGTGCAATCAAGCAGGCATTTGCTTGGCTCCAAGATATTGACAAAGAGGACAATGAAGACGACCTCGGCTAAATACTCGTTGATTCATGAGGCATATCTGGCTGACGCGGCCAAGTAATCGGGTTTGTTTGTTTAACCTTTGGTCACCGAACACAGTCTTTTCAGTCTACGCTGAACTCATAGGTGCATAAAGCGCTGCAATTGCTTCGAGTTCTGCGACAACAGAAAGTTTGCCATCCTTTAGGATCTTCACAAACCAAACGAAACGGGGAAGCATTGATCCTCTTATGAGGTTTCAATACTTCCCCGTACAGTGGAGCCGCCGGGTATCCACAAAATAAACAAATAAACCCAGATAACCGCAGC
>NZ_JAUNKC010000019.1 GCF_030532965.1 Corynebacterium sp.
AGAATCCTCACCAACCACACAACCAAAGCAGCATAACCGACGGGTTAGAAAAGGCGTCGAAAAGCAATGGTGATGGGGCCTTTCACTGTAAGAAGCAGAAAAATGCTGGTCGGAATTCGCCAGTGAAAAGCCTCAAAAAGGAGGTCACCACCAATTGATGGGGATTTCTGTCAATTGCTCAAAGGCGGTGATGGAATCGGCGAATTTTACAACCTCGCCGGATTCGTGATCCCAGTGGTAGATGGTGTCTGTTAACCCTGCGCCGGTATCAAGTAAGACGAAGTAATTTCCGGTGCCGTCTTCTTCACCGATTGCCAGCGCAGCTTCCGGAAAGTCCACCCATTCTGTAGCCGACCTGTGGTTGGCTACCAGGTGGTCTGCGGTTTTCGTGGCGTGGCGGCGGTCGGAATCATCGAAAACAGGGAAGAAGATAAACGGGTCGAAGTCCTCGTCGTTTTCGGCGAAGACTGGCTGTACTTCACCGCCATTTCGTTCCAACAGGAACCGGCGGTAGTCGGGTGGGAAAACCACTTGCAGCTCGCGGGCGGCGCGATCGACATAAAACTCCGTGGTAGGCAGCGTCATGAACGTGATCCTTCGTGTGTATAGAGCAAACAGGCGTACCTCAGACGATTAGCAACGCTTCTTCACCAGCTGTTCTTGGACTTCCCGCCGCCGGATTTTGCCCATTTGATCGCGGGGGAGATCCTCGAAGTGGTAGAAGGTGCGGGGCACCTTATAGCGGGTGAGACGTTCCCGGCAGAATGCTTTGAGTCCTTCCGGATCGAGCGCTGCGCCTTCCATAAGCGTGATGGCGGCGACGACCGATTCCGATCCGTCTTCCCGAGGCAGACCCACAACCGCGCAATCATCAACATCGGGGTGAGTTTGCAGTACTTCTTCCACTTCCAACGGGTAGACATTGAAGCCGCCGGTGATGATGACTTCCTTGATCCGGGCTACCAGCCGGATAAAACCGTCTTCTTCCATGACACCCACGTCGCCGGTGCGGTACCAATCCTTGTGGAAGGAATTAGCGGTGGCCTCCGGGTTATTGAGGTAGCCTGCGAAAACCTGCGGGCCGCGCACCAATACTTCGCCTTCGGAACCGTCCGGCATGGTCTCATCTAGGTTCTCTGGATTACCGATCCGCACTTCAGTATCTGGGAATGGGATGCCGACATAGCCAGGTCGACGATTGGAATTCATGGGGTTGCCGACGATGATGGGGGAGGTTTCGGTCAGACCATAGCCTTCCACCAGCAGGCCCCCGGTGAGTTTCTCCCACTGTTCCACGGTCTGCACCGGCAAGGTGGAAGCGCCTGAGAAGGAATTGCGGATCCCGGAAATGGAGATCCCTTCCTTTTGCGCTGCTTCCACAATCTTCTGATACAGGGTGGGTACCCCAGGTACCCAGGTAGGAGTGCGCTTCTTCATGATCTGCATGACCAGCGGGATTTGCGGTGCGGGCAATAGTTCCATTTCGGCACCCACATAGACCGCGAGATTAAGCACGATGGTCAGGCCATAGGCATGGAAAAACGGCAACGCGGCCAACATGCGTTCGTCTTGGTCACCGAGTCCTTTCACCCAGGCTTTACCCTGCAACAGGTTGGCGAATAACCCGCCGTGGGTAAGTTGCGCTCCCTTGGGTGCCCCGGTGGTGCCGGAGGTGTAGAGGATAACTGCAACCGAATCTTTGGAGACGGAAATATCGGAAGCGATGTCGTCGCCGGTGCCGCCCAATGCGCTGCCGGTCAGCGCGTCCCACGGAATGGAATGCGGTGCCGGTGCGGTGAGTGCTTCCCGCTTCTTGGCGATCATCGGCAACGGCAGGCTCAGCAAAATCTGCTTGGATTTCGGCATCGCATCGATCATATTGACCGACACGATGGTCTCCAGCGGGGTAGTGCGGCGCAGCTTCTCCAAGGTGGCGGCAGCTTTATCCCACACGATGGCGACCCGGGCCGCATGGTCTTTAAACGGCCCTTCTAATTCGTGTGCGGTATACAGCGGATTGTGTTCCACCACGATGGCACCCAGTTTTAACACGGCGAAATAGGCCGCAACGTGCTGCGGGCAGTTGGGCAAAATGATGGCGACCCGGTCGCCGGGGCGAACCCCCAGGGCGCGGAGACCGGCGGCGGCGGAACGGACTTGTTTGTCCAGATCGCCGTATGTCTGGCTGCGGCCAAAGAAATAGGTGGCGGATTTGTCGGCGTTGATTGCGAGGTTGTTGTCGTAGACGTCGAGAAGCGTGGTGTCTTCGTAGTCCAAGCTATGCGGCGTCCATTCGCCGTAGTAATTCAACCAGGCTTTGGTCTCAAATGCCGACATATTTCACCTTTCGGTAGGGCGCGGCTGGGATGGAGGTTGTGCGGTGTTACCTGTCCCTACGCCACGGTAAGTTAGTTCGTTAATGTCCAAGCATACCGCAGAATGTGAGGGTTTCCTCACCGTTTGGCGGTAGCACAAGACGCACAGTAATGGTGACGTTGGCGGTGATTCGGGGCGCGTGATGCGTCGAAAAGCGACAAGCCGTAACCACAGCCGCTGAGCAATTGCTTAGGATAGGTGGTAACCGCAGACACCTTATTCTCTCATCTTCTAAGGAAACCTCCTCTCATGCGCGTGGCAATGATCTCTATGCATACCTCCCCGTTGGAACAACCCGGTATCGGTGATGCGGGCGGAATGAACGTTTATATCCTCAACGTCGCCACGCACCTGGCCAAACAAGGCATCAAGGTGGATATTTTCACCCGCGCTACCCGCCCCAGCCAGGGAACCGTGGTGGAAGTCGCGCCGAATTTAAAGGTGATCAATATTGTCGCGGGCCCATACGAAGGTCTAGCCAAGGAAGAGCTGGCCACCCAATTGGCGGCCTTTGCTGGCGGGGTGATCCAATTCGTTAAATGCAACCGGTTGGAATATGACCTTATCCATAGCCACTATTGGCTTTCCGGGCAGGTTGGTTGGTTGTTGCGCGATATTTGGGAGATTCCGTTAGTCCACACCGCGCACACGTTGGCGGCGGTGAAAAACCACCATCGCGCCCCCACCGACACCGCCGAATCCGAGGCGCGCCGAATCTGCGAACAGCAATTGGTCGACAACGCCGACGTGCTGGTTGTCAACACCCATGAGGAAACCAACGACCTGGTGCATCACTACGACGGATTGCCGGAGAAAATCATGGTGATGTCACCCGGCACTGACACCGATCTGTTCACGCCCGGTACGGAACGCAATACCGAACGGGCTCGCCGCGAATTGGGTATCCCCATGCACGCAAAAGTCGTGGCGTTCGTGGGTAGATTGCAGGAATTTAAGGGGCCGCAGGTGCTTATCAAAGCGACCGGGGAGATGCTGCGGCGCGACCCGGATCGCAACCTCTACGCGCTGATCTGCGGCGGGGCGTCGGGGGCCTCCGCGCGGATGGAAAACTACCGTCGGCTGGCGGAAAGCGTGGGGGCTGCGCACCGGATTCGGTTCTTGGAGCCGCGCCCGCCGGAGGAACTGGTTACCATCTATCGGGCGGCCGATATTGTCGCCGTGCCCAGTTACAACGAATCCTTCGGGTTGGTGGCGATGGAAGCCCAAGCATCAGGCACACCGGTCATCGCGGCTCGGGTCGGCGGCCTGCCGATCGCGGTGGCGGAAGGCGACACCGGAATGCTAGTTGACAGCCACGATCCGGTCGATTGGGCGGACGCACTGGGGCAATTGCTTGACGACGACGCCACGCGGCTGCGGATGAGCGAAGATGCCGTGAGCCACGCTGCGAATTTCTCCTGGGCATCGTCCGCTGCCAAACTGGCCTCTATTTATTCCGATGCGCTCGCCATGAAAATTGATGACTGCCCTGATCGGCAGGCGCATGGAAGCGCATTTGGGGATAAAGCTGCGTCCGATTCGCTATTCCACACCC
Organism: Corynebacterium sp.; assembly: GCF_030532965.1. Classification (GTDB taxonomy): domain Bacteria; phylum Actinomycetota; class Actinomycetes; order Mycobacteriales; family Mycobacteriaceae; genus Corynebacterium. The sequence continues at coordinate 3,932 of NZ_JAUNKC010000019.1, forward strand.
TGTAGTAAAAGCGGCCTGAGCCGCGTTTATGCCTAGCCTGCAACCAGCCGAGCAACAACCCGGGCAAGTCGAACCGGGGAAAGCTTGCGCGCAATGTAAAACACTTTATCGGCCATAGAAACCCCGTAATGGACCTTTCCCCGTTGCCAACGGGACTTCGGATGGGTGGCCTGCCACACGGTTTCGGCCACCTGTTCCGGGGTAATCCGAACCCCCAGCCGTTTTACTGAGGCCGCATCATTATCGGATAACGCCGTCTTTACCCATAGCGGCCAGATCGCCACCACCCGAATCCGATCAGTGCGCCACTCCAAATTAAGCGCCTCGGTCAACCCCGCCACATAAAACTTACTTGCGGAATACACCGCAATACCCGGCTGCCCATAAATTGCTGAGGCGGAAGCCAGATTCACCACCGTTGAGCCTGCCCGTAAATATCGTTTGGCCGCCTGCGCGCCCAACGTCACCCCGGCGCAATTCACCTGCACCTGGGAGGTGACCTGATCGGGGGAAATATCACTCAAATTACCTGCGGCAATAATCCCCGCATTATTGACCACAACCGTAATCAACCCGCCAGTGTGCGTGCCAAAATCCGCCAAAGCGGCATCCCAGGACTTAGCGTCAGTGACATCAAGGTAACCAGAAACAAGATTCGGGTGGTCATATTCAACAGGCGCAATATCATAGGCGCCCACCAGCCAGCCGGACTCTAAGAAACGCAACGCTATCGCCTTGCCAATACCGTTGGCTGCACCAGAAATAAAAATCGAATTCATGCCTCCCAGCTTAAAACTAGCCAGCTAGTGTGTGGCGGTGAATAGGCAAAAATTGGCAATGCGGGGTGGCACAATAATGCGCTACTGATCGCTGCCACCTGCACTTATGGCGAGCTTCTAGCTTGACTGCACCGCCGCGTGGGTCAGGCCGGTTTTCTCCTTGCCTTGGTATTGCACGATTTGAAACACGCCAGCATCCCAAATACACAAGCCGCCGTAGCTAGAGAGGGTAACCAAGTTGACCCAGTTAGCGGCTTCACTTTTGGCTAAACCGTGATGCTGGCATGCATCTTCCCCTGCATCGCTGCAGCTATAGGAAACGTGACTACCTCGGAATTGGATAAGGGTGCCGTCAGGTCCGTCGCTTTCGAAACCGAGTTCCTCGTATTCTTCCTCCAGCTCATAGTCCTCGCCGATTACATCCAGGTAGGCGTTGGAGGACCAGCGCGGAATGTCCAGTGCCTGGTGTGATTCTAGGAGGAGCGGGACTTCGAAAAAGGATCGGCCTAGTTCTGAATCATCTTCAAAGAAAGACGGTTTGTTGAGGTTGCCTGGTTGTGGGGTGCGCACCAGCGGGGTGTCGGGCGCGATGAACTCTACATGGTGGGGAATGTCGCCCATGGTTATTTCCCTGCCCGCAAAGACCGTAATCATTCCCGGTTCGAGTGGGGCAGTGTTGATTTGGAATAAGAACGCCAACGGCTGGCCGTCCGCAGTGGTGGGCCACGTGAAGTCCTCCGGGAGATCCGGGTCGCCACCGATGCGGCTTGCACCAACAGGAATGGTTTCTGGCTGGGAGTCACATACTGTAAACCACAAGCATTCTTTAGTGTGCTTGATAATAATGTCTGCGCGTTTGGTGAATTCCTCCACCCCAACCGCCTCAATGGCTTGATAGATCTCTTCTCGGGATTGATGCATGTGTTTGATTGTAGGGCAGTGGGAATAGCCGCGTAGCGACCATGACGGTGAAATTTACAGTTTATGAGATATTTTTGGTGGTAAACTGCTAATTCAAGATGTCAAGTCTGTTGGATGTTATTTGTATTTTTTGAAGTGACGGTGAAAGGCGAAAAATGGAACGTTTTAAAATTCGTGCTTTTGCTATTGTTCCTGGACATATTGCGGTTTTTGCTAGTGAAAAAATCCAGGAATTTTTAGACGAATCGTATCCTGATATTGAGTCTTTTGTTCGTCCAATTGTGGCTTCCAATCGTATCGAAGTAGTTCTATCGTTTGAAGCAGATGATTTCGTGGCGGCCGAGAAAATGGGAAACTCGGTTTTGGGTGGAGTTTTTTCTGCTGCCGAGTCGATTGTTAGTGAACAAATCCACGAATCCAGTCGGATGCTCAGTCTTGCAGTATGAAACTAGCCCACAGGAAAACAGTCGCGCAACGCGGACGTCGTTTTCATGATCTTGTTGACTTCTTTGTTGAGTATTGGCCAAAAATAGCTTTTGGTTTTATCTCGTTAGTGGGATTGTTTGTGTCAGCATTTCCGGATCTTAAAGTCCAAGGTTTTCTTATCCGACACGCACTTTTCTGTGTTGTTTTGGTGCTAGCAATTGTCGCCGGATGGGCGGATCTACGTCGATCAGCCAGTCTTAAAGAATTGGAAAAAAGAAATGCGCGGTTAAATACCCAGTGTAGGCAATACGAGAAGGATGTTGAAAAGGTCTTAAAAGTTGCTCTCAAACGATTGGCTGAAGAATGCGAAATCGCGGATAATGAGAACCTCCTAAAACATATGCGCATCACAGTTTACTGCCATGATGCAGATTTCCGTCGTTTCATTCCCGTAGCAAGAATCGCTGGTGATGCTCGATATGAAGAGCCAGGCCGGACCTTCTACCCGGATAATGAAGGCGCGATTGCAGAGGGGGGGAATACCGGTACGGCTAAGATGACTGTCCCTGGAAAAGGAGAACGCCAGTGGATTGAATCTATGGTGCAGGAATGGGATATTCCGAAAGAAACGGCTGCTTCTATGCGGATGAAATCTCGCAGTCTAGGCGCATTTCTGCTGAGAATCAGCACGGATAAAGTAGGGGTGTTGGTTGTAGAAAGTCTCCAGACGACAGCGGTTGGTGCTCCATTGTTGAGAAAAATCTCGTCAAGTCAGTGGTTCTCCGCAATCGGGCTTTTGGTTCATTCAGTGAAAGACTCCCACGTTGCGGCTTTAGCCCTGGAAAAACCTGTTAACCCAAACGAGCTATGACCCGATAAAACTCTTACAGTTGTAATACTTTTACACTTGTTCAACCTTAAATCTCTGCGCAGTTTTCTGCTACTAGCTACGCTTGGACACTATGAGCACGACGCACCACACCGACAACCGCAGCGACCTCATCGAAGTCATTAACCCCCGAACTGGCGAAGTGATCGATACGGTCATTTCCCACAGTGAGGCTGAGACGCGGGAGGCGTTTGACCGGGCGCGCCGGGTTCAACGTACCTGGGCGAAACGCAGCGTGGCCGAACGCGCGAAAATTATCATGCGGATGCACGATGTGGTGCTGGCCAACCAGGCGGAAATCTTAGATACCATCCAGCTGGAAACCGGAAAGAACCGCGCTTCGGCATTCGACGAGGTTCTTGATGTGGCCATTAATGCCCGGTACTACGCCAAGAAAGCCCCGAAACTATTGCGGCCGCAGCACGTAAAGGGTGCGTTGCCGGTATTGACAAAAACCATCGTGCAGCATGCGCCGAAAGGCGTGGTAGGGATTATTTCCCCATGGAATTACCCGTTAACCCTCACGTTGTCCGATGCGATTCCCGCTTTGATTGCGGGCAATGCAGTTGTGTTAAAACCGGATTCGCAAACCCCACTCACCGCATTGGCTGGCGCACAGATCGCCAGGGAAGCAGGACTTCCGGAGGATCTGTACCAAGTGATAACTGGACCCGGGGCGGTGGTGGGCGAAACGATAGCCAACCACGCTGATTTCCTTATGTTTACTGGTTCCACCGAAACGGGCCGTAAGCTCGGCGCTATCGCGGGGGAGCGGCTGATTGGGTTTTCGGCGGAGCTAGGCGGCAAAAATCCCATGATTATTACCGCCGATGCAAATATCGACGCGGCGGTGCGCACCACCATCGCGGGGTGTTTCTCCAATACCGGCCAATTATGCATCTCCATCGAACGAATTTATGTGCATGAAGATGTGGCGGAACAGTACGTCGACAAGCTCGTCGCGGCGGTCGAAAACCTCACGATCGGTGGCGGCGGCTGGGAAGAAAACATCGGCTCCATGATCTCCGCGACGCAGGCGGATAACGTCATGGCACTTGTCGACGACGCCGTTGCCCAAGGCGCGAAAAAACTAATCGGTGGGCGGCGACCCGACTTAGGCCCGGCGTTTATCTCCCCCATCGTGCTTGTCGACGTCCCCGAGGCCGCCCGGCTCTACCGGGAAGAAGTTTTCGGGCCGGTCGTCTACATCGAAACCTATAACTCCGACGCGGAGGTTATTGAGCGGGCTAACGATTCCGAATACGGACTCAACGCCGCCGTCTGTGCGGGGCATAACCGCTGGCAGATCGCCGCGCAGCTGGAGGTTGGCACGGTGAATATCAACGAAGGTTTCGCCGCCGCGTTCGGCTCCGTCGACGCCCCGATGGGCGGTTGGAAAGCCTCCGGAACCGGGCGACGGCATAGCGATGCTGGATTGTTGAAATACACCGAACCCCGCACCATCGCTGAACAGCGGGTTCTGCCGATCTCCGGCCCCAAAAACCTACCCCGCGAAACCTATGCGGCAGTCATGACTAATCTATTGCGGCTGGGGAAGAGATTTTTGTAACCGGGTGGAACACTAGAGTGGTGGGATAACCGTATGGATTTGTGGCTATAGCGTCACGGAAGAATTTCATGTGTGTATCTTTGGTGCGAAATCTTATTTTTCAAAGGTTCTTAACCAAATTCAGCTATCCCATGTTGTTGAGACAAGCTCCGGGAAAAGCTAAAAACTAACAAGACTAATAACTAAAAACACCAACCCTTGGAGCAAAGGAATTCTCAAGCTTCACAGCTCTACTCCCATTCGGGAACCCAGCTTAATCCTTCTCGGGTTGGTGTCTTGGCTCAAAAATACATAATCGTCCTATGGTCAGCAAGGATATTATGCATAATTATTTATATTTTAGAACAGCGTACACTTAGCGACTTTTCTTTAACGCTTAGTTCATGGCCGGTTTTCGGTTGCGGCCTATGAATCCCGTTACGGTGGGGCGTCGAAAAGCAAAAAACTTATGCTGAAACCCCACAAACTACATGCCTTAGAATGTGTGCATGACAGAATCGACTTCTTGTGGCATCAGCCAATCGCCGTTGGACGCGGCGGCGGAAAAATACGTTCATGATATGGCGGCACTCATGCCGACGGCGGCGACGGCCTGGGGGATCGCCGGGCACGATCAAGAATTGGAGGACTTTAGCCCCGGCCACCATGATGCGGTGGCAAGCCGCACGAAGCAAATGCTGGAACAGGTCGACACGCTCGACGGTGATGCGGTAACCAAGGCGGTCATGCGGGATCGGTTGGGGTTGGAGCTGAAGCTGCATGAGCAGGGCGAAAGCTACCGGTCGCTCAATAACATCGCATCGCCAGTGCAGGAGATTCGGGATTCCTTGTTGCAAATGCCGGAAGATCACCGCCCGGAGCGTCTTGCCAAGGTCCCGGCCGCCGTGGCGGGCTACCAGGAGTCGTTGCGGTTTGCGGCAAGTGAGGGACACGTTGCGGCGCGGCGGCAGATTGCGCAGGTGCGGAAGCAAATTGCGGATTTGGTGGACGGCACCACCCTTGATGGTTTGGGCCGCGAGGCGGACGTTGCCGCGGCAAAGCAGGCGTTTGCCCAGCTTAGCCAGTGGCTCGCGGATGAACTTGTGCCGCAGGCTGGCGATAAAGACGCCGTTGGCAGGCAGCGTTACGAGCTGTTTAGCCAGGAGTTTGTCGGCGCGAAGGTTGATTTGGATGAGGCCTATGAATGGGGCCAGCAGCGGCTTGAGCAGATCATTGCCCAGCAGCAAGAGTGCGCGAATAAGTTGTACGGTCCTGGTGTGGACGTGGCTGAGGCGATGGCCCGGCTTGATGCCGACGAGCGCTACACATTGCACGGTGTCGAGGCGCTGAAAGAATGGATGCAGTCGAAGGCGGATGAGGCGGTTTCCGATTTGGCGGGAACTCACTTCACCATTCCAGAACAAATGCGCACAATTGAATGTTGCATTGATCCGGCCGGTACCGGCGGGATTTTCTACACCCCACCCACCGAGGACTTTTCCCGCCCGGGTCGGATGTGGTGGTCGGTGCCGCCGGGGGAGGATACTTTCCATACGTGGCAGGAATTGACCACCGTGTACCATGAGGGCGTTCCGGGGCATCACCTGCAGCTGGGTGTGGCCATTGCGGAGCGCGATAACCTCAACCTGTGGCGTCGAATAGCGTGCTGGAACTCCGGTCACGGCGAGGGCTGGGCGCTGTATTCGGAAGCATTAATGGCGGAGCTAGGTTACCTTGACGATCCCGGTTTCCGCATGGGGCTTTACGACGCCCAACGGTTGCGCGCCGCCCGGGTTGTCTTGGATATCGGCGTTCACCTGGAGAAACAAACCCCCGAGGGTGGGGTATGGGACTTTGAATACGCCAAGAAATTCCTGCGCGGGCATGTCGCGATGAGCGACGCTAACCTCGACTTTGAGCTGAATCGGTATTTCGGTTGGCCGGGTCAAGCCCCCAGCTATGCGTTGGGGCAACGGTTGTGGCAGGACATGCGGGCGGCTGCCGACGCCAAGGGCATGACCGCGCCGGAATTCCACGAAAAAGCGCTGAAGCAAGGGTCCATCCCGATGGATATTCTTCGGGCGGTTGTATTGGACGAAGCGGTGTAATTCTGATGGGTTTATTGGTGGCCGGGGCGCTTATTGCGGGCTGGGTCGACGCCGTTATCGGTGGCGGCGGGCTTATTCTTATCCCGCTGTTGCTGAGCGCCGGGTATGTCCCCACCGCAGCTTTGGCCACCAATAAACTCGCCGCAGTTTCCGGCACTTTATCCGCAGCCATCGTTTTGATAAAGAAGCTGGGGCGACCGGAACACCTGTGGCGTTACGTTTTCCTTGCGCTTGGTTGCTCCGGGTGTGGGGCACTGCTTGCGAGTAGTCTTTCCACAGACGTCATGCGGCCGGTGGTGATTGTTCTTTTGGTTTCGGTCGGAATTTTTCTCACCTTCCGCCGCGATTTTGGGCAAGCAACTACACCGGTTGCCGCCCGCCCGCGCGTTGCGTTGGGGCTAGCCGGTGTCATCGCGTTTTACGACGGCATTTTCGGCCCAGGTACCGGAATGTTCCTCATCATGCTGTTTACCGCCACTCTCACAGGCGATCTTCTGCAATCCACGGTGTTGGCTAAGGTAGTCAATACCGCGACCAATCTAGGTGCCCTGATTGTCTTTGGAATGGGCGGGCACATCATGTGGCAGTTGGGGCTCATTCTTGCCGTTGCCAATATCATTGGTGCGCAACTGGGTGCCCGAACAGTACTCGCAGGTGGGACCCGATTTTTGCGGTACGCGGTGCTCGTATTAGTTGTGGTGATGTGCGCGAAATTGATTATCGCGCAATGAGAGCGGGCTGAATGGAACGTTGTGATTTCCGATAATTATTGTGCACAATCGTTACGGTGCAGGCGGTGTGGTGACGCGCGCCGGTAAGCGGGTCGCCCGCGCCGTAACGATCAGACGTTCCTTTTAAGGCTGGCTACTGAAAAGAAACCCGAAAAGTGCTTTTAGCAGCGGGAATTGTAACAACCTGGCAATAATCGTTCGCAGGAAATCGAATAGTGCGGAACTGCCGCTGCCCGACTGCGGTGGCGGGGTGGGGCTGGTAGTCGGTGGGGTAGTGGTTGCCGTGGGGGTTGACGTGGGTGCTGTCGTTGGTGTCATGGACGTGGTTGGCGTGGTGGTAGGTGCAGCACCGTGGCTACCGATCTGCACGAACTTATATGGCGATCCGATTGCGCCCAGTGGCGTTGCCTTGTCCCAGTCGTGGGCACCATCGGCGCTGGTTGCTTCGTTGACCCAGATCGGGAAGTTCGCAGGTGGGGTGATGTTCTCGCTGAACGCAAGCTTCGTGCCAATGGCGGTAAGCTGGCCTTGTTCGATTACCAAGTTTCCGGGATTTACCCGCACGCCCGCTAGTGCGCCGGGATAACTGGACGGCGGTTTTTCCAGATATCCAGCAATTGCGGTGAGTGTGCCGCCGGACATCTTTAACGTCCCAGTTTCCACTTCGACACCAGCCGCGTGACGAGGACCGAAATAGGTGTAGCCGGTTATATCGCCTGATTCGACAGTCAGCCCTTCCACCGCGTGAATGCCGGTTCCGGTGTAAACATGCTGGTACTTGTTTGTGACATTAACGTCGGGACCAGCAAAGACGATGCTACCGTAGGCGTCAATTCCGGAACCGCCCAAGTATTGCTGTGGGGTTCCCGCCGTGGATTCGGTAACCGTGATATCTAATGTGCCGGTGCCAGTAAACTTCAACGTGGAGCCAGCATTCGGTGGGGGCAAATGCAGAATTCCTTTTGCAAAATGATGTGCGGGTGTGGTCGTAATAGTGTTCTTGCCCTGTACGTTGATTGTCAGGTTCGGGATTGTTGCCCATATACCTGCTATATCCAATCCTTCCTCACGATGATCGGTGATGGTGGCGTCGTTAAGCTCCAACGTAGCGGTGTTGGGGTTAAAACGGACGGTTCCGTCACCCGTGACATCGTGCATATTGCTGGTATCAACCCGCCTCGCGCCCACCCAAATATCGAATGCCGAAATTTGGGCCGTTGCGGGAACGAAAATGGTGCTAACGGCCAGAGCTATAACCGTAAGCATCGCGAAAACCGCCGCGATCGCGGCACGTGACTGGGGCAGAGCTTGTCGACGGAACGTGGTGGCGTGGGCGGTATACATAGCTGACGCTCCTTTCAAATATGGTGGTAAAAGAACAAAACTCTTGATAAGCCCCATCGTAATGACCACCCCCAAGCAAAAATCTGTCCAGCCAAGAATCACAAAAATACAGTCCTTTTCACCGCCAAACGGGTGTGTTTTGCGCAGATTACGACAAGCACATCCGTGATGGTTGTGACTTTGGGGGTAATGAAAAACCCTTGCGGTATTTCGCAAGGGTTAGAGATAGATTACTTCCACAAGAATGACAGCAAGTTCTTCAGCAATGGGAACTCGATAATTTTTGAGGTTAGTGACCGTAAGAACCCCACGAGGCCATCGCCCGGGCCAGGCGCTTGAGGCGTTGAGGTCTCCGTCGGTGTCGGATTCTGGGAGGTGGTCGATGTTTCCGTAGCGATTGATGTTGGGGCTGATGTTGCTGGCTCAGTCGTTGGAGCATCAGGTGGCTGCGGGGAGTCTGCTAGCTCGACCTGAACAAATTTGTACGGTGAACCTTTATCGCCGAGCGGCGTTGTCCGGTCCCATGGTTTTGCGCCCTCGGCAGTATTTTTCTCGTTCACCAGCACCTTATACGTCTCTGGGAACGTTACTGTTGGGCGGAATGCGATTTCCGTACTTATAGCTATAAGTTTTCCACCAGTGATGAATATACGGTCCGGAACTGCAGAAACACCTGCGTAGCTATCACCTGAATATCCCGAATTGCTTTTGCTGCCCGCAATGCCGGTAAGTGACCCACCAGAAATGCGGAGATCTCCATCCCAGACGGATACGCCAGTAGCGCTTCGGTACCCGCTTGGGTAGTGTGCGACAACGTCTCCTGCCTCAACGGTGATCCCCCGCGGGCTTGATAACCCACTGTCTTCAATTAACACATTCGGCCCAGCAAACTTTGTTTGCCCCTCGGTATATACGCCTTTGTAAACAGGGACATGGAAATACTCGTAAGGCTTTCCGCGCGGCAGGCGGAAAAAAGTAATAGAGCCATCACCAGTGAATGTCAGCGTTGAATCAGGGCCAGCTTTGTGGGACAGTATCCCGGAACCGGGGCTAGTTGGTTTGTTTAGGATCCGGTTGTTACCAGTGATGTGCAGGGTGAGATTCTTTTCAGTGATACTGATTGTTGGGACCTGGTCCCATTTCCCCTCAGGAATTCTGCCATTTTCGTCTTCGATATCTTGGGCATTGAGAAGCCTTGCGCTATTGAGATAAAGCGTGGCGCTGTCCGGATCGAAACGAACTGTGTTGTTTCTAAACACATCGTCTTTGTTTGCTGCGGTGACCTGGGTTCCGGCAACCCAAATGCCCCATGTTTGTTCTTCGGCTACGGCCGCGGGAACGAGGCCTAAAGCCAGCGTGATTGATGCAAGGATTGCGCAAACGCGTGCAATCATGCTGGGGCGACCGCCTGCGGAGGCTACCGGCACCCCAGGTGCTCTGAAGTTGGGGGATGTGTACATCGAAGAACACTCCTTTCGTGTCATAAGACGGTAGAAATCGGTTTTTCTTCTGCTGCCCTCATGCTAATAATTGCGCGCGATATGAAACTTTTCTGTGAAGTTTTCACAGAAAAATCGGCGGAACCACCTCCAGATAGGTGTAACTTTATAAGCAATTGCTAATTATTGGGGTAGATTATCGGTTAATGATGCTTGGGACGGGGTCGTTTGCGTAGCAGATTCTCGCCTCGTGGTGATTGTGGTGTCGTGTAGGCAAGGAATAATGATCGCGGCAACTTATGCTGAAGGCGTTTCGTTTCGGGGTGAGGGGATCGTCGAAAAGCAAAAGTGCCGTTCTTAGGCTAATGGCGTGCGGGGCGCGATTGGGCTGTTTGTGCGAAAACCAGGCACCGATGCTATGTGGTCGAAGAAACTTAAAAGTGTTAGAAACTCCACAATTTTTAGTCGTGGTTGATTCTGCCGCGCATGGTGCGAAAAACCGTGGCACACTGGTGGGTATGGCTAATGGAAAACTAATCCTCCTCCGTCATGGACAGAGTGAGTGGAATGCGTCTAATCAGTTCACCGGTTGGGTCGACGTCAACCTGACCGAGAAGGGCGAAGCCGAAGCCAAGCGGGGTGGGCAATTGCTGCGCGAAGCAGGGATTCTGCCTGAGGTTGTGTACACCTCGTTGCTGCGCCGGGCAATTCGCACCGCAAACATCGCACTGAATGAGGCAGATCGCCACTGGATCCCAGTGATCCGCGACTGGCGGCTGAACGAACGCCACTACGGTGCATTGCAGGGGCTGAATAAGGCGGAAACGAAGGAAAAGTACGGCGACGATCAGTTCATGGCATGGCGTCGCTCCTACGACACCCCACCACCAGCAATCGAGGACGACAACGAGTATTCCCAGGCAAACGATGTGCGCTACGCAGACCTGCCGAAGGTGCCACAGACCGAATGCCTGAAGGACGTTGTGATTCGGTTCGTTCCATACTTCGAGGAAGAAATCCTGCCACGGGTTAAAAACGGCGAGACCGTTTTGGTGGCAGCACATGGCAATTCACTGCGGGCATTGGTCAAGCACCTTGACGGAATCTCCGATGCCGATATTGCCGAGCTGAATATCCCAACCGGTATTCCACTGGTGTACGAACTGGATGCAGACGGCAAAGTCCTTAATCCGGGCGGCACCTATTTGGACCCCGAGGCAGCAGCAGCTGGTGCGGCAGCGGTAGCGGCACAGGGCGGCAAATAGTCAAGGACCTGCGAGGTAGTTTGTGACTTCGCACATTCCAGCGTTTATTGTGGGCGTGGTCGTAACCGGCCTCGCCCTAGCTGCATTTTCATGGCTAAAAGCCCGGGTGCGGCGGCACCGACAGGCCGCAGCATTGACGGAGAACAACATCACCACCGTGCCGCAGATTTTGCATTTAGCGGTCCAAGGCTCACCGACCGGGATCACGGTGGTCGATAGGTCGGGGCAGGTGGTGTTATCGAATGCCCAAGCCCACGAGATGGGCGTGGTGTATGAACGCACGGTGAACACTGATGTGTGGGACATCGCCACCGCGGTATTCGGGGATAAAGAAGAACGATCCATAGCCTTCGACACCCGCAGGCAAACCGGGTCGCGGGTGCGGTCGGTGCGTGCCGTGGTAAAGCCACTGACCCTGGTTGATGATCGTTTCGCCATCATCTACTCCACCGATGAGTCGGAGAACGTGCGGATGGAATCAGCGCGCCGCGATTTCGTGGCGAATGTTTCGCACGAATTGAAAACACCAGTTGGTGGAATGGCGTTACTGGCAGAAGCCTTGACGGAAGCCTCGGACGATCCCGAACAAGTGGCGTATTTCGGGCAACGGTTATATAAGGAAGCGCATCGGTTGGGGGAGATGATCGCCGAGCTTATTTCCTTATCTAAACTCCAGGGGGCGGAAGCATTGCCGGACATGGAGCCGGTATTTGTCGATGATGTTGTCGAGGAGTCGGTGAATCGGAATCGGCTGGCGGCCGAAAGCGCCGACATTAGCCTCACCCAATCACCATCCTGTGGGGTGCAGGTTTTAGGCGACAGGAATCTACTGGTTACGGCTGTTTCCAATCTGGTTTCCAATGCCATTAATTATTCGCCCAATGGGGTGGAAGTGGCGGTAACGACCACCATCGTGGGCGATGATGTGGTGTTAATCCGGGTCACTGACCACGGGATCGGGATAGCGCCGGAGCATCAACAGCGAGTGTTTGAACGGTTCTTTAGGGTGGACAAGGCCCGGTCGCGTTCGACCGGCGGCACCGGCTTGGGCTTGGCGATTGTGAAACACGTCGCGGCTAATCACGGCGGCGATATTAAATTGTGGTCGCAGCCAGGTACCGGTTCGACGTTTTCCTTGGAGTTGCCGATTTATCACCCAGATGATGAGGGTTTGGCTGCGGCGGACAAGGTTGTAAGGCAAAATTTGAAATCGGAACTGTTTCGCACTCCCGGGATGCGGGTTCGTCGAAAGGATAAGCAGCAATGACGACAACCATATTGTTGGTCGAAGATGAAGAATCCTTGGCTGACCCACTGGCGTTTTTGCTGCGTAAAGAGGGATTTTCGGTCATCCATGCGGCGGACGGGCCGCAGGCATTGGTGGAATTTGCGGCGCACCCGATCGACATTGTTCTGCTGGACTTGATGCTCCCGGGAATGTCTGGCACCAACGTGTGTAAAAAATTGCGGGAAACCTCACAGGTGCCAGTGATCATGGTGACGGCTCGGGACACGGAATTAGATAAGGTTGTCGGCTTGGAATTAGGCGCGGACGATTATGTAACCAAGCCATATTCGTCGCGGGAATTGATTGCCCGGATTCGTGCGGTGCTGCGTCGCGGCGGCGACGGGCCGATCGTCGACGAAGGTGAAGGCCGCTTGCTGACCGGCGGCCGGGTGGAGATGGATGTGGATCGACACATAGTCACGGTTGACGCGCAACCCGTGGCAATGCCGCTGAAAGAGTTCGACCTGTTGGAGTACCTGATGCGTAACGCAGGCCGGGTGCTTACCCGAGGGCAATTACTCGATCGGGTGTGGGGCGCGGATTACGACGGCGATACTAAAACGCTGGATGTGCACATCAAGCGGCTGCGGTCCAAAATTGAGCGGGAGCCGTCCGCACCCACACACCTGATAACGGTGCGGGGATTGGGCTATAAGTTTGAGGCCTAAGCTTTTCGACGCCGAGCCGCAGCGGTAGCCGGGTGGGTCACGAAAAAATCAGGTTGTGCGCTACCCGATTGCTCGGTATCTGGTTGCGCGGCGGTTGCGGACAAAGCGCGCCGGGCGTTCGCACGCGCGGTGAGATGATTGGCGAGGATGTCGTAGGCGGCGTCGCCAAGCAACGCGCGCAATTCCGCCTCGCAGCTTTGCCACACCGGTTGGGTATTGGTGTGGCAATCGGGTGCTGTTGTGCAGTACCAATCGAAATCTTCGCCACCGTTGCCCCAGCCGCGGCGGTCGTATTCGGTGATGGTGGTGCGCAGGATTTCCACGCCGTCGGCGCGCTCTTCATAGGCTTCGATGCGGCGCAGCGGCAATTGCCAGCATACTTCCGGCTTGACTATCGTCAACTCCTCACCGTGATCCAACGCCCACTGATGAATGGCACACCCGGTGCCGGTGGGCCAGCCGGGTCGGTTGGCAAAGATACATGCGCCGTCTACCAGGGCGGTTTTCAAGGCTGGTTCCGGTTCGCCCTCGTCATTATCCAATTCGTCCCACACCAGCCACGGCTCCAATGAAATGTCATTGTCCTGGTCACAGGCCAGCAGGTAGTCGTCGACGCGCGCCGGACGGAACTGCCAGTAGGCGGCAGGCATCCGCCGTACTGCGTCGAAAAGCTGGTCACGGTCGGTCTCGTCGCATAAAAACGCACCGTGATTGCAGCACCCCACCGCCGCATTATCCGCCACGATGCCCCGGCAAGCGCTGGTGCCAAACTGGCAGGAATAATGCGACTCCAACCAGGTTACGTCGATGCTGAACACGTGGGTTTCATCGTCGGGGTTCATAAACTCGAACCACTGCCTGGGGAAGTCGGGCGGCAATTCCGCGCCGGAACGAATCGAGCGAGCGGCAGGCGAAATTGACGGAAATCCGAGCGACACGGGCGTGTTATTGGGGCGGTTCACACTTAAATACCGTAGACCGTCTAACCTTAAACGTGTGAGATTAGGTGTTTTAGACGTGGGTAGCAACACGGTCCACCTGGTAGCCGTCGATGCGCGACCAGGTGGACCGCCAACACCCATGAGTGATTGGAAAACTACCCTCAAACTAGTTGAGTACTTGGACAAAGACGGCGCCATCGACGACAAAGGAATCAAAAAACTCACCGATTTCGTCGCCGAGGCCGCAGAACTGGCAGAGCGTTTAGGCTGCGTTGAGCTTAAACCGTTTGCCACTTCGGCGGTTCGTTCTGCCGTCAATGCTGAGGCGGTTTTGGATCACGTCGAAAAAGAAACCGGAGTGCGGCTAGAAATACTCTCCGGCAAAGACGAGGCACGGCTCACATTCCTCGCTGTTCGACGTTGGTACGGCTGGTCGGCGGGTCGGATCACCAATTTAGACATCGGTGGTGGTTCTCTTGAAATGACGACGGGTGTCAATGAAGAACCTGACTGTGCCTTTTCCCTAGACTTAGGGGCAGCACGACTAACGCACAACTGGTTTGACACTGACCCGCCAGAACGTAAAACCGTCAATCTTTTGCGCGACTTTATCGACGCTGAGTTGGTAGAGCCTGCTCAAACCATGCGGGCACATGGCAACGCCCGCATCGCGGTCGGAACATCTAAGACGTTCCGAACGTTGGCCAGATTGACGGGTGCTGCACCGTCGTCCGCTGGGTTGCATGTAACCCGGGAGTTGACCGCCCCCGGATTACGGCAGCTAATTGCGTTTATCACGCGCATGACAGCGGCCGATCGTGCGGAGCTAGAAGGCGTATCTGCGAGCAGATCCCACCAGATCGTTGCAGGAGCGCTTGTCGCGGAAGCGGCAATGCGTGCGCTGAATATTGAAAAACTTGAGATTTGTCCGTGGGCATTACGCGAAGGCGTAATTTTCCGGCGAATCGAGCAGGGGCTTGACCCTGAACGAGAAATTGGGAAGGCATAGACGATGACCGACAAGCAACTCACCGTTGCGGAATTGCTGGCCAAAGCTGGCAAGGAAGGCGCAAGTAGCAACCAGCGAACGCGCCGCCGCCGTAGCATCGAAGATGGTGGCGTTACCGTCGCTGAGCTGACCGGGCGTATCCCGAAAGTGGATGCGAAACCCGCCGAAGCCAAGCACTCTAACCAGCCGCTTGATGCCGAGCCCACCCCACCGTCAACAGTGCCGTCGACCGCGCCGGAAACAGCAAAAACCGATGAAGCTGACTTCGGTGCCGAAGCAGGTTACGCTGCACCCCAATCGCACCAGGCGACACCAACCCCCGCGGCAACTCCGACCCCGGAACCGCCGACCCGCAGTGCAACCTTCGGCAGTAATACCGCAGCCGACCTGGAGCAAACCACTCAGTGGTCCATCATCGATAATGAATCACCACAAGACTTCGATGAACCCATCCCGACCTCGCAACCAACCCCAGCGGCACCAGCGGCAGCCAGCGACGCCCCGGTGCCGAAGCCGACGCTGAAACCGGTGATGAAACCCGCCATGAAACCAGCAATGGCGGATCCCGTTGCGGCTGAGCCGACACCGGAAGAAGCAGAACCTGAATCACCAGCGGTCACCTACGTGGTGGTGGGTGAAGAATCCGAGGCGGAACCAGACGTCGCCACGACAGGTGTGACCAAACCTGTGCCGAGCAGCGACGAAACCATCGTGCTGTCCGTCGTTAGCGAAGACGACCCGGTGCGGTTGACCACCGGATCGTTCCCGGTCGTCACCTCCGAGCAGTTCTTTGAAGCGCCAGTCGCCGACCTGGCGAAGAACCCAACCGTGGTTTTCCAAGAAGAAACCCCAGCGCCATCGCCGCTTGACGACGCCGTCGCCCAAGCCATGGAACAAGGACAAGCGGATCGTGATGAACACGGATTCGATGAGCCGGGTCTGGATGAACACGAACTAGAAGAGCTGGAACTTGGCGAACCAGGGCTGGATGATTCCGGCGCAGTTACCGACTACCCGAAGACGGAAGTTATGCCTGCGGCAACCGTGGCTGGTGCCGCGCAGCACGACGACTACGTGGTTGACGGTACGGAGGATACGGAATACTACGACGATGACTTCGCCGAACCACAAGACGGCCAGTACGACGAGTTCTACGAGGACGATGAATACGCCGAGTATCCAGAAACCGGCTATGAGTCTGAGTCGACGTACGATGAGCAATACCTCGACGACGGATACGCGACGGAATACACCGACGAATACGTCGAAGAATACGAAGGCGACGACGCCGTAACCGACGCTCGGGACGAAGCCGATTCCCCGGCGGTCCCTAGCCGCGCCGCAGCCACGATGATCGGCGAGGAAGAAGAACCACTGGAGAAAATGTCGATGATCTCGGTGATCGGCATGGCAATCGCCGGTATCCTCGTCGGCGCCGCACTATTCATCGGATTCCAATACCTTTGGGCGTCGATGGATAAAAAGATCGTTGCGGCCCTGGGCCTAGCAGTCACCATCGCCTTGGTGACGATTGTTCGTGTGATGCGGACCTCCCGCGATGGGCTTTCGATGGCACTAACAGGTTTGGTCGGCTTGGTAATGACATTCGGTCCGCTCATCATTGTCGGTTGGTAGCCGACGCTTGTAACTAACACGCCACTAGCCTCACCTGGTATTTTCCCTTCCCAAACCGACCAGGTGGAACGGCTAGTGGCGTGGTTTTTATTGTTGCGATTTGATTAATAGTTACGGCCGTCGCAGTGTTCGAAGTGCAACAACGCAGCGTTTTTGGCAAGGTTATCCACATGAGTTCTATTGCAGTAATCGGTGGCGGAAAAATCGGCGAGGCGTTAATCGCCGGGCTGATCGCGGGCGGAACCAACCCGAAAAACATTCACGTGACCAATCGATCTGCGAATCGATCACAGTATCTGCGGGAAAAATACGAAGTGGTGACCTTCGACGAGAACGGCCCAGCGGTTGACGGCGTAGACGTGGTATTTGTCTGCGTTAAACCGCAAGCCGTGTTGAAAGTGGTCGACGAAATCGCTGAGGTAATAGATAACAACGACGCAACCACTGTCGTCTCCATGGCGGCGGGTATTACCACCGCTGCTATCGAAGAGGTATTAGCCGCCGGATCCTCCGTCATTCGGGTCATGCCCAATACCCCCATGTTGGTTGGGAAAGGCATGTGTGCCGTCGCATCAGGACGGTTTGTGAAAGATGAGCATCTGGACAAGGTTGTCGAACTACTCGACATGGTCGGTTCGGTGTGCGTGGTATCCGAATCGGATATGGACGCGGTGACTGCACTATCGGGTTCCTCCCCGGCCTATCTCTTCCTCTTTACGGAGGCGATGATCGACGCAGGGGTGAATTTAGGCTTAAGTAGCGAGGCGTCCCGCCTGCTGGCCGTTAACGCCTTCTATGGCGCTGCTGCGATGCTTAAAGAGACCGGCAAGCACCCACAGGCGCTACGGACTGACG
Organism: Corynebacterium sp.; assembly: GCF_030532965.1. Taxonomy (GTDB): domain Bacteria; phylum Actinomycetota; class Actinomycetes; order Mycobacteriales; family Mycobacteriaceae; genus Corynebacterium. Next base: position 21,779 of record NZ_JAUNKC010000019.1, read on the forward strand.
TTTCCTCTCCTGGTGGCTCCACAATCGCCGCGCTTCGGGTCCTGGAAGAAAGCGGCATCCGGGCTGCTGTCTACAACGCCACGGAGGCTTGTGCGCGCCGTTCCAAGGAATTGGGTTCAAAAGAAAACGGCTAAAAATAACGACATGTTGATGGCAGAATTTCGGATTTGTGGTTTAAATCACCAACAAATTCGAAATTTTTTATACCCCTACCCGAAACCGGAATACTATTCTATTTCCTGCGCTTTCGTGAAACAACAGGGGTAATTTTCTTTTTCTGAGAGTTATTTTTTGCACACTAGGTCGCACCAGTCACATGTTTCACGCTAAGCTCAATTCAGCACGTGCGTGACCATACTGCGGGAGGGGAAGCCCGCAGCGCGCCACCTGCTGAAGGGTTAGATAAATATGGCTAGAGAAGATAACGGAACCTTCTTAACCGTTGCGGAGGTCGCGGAAATCATGCGCGTCTCCAAAATGACCGTATATCGGTTAGTTCACTCCGGTGAGCTACCTGCGGTGCGCGTGGGACGTAGTTTCCGCGTGCATGAGAAGGCGGTTAACGAATACCTCGACTCTTCCTACTACGAAGTAGGCGAAGTCGGCTAGGTATCACCGTTTACCACTGTTTAACCGGTCAACAGCACCTTCGTCGTGCGCCTCTTACTTGCCAAAGGGGCTCACGACGATGGTGCTGTTTTCAATGTGAGGCTCAAGTGACGGAAGTTGGGGTATGTTTTGTTCCCAGCAACCACGCTCGGTATGATTAGACCCATTCGTGTCAGCACCACGCCCACGCACGGCTAGTTTGCTACGTTTTCGTGGCGGCTGCTTCGCGGGCGAAAGTGCACTTCGACTGCGTGGTGGGCAATGGCTTTGTCGATTGTCTGTTATAAGTTCAAGTCCGTGCGGGCAGCTGACAGGGAAGAAGTACGTACATCTTTCAATTAGGTAAGCGAGGGAAACCGGTATGGGTTCTGTCATTAAGAAGCGCCGTAAGCGCATGTCCAAGAAAAAGCACCGCAAGCTGCTGCGCCGCACCCGAGTTCAGCGTCGTAAACTCGGCAAATAATAGCTTTTACAACAACCGCCACCCTCACTCAACACCATTGCGCAAGAGGGTGGCGGTTGTTGTATGTTCGGGATTTTTCTATCGCTAAAAAGATGTTTTGGCGTTTTACGAGGGGCAAGTCCTAGCTGGTTTCCAAGCGTGGTTAGCTGAGAAGTACCTAGCCACGCTTTTGATTGTGTTATTGGCTGCAATATTGCCAAAAGCTTTCCTCCGTCATTTCTTGTTGATCTATTCTAGGAGCAAGTTTTATGACAGAGGGTGAAGGTAAGAAATGGCCACGCGAGTAGGCGTTTATTTCGATGGGTTCAATGTTTACTACGGAGGGAGAAATTTATTTAAAGGTAGTTCAATCCAGTGGAAGTGGTACTCGCCTCGTGGTTTAGCAGAATACGTAGTCGATTTTGTTCGAAAGGCTCCGTGTTATTCCAGCGCCCAACCGATTGGGGAAGAGTAAAATACCTAATGCTTGGAAAGGAATTTGACCTATCTCGATGTATGCAGTAAAATCCCCTTCCATAATTCCCCCGTCCTCTTCGGAGGCGGGTTTTTTATTTTAATACCATCACTAAACGTGGTAATTCGGCAGTTACGCCCAGGACCGCCCGTTACGCTGACTCGTTGGGGGAGCGTCGAAAAGCTTTCCAGCTAAACACGGCAGTGGCCAGTGCTGGAAGTCCGAACGTGCGGATTGCTTTGCGCAGGCTGCGGTAGTCGTGGATTTCCCAGCCCCGGCGTTTGGCCTCTTTGCTCAGCTGCCGATCCGGGTTAATGGCAACAGCGGTGCCCACCATAGAAAGCATTGGGATGTCATTGATGGAATCTGAATAGGCGGTGCAGCGCGAAAGGTCGAGTTTTTCCATCGTTGCTAAGGCGGCGACCGCGTGACGTTTACCGGGGCCGTGCAGGATGTCGCCCACCAGGCGGCCGGTGAACAGCCCGTCTTTGACCTCAGCGACGGTTCCAAGGGCACCGGTGAAGCCGAGCCGTTTCGCCAGGATCTGGCCGAGTTGGACCGGGGTGGCGGACACGAGCCAAACTTGGTCACCCGCCGCGATGTGTTTGTCGGCCAGTTGCTTGGTGCCGGGCCACAGTTTGTCACTCATGTGGGTATCGACGATCTCTTCGCACAGGTCGACGAGTTCGGCAACGCTGCGGCCTTTGATGAATTCCAAGGCTTGTTCCCGGCCCTCGGCGACGTCTTCGGCGTTTTCAGCGCCGGTGACCCGGAATTTTAGCTGCTTCCAGGCGACCGGGATGATATCGCCAAGCGAAATATACCGACGTCGGGCTAGCCCCAACGCGAAAACGATGAGTGAGGACCCTTGGATCAACGTGTTGTCCACGTCGAAGAACGCGGCTGCGCCGGAGCTCGGAATATTCGATGACGGGATGTTCAGGTGGGTGGAGTCGGCGGCCTCATACGAGCCGGAAACGGAGTCAAGCCCGGCGGTGAAATCTTTAAGGTCGAGGCCGAAAAGCTCACTGGCGGCCATGGCGGCGGCAGCTTCACCGGCTTTCTGCTGGGTGCTGTCGTCGATGGGTGGTAGGGCGCGTTCTTCGAAGAATCGTCGTAGGTTTCCTCGGGTGCTGCTCCAGCTCGCCAGGAAGTCCTCTGGCCGTTCATGCCAGGTGGGTTCACGTTCAGACACGTTGACGACGAAACCTTTCTCATAATGCGCGGATAATGACTAGCGGTTAACGTTCCTGCGGCACGGGTGAAACGTGTTGTGCGTTAGGGCAGGTGACTTGAAACCGGTAGCCTTTATTCATGGTAGTCCGTGATTCTAGTCGGTGCTTTAGCGGTCGGGCTACCACTACTTAGGTCGTGTCAGAAGCGGCGGCTCACGTGGCATTACGGCGATTTTGGTCATGGGGAACAGCCCTGACGTGATTGCTGAACGAAGGAGGACGATGTGGCGGAAATGGTGGAATTGATGGTGCGGAAAACCTGCGGTTCTTGTGACCGGGTGCGGGAGCAGATTAAAGACGTGATCGCCCAAGCGGGGGTGGAATTTCGGGTATGCGATGTAGACGAAGATCCGCAATTGCAGGTGGAATTTGGCGACCGGGTGCCGGTCGTGGTGATCGATGGGGAAGAATTCGCATGTTGGGAGGTTGATAACGCCGAGTTAGCCAATGCTTTGTTGTGAACTCACCTACCCCCGGCTACGGTGATATGAATCAGAGTAACGTCCAATTTTCAACCAAAAGTTTGAGGCTGGGCTGTTAATCTTCAATCAGGTACCTGGATATGGGTGGAATGTAGTGATCCAACATGAGGTCTTAGATCGCTGCCGGTTGGGTGTTGACCGGCGGTTTTTAAGACGGAAAGCGGTGAAAACGGCGTGAGTGTTTTGGTAGTGGGTATGTCCCACCGCTCAGCCCCAGTGGCACTGCTGGAGAAGCTGAGCATGGATGGGGATGCGAAGACCCACACGGCGGCCGAATTGATCAATCGGCCTTCGCTTTCCGAGGCGATGATTGTCTCAACCTGCAATCGGTTTGAGGTGTATTGCACCACCTCAAGTTTCCACACCGGAGTGTCGGATGTGGTGGATGTTTTGCATCGCAAGAGCGGGGTTTCGGTGGAAACTCTACGGGGGTGTTTATATGTGCGTTACGCAGATGCGGCGGCGGAACACCTCATGGTAGTGGCCGCAGGCATGGATTCGATGGTGGTGGGGGAGCAACAAATCATCGGCCAGGTACGTACCGCCTACCAGCAAGCCACCGACGCCGGCACGGTGGGGCCAAAGCTGCACAGCCTGGTGCAGGCAGCACTACACACCGGGAAGCGGGTGCATACCGAAACAGACATTGATACCGCAGGCGTGTCCATGGTGTCCTTCGCCTTCGACGAGGCGATTGCCCAGCTAGGGCAGGTAGATTCCCGGCGGCCATTCGCGGGACGTACCGCGCTAGTTTTAGGGGCAGGCGCAATGGCTTCGTTGGCGGCCACGCAATTGGGCCGGTTGGGCATCGACGAACTGGTTGTCGCAAACCGCACCCGTGAGCGCGCCGAACGCTTGGCAGAACACGCACGCGAGGCGGGGGTTGCCGCCCGGGTGGTGGATTTCGCGGATCGGCGGTCGGCGTTGGCTGAGGTGGACATCGCGGTTTCGGCGACCGGTGCCCAGAATTTCACGATCACCCGCCCTGACATTCCAGCAGGGCATTCGCTTATGTTGATTGATTTGTCGATGCCACGCGACATCGATGATGCTGTGACGGAGGGGACTATGGCGACCTTGGTAAATATTGAACGACTGCACGCTATTCGACGCGAAGACCAAGGCAGCGACGGGGCGGCGTTGCGGATCGTCGCCGAAGAACTGGCGGAATACAGCTCAGCCCAGCGAGTCAAGGATGTGGCCCCGGCGGTGACCGCGTTACGACGCCACGCGGCAGAACTGATCGATACCGAGCTCATGCGGCTGCAAGGCCGCACCCCCGACATGGCCGACGCAGAGTTCGCGGAGGTGGCAAACACCGTGCGCCGGGTGGTGGATAAGCTCTTGCACCAGCCGACGGTGCGGGTGAAGAAACTCGCCGCTGAATCCGGCGTGGTCAGCTACGAATCCGCCCTGCAAGAACTATTCGGCTTGACCGGCGAGAACCAATCGGTCCGGGTGGAGCTTAGCGAGTTGCCCGATGCTGCGAGTCTGGCCGCAGAAACCACGACGGCCGCCAATACCAGCATCGAGACGCTACGGCCGCAGCACGAAACCCAAGGAGTGTAGTTTCCCATGTCCCAACTCGCTATCGGCACCCGCGGCAGTTTACTGGCCACCACCCAGTCCGGGCACGTGCGGGATGCGCTCGCCGCGAATGGATATAAGGCGCAGCTGCATATCGTCACCACGGTGGGGGATGTAAATATGGCGCCAGTAGAGCGCATCGGAGTGGGGGTGTTCACCCAGGCGCTGCGGGATGCGCTCATGAACAGGGAATGTGACATAGCGGTGCACTCCTTTAAAGATCTGCCCACCGCAGCAGACCCCCGATTCACACTCATTGTTCCCAAGCGCGCCGATATGCGCGACTGCCTCATCGCCCGTGACGGAATGACATTGGCGCAGTTGCCACCCGGCGCGGTGATCGGAACCGGCGCGCCGCGCCGCATCGCGCAGTTAAAGGCGTTGCGTCCGGATATTGTCACCCGTCCGCTGCGGGGGAATATTGACACCCGCATGGCAAAGGTGACATCCGGCGAGCTGGACGCGGTGGTGTTGGCGTATGCGGGGCTTAGTCGGGTGGGCCGCGCGGAGGCGGCCTCGGAGGTTTTTGACCCGACTGTGTTTGTTCCCGCACCGGCGCAGGGTGCGTTGGCGGTGGAGTGCCGGGCAGATGATGATCTGGCACGCGCCGCCATCGAGTCGATTGCTGATCCGGAAGCGATGACATGCGCGATGGCAGAACGGGTGGTTCTTAATCGGCTGGAAGCTGGGTGCAGCGCCCCCGTCGCCGCCTTTTCGACGATTGACGCTGGCCAGCTGCATGTGACCGGCGCGGTGGTCTCGTTGGACGGCCAGGTGGTGCTGACCGCAACGGAAACCGGGTTGCCGGATCAGTCGGTCGCCGTAGGTGAAGCGGTGGCGCAGGCGTTGGTGGACCAAGGCGCAGCGGCCATTGTGGGCTGACGGCGGGTAACCAGGAGTTGGTCAATGTACAACCCACACACGGGGTCACCGGCAGATCCCACCCGGATGGATAAACCGCTGTCGGGTTGGCAGGTGGTGGTTCCCCGGGCGCGGCACCAAGCGCAGCAGATGGTTGCGCTGTTGGAAGCCGCTGGTGCGACGGCGGTAGTGGTTCCCACCATTGAGATCGCGCCGCCGATCGATGAAACGCCGATGCAGCAGGCCGTCTCCGATCTCATTGCCGGGGAATTTGAGTGGCTGATTCTAACCAGCAGCAATGCGGTGGCGGCGCTGAAGCGCTACGTTGAGCAGGCGGCTGAGAACCAACAAGCAAGCCCAAGTGAGCTTATAGCGCAGATTAATCGCGCTACCCAGGTGGCGGTGGTGGGGCGAAAAACCGCGCAGGCTGCGCGGGACCTGGGGCTGCAACCAGCGCTGAGCCCGCCGGTGACCGAGCAAAACGCGACGGGTGTCGTCGCCGTTTTCCCCACGGCGGATTTCGGCGGTGCCGGGGACGGTCGGCGCGTATTGCTGCCCCGGGCGGACATCGCCACCGACGTGGTGGCCACCGGTATCGCGGCACGCGGGTGGCAGGTGACAGATGTGATCGCCTATCGCACCGTGGCCGCGCCACCCCCGCCGCCGGAGGTCATCGCGGCGGTACGCGGCGGCGCGATCGATGCGATCTGTGTCACCAGTGGCTCTACCATTCGGAACCTGGTGGCGGCGACCGGGAAACCTCATCCTGACACCATCATCGCGTGCATCGGGCCGATGGCCGCGGCGGCGTGTGCTGAATGCGGGGTGCGGGTGGACATCGTGCCGGAGATCGCCGAAGTACCAGCGCTTATCGACGCCCTGGCCACGGCGGCGCGTAACCGGTAGACGTCGAAAAGCACCTGCTAATTGGCTAAAGTGACAGCCATACGGAAAGGAAGCACCCCCATGAGTTTTCAGCCCCCACTACGCCGCCCCCGCAGGCTGCGCGCCACGTCTGCCATCCGCGATATGGTCGCCGAAACCCGACTCCACGCCAGCGACTTCATCTACCCGCTGTTTATCGCCGATGGGATCGCAAGCCCCCGCGAGATTTCCTCCATGCCCGGCCAATACCAACACACCCTCGATTCGCTGAACAGTATCGTCGCCGACGCCATCGACGCTGGCATCCGGTGCGTCGATCTTTTCGGGGTGCCGAAACCTGAAGACAAAGACGCGGAAGGAAGCCACGCTTGGCGGCCGGACGGGATTCTTAACCGGGCGATCCGGAAGCTGCGGGAAACCTTCGGCGACGATATCCTCATCATGGCCGATACCTGCCTCGACGAATTCACCGACCATGGCCACTGCGGGGTACTCACTACCACCGCACGCGGCGAAACTGTGGTCGACAACGACGCCACCATCGGCTACTACCAAAAAATGGCCTGCGCCCAAGCCGACGCCGGGGCGCATATTGTGAGCCCATCGGGCATGATGGACGGCCAAATCCGCGCCATCCGCAGCGCATTAGACGAAGCCGGGCACCACGACGTCGCCATCATGGCGTACTCCGCCAAATACGCATCCGCCTTTTACGGCCCGTTCCGCGACGCGGTCGGCTCCTCCCTCGACGGCGACCGGCGCACCTACCAGCAAAACCCAGCCAACATCCGGGAATCCCTGCTGGAAGTCCAATTAGACATCGACGAAGGCGCAGATTTTGTCATGGTTAAACCCGCCATGCCGTATCTCGACGTACTCACGCAGGTGGCACACACCTCTACCGTCCCCGTTGCCGCCTATCAAGTCTCCGGCGAATACGCCATGCTGCACGCCGCCGCCCGCGCCGGCTGGCTGGATTTGGAAGCCACTATGATGGAATCGCTCATCTCCATTAAACGCGCCGGGGCGAACCATATTCTCACCTATTTCGCCCTCGATGCCGCCCGGCACCTTGCCACCAACCACAAGTAACGAACTATTGTTTGTTAGGCTCAGAAGAAAAACACCCACGACGCAGTGTAAGGAAACGACAGCTCGGTGACCCTACCCACAACACAATCCGCACAAGGCCAGTCAACGCCCAAACCCGCCTCGGTCAACCTGGCGGTAAAACTCTGGGCGCTGATTATCGCGTGCGAAGGAATTCACCAGATCGCCAACATAGTCATGGGGTTCTACAGCCGCGATCAACGAGCCGCAATGTACAAAGAAGCCCTCAAAAGCGCCGGTAACCAGCCCATCCCCAGCGACGACCTGGTCCGCACCTTCTTCACCGTAACTGTTTTCGCAGTGGGGCTGATCGCGTTATTGATCCTGGTGGGGGTTGCGTTTCTCGTGCGCAGCTTCAACAAGCCAGGAGGTAACGCCACGGTGGCGCGCCGGGTTTTGGGGTATTTCGGTCTGTATTTTTCCATTCGACTGATTTTGGTGTTCTTCACCGAACCGGTCAGTTCGGTGCCGGTTCAGCTGTTCGCTTTTGACGGCAGCATACAAATCTTGACCGGTGTCATCGCTGCAGCAGCAGTGATTTTCGCCGGACGGGAAGAGTCTTTAACCTGGGTAGGGGAGACACCACTGGGCGCACCATCATCGAAAACGCCACCGAGGCGGCGTCGATAAGCGGCAGGAATAGGCGAGGAGAACCTTACAATATGGCCCAGGACACCACCCGGGGTGCTGGTGATTCAACCGCAAACGTAACCCCAGCCACGCAACCCGAAATACCACCTGCACATAACGCCGTTCCGGGCGGGGGAGCTATGCCCAAAGCGAATATCGAAGCCACAAATAACCTGGTAACCAATGCGATTACTGCAGCCAAGGACGCCGCGAAAAGCGCTGGCATTAACCTGGCCATCAACCCACACCAGGATCCGGACGAAGCCGCAGCGGAGGCCATCCATATCGGGCGCACCTCCTTTGCCTTCGAACTCGACGGCCTGGAAAGTGCAGCCGCAGTAGGCGAGCTGGAAGAGGCGCTGAATGAATTACCCGGCGTCGACGCCCGCATCGTCTACACCTCCAAGATGGCGTGGATCACCGCGCGACGCACGATCGACATTTCCGTCATCGAGGAAGTCTTCCGGCGATTCGATATCGACGCCACCCTGACCGATTCCTCGCTTAGGCGTCGCATGGCGTGGGCCGATGTGGAAGAAGGGCGCTACAACCGCTCCCGGCAACGCCACCGCAGGCGGCGGTATTCGGCCACCCGTACCTCCGCCCGCAGGCAGGTGATGGAAGAAGACCGCGCCCTGGAAATAGCGCGCAAAGCAGGCTTTTTGGACGGCGCGGAAGCGAAAGTCGAACACACCGAACCTACCGATGTGCTTTTTACCGCCCGTAATCTTTTGACCAAACGGCGGCTGATTATCACTGTTTTGTTTAGTCTGCCGGTGGTTGTTATCAGCTATATCCCACAGGCGCAGTTCGACTGGTGGCAGTGGGTGATTGCCGCGTTGGCATTGCCAGTGGTCACCTACGGCGCCTACCCCTTCCACCGGGCGCTTATTGGCGGATTGCGGCGCGGAATGTCAGCGCTCGACGGTGCAAGCTCGCTGGCGATCCTCTTGGCATATATTTGGTCAGTCGCGTTGATGATCGCCACACCTGTCGGCGATAGGGGGTACCGGGCGGAATCAGAACTGGTTGGTATCGACCCGGTGTCCTTCGAGGACGGGGCGCTGTTTTTCGACGTCGCCTGCGTCATGACGGTTTTCTTGGTGGCAGGCCGGATCTTTAGCCGCAAGGCGCGCACCAATCTGGTGGATCAATTAGCTGCCTACAAACCAGCGCCGAACAGCACCGCCACCTTGGTATCAAAAATCAGGAAGACCGGGCAAATATCCGAAAAGGAAGTGCCCATTCAGAAACTCAACGTCGGCGACGACATCATCGTCCCGCCGCTGAGCATCATCCCGGTTGATGGCGTGGTCATCGGCGGGTCATCAGTGTTAAATGCCACCGCGCTGGGGATCGGAAACATCACGGCAAAAGTCAACGCCAAGGTGTACGCCGGGTGTATCAACGGCGACAAAGCGCTCAAAATTCGGGTGGTGTCCACCGGGCACCGAACCTGGTTAGCGGCCGTCAGCCGGTGGGTGTGGCTATCGTCGATGCAGCAACACCATCTTGATGCGCTCGCCACGAAAACCGCTTCGTTCCTGGTGCCAATGGCGTTGATTATCGCCGCCATGGATTTTGCCGTGTGGGCGCTGTTTACGGGCAATATCAACCAAGCATTCGCCACCAGCCTGGCGGTATTGGGCTGCGTTGCGCCGGTGGCGCTGGCGGTTTCGGCATCGGTGGCGATGCGCCACGGCATTGAAAACGCCGCCCGGAAAGGCGTTTTGCTGCGCGACGCCGCCACCGTTCGGCAATTAGACCGAGTGGATGCGATCATCTTCAACCGGGTAGGTGCGCTCAGCGAAGGGGAAATGACGGTGGAAACCGTCACCGCCGATCGCGGCGAAAACCCTGACCTGGTGCTGCGGGTGGCCGGGGCGCTGACCCTGGAATCGGATCACCCGGTCTCACGCGCCTTGGTGCGTGCCGCCCGGGAATCCCGCGACGCCTCTTCCGATACTTCCATCCCCGGCTGGATCGAAGTCAGCCACGTGGAAATAGACGAGCTGGGCAGCTTCACCGGCATGGTGGAAATCCCGGTGGCCGACTCAGATGGGCATGTAGAAATGCGCAACGTCGAGGCGAAACTCTGGCGGCCCCGTAACCTATCCGACCTCCAAGGCCGCCTGGCGGCTGCCGCGGTATCCGGCGGCACCCCGTTGGTGGTGCGGTGGAAAGGCAAAGACCGTGGCGTTATCACCCTGCACGATGAGGCAAAGGCGGATGCCACCCAGTCGGTGGACGAATTGGAATCGATGGGCATTGAGACGATGATGCTCAGCCGGGATACCTATCCGGTGGCTCGTAGGTATGGGGACACGGTGGGGGTCTCCCACGTTTTGGCTGGTATCCAGCCGGGGCAGAAGGAACAGACTGTTCGTAGCGTGCATAATCACGGGTCGATCGTGGCGATGGTGGGTGACGAGTCGGTGGAGCATTGTTTCCGGGTGGCCGATATCGGGGTGATGGTGGGCGCCATGTCCAGCCTGTCTAGTCCCGCCGCCTTGGAAGGAACCGCCGCCGACGTTGTGCTCCTGGACAATAAGACCAGCCCGATCCCGTGGCTGTTCTCCGGCGCGCGCCGCATGGCCCGATTGATTAATACGAATTTCCTCCTTGCCTGGGTATATAACGGTGTGGCGATCGTCGCCGCCTGCTTGGGTATTCTGCACCCGATGCTGGCCACGGTGTTGATGTTGGCCTCATCATTGGTGATCGAATTCCGTTCCCGGTTGTCGAGGACCTTCTAAAAGCGGTATTCGCGAGCTTGCTTGTAGCCAAAGGCAGTGGGTTCTGCCTGCTGCCGTCGACGCCCACCTGTGAATTGGTCTGGGGGATACAGCGAGCATCTAGTGTAATGAACTGGTTTTTTACTGTGTGGGCGTAGCTTTTTGCAGTAGTTATGCCAAAGCCTGGTTTTGCATATCCCATTGTGAAACAGTGGCTAGTGCCGTAGCCAAGTTCCAACTCGACCTATTCGCCTTTCACGCCACGAATTGAACTGCCACACCACGCAAAGGTCGAGTCGGCACAAGGATTCTGCGCTCATGACCCGGCTAGCTGTGGATTTGTCTTATCCGACCCCACATTCAGCACTGATGTTTTGTTAGGCAGAACTTTCTCAAGTGGCATTTGTGAGCGCACTCGTAGCTGCGACAAATGGTGTACGACTCGTGCTTGTCGACGCCCGCCTGGATGGCGTGGCCCGTCGGGTGTAGTGGGGGAGTGCGGTACAGGGTGTAACAAAGGTTGAGCTTGCTTTCCAAAAGTTGGATAACCCGGCATACTTTTGGCTATGTTTTCTTCGTCTGATTTCCACCACATAACCATCAGCCCTAGCCCCAACCGCCGATTATTGCCACAAGCACCGCTTAATATGGTTGCGGCTGCCACCCCGGAACAGGGGAGTATCCGGCCACCCCGGCGACCCGTGTGGTTTATGCGCCAAGCTGGGCGTTCCCTACCGGAATACCGTCAGGTGCGCCGAGGGGTGGACATGTTGGACTCGTGTTTTATGCCGGAATTATTGGCGGAGATCACCCTGCAGCCCGTAAGAAGGCACGACGTGGATGCAGCGATCTTGTTCTCGGACATCGTTGTTCCCCTTAAGGCGGCGGGGGTGGCTGTGGATATTGTTCCTGGTCGCGGCCCAGTAATGGCGCAGCCTATCCGGGACGCCAGCGATGTGGCGGGCTTGCCGATCTTAAACGACGATGTGCCGGAGGTGGCCAAGGGCATTGAGATTATTCTGGCGGAGCTGACTGAGCACCAATCGTTGATCGGGTTTGCGGGCGCGCCGTTTACCTTGGCCAGCTATTTAGTTGAGGGGGGCCCGTCGCGCAATCATGAGAAAACCAAGGCCATGATGCACGCCGACCCGAAGCTTTGGCATGCCCTCATGTCGAAATTAACGCACAGCATCATTAGGTTTTTGCAGGTCCAGATCGATGCCGGGATCGATGCGATGCAATTATTCGATTCCTGGGCGGGGTGTTTAACCACGCGCGATTACCAGGAGTTCGTCCTGCCGTATTCCAGCCAGATTCTGAGCGCGGTGGTGGCTTCCGGCATCCCCCGGATTCACTTCGGGGTGGGAACCGGCGAGCTTTTACCGGCGATGAGCACAGCTGGTTCCGAGGTTATGGGCGTGGATTGGCGGGTGCCGTTGGATACGGCGGCTCGCCGAATCGCGGCCGTTTCCGGCCCTAAGGTGCTGCAGGGGAATCTCGATCCCGCCATGTTGTTTGCCGGTGATGATGTGATGCGGGCGGAAATATCGCGCATTTGCGGCGAAGCGGATGCCGCCATTGCCGAGGGTAACGCGGTCGGGCATATTTTCAATCTGGGGCATGGGGTATTGCCGGAAACCGATCCTGATGCGATTACTCGCGCGGTGGCGATGATCCACGAATACTGACCGGGGAAAGACTACACTTAAGACTCTTTATTGGCGCGGTTTACACACAAGAGGAATTATGCGAATAGCCATCATTGGTGCGGGGCTGGCGGGACTTACCGCAGCTTGGCAGATTCATGCCTTAAATCCCGATGCGAAGGTAGATGTTTTTGAGGCCACCGACCGGATCGGCGGCAAGCTCTATACCGTTGCGTTTACGGCAGGGCCCACCGACATGGGTGCGGAAGCCTACCTTGCGTACCGTACGGACGCGACGGAGTTTTTTACCGAACTGGGCTTAGGCGAAAGCCTGGTGGCACCTTCCGGTTTGCCGTCACAGATCTACTCCGGCGGCGCATGCCACGAATTACCCAAAGACACGGTGATGGGGATCCCAAACGATGCTGCGGCAGTCGCCTCGCTTGTCGACGCCGCCACCGCCGATCGCATCACCGCCGAAGCTGCCGCGCCGCCGCTTGAGTGGGTGGCGGGCGAAACCGACCTGACCGTTGGTGAATTAGTCCGGCAGCGATTCGGCGACCAGGTGGCCGACCGGATTGTCTCCGCATTACAAGGCGGGGTGTATTCCGCAACGGCGGATGACCTGGGGCTTAGGGCAACCCTGCCGCAGGTGGCGCAGGCGCTCGACGCATTAGCCGCCGCCGATAAGCCTGTGACATTATCCGCTGCGGTGAACGGGCTGGTGACCGCCCGCAAAACGCGGGCCAAAGGCTATAACCCGCAGGTGTTTTCGACCTTTGCCAATGGTTATGCCGAATTGTATGAAACCCTGGCGGAACAATCCCAAGCCCGGATACACATCGACGCATTCATTTCTGCGGTGACTCGAACCCCGAATGGGTTCTCGCTGACCGGGGCGGGTGACGGCGAGTATGACCACGTCATTTTCGCCACCCCGGCGCCAACAACCGCGATGCTGTTGAAAACAATCGCCCCGGATGCCGTCGCGCCCCTGAAATCCATCCAATTGGCCTCCAGCGTGGTCGTTGGCATGAAGTTCGCCGATGCCACCGGGTTGCCGGATTATTCCGGAATACTGGTGGCCGCCGATGAGAAAGACATCACCGCTAAAGCCTTTACCTTTGCTTCGAAGAAATGGCCGCACCTTGGCGCACGCGGCGGGGGATTGGTGCGGGCTTCCTTCGGCAGGTTCGGCGACGACGCCATAACCCGCGCCGACGAGGATTTTCTGGTCGACCGCGCCCTGGACGATTTGCACACGATCACTGGTTTCGACGGCCGCGCCGCCGGGTTGGACGAAATCTACGTGCAGCGCTGGTTCGGCGGGTTGCCGGTATTTTCCCAATCCCACCTCGATACCGTTGCCGCCGTAACATCGGTCATTGACCACACACCGGGCGTATCGGTGACCGGTGCGTGGTGCGCCGGGGTAGGGGTTCCGGCGGTGATCGAACACGCCCGTGCGACCGCCCGCAGTGTTGTATCCGGTGCCGGTGACCCCACAAGCTAACTTATCTCACGAAAAGCGAGTGATTTTCTCATGACTGATACCACCTATAACGACGCTTTAACCTCGTCGAATAGTGCCCGTTCGGCGGAATTAATGGTGCGGGCGAAAGCCAGCATACCCGGTGGGGTCAATTCCCCGGTGCGGGCGTTTGGTTCGGTGGGCGGAACAGCCCGGTTTATCGCAAGGGCGTCCGGTTCCCGGCTGACCGATGTCGACGGCAATGAATACGTCGACCTGGTGAATTCCTGGGGGCCGATGATTCTGGGAAACGCCCACCCGGAGATACTGGCGGCGGTATCGGAAGCCATGTCTCGTGGTCTGTCCTTCGGCGCACCCACCGAGGCGGAAATCGAACTGGCGGAGCTGATTATCGCTCGCACCAGCGTGGAGGAAATCCGCATGGTCAATTCCGGCACGGAGGCCACCATGTCGGCGGTGCGGCTAGCGCGCGGTTTCACGGGTCGGCCCAAGATCATCAAATTCGACGGCTGCTACCACGGTCACGTTGATGCGCTGCTTGCGGCCGCAGGCTCCGGGGTGGCCACCTTCGCGCTGCCGGATTCACCGGGTGTCACCGGTGCCAGCGCCGCCGATACTATCGTGGTGCCCTACAACGACCTTGACGCCGTTAAACAGGCATTTGCGGATCACCCCGGTCAGATCGCCGCGGTTATCGCCGAGGCCGCCGCCGGCAATATGGGCGCGGTCGCCCCCCGCGATGGGTTCAACGCCGCGCTCAAGACGGTCTGCCACGCGAACGGCGCGTTACTTATCCTCGATGAGGTCATGACCGGGTTCCGTACCTCCTATTCCGGCTGGTACGGAATAGACCACGTGGCGGGCGACTTAACCACCTTCGGTAAGGTCATGTCCGGCGGGTTGCCCGCGGCGGCCTTCGGTGGGCGCAAAGACATCATGGAGTACCTCGCCCCGGCCGGGCCGGTGTATCAAGCGGGCACCCTATCCGGCAATCCGGTGGCGATGGCTGCGGGTAAGAAATCGCTGGAGCTTGCCACCGAAGATGTCTACGACGTGGTGCGTGCAAACGCTGACACGGTGGCGGGCCTTATCCACGACGCGCTTTCCCAGCACGGGGTGGCGCACCACATCCAACGGGCGACAACCATGTTCTCCATCCGGTTCGCGCCGGAGGCTGGCTATAATTTCGCCGACATGAAAGCGGCCGACACCTTCCGCTACGCGCCGTTTTTCCACGCCCTGCTCGATCATGGGGTCTATGCGCCGCCGAGCGTATTTGAAACCTGGTTCGTCTCCGCAGCGCTTAGCGACGATGATTTCGACCGCATTGAAAAAGCGCTGCAACCAGCGGCCCAGGCGGCAGCCCGGGCGACCGCGAACCCAACCGGTTAATCGCCCATCTCACCAAAGCCCGAAAAAGCGGGGTTTTTGCCTAAACCACGGTAAATTCGTTGACGTACTATTTTTCGTTTTCTGGAAGGTTCCATGAGCACCACCATCATTCACCTGGTTCGCCACGGCGAGGTCTATAACCCCGACCGGATTTTATATGGGCGTATCCCGGACTATCATTTGTCGGCTCGGGGCGAATCTATGGCGGCAAAAACCGCCCAGGCCTTCATCGGCCACGACGTGGCACTGGTGAAAAGCTCGCCGCTGGAACGTGCCCAAGAAACCGCTGCCCCCATCGCCGAGGTCACCGGCTGCGAGGTCGTCATCGACGACCGCTTGCTGGAAGCAGGCAATCGCTTCGAGGGGCTCCGGGTGCGCTCGTGGCGTTCCCAACTATGGAACCCGGTGCGCTGGCCACTCATGTGGAATCCCGCGTTGCCCAGCTGGGGCGAGTATTACATCGACATTGCCGACCGCATGATGGCCGCCATCGCGGACGTCCGCACCCAGGTTGCTGGCCGGGAGGCGGTATTGGTGTCGCACCAATTGCCGATCGTCTGCGTGCAGCGCACGGTGCTGGGTAAAAGCCTGGCGCACAACCCAGCTACCCGGGTGTGCGACCTCGCCAGCGTGACGTCATTGGTCTTCGACGGCGCAGATTTAGTAGATTACCGCTATAGCGAACCAGCGCAGGATATTTAAAAGGTTCTAGATACACTATGGCTTTTCGACGACCCCACCTCGCAGCCACCGCAGCGGCACTGCTCATCACGGTTGCCGTAACCGGATGCAGCGCGGACGACACCGCCGGTAAAAACGCCGTCGCCGTCGGCGGCACTTTCCAATTCCATTCACCAGGCGGCGAAACCGTTATCACCTACCCGGAGGACGAACGCGGCGTCATCGGTGATGTCAGCGGGCCATCGTTAGCCTCCGACACCGAGACCATTTCGCTGTCTGAGTACGACGGGAAAATCGTCGTACTCAACGCCTGGGGCCAGTGGTGTGGACCCTGCCGCACCGAAGTGGACGACCTCCAAGAAGTCCACGAATATCTGGAGAAAACCGGCGGCAGCGTCATCGGTATTAACGTGCGGGACACAAAGGCCATCGCCCACGACTTCATGGTGGATAACGGTTTAACCTACCCAAGCATCTACGATCCGCCGTTCAAACTAGCCGCACAATTAGGCGGCCTGCCCGCAGCGGTCATCCCCACCACCGTCGTGCTGGACAAACAACACCGGCCGGCCGCGGTGTTCCTCAAGGAAATCACCGCAGCGGAACTCCTCGAAACCATCAAGACCATAGAAAGCAACTAAGGTGAACGCCTGATCGTGTGGGACATAAGCGCAAACATCAGTGACACCTTCGTCACCGCCATCACCAGCGGCCCACTGCTGTTGGGCTTTTTCGCCGCAGCGGTGGCAGGCTTAGTTTCCTTCGCCAGCCCCTGCGTTGTACCGCTGGTGCCTGGCTATTTAAGCTACCTGGCCGGCGTCGTCGGCGGCGAAACCATAACCGACGATACACACGGAGTCATCGTCGCCCGCCGCAGCCGGTGGCGGGTCGCCGGTGCCGCCCTGCTATTCATCGCCGGATTCACCGTAGTATTCCTCCTCGCCACCGTCACCGCCTTCGGGGCAATCAGCGCGCTCGCCCTAAGCAGCGAGACCCTGACCCTGGTCGGCGGCATCATCACGATCATCATGGGATTGGTATTCATGGGGGCGATACCACTTTTGCAAACCACCACCCGATTTTCCCCGCAAAAATGGTCCACCTGGCTTGGTGCCCCACTGCTCGGCGGCGTATTCGCACTCGGCTGGACCCCCTGCTTAGGGCCCACCCTCGCTGCGATCATCTCCATCTCGGCGGGCACCGAAGGCACAACCGCCGCCCGGGGTGCGATCCTCATCATCGGGTACTGCCTTGGCCTAGGGTTGCCCTTCCTCCTGGTCGCCTTCGGCTCCGCCGCCGCACTGACCGGAATCGACTTCCTCCGCAAGCATTCCCGCACCCTCCAGATCATCGGCGGAATCGCCCTCGTCCTCGTCGGCCTGGCACTGGTTACTGGAATATGGGCCGACTTCATCAACTGGATACGACTCATTACCCTAGACTTTGGAACCCCGGCGATCTAACCGCGCACCGGGGGACGTCGAAAAGCAAAACCGCTTAAGGAACAAACCGTGAACTATCTCATCGCAGCGCCGAAAAAAGCCTGGCACTGGCTCACCAGCATGCGCACCGCACTCGTTCTGCTGTTCCTACTCGCACTCGGCGCCATCCCCGGCGCCCTGCTGCCGCAACGCGCGCTGAATGCCGACAACGTCGCCGACTACATCGAAAACAACGGCAAACTCGCCGAAATCTACGACAAACTACAATTCTTCGACGTATTCAGCTCCACCTGGTTCAACGCAATCACCGTACTGCTTTTCGTCTCGCTCATCGGCTGCATCTTGCCGCGCAGCTGGGACCACTACAAAGCACTAAAAACCCCGCCGGTTCGGGCACCGAAAAACCTCAACCGGCTCCCGCACCACGGCAGCGGCACCGTTAATAAACCCATCGCCGAAGTGGAAAAAACCATCGCCGCCACTTTCAGCGGCTGGAACCTCGCCAGCTATCAACCGTCCGAGGACCGCGCCGGGCTGCGTTCCTTCGCCGCCGAAAAGGGCTATCTGCGGGAATTGTTCAACCTGCTGTTCCACCTGGGATTGGTAGGGATGCTCGCCGCAATCGCGATTGGCCGCCTGGTGTATTACGAAGGGCAAGTCATCGTCATCGCCAGCGATAAGCCTGAGGTCAATTCGCAATTCTGTAACACCGCCACCGCCAACTTCGACTCCTTCCGCGCCGGATTGCTTTTCGACGGCACCGGGCTGAACACCTACTGCATCGACGCGCACAACTTCTCCGCCGATTACCTGCCCAACGGCCAAGCCGAAAGCTTCCAATCGGAGGTGTCCTATGCGATCGGCGATGCCATTAATTCTGACCCAACCACCTGGGACAACTACACGCTTCGGGTCAACCATCCGCTTCGAATCGCGGGCGACCGGGTCTACCTCCAAGGTCACGGCTTCGCCCCTACCTTCACCATCACCTGGCCGGACGGAACCACCCGCAGCCAAACCGTGCAATTCCGGCCCGATGATCTTACCTTCTTCCTGTCGTCAGGCGTCATGCGCTTCGACCCGCCCGCCGGGCTCTACCCGGAGCTATTCGACCGACGCCAGAATCAGCTAACTATCCAAGGACTATTCGCACCCACCGCCGCCTGGAGCGGGGAAAACAATGAGTTATTGTCCTCCTCCTACCCGGCCATGCGTGACCCGGCAGTCGCTATCGACGTCTACCGGGGCGATCACGGCCTGGATGCCGGTACCAGCCAATCGATCTTTAATATTGACCCCACCCTCATTCACACCGGCCAATTACAAAAAATTAGTCGTGTGAACCTACTTGTCGGCGAATCAGTCACGCTTGACGACGGCACCACCATCCGCTTCGACGGCGCGGAAGAATTCGCCAACTACCAGATCTCCTATGACCCCACCCAAATCTGGGTGCTGGGCTTCACCGCGCTTTCCTTACTCAGCCTGGTCGGTTCGCTCGTGGTCAAACGCCGCCGCATCTGGGTTCGTATCAAGCCGATCTCCGAGACCGAAACCTACATCGAAACCGCTGGATTAGCCCGCACCGACCGGGCAGGCTGGGGCGAAGAATACGAAGAAATCCACCGGATTCTCCTCGACCTGCCAGAGCCCGATGACGACGAAGAATAACCCGCGTAGTGGTGGGGGAGAGTGCTGCCTTAACTTCTAATAAAACAGATGCGATGGTACCCGTCTCTTTTCAAAACTGAAAAGGTGAAACTGAGTATTGACGTGGTTTTATACTAGTTTTCGAATCTTTTGCCAAAAATCTTGGTGTATCTCAGGTTTATAACAAAGGAAGTCGAGCAGTAGATGCTGATCACCAATAAGCCTTCGTGGTCTAAGAGTTCAATTCACAAATTAGGTAAAAAGATGCGGGATGGTGAAGAGTATGATGTTGAGCTTTGGGAAACGTTCATTGGTCATCATTCGTGCTTTCTTGAAGCATTGCTCGGCATAATGATGGCTAGAGCCGCATCGTTAAATTTTGACGCAGCAAACGTAAGCGAAATAAAACCTGGTACGCGGCAATACTTTCTAACTGGGCGCGTTAAAACCAGACTGACGACTATAGAGAAATTACGCCGTATGGGCACAACTCCGCTGGAAAATATTCAGGACATTACCGGGTTACGTTTTGACTGCGATATGAATCTTCAAGAGCAATCAGATATAGCAACGTACTTTAAAGAAGTTTTCCTTGAATTAGGGGCAAAGAAGGTAGATATTCGAGACCTACGAGAAGACCCACATCGTGGCTATCGGGCTATTCATCTGCGCATATTTTGCGAAGCGGGCAATGCAGAGTTACAAGTTCGGACAGCTTTACAGGCTAAATGGGCGAACTTATATGAGCTCATGGGTGATATATTTGGCAGGGAGATTCGTTATCTTCAGGTTGAAGAGTTATCTGAAGAAATAAGAACTTCGGCTGAGATGGCCCAACAGCTTTCGGATTTAATATACGACAGTGAAGCGCGAAACTCTGCTTATGAAAATCGGGGCAAACTGCTGTTTATCTATGAAAAGGTAGATGGTATAGTAAGGCAACTGGCTATGCATCGTAACCAAGCGCATATACACTAAAAGAAAGATTACAAGGTGGTTGACTAAAATGAGCGCATTTTTGATTGAATACCATCGCATGGGTGGCAACGTAACGGTGCAACTATTTGATTCTTTGAGTGAGGCGACGAGGGCTCGAATTCTCCGAGAGCGCCAAATTGATGAGGAACAGGTAGAAGTTGTTGTCATTGCTGCTGCAAATGAAGAAGAGCTTCGAGGATCCCACTCACGATATTTTATGGCTGCGTGACATCGCGGGGAATAAAGAAACATACTTACGCTTAATAGCCATATGTGGTAATTAGTCGTTGATATATGCGTTCGGGAATTCCTGGCTTCTGCGCTAATTTGTCCCTTAACCCCCGAATTCATCAAAATACGCAATGAGCATTGGCACTTAAAGCTCAGTGGCCGGTCTACATAAAGTAAACCAGCCACCGGAATTAGCGCGGTACGTGTGTTTCAACGCCGCCACTTCGCTTTAAATTATAGGGGTATCCCCGGATTATGAAAACTACGGGATGAATAGGTCTTGCCAGAATCAGCAGCTAACCCTTTTATCATGATGCTGATAGGTGACTGATCCTGACTTGTAGAAACCCCACTTTTCGTTATTTAGCTGCAGGGATCGCGTTATGTGAATCTTTTTGATCGCCGTTGATGCGGCGTGCATTGGGTTAATTATTCATTGATCCGCACAGTTAATGGGTGTCCTGTTGTGTGTATCCCTCATGGTCCCGTGGCGTAGTTCTATATGGCACGGAATTTTGATATCCGGCTTGGTTTTATCGCTAACTGGCTGGCTGAAACTGGAACTTGGTCTGTAACCAGATAGGGGTTATCCCCGCTAAAGCGTGTAGTGGTTGCCGTGGCTTCCTGTGAATAGCTGGCTAGATCTTGGGTTATCCCGGAAAAGGCGGTATCGTGGATCAAAGCCTGATTCACTTTCAAAAGTGCATGTAAAAACCAAGAAATTATGAGGTTTCATTTTTAATGAACGTGAATAATACGCTAGCGGCCTTTTCGGATTACGCATTCTTCAGTGCGTTCATCATTTACTCCTTGGCGCTGGCGCTTTCCATTATGTTCTACATCAAGCGCCAAGGGCTCATTGATTTGGAACGCGAAAAAGAACACGTCGCCGCGGAACAATTGGTTGCGGTAGGGGCGGGGGCCGAGGTTCCCGAAAAAGTGGATGCGCCTGCTTCGGTGGGGGCGTCGACAAGCGAGGCGGAGCTGGATGCCCGCATTGCCGATAAGCATGCGGCGGCGGAGAAATTCGCAGGCATGACGCAGTCGGTGGTGTGGCTTGGCATCATCATCCATGTTGCTTCGGTGGTGTTGCGTGGGCTGTCGGCGGGCCGGTTCCCGTTTGGCAATCTGTATGAGTACATCACGGAAATCTGCATGTTCACCATGATTGTTGCGGCGTTTTACCTGCAGCGTAGGGAGCTGCGGGTGCTGTGGCCGTGGGTGCTGTCGCCGATTTTGGCGTTGTTGTTCTTCGGCGGCACGAAGCTCTATGTGGATTCGGCGCCGGTTGTTCCTGCGCTGCAGTCCTATTGGCGGGCTATCCACGTGAGCTCGGTGTCGGTTGGGGCGTCGATCGGCATGATTTCGGGCGTGGCATCCCTGCTGTACTTGCTGCGGATGTGGCAGCCGGTGGGCAAAGAATCGGGGTTCTTCGGCAAGGTGGCTAAGCCGCTGCCGTCGGCAAAGGTGCTTGATGGCATTGCGTATCGCACGGCGATTATTACAGTTCCGCTGTTTGGTTTGGGAATCGTTTTGGGTGCGATCTGGGCGGAAGCCGCGTGGGGCCGGTTCTGGGGCTGGGATCCGAAGGAAACGGTGTCGTTTATCACCTGGATTTTGTACGCTATTTATCTTCATGCCCGCGCGACGGCGGGGTGGCGTAATGCGAAAGCGGCGTGGGTGAATAT
Organism: Corynebacterium sp.; assembly: GCF_030532965.1. Classification (GTDB taxonomy): domain Bacteria; phylum Actinomycetota; class Actinomycetes; order Mycobacteriales; family Mycobacteriaceae; genus Corynebacterium. The sequence goes on from NZ_JAUNKC010000019.1 coordinate 44,030, forward strand.
CTTGGCGCTTGCCACCATGATCTTCAATTTGTTCTTTATCAACCTGGTGGTTTCCGGCCTGCATTCCTATGCCGGTTTGAACTAACGGTTACGTTTTTACCGCGCGGGTGCGTGCTGTTGTCGCTTTACAGGGAGGCGATGAGGGCGTGCACCCGCGCGAATTCTTTAGGGACGATTGCGTAATACGCCCATTTGCCTTGTTTGCGGCGTTGTACCAGGTTGACGTCCACGAGTTTTTTCATGTGGTGGGTGACGGTTGGTGCCGAAACATTCAGTGCGCTTGAGAGGTCGATGGCGCAGATTTCTCGCTCCGTGTTGTGGGCGATGATGTAGAGGATCTGTAACCGGGTGGCGTCGGCAAGTACTTTGAAAAGCTGCGCCGCGCGTTGAGAATCAACCAGCTCAGCGGAAGAAAGAGCTGGTTGCTTGCTGGGCGGCAGGTTCACAGCTGGTGTCGAACGCATGCCTCCAACTATATAGGCAAGCGTAAGCTAAGTAAACTCTTGTCTGATGTTTTATTCGGGGTTGTCTTTTTACGCTTCAGCTTGTCGACGTCGGCGGCTCTTCCGGTGATTCGGGTTCGTCGCCACCTTCCGGTTTCTTCTCGTAGCGTTGCTGCGCCCGCTTAATCCGTTCCTCTTCCTGCCGAAAAGCTTCCTCCTGTGCGCGGCGTTGTTTGAATTGTTTCTTTTCCAACTCCCACAGGAAATTCTCGTCGTCGTCCGGCCCCTTGATCATTTGTGGCGGTTGGTTCGCACGGTTTATATTGCGGTTCCATGTGTGGGGCCCGAATGCCCGCCACACAATATATGCTGCGAGAATTAGTAAAAGAAGAAGGATCAATCGTCCCACGTCGACCAAATACTCCTTGTCTGTGCAACTGTCGGTTCATCATCAAGTGACTAGGTTGGTTTAAGTCTAGAGACAATCTAACCCATTGGGGCAACCTTGGCGCCAGGCTGGGGAAAACTAGCTCAAATTGTGACAGTCGATTAGGGTCAAAGGTGTGTCTGACGAACAACAACTTCCAGAAGTGCCGGAAGAAGCGGTCACGCAACCGCCACAACGCAATCCGGAGCTAGCTAAACAAGCACGCACCAGCGTCCTGCTGTACGGGGCGGCCCGGTTGGGGTTGTTTATTGCGTTGACTGTGTGTATCCAACTTCTTGCCTTGGCTATCGGCGCGCCGGTGCCTATCTATATTTCTGCGATGTTGGCGCTTATCGTCGCCTTGCCGCTATCGGTTTTCGTATTCAAATCCCTGCGTATTCGCGCCACCGAGGCGGTTGCCGATTGGGATACACAACGCAAAGCATATAAGCAGTGGGTCAAGTCGGAATTATCATCCCGCTAACGCACCAATCCCCAGCGCCACGGCGGTGATGATCGACCATACCGCCATCGCCCGCCCGGTGGTTCCCAGCACCGGAATCAAATCGCGCCCCAGCGCACCGTGGCGCACTGGCCTGGACGCAATCCATTGGATCGGTGCGATCAAAAGCCCCGCCAGGGCATAGGGGGTGGTAGCGGCAAGACATAGGCTGACCCACAGCGGGGTAGCGGCCAGAATCAGGTAGAGCCGCCGGGTCCAACCATCACCCAGCCGTACCGCCAAGGTGATCTTGCCGGCGACGGAGTCGGTGGGAATATCGCGGAGGTTATTGACCAAATTGACGCTGGCAGACAGCGCACCGATCGCGATGGCGCACAGGAGACCCACCCAGGTGATTTCCCCAGCCTGGGTGAATTGCGTGCCGAGCACGGCGACCAGGCCGAAGAAGATAAAGATCGCGATTTCCCCGAGTCCGTGGTAGCCGTATGGGCGGCTGCCCCCGGTATAAAACCACGCCGCAGCGATACATAAGGCACCAAGAGCCACCAACCACCACGACGACACCGCGGCTAGGGCAAAACCCACGACGGCGGCCAAGGCAAAAAACCCAAACGCCGCGTATTTCACGTGTTGTGGTTGGGCTATCCCGGAACCCACCAGTCGCAGCGGGCCGCTGCGGCTATCGTCGGTGCCCCGAATGCCGTCGGAATAATCGTTGGCGTAATTGACCCCACAAATCAGCGCCCAGCTCACAACGGCTGCGGCCAGCGCCCGCCACAGGTTGGCGCCACCAGCGTGGGCGGCGGCACCGGTGCCCACGATGACGGGGGCGAAAGCATTGGCCCAGGTGTGGGGGCGGGCACCTTCTAACCAATGGGCGAAGGTCGGTTTCGGGGTCACAGAGTCATTCGGCACAGCCTATATTGTTCTGCCGGAATGGAAGAAAACCAAACCGAGTCGGTATTGTTCCATAGAAACCCCGCGCCCTAGCGTGCGTGGAAAATCTCCGCGACTTTCAGCCTATCGACTTTCCCCGGCCCGATGAGCGGAAGTTCCGGTACTCGCTTGAGTTGTTTTGGTAGCTGCCACCGGGGAAGTTCGTCAAGGGCGGCGATGATGTCGTGCGGGGATGTGGTGCCGACATAGGCGGCGACTATGGCCTGACCAAGCCGGGCATCCGGCATACCGACGACGCAGACGTTTTCCACCCCGGGTACGTCTAAGAGGGTTTGTTCGAGCACTTCTGGGTGTATTTTTAACCCGCCGGAGTCAATGATCGTGTCGATCCGGCCGGTGACGGTGAGTAACCCGTCGTCGATGTATCCGGTGTCTGAGGTGAGATAAAACCCAGGACGCGAAAAGGCTTCGTGCTCGGGGAAATTCCGGTACCCCGCCGCCACCATGGGCCCGGCAATGAGGATACGTTCGTCCTCGACGCGGACAGTGACCCCGGCTAGCGGACGGCCGTTATAGACGCAGCCGCCAGCTGTTTCGGAAGAACCGTAGGTGGAAACCACCGAGATTCCCAATTCCCGCGCGGCACGGCGATCGTCACTGCGCAGTGGGCCGCCGCCGACCAGTATGGCGTCGAAAAGCCGCAGCGCCTCGATCCCCTGCAACGTGTCCATGCCCTTGAGCAACTGCAATGGGGTGAGCGAGGTGTAACAGCGCGACGATTCGGCGCGAAGCGTCGTTGCCGCCTGGGCGAAATCGTTGATGTCAAAGCCCCGGGAGACATCGATGACCATCGGGTCGATTCCCGCGACCAGGCTGCGCACCAGCACTTGAATGCCCGCAATATGGTGGGCGGGCAACGCCAACAGCCACGCGCCAGCCCCGCCCAGAAAGTGATGGGTAGCATCGGCGGAAGCCACCAGATTCGCCGGGGTTAACTGGGCGCCTTTTGGGGTTCCGGTGGAACCGGAGGTAGCGACCACTACCGCAATATCCGGGCTGATCTCCTCACCCGCCCGCATGTGGTTATGCAAGATGCGGGCGCGGGTCGGATCGTCGGCAGGCACCGGCAATAACGTGCGTTGCGAGGCGATGGATTCTTCCAAGGCATCAAGAAACGGATACGGGTTTGCCGCCGCGACGGGGAAGGGTTCAAGCAGACGAAGCGCCATAGCCCATTAGTGTATCGTTTACCGGGCGTTTTGCTTATCGACGCCCACCTGTGGGTACCCCAGATCGGTGACCCGTGAGCAGCAGCCTAGTAGTAGTAAGGAAACTGGGACCAGTCGGGATCGCGTTTTTCCAGGAAGGAATTCTTCCCCTCCACCGCCTCATCGGTCATATACGCCAAGCGAGTAGCCTCGCCCGCGAAAACCTGCTGACCCATCAACCCATCGTCGGTGAGATTAAACGCGAACTTCAACATCCGCTGCGCGGTCGGGGATTTGCCGTTGATCTCCCGCGCTACCTGGATGGCTTCGTCTTCCAGATCGCCGTGATCGGCGACGATATTGACCGCGCCCATCCGCTGCATCGTCTCGGCATCATAGGTGCGGCCCAGGAAGAAAATCTCCCGGGCGAATTTCTGGCCCACCATCTTTGCCAGGTACGCCGAACCGTAGCCCGCGTCAAAAGAACCGACATCAGCATCGGTTTGCTTAAACCGCGCCTCCTGGAGGGACGCAATGGTCATGTCGCACACCACGTGCAAGGAATGCCCGCCACCGGCGGCCCAACCATTCACAACGGCGATGACCACCTTGGGCATGGTGCGAATCAGCCGCTGCACTTCCAAAATATGCAGCCGCCCACCTTCGGCCTTGGTGCGCACTTCGTCAACGGTATCGGCGGTTTCGCCATCCGCGTAGCGGTAGCCCGACCGGCCCCGGATTCGTTGATCCCCGCCGGAACAAAACGCCCAGCCGCCATCTTTTTCGGCGGGCCCATTGCCGGTGATAAGCACGGTGCCAACATCCGGGGTGCACCGGGCGTGGTCAAGGGCGCGGTAAAGCTCATCCACGGTGTGCGGCCGGAAGGCGTTACGCACCTCTGGGCGGTTAAAGGCGATGCGAACGATGCCGTTTTCCCGGCCCGCGCCCACGTGGCGGTGATACGTAATGTCGGTGAGGTCTTCGAATCCGGTAACCGTGCGCCAAAGCTCGGGTTTAAACGGATTTACGGTGCTGTAGGTGCGGGTAGGTTCTGTACTCATAATGGTTACTTAGTGTACTGCGCGGTGGCTGTGATGTGGCGGCGAAGGGGCAACGAGGGTGGGTGGCGAGGCGGGCAGGTGGCTGGCGAATAGCCAGGGCGTTGGGCTGGAATGTTTGGCTGTTTACTGGCGGTTTATTAGCAATATCACGGTCGGGGGTGGTCGATTTCTTCTATAGTTAGGTAGATGAACATTCCACCGCTTGCCGATATTCAAGAACAAGCCCACGTTGTGAGTTTGCCGCTGCGCGTTCGATTCCGGGGGGTGCGGGAACGCGAAGCGTTGGTGTTTAACGGACCGTGTGGCTGGGGCGAATTCTCGCCGTTCTTGGAATACGATGCGGTAGAAGCCGCCACTTGGCTGCGCTGCGGATTGGAAATGGCGTATGCGGGGCCACCGCCAGCAGTGCGGGAGCAGATTGAGGTTAACGCAACCGTCCCTGCGGTCAAGCCGTGGCAAGTTGATGAGGTGCTAGCCCACTACCCGGGGTGCACCACGGTGAAAGTGAAAGTGGCGGAACCCGGCCAGCAATTGATCGACGATATAGCCCGGGTCGAGGCTATCCGGGCGTATCTGCCAGGGGCGAAGATTCGGGTGGATGCGAACAAGGGGTGGAGCGTCGACGAAGCCTTGGCCGCAGCCGAAGCCCTGGGACCATTGGACTACATGGAACAGCCCTGCGCGACGGTGGCGGAACTTGCGGAACTGCGCACCAAACTGGTGCGGGCGGGCTTATTCGTGCGGGTGGCCGCCGATGAGTCGATTCGCCGGGCGGAAGATCCGTTTGCGGTTGCCAATCACGGGGCCGCCGACGTTGCGGTGGTGAAAGCCGCGCCGTTGGGTGGGCCGTCGAAGGTTCTGGAAGTTGCGCAATTCATGCGGTCAAAAGGCCTGGATATCACGGTCTCCAGTGCGCTGGAAACCGGGGTGGGGATGAACGCCGGATTGGCTGCGGTGGCGGCGTTGCCTGCACATGTCGATGATGAAGATTTAGATGTCCCGCCCGCCCCGGCAGGTTTGGCGACGCAGCGACTTTTCGTGGCGGATATTACGCCGCAACGCAAGCTTATCGACGGTCACCTGAGCACCGAACCGCTAGCCCCTGATATGGACAGGTTGGCGGAATTCGCCGCCGAGCCTGCGCGCCGGGATCATTGGCTGGCGCGGTTGGCTGATGCCTGGGAGGTACTAAACAGTAACCGGGACGCGGCTGAGCATCAGGGATAAAACAAAAACGCGAAGCACTCCTTAAAAAATCCCATCGTGGGGGGAGTACTTCACGTTGATTGCGGCGGATTTCCGAAGATCCGTTGCCAGAATTTCCGCTGAGAATGATCGCCGGGATCAAGTTCTTCCGCCGCCGTATCGGCATCGGTGGCGGGTGCGGAACCATCATCTGGCTCGACAGCCGTAACCGGCGGCAAAATATCGCCGGTACTTGTCTGCGGAGCCAGGGTTACCCCAGCGGCAACGGTGGGTTCCGGAGTTTCGCTGGGGGATTCGGTTGGTGCCGAGGGGGATTCTTCTATCGGTGCGGAAGGGCTTTCCTCGGTAACCTCGTTGGGGGGTTCTGCCCGTTCCGTTGAAGTTCAGGCCAGATTGTACTTGTTGACGTTGGCGTTAACGGTGGTCCGCAGCAGTGCAAGATTAGTCTGACCTGCCTGGACTGCAACGTAGACGAAAAGGTCGTCGTTGATCAGGCGGATAAGGTGCAGCTGATCGGTAAGGGTAAGCAGCATATCCTGTAGCGAGGACTGGATGCCAAGCGCCTGGATGGTCTTATTCTTAGCTTTCACCATCTCGCTGTTGTAGGCGGCAGCAACGTCGAGATCGAAGTTGGCCAACCGGGAGGTAGAAGCCAGAGACATGCCGGTGGCGAGGTCGACAACGGATGCGCCGATGAAGCCGTCGATGTCTTCTGCGAGATTATTCAGAAAGTTGTTTAGATGCTCTTGCTGGGACATATTAGCCAGTTCCTATTCCAATTCAATGCTATTTCACGGCCGATTGTTTTACATTTAAGTAAGCCGTTACGGCCGTCGGGTTAACCCGACCAATTATCAGATTAGACAACTAAGTCCTTTTAATCAATACTTAAGTCATTGGCTTAAATCAATTTTCCTTTAGGAATATCATTAAGAGCATGCTTCCAAATACCTATCGTAAACGACGCCACGGCAAGATCGAAGAATTAGATGTTGTTGATCTTGATCCATATCACTGCATTCCGCAGGATGCGATCATTGGTTCCCCCACCACCACTGAGGTGATCTTCGTGGGGCCAGTCGGGGTGGGTAAAACTACCTCGGTGGAAACCCTGTCGACCGTGCTTCCTATCACCACTGAGGCGAAGGCTGCGGCCGAAGGTGAATTCGTCTCGCGGTGGAAAACTACCACTACAGTGGGCATTGACTACGGGATTTGGAAGCCGGATGAGAAGACGGAAATTGGTTTGTTTGGCACCGCCGGGCAGGATCGGTTTGAGTCGACTCGGGTGGCGTTGAAAAACCCAGAAGCCGGGGTTGTGTTGTGGCTCTACGGCGATGAGTCGTTGTTGGAGGAACAGCTCGAGCAGTGGTTGCCTGCGGTCGGTAATGCTCTTAAGCGGGGTCGGCTGTGTATTGCGCTGAATTTCCTGGAAGGGGACGCGGGCGCAGTTATGGCCAAAACCAAATCTTTACTGACGGAATTATTAGCCAAGGCTGATAATGGATTAGGAGATGGCTCCAGTTCCACCCCCATAGAGGGGGCGGTTCCTGGAATTTTCACCGGTGCTCCTATTCTTCCTGTAGTACCTGTTGTTACGGCAGACCCACGTAGAAAAGATGATGTAGCCCGCGTTGTCGAGCTGGCGATCAGGAGTAGCTAATGACTGACGAGATTCTTGCACGACACCGCCGCGTGCGTGGCCGCGATTTTGGCACCAACGATATTGCGGCGGCAGCGTTGCCGTTGTTGTCTCGGTTGCGCAACCAATATCCCGGGATTTACTCCATCATTTTGGGTACCGGTGATGGTATCCACGTGTGTTCCATCGGCTTTAATTCCACCGACGATGCTTCCCGCATGGCCGCGTTGAACTCCTCTATGTTGGCAGTTTCTTTGGCGCAGGCGCAGGTCATCGACCCGTTGAAGAGTGAACTGCGGGAAACCGTTGTTGCTGTGGAACTGCCCGATAACGAGTTTTTGGGCATGGCTCGGATTGAGCACCCGCCGGTCGGGCATTTGGTGTTGGGGCTTTTTGCCCGCAACACGCAATTGGGTATGGCGGTGCACCAGGCGCAGGCTATTGCGAAGGCATTGCACGATTGGTTGGAAGAGGTTTAAAGGCCTCAACTTTGGTTGCCGTCAGTGGTGGGGTGTGTCCACGCTGGCGGCTTTTGTTGTGCGCAACGGCGCGTTTCGCGGGAACCGGGGTGGGTGATTGTGGCGAGTTTTTGCGGTGGATTGGGGTGGCGAGCCTCCGCAATATCACTCATGATACTTTAAGGTTTTTGCTGGGAAACGGGGCTTTTTGGGTGTGCTGTTTGGGTATTTGGAGGTTTATCTTCATTAAAAACGCATTGTAAAACCGATTCAAAATGAATTACATTCATGTAATTATGTCGCACTTTTGCAGCATTTAGGATTGGTATTAAATTGCGTAATTGTGATAAATCTTTCAGTAAATATTCCTATATAGATAATTCTGAATCGGTTAATTACGCGCCTTAATTTCGCAAACATCAAATTCGCTAATATTCTATTGCGTTTATTTCTCCCTAAGGCGGTTTTCGCCGGTTTGTCATGCTCATCACAGGGAAATTGCCCTCGAACGCGGTGGCCGGAGCCGTAGGTTGAGTTCCGGTTTGCGGGTGCCCCGCCGGGTACGACTTCGCCTAGCCGCATGCGGTGCCGAAATATCTGTGTCGCGGTTCCGGCTGACTCTATATCGACGTGTCGGCTGAATCCTCGAATGAGCTGTCATAACGGCGGGGCTGACTGTATAAATGTGTCCCAGTTTGTGCCAGCGGTTAATGTTATTGCTATCGCTTCCGGCGCGGGTTTAGCTGGCGGACAGATCGTTTTTGCTGGTAAGCCCTCAAAATTAGCCCAGTCGGGCACGCCGACTGGAATTGTTAGTGACACTAGAATTGTAAATCATGACCTTTGCTCAAAATTCGGCTGCGGCTTTGGCCGTGGCCTTAGCTGAAGAATTAGCCCGGCATATCACCGATGTTGTTATTTGCCCCGGTTCGCGAAATTCGCCGTTGTCCTTGGCGCTGATCGCCCGCCCCGATATCAAGGTGCATAGCCGGATCGATGAACGCTCGGCAGCCTTCGCGGCCTTGGGTATGGCGCGGGTGAGCGGTCGGCATGTGGGCGTGGTTACTACCTCCGGCACGGCGGTGGCGAATTGCCTGCCGGCGGTGACGGAGGCGCGGTATGCGCATGTTCCGTTGGCGATCATTTCGGCGGATCGGCCTGCGGATTTGGTGGGCACGGGCGCGAATCAGACAATCGAGCAGCGCGGATTGCTGACGGTTCCTACCATTGATATTGCTACCGTCGTGGACCTTTCGGCGCTTGTCGACGCCTTCACGACCCCGGTGGTTCATGTGAACGCACGGTTCGCCGAGCCGTTGGTGGCGGGGCTTCCGCCGGTACCGGAGCCGGTTCAGCGCGACGCTCAGCTCCCGCCAGTCAACCTGGTGGACCACGGGGTGGTGGATATCGATTTGGGTGTGCGTACCTTGGTCATCGCTGGTGATGAGGCCTGGGCGGTTCCTGGGTTAGAGGACGTTCCGACCATCGCTGAGCCGTCTGCGCCCACCCCCTACTATCCGGTGCATCCGTTAGCGGCCCCAGTGTTTGCTAAAACGCAGGTCTCGGGCGCGGGTTTCGTGGTGGATACCAAGGTGGAGCAGGTGATCGTAGTTGGGCACCCGACGTTGCACCGGGATGTGATGAAACTGGTGGCCGATCCGGATGTGTCGGTGGTGGTGGTGACCCGGACGGAAACTGTTACCAACCCGTTCCATAAGCAGGTCCGGGTTGGCAGCCGGGTCAAGACTACGGGGCAACCCACTTCGGAATGGCTCAAGATCTGTACGGCGGCCTCCGATATGGCGGCGGCTACGGTTCGGGAAGTTCTCGCCGACCCGGAATTCGGGTTTACCGGCCTGCATGTGGCTGCGGCGGTGGCGGATACGTTAGGCACCGGCGATGCGTTGTTTATCGGACCGTCGAATCCGGTGAGGGATTGCTCGTTGGTGGGGTTGCCGTTCGACGGGGTGGATACGGTCACGCCGCGTGGGGTGGCTGGAATTGACGGCAATATCTCCCAAGCGATCGGGGTGGCGTTGGCAACCCAAGCGGCCTATCCAGATCAGGTGCGTGCGCCGCGCACGGTGGCGCTTATGGGTGATGTGACCTTCATACACGATATTGGTGGGTTGGTGTCGTTGCTGGATTCGCCGCAGCCGGAAAACCTCACCATCGTGGTGGCCAACGATAACGGTGGCGGCATTTTTGAAACGCTGGAGATCGGTGCCGCCGAGTACAAGCCGAGCTTTGAGCAGGCGTTTGGCACGCCTCATGCTGTGGACATCGAATCGGTGTGTGCGGGATTCGGGCACGAGTACCGCCGGGCGGAGACGTTGCCCGAACTGGTGGACGCGTTGTTGGATACTATCGATTCTGGTGGGTTTACTGTCATTGAGGCGGTAACCAACCGGGATACCCGACGCCAACTACACGAGGCATTGAAAGCGAAGAACGCCATTTAAACCATGTCCACGATGATCCAACGCATCCCGATTTACAGCGCCGACCGCATGAAGCGGCGCGTGGCGCAGGCGGTGATTCTGCTCTACGTCACCGCCATGCTGGGCAGCGGCGCCATGTTGGCCGGTGCCGGGCTTAACGATTATCTGATCGATAAAGACCCCGGCCGGGCGTTGGCGCGGGTGACATCAGTGACGAAAATCAAGGCCATCGTGGAATTTCAAGACGACCAAGGTCGGGTACATTCCCCGGAATCTGGCTTGTTGTATCCCACCGGGTTGGGGGCGGGGCAACGGGTGTGGGTGACATATGCTCGTTCTAATCCGAACCTGGTCAAGGTGCAGGGCCGGGAGTGGACGCTTGCGATCATTCCGACGTTATCGGTGGTTGCGGTGATCAATCTGGTGGCTGCCATCGGAGTCTTTTTGGTGCGCCGGATTAAGCCCCAGCCGAAGGCCCCGCGTACTCGCACGATTACCATTGCGCCCCGAAACCGAACGTAATCACGATGCGGATAGCTATCGTTGCGGAGTCGTTTGAACCGCAGGTCAATGGGGTGAGCAATTCGGTTGCGCGATTGCTGGAATTTTGCCGCGCGCACGGCCACGATGTTGTGGTCATTGCCCCTGGTTATTCGTCTTCGGACAGCAATAGTGTCTATGGTTTCCCGGTGATTCGGCTCCGATCCATCCGGATTCCGGGAATCGCATCGTTTCGGGTGGGAATCCCCACAACTGCTATCTATACCGCCATCGACCAGTTTCAGCCGGATGTGGTCTACTGCGCCAGCCCGTTTGTCGTGGGCGCGGCGGGAGTAGCGGCTGCCCGGTCGCTGCGCATTCCGTGCGTCGCGGCGTTTCAAACCGACGTGGCGGGTTTCGCTACCACGTACCGTCTGGGCGCTATGGTGCCGATCGTCTGGTGGTGGATTCGGATGATCCATAATGCGGCTGATTGCACCGTCGCCCCGTCGACCGCAAGTATCGCGGCCTTAACACACCACAACATCACCAATGTGCGGCAGTGGGGGCGGGGTGTGGATACGGAACTATTCCGGCCAGCCAATCGGCAGGAAACGCAGCGCCGCGCCTGGGGTGCACCGGACAAGACGATCGTCGGATACGTCGGCAGGCTAGCGAAAGAAAAGAACCTACACCGGCTGGTCGCAGTAGATTCTGACCCACAAATGCAAGTGGTGATCGTTGGCGACGGCCCGATGCGTGAGCGCCTGCGGCAACTGCTGCCGCAGGCGGTGTTTACCGGAACCCTCCGCGGGGAGGAATTAGCGCGCGCCTACGCCAGCTTCGATGTGTTCGTCCACCCCGGCGAACACGAGACCTTCGGCCAAACCATCCAAGAGGCCCTGGCCTCGGGGGTACCGGTGATTGCCACGTCGGCAGGCGGGCCGGTGGACCTTATCAGGACTAACGAAACCGGCATTCTTATTGACCCCAAAGAATTTGGCAATCAGATCATTACCACGATCAATAATCTCCGGGATAACCCCAGCTATCCGGACATCTGCGCGGCCGCGCGGGCAAGCGTCCTGAACAATGGTTGGGACAGGCTGTGCGGGGAATTATTGACGCAGTGCGACCAGGTAGTTGCGGCGCGGGCGGCACTGAATGCCATCGGCTAGCCCGAAGCGGGAACTAACTCGAACAATAAAACTGCGGTTAGACTGTTGCCTGTGGCTAAGGCATCAATGGAGAAAAACCCGCACGACGTTGCCCGCATGTTCGACTCTGTGGGCGCAAAATACGACATCACCAATACGATCTTGAGCTTCGGCCAAGATCGTATGTGGCGCAAACGCACCCGGGAACGGCTGAACCTGCAGCCAGGCGATAAAGTCCTCGACTTAGCCGCAGGCACCGCCGTATCGACGGTGGAGCTGGCAACCTCCGGCGCGTGGTGCGTGGCCTGTGATTTCTCCCTCGGTATGTTGGCCGCCGGGCGGGAACGAGACGTCCCTAAAGTCTGCGGCGACGGCATGCAATTACCGTTCGCCGATAACACGTTTGACGCGGTGACCATTTCCTATGGGCTGCGAAATATCCACGACTGCGCCGCCGGGTTGCGGGAAATGGCGCGGGTGACCAAGCCGGGGGGTCGGCTGACTGTCGCGGAGTTTTCCACCCCAGTCATTCCGGTGTTTCGCACCATTTACATGGAATACCTCATGCGGGCGCTCCCGGCGATCGCCAAGGTGGTGTCCTCCAACCCCGAAAGCTACGAATACTTAGCGGATACGATTCGCGCCTGGCCGAACCAGGAATCCCTGGCACGTATCATCAACGACAACGGTTGGCAGGAGTGCGGTTGGCAAAACCTATCCGGTGGCATCGTGGCGCTGCATTCCGCCACGAAACCGCGCTAAGAAACACCCCACAGCGGCGCGGAATCGCTGCGGTGCGCCAAAGACTCACCGGTTCTGCGCCACAACCATGCAATAAGATCCCGGTCGGCATCAGTGACCAGATTGCCCATCAGCCGCGCCGCCGCAGGCATCACCACCGCGCCGAAGGGCTTACGCAGCCCCAGCGGCCCGAGCGTCGCTAAAAACTTCGGGTAGGTCAATAACCGGCCAGCGGTACGCGCCAACACGAACGCGGCACCGTAGTGGTGGCGTAACGTCGCAGGCCATAGCAAACTGTAGTCCTTGCTCTCCGCGAGCTTTTCGACGGCCAACTGCGCCGTCTCCAGCGCGTAGTCAATGCCCTCACCGTTTAACGGGTTCACACACGCAGCCGCATCCCCAATGAGCATCCAATTTTTACCTGCGACATTGCTAACCGAACCACCCATCGGCAGCAGCGCCGACGTGACTTTCTCCGGCTGGCCAAAGTCCCAGTCGTTACGTGTCATCGCCGCGTAATGGTGCAGTAGCTTCTTGGTATTAATCTTCGCGGGCCGAGCGGTGGTGCTCAACGCCCCACAACCGACATTCGCAGTGCCGTTTCCCAGCGGGAAAATCCAGCCGTACCCAGGCTGAATAACCCCCGACTCGTCGCGCAGCTCCAGGTGGGAATGAATCCACGGCTCCGTCGACAGCGGGGTGGCGCAATACGACCGCGCGGCAATGCCATAGACCTGTTCCTTATGCCAGACCCGACCCAATAACTTGCCAAAGGTGGATCGAACTCCATCGGCGACGATCACGTGCTTCGGGTGCAGGCGGGTGCCGTCGTCAAGCACAACGGTGCTGATACCGCCATCGGAAAACTCCACCCCAGAAGCCGCAGCGTGATGCAACCGCACCGACTCGTTGCCCAACGCGTGGTTGAGCAACAACGCATCGAACTCCGTGCGCGGCATGGCCGAACCAACCGCGCCAAACGCGGTATCTGGCCACGGCGCGGTGACGCTGCCGCCGAAACCATGCAGCTTCAAACCCCGCGACTGGTAACGGTTGGTGATCGCCTCGGCCAACCCCAACGACCGCAATTGGGCAATCGCCCGCGGTGTCAGCCCATCGCCGCACGTTTTATCCCGGGGAAACCGCTGGCCATCTACGATTACCGTGTCCAGGCCGCGCCGGGCGGCGTAGTAAGCGGCGGCGGAACCGGCGGGCCCGGCACCGACGATGAGTACTTCCACCTGCTCCCCGTCGGTAACGGTGGGGGCGGTTAAGGGGTCGAAAGATTCGGTCACGTCCACCATTGTTGCAAGCAAATAGTCAGACATGCCAACCTTGGGGTGTATGTCCGGACAACTTTGGACTACGGTTAAGTGGTTAGTTAGAAAAATGCACTCCATAAACTGCCTTGTGCGGCGGTGGCTGGATTCGCGCTCGGCCTTAATGTAGTAAAGGTAGATTCAGCATGAGTAACCGTGCCGAACTTCGCCAGAACACTGGTGATTCCGCTATCGGTACCCGCGTCGACCTCGGCGACGAAGCCCTCAATGACCAAGTTTTGAGCGGCATGAGCCGAGTAGAAACGCTATTGCGTGACGAACTCAGCAAAAGTGCAGATTTCCTCAGCGAAAAAGTAATGCATCTGACTGCGGCGGGCGGCAAACGGTTCCGCCCCATGTTCGCGTTATTGGCTTCCAATTACGGCCCGAACCCCATGTGTGACGACGTAATTAAAGCCGCAGTGATTATCGAAATGACCCACCTAGCTACCCTGTACCACGACGACGTGATGGACGAAGCTGAAATGCGGCGCGGCGTCCCGTCGGCGAATGCCAGGTGGGATAACTCTGTAGCGATTCTCGCGGGCGATATCTTGCTCGCCCATGCGTCCCGCATCATGAGCGAATTAGGGGTGGAGACCGTCGCGCACTTTGCGGACACTTTTGGGGAATTAGTCACCGGGCAAATGCGTGAAACCATCGGGCCGGGTGAAACCGACCCAATTACCCATTACATGAAGGTGATTGACGAAAAGACCGGCGTGCTCATTGCATCGGCGGGCTACCTGGGCAGCATGCATTCCGGCGCGACCGAGGAAATCCGAACTGCGCTGCGGGATTTCGGCGCCGCCATCGGCATGGTCTTTCAGATCGTCGACGACATCATCGACATCTTCTCCGAATCCACCGATTCCGGTAAAACCCCGGGCACCGACCTGCGCGAAGGGGTATTCACGCTGCCGGTCCTCTATGCCCTGCAAGAAGATAGCTCAGTGGGGGAGCGGCTGCGGGCGATTCTCACCGGCCCGCTTGACGACGACGCCATCGTCGCCGAAGTACTAGACCTCCTTGCGCAATCCACCGGCCGGGACAAGGCGCTTGCCGATGTGCGGCATTACCTCAGCATTGCGGAAGCCAGCCTGGCGAAACTGCCGGAAAACCCGACCACGCAAGCATTACGTGCTTTAGCTCAATTCACCGTCGCCCGGGTGGGGTAATACCCGGTTAAGGTGGCGATTTGCCAATACGTGGGTAGGTCATAGTAAAGTACTTAGCGCACGCCAGGTTGCCCGAGCGGCCAAAGGGAACGGACTGTAAATCCGTCGGCTCACGCCTACAGAAGTTCGAATCTTCTACCTGGCACAATAAGAACCCCAGCTAACCAGCTGGGGTTCTTGTGTATTTACAGTTCCACTATGAATTTCGGAGGCAGTTATGCACTGTCGTCCCGTGTGGACAGAACCCCAATCACCAGGAGCAATCCAATAATCGTTGGTTGCAGTATCAAGGTGAGAACGCCGGTTGGATTAGTGAGGTTTTCTCACCAGGAAAATGCGTATGAAATGTTGACCTGTGGTTTTGGGGG
>NZ_JAUNKC010000046.1 GCF_030532965.1 Corynebacterium sp.
ACCGCTTTAACCGTTCTACACCTCAACCACCACAAAACCTGGTGAGAAAACCTCAGTGTTGCGGAAAAGAAGAATAGAGTGCCACCGGCTTCGCCTACGGCTCTACCAGCAGGTTCAACCGCAGGGCTTGCAAAATCCGCCAGCAGCTTTATCGTGAACTAACTGCATGATTCCAAGACCAGACGCATAGAAGCGCATCCTGGTATAGACGTCTTCTCCCACACCAGAAGCAACCTGAAAACGCAGCAGGCGCACTCAACTCCTAAAATTCACATAAACAACAATCAATAGCAACCAAGCTATAAGTGCCACTGCGTCCTGTACAAGAACCTCTACCCCCGGATAAGGGAAAACTAAACCCACAAACCAACACAACCAGCGATGGTGGGGGCGTCGACAAGCGAAATACGAAGGAAAATGCGTGTGAACTACTCGAATCTTTACGTTGTTATGAGCCAGTGTTGTGCGGTTGAATGCGTGCGGAAAGAGTCACGTGACGTGCTTCGTTACTGCCGCCAGCACAATGGGTATCGGGCTCAAACCCACGGAATGGATAGCGATTATGGTTGCATTACTTCGATTGCTATGAAGCGACGCGATGTCTTACCTTAACTGGGTTGCTATTGTGACGTGCGTGTTAGTCTCAATCCGGGCTGAAATTGTGGAAAGAAGGTGAATGACATGACCGGTTTTTCTGATTCTGGTTTTATCGCGGCACAGGCCGGAGGTTCGGGTAATTACGTTCTGGTGTACGTGATGTTTTTGGTCGCCGGGCTGCTTGTCGGCGGTGCGTGGTCGACGTATAAAAACGGCTCGATTCTTCTTGCCGCGGTGCTTGGCGGCTGCGCGGCGGTGGCGGCGATTGCTGGGATTCTATGGATGATTGGTGAACTCGGGGGCTAACTGGGATGGCAGCATCGGGTGATGCACAACTGCGGTTGCTTAGGGATATTCCTGGTTTCTTCGCCTTGGCCTGCGCCACGGCGGCCTCCTTCGGCGCGTTGGCGTTGATGCTGCCGGTGATTCCGCTGGCCGTGATAACCGCAACCGGCAGTGAAACCTTGGCGGGGGCGACAACCACGGTTTTTATGGCAACAACCGTCGCGACGCAATTAGTGACGGTGAAAGTCGTTCGAAAATTCGGATTTCGGGCGGTCATGGTGACAGCGGCGCTGCTATTGGGTGTGCCAACTTTGTGGTACGTCCTGACCATGGATAGCGTGTCGTTGCTGGTGGTCGCGGCAATCCGGGGAATGGGGTTCGGGGCGCTATGCGTGGCGCAGTTTGCGCTTATCGGCCAGCTTGCCCCGCCCGGCACGCTGGGTAAAGCCTCCGGGATCATCGGGTTGTTTACTGGTGCCGCACAGATGCTGGGAATGCCGGTGGGGCTGTGGCTTGTCGACGCCACCGGCGGTTACAGCGTGGTTTTTGTCGTCGGTGCCGCTGTGGCGCTCATGGCGGCGGTATTAAGTCTGTTTCTTCCCTCGCCCGCGCCGGAAGCGGAATCGTTAGACGAGCCAGTGTGGACAAAAGAAGACGACGAGGCGGAATTGCACCGCAATGAGCGTCGTCAAGCGGAAAGCCCAAGCGGCGGTACACCCCGCATCTATCGACGCCCGCGCCCCATAACGCTGTGGGTTACCGTCGCCCCGGCCATCGCGATTGCCTGCGTGTCCATGGGCTACGGTGCGGTTTCGACGTTCTTGCCAGCAACCGTGCGCGAAATCGATCCGGTAACCGGTGCAACCGTTGCCGGGTTATTGCTCGCGGTTGCTGGCGGTACCCAGATGGTGTTTCGGCTAGGCTGCGGCGCATTGGCCGACCGGCTAGGCTATCCCGGAACGTTGATGATTCCCGGATTGCTTATGGTTTTTATCGCCTTTATTAGCTTCGTGTGGATTATCACCACGGGTGCGTCCGTGTGGTGGATGCTCGTCTCGGCTGTGCTTTTCGGCGGCGGTTTCGGGTTTGTGGCCACCGAAGCGATGTTGGAAATGTTCATGCGGGTACCGCGGGGGATGACCGGCCAAGCCTCAACCATCTGGAACGCGTCATTCGATACCGGAACCGGAATAGGCGCGATCACCTTGGGGTATGTTGCTTCCCGCAGTGGGTATGTTGGGGCATACCTGGTGGGAACCGCGCTTGTAGTCATCGGCTTGATTGCCGAATTGGTGGACCGAAAAATAAACCCCGAGCATTGGAAAGGCTAAGATCAAAATCCATGAAAAAGAATGTCGCATTGTTAGATTACGGCTCGGGAAACCTTCGTTCCGCCCACCGCGCATTGGAACGAGTAGGGGCGGAAGTGACAGTGACCGCTGACCCAGACACCGTACTGGCCGCCGATGGGTTACTTGTGCCCGGAGTCGGCGCTTATGCGGCATGCATGGCCGGATTGAATCGAATCTACGGGCCCCGGTTGATTGGGCAACGCTTGGCCGGATCGCGGCCGGTCATGGGGATTTGCGTCGGCATGCAGGTCATGTTCGACTACGGCGTTGAGCACGGCGAGAAAACCAGTGGTTGTGGGCAATGGCCGGGAACCGTCGAAAAGCTTGACGCCCAGGTATTGCCGCACATGGGGTGGAACACGGTTAGTGCTGAGCCAGGCTCGGAAATGTTTGCCGGATTAGATGCGGACACCCGGTTTTATTTCGTCCATTCCTACGGAGTGCGAAACTGGGAATTTGAGCCCGACGGTCTCACCACCCCGCCACAGGTCACCTGGAGCACCCATGAAGAGTGCCGGTTTGTGGCAGCCGTCGAAAACGGGCCGTTGTGGGCGACCCAATTCCATCCGGAAAAATCCGGGGACGCCGGGGCGACCCTGCTGGAAAACTGGCTCAAGCAATTGTGATATTTGTTCGTGTCGTGCTTCACGTCGTACCCGACTACAAGAGATTGCCCGCCACAATGGTTCATGTGGGGTAATCGGCGTTATTCGACGCTACACTAAAGCACTATGGTGTTCTGTTTAATTCCCGCAGTAGATGTTGTGGCAGGTCAAGCCGTTCGGCTTGACCAAGGCGAAGCCGGTACCGAAAAGAATTACGGCAGCCCCCTCGAATCCGCCTTGAAATGGCAGGAACAAGGAGCGACCTGGCTTCATTTCGTCGATCTTGATGCGGCCTTCAACCGAGGCAGCAACCACGAAATGATGGCCGAGGTCATCAGCCAGCTCGACATCAGCGTGGAACTCACCGGCGGCATTAGGGACGACGCTTCCTTAGAGCGGGCGTTTGCCACCGGCGCGCGCCGGGTAAATATCGGCACCGCGGCCTTGGAAAACCCGGAGTGGATACAATCCGTGCTGGCACGCTACGGCGATGCTGTCGCGGTTGACATTGCGGTTCGGCTTGTCGACGGCGAATGGCGCACCCGGGGCAACGGGTGGGTGTCCGACGGCGGCGACCTGTGGGAAGTATTGGAGCGTTTGGATGCCGATGGGTGCAAGCGGTTCGTGGTCACCGATGTGTCCAAAGACGGCACGTTGACCGGCCCAAATATCGACCTACTTCGGGAAGTCGCCCAAGCCACGGACGCAAAGATCGTCGCCTCCGGTGGTATTTCCACCGTGGCGGACCTGGTGGAGCTGGCGCGATACGAAGACGAGGGCATCGATTCCGCCATCATTGGTAAAGCCCTCTACGAAGGCCGGTTTAGTCTCACCGAAGCCCTTGCCGCATTATGAGCGAATTGCGGGAGCTGTACCACATCGCCGAAGCGGTGGTCGATGACGCGGAACGAATGTTCCGGCAGGGGATAGGGGCCAACCCCAGCCACCTGAAAGACGCCGGACAATTTGCCACCGAGATGGATCTCGCCATCGAACAAGTGCTGCGCGAACAATTAACCACGCTTACCGGCTTGCCCGTCTACGGCGAAGAATACGGCGGACAGCAGGGAAGTTTCACCTGGGTGGTGGACCCGATCGACGGCACCGCGAATTACGCCGCGGGCAATCCCATGAGTGCCATTTTGCTGAGCCTCATGTCGGATACCCAACCGGTGCTTGCCATCACCAGCGTTCCGCTGGTTGGCCAACGGTTTGGCGCTTTCGACTCCTCACCGCTGTATATCAATGGGCAACCGCAACGCCCGCTTACCGAACGCCCCCGAGTGGCGGCACATGTGGGGTTCTCCTCCGTTTCCTCAACCACCGGAAGCAAAAAAGCACAGTTCCCGTCACTGATGCGCCACGGGCTACTCGCAGAACTGACCAAAACATATCTTCGTCCCCGCATCACCGGCTCCGTGGGTATCGACCTGGCCTACACCGCTGCCGGTATTTTCGGCGGCGCGGTCAGTTTCAGCCCTCACATTTGGGACAACGCGGCTGGGGTTTTGCTGTGCCGAGCCGCTGGCGCGAAAGTCACCGACCTCGACGGAAACGACTGGACGCCAACATCCCTTGGGGCAATCGTTGGCACCGATAATGCCCACGAGACAATCCTTAGTACCATGAACACAGTCCGAGATTCCTATTAACCTCACCACCGTCAAAAGGAGCACGCACCACAATGGCAGTAGCAATCAGGGTCATCCCATGTCTAGATGTCGACAACGGTCGGGTGGTCAAAGGAATCAACTTCACAGGCCTCAAGGACGCCGGTGATCCGGTGGAACTAGCCGCTCGCTACGATGCCGAAGGCGCCGACGAACTCACCTTCCTCGACGTATCCGCCTCCAAAGACGGCCGCGGCACCATGCTTGAGGTGGTGCGACGCACCGCCGAACAGGTTTTCATCCCACTCACCGTCGGCGGTGGGGTGCGCAGCGAAACAGACGTCGACGAGCTGTTGCGTGCCGGTGCCGATAAAGTCAGCGTCAACACCTCAGCCATCGCCCGGCCGGAGCTGCTTAGCGAACTATCCCGCAGGTTCGGCGCGCAATGCGTGGTGCTGAGCGTCGACGCGCGGCGCGTCCCCGAAGGCGGCACCCCACAACCGTCCGGCTTTGAAGTGACAACCCACGGCGGCACCCGATCGGCCGGACTAGACGCAATCGAATGGGCGAAACGAGGGGAAGAACTAGGTGTTGGCGAAATCCTCCTCAATTCCATGGACGGTGACGGAACAAAAGCAGGCTTCGACATCGAACTGATCGAAAAAGTACGCGCCGCCGTATCCATCCCCGTCATCGCCTCCGGCGGTGCCGGTGCGCCGGAGCATTTCCCGCCCGCCATCGAGGCTGGCGCTAACGCTGTTCTGGCCGCCTCCATCTTCCACTTCGGCGAAGTGACAATCCCAGAAGTAAAAGCAGAAATTGCGGATGCAGGCTATGAAGTGCGCTAACCGAAAAAGAAAACCACCAACGAAAAACTCATGACAAACCACACAGATAATCCCGCCGACTACGAACTAGCACCCGATATTGCACAGCGAGTTCGGTTTAACGCAGACGGACTGGTCCCCGCCATCGTGCAGGCGTCGGAAAGCAATGAAGTGCTCATGATGGCATGGATGGACTCACACGCCCTGGCCTACACCCTCGCCACGCAGCGCGGTACCTATTTTTCTAGGTCGAGAAACGAATACTGGATCAAAGGTCTCACCAGCGGACATACCCAACACGTGGAATCCGTCCGCCTCGACTGCGACGGCGACACCGTATTGCTGAGCGTCATTCAAACCGGTGCCGCCTGCCACACCGGGGATCGCAGCTGCTTCGACGCGGACAAACTTCTCTAACGGCACGCAAGGCGGAACGACATGACGAAAACACGAATCGCAGCATTACTCATCGGCGTCGGCGCCACCGTTTTATGGGGTGCCTCCCGGCTGACATGGCTGACCGTGCAGGCATTCGACGATAAATCGGGCAACAAGACCCTCGACATCATCGGCGCACAGTGGTCGACAGAAACCACCGCTGTAAGCCTGGTTCTGGTGGCAGCCTGCGTCGCCGCCTTCGCGTTACGACGCGTGGCGCGCCGGGTGGTGGGAGTGATCGCTGCCGGTGCCGCTGGTGTGGCGGGCTGGTCGGCGCTTGATGTAATCATCGGGACCGGCCCGGATCCGCAAC
Organism: Corynebacterium sp.; assembly: GCF_030532965.1. GTDB lineage: Bacteria > Actinomycetota > Actinomycetes > Mycobacteriales > Mycobacteriaceae > Corynebacterium. The sequence continues at coordinate 6,028 of NZ_JAUNKC010000046.1, forward strand.
GTGCCTTGAGCATCCTAAGCTCCCAGACCGCCACCGCCCATCAAAACAAAGGTGCGCTGCTGGCCAACTGGGCCGAGATCACCGACATCACAGTGCACCCGACCGGGGTCCTCGTGGCGGTTGTGGGGGCTGCGCTGGCAATTTTCGCCGGTGCCCTCCTGGCGGTGGCACCGGGGGACGATAAGCCGAAAGCCAACCAATACGAGCGTAAACACACACGGGAACTGCGCATAGAAGAAGACTTGGAAGCCGACCCGGATTCGGGCCGAGTCATGTGGGATGCACTCGATGCGGATATCGATCCCACCGACCCCAACTCTTAAGCACATTTGCTAGTGAAATAAAACTGGGGGTGATTTAGTTCACGTGCTTGGGCAGCGTTTGAAAACTTAACAAACGCACCAATGGAATCTAAATTGGCTCATATCACGGAAACAAATAAATTCTTATGTGTCATGACAACTACCGAGACGGTTGCGGCGCCGGGGGTGATAAAAACCACCACCATACAGTCGCGAAAAACCTTCCCAATTTTAGTTGTCGCCCAACCACGCGTTAGCCTTTAACAGGTAGGTTTTTTAATCTTGGTGCCATCTCGCCCAAGCAAAAAGAACCTGGCACTGTGTAAAGCGCAACCCTAAGAGATTGGTAGGGCAACGACGTGACTACAGTCTTTGGAGAGATCATTGCAGGCGTCAAAGAAGACGTTGCTGCGCGCGAGGCTGTTGTCCCATTCCGTGACATCAAGGCCCGCTCCCGCGACTGCGAACCACCGCGTGACGTGATGTCGGCATTGCTTGCCCCTGGTTGCAAACTCATCGCCGAAGTCAAACGATTCGACCCGGAAACCGGAAAAATCGCGTACCGTGAAGCCCCCACCGAACTTGCCCGACAATTCGAAACGGGTGGCGCCGCCCTCATCGCCTGCCACACAGAACAACGACGGTTCCACGGTTCATTGGCGGAAATGGCCGATGTGCGAGCCACCGTCTCAGTACCAATCCTGTGCCGGGACTTCATTGTCGATCCCTACCAAATCCATGAAGCACGCTGCTTCGGCGCAGATATGATTCCACTGCGGGTCGCCGTCCTAGAACAATCCCATCTGTGTGCGTTGCTTGACCGGGTGGAATCCCTCGGCATGACCGCACTGGTGGAAGTGCGAAACCCTGAAGAGGCGATCCGAGCCATAGACGCCGGTGCGAGCATCGTTGGGGTTAATGCCCGAGACTTTGAAACAATGACGCTCAACCGGCAAGCATTCGCCGAAATCGCGCCGGGGTTGCCCAGCGACGTTATCAAGATTGCATTATCAGGTGTGCGTAATGCGGCGGAACTGTACGAATACGCAGCCCGGGGAGCAGACGCAGTGGTGATTGGAAACTCGCTCGTTACCGCCAAATCACCACTCGCGCTGACCCGGGCATTAGTGTCAGCCGCCCAGCATCCCGCCTGCCCCAGCCGGTAGCGGAGCCGCCCGGCTTCAGCACTTCATACAACCCCGATGTAGCCGTGGGAATAATTTTCGGGCACACTGTGTTAGGTCACAGAAACAGCCGAGAATACTTTTGGAGAGATGAAGCGTGATCGTTTCCACCCTTGCGTACATCCCATCGCCACCCCAGGGGGTGTGGTACCTGGGTCCGATACCCATCCGCGCATACGCACTATGCATTATCGCGGGCATCATCGTCGCCCTCGCCGTCGGTCGCAAGCGCTACGCGGCCCGGGGCGGACAACCGGACATGGTTTTGGATGCCGCTATCATCGCTGTTCCTGCCGGTATTATCGGCGGCCGGTTGTATCACGTGATTACCGATTACGACAAGTATTTTTGCGACAGCTGTAACCCGATCGACGCGTTGAAGATCACCAACGGCGGCTTGGGGATCATGGGCGCCGTTTTAGTGGGTACCCTCTCGGTATATGCCTATTTCCGATACAAAAAAGTTCCGTTCGCACCTTTCGCGGATGCCTTGGCGCCAGGTGTTGTTTTGGCTCAGGCGATAGGACGATTGGGCAATTGGTTCAATCAGGAACTCTATGGTGAAGAAACCACAGTGCCGTGGGCGCTGGAAATTTACTACCGGGTGAATTCAGCAGGCGAGTATGCGCCATTAACGGGGCGTTCAACTGGCGAGGTGATCGCTACGGTTCATCCCACCTTCCTGTACGAGATGCTGTGGAATATCCTGGTTTTCTTCTTCCTTATCAACATGGATCGCATTGCCAAGCTTGGGCACGGACGGGTTTTTGCCCTGTACGTCGCAAGTTACGCGGCTGGCCGATTTGTTATCGAAAACATGCGTACCGATGAAGCAACGTTGGTCTACGGAATCCGCATCAACGCCATCGTCACCGCCGTCATCTTTGTTCTTGCCCTTGTGGTCTTCTTCTTGCTGAAATCCGGCCGAGAAACCCCGGCGGAAGTTGCTGGGGCGGCAGGCACAGTCACCGCAGATACCGATAATGTTGCGGAAGAAGTAGACGCCGGTATTTACCCCGCGACGGCCGTAACTGAATCGGAAACCTCAACCACCGAATCTCCTGGCGTCGACAAGCAATAACGCCCGTTTACTGCAACTAAATTAGTCGTGCATGCGGCGATAAAATGCCGCGGTCGGTGGGTATAAGGGTGGCGTTATGCAAACTGTGAGCTAAATCGCGCACCCACCGATAATGTCTGAATGTGCCCGCTCATGCCCGTTTTTCTTCGGTTTTCTCGGCAGTGGCACGGCAGGTTTTTCACTTTTCCTGCTTGTTCTTCGCGTTGGCGTTCGCAGTATTGGCAATTCAGGATTAGTGTTTAAGGCATGGAACGTCGCACAAAAATTGTTTGTACTCTCGGTCCGGCAGTAGCAAGCCAGGACGCAATTCTTCGGCTCGTGGAAGACGGCATGGACGTCGCCCGCATGAACTTCTCCCACGGTGATCACGCCGACCACGAACAAAACTACAAGTGGGTACGTGAGGCAACCGATAAGACCGGTCACGCTGTCGGTATCCTCGCTGACCTGCAAGGCCCGAAGATCCGCCTGGGCCGCTTCGCAACCGGCGCCACTTTCTGGGCAACCGGCGAAGAAGTCCGCATCACCGTTGAAGAGTGCGAAGGCACCCACGACCGGGTATCCACCACCTACAAGAACCTTGCCAAAGACGCAAAGCCCGGCGACCGCCTGCTCGTCGACGACGGCAAGGTTGCCCTTGTCTGCAAAGCAGTGGAAGGCAACGACGTCATCTGTGAAGTTGTCGAAGGCGGCCCAGTTTCCAACAACAAAGGCGTGTCCCTGCCCGGCATGGACATCTCCGTCCCAGCGCTTAGCGACAAAGACATCAAAGACCTCCGCTTCGCACTGAAACTCGGTGTGGATTTCATCGCCCTCTCTTTCGTTCGTTCCCCGCAGGACGTCGAATTGGTTCACGACATCATGGATCAAGAAGGCCGCCGTATCCCGGTGATTGCGAAGCTGGAAAAGCCGGAAGCTGTTGAAGCCCTAGAATCCATCGTTCTTGCTTTCGACGGCATCATGGTTGCGCGTGGCGACCTGGGCGTGGAATGCCCGCTTGAGCAGGTGCCATTGGTGCAAAAGCGCGCCATCCAAATCGCTCGCGAGAACGCCAAGCCGGTCATCGTGGCAACGCAGATGCTTGATTCCATGATCGAAAACTCTCGCCCGACCCGCGCCGAAGCTTCCGACGTGGCCAATGCGGTACTCGACGGCGCCGACGCAGTTATGTTGTCCGGCGAGACTTCGGTCGGTACCGATCCGCACAACGTGGTACGCACCATGAGCCGCATCGTCACCAGCGCGGAAACCGACGGCAACGTTCCTGACCTGGCACACATTCCACGCACCAAGCGCGGCGTCATTTCCTACTCCGCACGCGACATTGCGGAACGACTCAATGCGAAAGCACTGGTGGCATTCACCACCTCCGGTGACACCGCTAAGCGCGTTGCCCGGTTGCGTTCCCGGCTGCCGCTTCTGGTTTTCACTCCGTTCCCGGAGGTACGTAGCCAGCTAGCGTTGACGTGGGGTGCGGAAACGTTCCTCACGCCCCGGATGCATGACACCGATGAAATGCTGGTGGAGATCGATAACCAGCTTCTCGCAATGGATGAATACTCCCGCGACGACATGATGGTTATTGTTGCCGGTACTCCGCCAGGAGTCTCTGGTAACACCAATATGATTCACGTTCACCTGCTTGGTGAGGATACTTCCTTGCCCCCAACGGCCTAACGCCTTAAGCCCTCAGCTGTGCCAAGTAGTTGGGGGTATTTTTGCTTTACGACGATATCTTCGCACGCGGTTGACTTCCTACCGGTGGTGGTGGTTTT
>NZ_JAUNKC010000047.1 GCF_030532965.1 Corynebacterium sp.
TAACATCGCCGGAAATCTCATCCGCACCCACCAAAGAGGTAATCTGATTCATCCCCGATGCTACGAGTTCTGCTACCTGATCTGCTGTTTCGGCCAGTGCCTCTAATTCCCACACAACCACCTGGAAATACGACGACAACCCCGAAGGATCCACACACGCCACCGCCCCCACAGTACTAGCGTTGACCACACCAGAAACCTGACCAGCAGCCCGGGTGGTTACCTCCAGTAACTCTGCTTTGATGGTATCGGCACCTGTAAGGCATGCTTCCCACTCGGCTACCGCTTGGGTGTAGGTTACTTCGCACATCTTAAGATTCGCCTGCGCCACACTAATAGCTGCAGCATTACCTGTTGATATCGCAAGCGCAAGGTGTGCTTCAGCAGCATTCACCGCTTCAGCTGCCGTATTGACAGCTGCGTGGCACCCCATGCCGGTAAACCGCTGCGCCTGCATCTTCGTTTTAGCATCCCCCAGGCCAGCCGCATAGGTACGAATCCCGGAATACACCTGCTCACCGACACTGGAGGCAACCTGTAACTGCGACGGTACCGCCTGGCCAACGTGCTGGTTAAACGCCTCACCTTCGCTACCGACAAACCCATATGGTTGTGCCCCCACCAATGATGATGCACCCCGATTACAGTCATCGGAAAAATCCAGCCACTGCTGCGCACAGGAGATCACCGCTTGTTCATCACCGCCGATATAAAACTTAGGACGATCAAACACACTGAAATCCGGCAACAAAACAGCAGGCACATCCAACTCCCTTATGTCACATAAACAATGATCAATAGCAACCAAGCTTTAAGAACCGCCACACCGTGCACAACAACCCCTACCCCCACATAAGGGGAAACTAACCCGACCAATGAATACAACCGCTGACCGTGAGACAGCGAAAAGCAAAAACTTATGCAGCTCATACAAGTTCAAGGAGGTGAGCCGAAGACCTCATCAGCGGGCGTGAAGTGTATAACCGCACCGATTCGGTGTGTGAAGTCGGTGCGGCTGATCGGTGCTTATGAGCGTCGGCGGTAATGATTCGGGTGCTGGTTGCCGTAGCGGGATCTGGAGCGGGTAGTTGGCTGCGGTACCGTTTGCTTGGCTGGTGTGGCGGGGGAATCGGGTAGTTCGGGTTCCGAGGCGTCGGGATCAGGGCTTGCGCCGGATGTGCTGGTGGTTGCGGCCATCTCGGCTTCTTCCCGCTTGGCGCGGCGGCGTTCCTTCGCCTCAGACCAAATGAAATACCCCAACCCCAGCGGTGCCATAATGCCAAACGCTATCCACTGGAACCCATAGGAGAGGTGATTGCCCCGGTCGAGTTTCGGGATGGGGATGTAATTAAGCAGGCCTGGTTGGTCGTCGGAAAGCTGGGCGTAATCCTGCGCGAGTTTCAGCCCGGTCAGCTCACCTATTTGTTGAGTGTTGATGCCATAAACCTGGATGGGGTCGGCGGTTGTCGGTGGGTTCTGCGGGGTTGGTTCCGATACCCGCGCATGGGCGATGATCGTGACCTCACCGTTTGGTGCAGGTGGAATGGTTGGCTCCACCCCGGCGGTGACTGGTTCGAAACCACGGTTTATCAGTATCGTTTCCCCGGAGTCGAGTTGGAACGGGGTCAGTGCGTGCACCGCCGGTGTGGATTCGACTGGCCGAAGCCTCAGGATTACTTCCTTTTCAGGCAGGTAGCGGCCGCTGAGGTTAACGCGCATCCATTCTTGGTTGTCCGTGATTTTCCCCTGGGCATCGAATACCGCTGAATAGGGTTGCGGGTCGACTTTGAAGGCTTGTTCAATGTGCTCGTTGCGGTCGACGATTTGGGCGTCTTTGTTCAATTGCCAGGGGGACAAGATGGTGAAGGCAGAGTAGGAGAAGGCGATCACCAGGATGATGGTGATGATCCAGCCGGGGTTAAGGAATACTTTCCACCCGGATTGTTGGCCAGCCATGGGTTTAGCTTTCCTCCAATTCGGTTCTGATCCAGTCGATAATGCCCGGAATTCCCGCCTCGACCTGTAACCGTACCAGTTCAAAATCGGAAGCGTAACCGTAGTAGGGGTCTTCGACGTTTAAGTCGGTGTCGGCTTCTGGGTCGAAGCTGCGCCACAGTCGAATCTTGGTTTCGGGGATTCCTAGCCGCAGCAGGGATTGCACGTGGCCGGAATCCATCGCGATGATGAGGTCCGCGTTGGCGTGGGAGTCATCGAATTGTGCGGCGCGGTGTTCGTCGCCGTTGTATCCGGCTTTGCGCAATTCGGTGATTGCGCGGCGGTCGGCTTTCTCCCCAACATGCCAGCCGCCGGTGCCGCAGGAATCGACCTTGACGTCGTCGTTAAGCCCGGCGTTGCGGATGGCATGGCTTAAGATAACATCGCCCATGGGGGAGCGGCAGATATTTCCGGTGCACACAACAGTGATGTGGAGTTTATGCCCAGCGGTCACGGATGATTCCTTTCAATTCTTCTACGCTGTGCGCCACGTGTGTCGCATCAGCCCATTCCGTCGGGTTGCCGTAGCCCCAACTGACTAAAACTGTATCAATACCGTGTGCTTTTGCCCCGATCGTATCGTGGCTTCGATCGCCGACAAGCACAACATCGTCGACGTCGCCGATCTGTTCCAGGACGTTTCCGATGATGGCATCCTTGGTCGTGCGGTTCCCATCGGCGGCACCGATGATGGCGAAATACTGGTTAAGCTGGTGTAATTCCAAAATTCCTTCCGCCGCCGCGCGTGCCTTATTGGTTGCGGTGCACAATGTGTAGTCGGCCGCACGCCAGTGATCTAGTAATTCCCGGATGCCGGGGAAGACCGTCGAGTGCGCCATGCCGTCCGCGCGGTATAGTTCCCGGTAGTATTCCACCGCATCAGCACCCAAACCGACGGAGGCTAGGGTTTTATCGATTCCGGGGCCGAGAGCGGCGCGGAACCAATCGTCGTTGGGCTGGGGAACAGCAAAGTGGTCGAGGGTGCGCCGCAGGCATTGGTGAATGCCGGGTGCGGAGTCGATGAGGGTGCCGTCGACGTCGAGAAGCAAAAGGGGCATAGCACTCACTGTAAAGTATGGGCCATGCTTTCACGGATACACGGTGACATCGACGCCGCAGGTGCCGAGTGGGATTTCGCGGTCAACGTCCAGCCCGGCATGCCGACGTGGCTTTTCGACGCCTTAAGTGACGCACTTCATCGGCTCGCCAGTTATCCCAGCGATGCGGAAGTCCGTGAGGTCACCGGCATGATCGCCACCTACCACGGCGTACCGAATGATCATGTCGTGTTGTTGGCAGGTGCAAGTGAAGGTTTTGCCATGCTCCCGAAACTGGCACCAGCCCACCCGGCGGTGGTACATCCGGGTTTCTCTGAACCAGATATTGTTCTAACGGACGCTGGTTGCACCGTCGACCGGGTGGTGCTTTCGCCGCCGTTTACCCAATTGCAGGGCATTAGTGAGGCGGCGGATCTGGTCATAATTGGAAACCCCACCAACCCCACCGGGGTGTTATGGGATAAAGCTGACCTTTTGGCGCTGCGACGTCCTGGTCGGATTCTGGTGGTGGACGAAGCGTTTATCGACCTTGCCAGCGAAGAAAACTCCCTGGCGGCGGACACCGCATTGGGCGACATCATCGTGCTGCGCAGCCTCACCAAAACGTGGGGACTGGCGGGACTGCGCATCGGATATATGGTTGCTGCGCCTGACCTTTTGCAAAAGTTGACTGCGGGACGGGCCCACTGGCCGATCGGCATCCTGCAATTAGCGGCCGCCCGCGCGGTTTTCTGCCACCAGGAGCAAGAACTGCCGAGGCTGCGGTTACAAGTGGCGCAGCAGCGCTCGGAAATGATCGACAGACTCGGCTCGCTTGGTTACCAGGTTGCTGCCCCGTCACAGGCGCCGTATGTGCTTATTACCGGTGGGAACGAGGAGAAACGTCAACGACTTCTAGCCCAGAAAATAGCCGTCCGGCGGTGCGATACTTTTCCTGGACTAGGATTAGACTACTGGCGACTTGCGGTACGGGATCGACAAACCGTCGACAAGCTCATCGCCACTTTAACGTGACTGATAGGGACAAAAAGAACATGCGTGTATCCGACATTATGGCGGTACTAGATGCCGCCTATCCACCCCACCTAGCCGAAAGCTGGGACGCCGTGGGGCTGGTGTGCGGCGACCCGGAAGCAGAAGTGACCACAGTGGCATTAGCACTTGACTGCACCCAGGAAGTCGCCGAAGCGGCAGTTGATGCTGGGGCGCAGATGCTTATCGTGCACCACCCGCTTTTGATGCGCGGTGTCACATCGGTTGCAGCGAACACCCCTAAAGGCAAGGTTATTCACACCCTCATCACTGGCGGTGTGGCATTATTTTCCGCCCACACCAACGCCGACTCGGCACGCCCCGGCGTAAACGACAAACTAGCGGAATTAGTTGGCATTACTGCGACCCGACCGATCAAACCCAAACTCTTCGGGCTGGATAAATGGGGGGTGCAGGTTCCAGAAGCTGACGCAGAGGCGGTCAAAGACGCCATCTTTGCCGCAGGCGCTGGCGAGATAGGTGAGTACAGTCAATGCGCATTCAGCTTCCCCGGAACCGGGCAATTTAAGGCGTCGACAAGCGCAAACCCCGCGGTAGGAAACGTCGGCGAACTCACCACGATCACGGAACTCCGCATCGAATTTGTGGCCGGACGAAACCGCCGTTCTGCCATCATTGACGCCCTGCGCCACAGTCACCCCTATGAAGAACCCGCATTCGATATCACCAGCTTAGAACCCACCGGCGACATCAATACCGCCTACGGGCTTGGACGCATCGGCGAACTTCCCGAACCCATGCGGTTTCAAGACTTCGTGCAACAAGTCGCAAACGCCCTGCCGGAAACCGAATGGGGGATCCGCGCCGCCGGCGACCCGGATCAGCTGGTTAAGAAAATCGCCGTCAGCTCCGGCTCCGGCGACAGCTTCCTTAGCGACGTTGCAGCACTCGGCGTCGATGTTTATGTCACCTCCGATCTTCGGCATCACCCCGTCGACGAACACCTGCGGGCAGGCGGGCCGTTTATCATCGACACCGCCCATTGGGCGAGCGAATACCCGTGGACCAGCCAAGCGAAAGAAATCCTCAACCACGCGCTGCCGGAGCTTGAAGTTGATATTCTTCCCATTCGCACCGACCCGTGGACCCTATCCGCCCACCCCATCACACAATCGGACTGACCAGGCTTAGCACTACAACGCCGACGAAGCCACGCGTGCCTAGCTACACCCTTTATACGCGCCAGTTGTGCGCGATAGGTGGCCGTCTGGAGTTGTTCCACCGGAGTCGGCCGCCCGGCGCAGGAAACTCCAGACAACCGGAAATCGCCCCCCCTCAACACCCACCACTTGTACATAAGGAAAGCACAGTAAAAATGAAACTCGACCCGCACCTCCAACAACAGCTACTAGAACTTGCAACCATGCAACGAGTCGCCGCCACCGGCATAACCCGGAAACCAAGTGCCGAGGAACAAGAACTCGAAACCGCCCAGAAAGAACTCGACCGCCAGCGCAAAGCCGCCGGGGCAGCGCAGATGGCGGTCGACGACATGGAGCTGGAAATCCTGCGCATCCAAGAAGACGAACGCAAACTACGGCGTCGCGCAGCCGACGACAAACAACAACTCAGCGCCGCCACCGACCCGGAGCTACGCAAAGACCTAGAAAAAGACCTGTACTCCGCCAAATCCCGGATCGCCACCTTGATGAGCGAACTCGCCGAAGCACACAACGAAATCCATGCGCTGCGCAATAACCGCGACCTGTGCAGCCAGCGGGTGAAAGACGCACAAGAAAAAGTCGAGTCCGCACGCCGCGCCATCGAGGCGTCACCGCAGGATAACGACGCCGACCCGCTGACCCGGATCGCCGAACTGCGCGAGATACTCCCCGCCGACGTTATTGCGGAATACGACGCCCAGCGCCTCGAAAACACCGTCGGGGTCGCCGCATTCAACGGCCGCAGCTGCGGCGGATGCTTCATCGTCCTGCCACCAGGAGAGATTTCCGCGATCCGCGCCACCCCCGCCGACGAACTGCCCCAATGCCCCGACTGCGGCAGCTACCTGGTACGAAGCTAAAAGCGGGGGACCGGCATGAAAGTAATCATCGAAGCCGACGGCGGTTCGCGGGGCAATCCCGGGGTCGCTGGCTCCGGCACCCTCATTCTGGACGAAACCGGCGAGGTGCTGCGAAAAATCTCCTACGCGGTAGGCACCGCCACCAATAACGTCGCCGAATACCACGGACTGCTCAACGGACTCAAGGCAGCCAGCGAACTGGGCGCCACAGCGGTCGATGTCCGCATGGACTCCAAACTCGTGGTGGAACAAATGTCCGGGCGCTGGAAAATCAAACATCCGGACATGAAAGAACTCGCGCTACAGTGCCAAGCGTTGCTGCGGCAATTCGACGACTCGACGTTTACCTGGATACCGCGCAACGAAAACTCCCGGGCGGACGCGCTGGCGAATATCGCCATGGACGCGGTGCAAGCAGGGGCGAAACCGGGGGAAATTCCGCTTGATGCCACCACCCCCGCCGCGCCGGGTACCGAAACGCCGAAAACTGAACGTGGGCGCGCCGAATCCGCCCCAACCTCATGGAATGGTGCCACCACAACCGCCACCCGGTTTATCCTGTTACGCCACGGCCAAACCGAAATGTCGGCCAATCGGCAGTATTCGGGTCACTCCGACCCGAAGCTCACCGATATCGGCCAGTGGCAAGCATCACGGGCGGCACAGCGGCTCGCCGCCCGGGGTGGAATCGCGGCGATCATTTCATCGCCGCTGCAACGCTGCACCCAAACCGCCCAGGAGACAGCCGATGCGTTAGGCCTGCCGGTGACCTGTGACGCCGGGCTTATCGAAGTCGACTTCGGCGAGTGGGACGGGCTGACGTTCAACCAAGCATACGAGACCGACCCGGACCACCACGCCAGCTGGCTGAGCGACCCGCAGGTTGCCCCACCCGGTGGAGAATCCCTCGCACAGGCGCATCAACGGGTCGCTCGAACATTGAACCAGTTGCGGGAAACCTATGCCGGGAAAACTGTCTTGGTGGTCAGTCATGTCAGCCCCATCAAGGCAATTGTCAGCATCGCCTTGGGCGGGTCTGCCGATATGGCGAATCGGATGCACCTTGATCTGGGTTCCATATCGATCGCCGAGTTCTATTCCGACGGGCCAACCTGCGTGCGGTTACTCAACGACACCTCCCACCTGGCGCAGCCGAAGTAATACCCACAAGAAAAAGCAGGTTGGCGCGAAGATTACCGGGCAGTGGTGCGGGCAGAAATCAGGTGGCGGCATTGTGGTGTACAGTGGCTTAAGCGAATGAGCCGACTGGGCGATCGCGGCCTGCTGTGCGAACTGTCTTTCCACCCCTTAGGGTGTTATCGGCAAGCGTCAGGTCGAGGAAAGTCCGGACTCCACAGAGCAAGGTGGTTGTTAACGGCAACCCGGGGCAACCCGCGGGCACGTGCAACAGAAAGCAAACCGCCTAGGAAACTAGGTAAGGGTGAAACGGTGCGGTAAGAGCGCACCAGCACGTTAGGCGACTAGCGTGGCTGGGTAAACCCCACCTGGAGCAAGGCAAGAAGGTCGCACTGGCACTTGTGCTGGTGTGGCTGCGCAAACGTTTGAGGGCGGCTCGCCTGAAGTTTGCGGGTAGCTGCTTGAGGCGGGTTAGCAATAGCCCGTCCAGATGGATGATCGCCACCGGGTGACCCGGTACAGAATCCGGCTTATAGGTTGGCTCATTCGCCCATCCTCCCAACCGAATCCAAAGACATCATGAAGCTATACGCAGCAGACGTCGATTTCCGCCCCATTGTCGAAGAATTCAAGCTCAATGGGGACTTCACCGATGAGCAACGCGCGGAGGCAGCCGCCGCCACCGATCAGTTCCCCGACGGCCGAATCGACGCCACGGACATCCCCTTCGTCACCATCGACCCGGCAGAATCGATGGATTTGGACCAAGCGGTTCATATCGCGGCCAGCCCAACCGGCGGTTTCATCGTTTCCTACGCCATCGCCGACGTCGCCGCGTTCGTGCGGCCAGGAAGCGCGGTCTATACCGAATCTTTACGACGCGGCCAGACCCTCTACCTCCCGGACGCACCTATCCGGCTGCACCCGCCGGAATTATCCGAAGACAAAGCTAGCCTGCTGCCTGGACAAACCCGGCCAGCCGCGCTGTGGCGCATCGAATTGGACGCCGCCGGGGAAGTAGAAACCTGCCGCGTCGACCGTGCAATGATCCGTTCGGTTAAACGCTACGATTACGACGAAGCCCAGCGCGATTACGAGGCGGGGACGATTCACCCCGCGATTCAGCTCTTGCCACAGGTTGGGCAACTGCGGTCCGACAGTAGCCTCCGCGCCGACGCCGTGACGCTGAACATGCCCAGCCAGCGGGTACACCGCCGCCCCGATGGGCTTGCCGAACTGCGCATTGAACCCCGGGTGCCGATGATGGATTACAATTCCGAAATCTCACTCCTGGCTGGCATGTGCGCCGGGCGGATGATGGCCGATGCCGGGATCGGGGTGCTGCGAAGCTTAGCGTTGCCGGAAAATTCCGCCGTCACTGATTTCTGGAAAGAGACACGCACCCTGGGCTTTTCGACGCATGACGAGCAACTAGGAACATTCCTGCGCACCTTGGATAGCAGCACCCCACGGGGAATGGCGGTGATGCGGGAAGCACAGAAACTGTTACGCGGTGCCGACTACCTCAACCTCAGCACCAACGATCCGTTACCGCACGCCGGTGTCACCGGCACCGCAACCGGGGTGTATAGCCACGTCACCGCGCCGCTGCGGCGGCTTGTCGACCGATTCGCCACCGAAATCTGCCTAGCCCTCACCGCCGGTTCGAACGTCCCGGAGTGGGTAACAACGGATCTTCCTCAGGTTCTGGAAACCATGACCGAAAGCTCCCGGCTAGCGGCAACCGTGGAACGCGCCTGTCTCGACTACTGCGAAGCCCACGTGCTGCACCCGTGGATCGGGGAGCAATTCGACGCCATCATCATTCAAGCCGACCCGCACAGTGACGCTGCCCGCATCTTCATCGAAGAACCACCAGTCTTCGCCGACTGCGACAACACCACCGACGAGGAAGGAATCCGCCGCCCCGTCACACTCACCACCGCTGATCCCGCCACCCGGGAAGTGCGGTTTAGCGCGGTGTGAGCGGGAATCTTGAAAATATGCGACTGTGATGATGCGCAAAGCAATGCGAGGAAGAGGCGTCTTACCTCGAACGTTCCGGTGGTTGTTTCGGTCTGGGTCTAGAATCTGACGCACATCACCTGCCGCCCCCGCCTGCAGCAATGTACCCCGCTGCGCAAGCGATGAGTCCGAGCAAGCCGCAGCCAATGGGTATTCCTAGTGGCAGTGTTGTGAATAGCAGGACACATGCAGTTACATAAGCGATGGTTGCGATAAAGAACCACCACGCGGCGGATTGGGATCTGCGTGTGACCAGCGGGTGGCTCGTTTTGGTTTTTACAGCGGCGAAGATAGCCGTGGCGGACAGGACGGCCGCGCACGCCAAGATGAAAACCGGGTACCAGAGACTATCCAAAATTCCTCAACTTAATGGCGGTGGCAAGGACTGCAGCCACAAATTTTAGTCGCACAGCTTGGTAAATGAGTACACCTAGCACTGGGGAGCCTGAACTGGCGAGTGCTATCACGGTTGGAAGTGCTTGAGGCTGCGGTCCGGCGATCGCAACGTTCGGTTCAGTTTCAGTGCGTGCGGCGACGACATCGGCATCAATAATCTCATTGGCGATGAGCTCTTCTGCGGCAGTAACTGCGGCTTACGGCATGGCAACAGGTTCATCGTTGTGGGTTTCTTTACAGGCGTGAAAAGTATCCGCATGCGGCAAGAAAGTTGCGGAAACGAGAGAATCCCGCGCGACCAAGGCTGATGTCATGGACATTGGGAGCGAGACTGCCAGGGTCGCGGCGATAAACGCTCGACCTAACCTAGAATTCACGGAAGGTTAATGAGGTTTTCTCACCAGAGCTTCTTGTGGTTGAGGCGTAGGACAACAAGTGC
>NZ_JAUNKC010000048.1 GCF_030532965.1 Corynebacterium sp.
ACTAACAACACAAACCACGACACGCCGACCAGACACACATTTTGTCCCTTAACCCCCATCCAGCGCTCCCCCAGTACCGACCGGGGACAGCAAAAAGCCGCTTGGTGGTGTCTCGTCGAAACGAAACCACCAAGCGGCTTTTTTAAGATCGCTTTTGAAGATAGGGATTAACCCTGGCGAGCCTTGAAACGTGGATCTTTCTTGTTAATCACGTAGACCTTGCCACGGCGGCGCACAACCTGAGCGCCCGGCTTGTTCTTCAGCGACCGAAGGGATTTACGGACCTTCATCGGGCGCTCCTTTCTTGTTAAGGGAAAGCCAGTTGCGACTTACACATTCCTGGTGGCTGGGACAATGAATGTATCAAATCCAGCCAATGACACGAGGAACAATGTTATCGCACGCTTAATGTAAACACCAAACCGGCTAATACACCCACGAACCTTCGATGGAATGACCCGCAACGAATGCGTCGGCTATTGGCGCTAAGCTTAACAAGCATGGATCGTGAATTACAGCGGGAAATCCGCACGCAACTGCACACCACCCCAACAATCGACCCCGCCGCAGAAGTAAGGAGCCGGGTATCGTTCCTGGTGGATTATCTGCACCACGCCCGTGCGAATGGGTTTGTGTTAGGGATTTCCGGCGGGCAGGATTCCACTCTTGCCGGACGCCTTGCCCAATTGGCGGTTGAGGAAATCCGTCAGGCAGGCGGTAGCGCTGAGTTTTGGGCGATGCGCTTGCCTTATGGTGTGCAATTTGATGAACACGACTGCGATATTGCCTTGCAGTTTATCCGCCCCGATCACACGCTGACGTGCAATATTAAGGACACAACAGACGCGATAGCCGACAGCGTGGCTATCGCGCTGGGACAACCAAGCCTGGGGGATTTTAACAAGGGCAATATTAAGGCGCGCCAGCGGATGATCGCACAATACGCAGTTGCCGGTGAAAAACGCCTGTTGGTGATTGGCACCGACCATGCGGCCGAGAACGTCACCGGTTTCTTCACGAAGTTTGGCGACGGTGCCGCTGATCTCATGCCGCTGTTCGGGCTTAATAAGAGCCAAGGAGCAGCCATGCTCCAATATTTAGGGGCGCCGGAGTCCACGTGGTTGAAGGTGCCTACCGCCGACCTGGAAGAGGACCGCCCAGCGATCTCCGACGAGGATGCATTAGGTATTAGCTACCGCGACATTGATGGCTATTTGTCGGGTGAGACAACCATCGAGCAGGCTGCGGTCGACCGGATTGAGCATCTGTGGCGAATCGGTCAGCACAAGCGGCATCTGCCGGTGACCCCGCAAGACACATGGTGGCGTTAGCCAAGCAACGCGACCACGCGACGGGCGCAGGACACTAACTCGTCGCCGTATGCCGCGGAATGCGTCACGGCGTGGACCGCCAGGGGGTGTAGTTGGTGGATGGGTATGTGTTCCTGCCAGGTATCCGGCAGCGGGGCGATTGTGTGGTAGCCGGCAATGATGTGCTCAAAATAATCCGCACCGAACAGAGCCAACATGGCGAGATCAGTTTCCGGGTGTCCGCCGTGTGCGGCGGGGTCGATAAAGACTGGTTTCACACCGCTCGGCGTGTGCTCATAGATGAGGTTGCCGCGCCATAAGTCGCCGTGAATGCGGGCTGGGGTGCGAACGGCGAAGTCGTGGTGAATGATGCATTCCAGCGCGCGGTCGATAACGCCCTCTGGATCCGAGAGATTGCCCCTGTCAGTGGCGGCGGCAACGAACGGTGCGACCCGTTGTTCGACGTAAAAGCTCGCCCAGTCGTCGGTGGGAATGCATGGTTGCTGTTGGGTGCCAATATAGTTCGGACCGTCCCAGTCAGGCGGCGGGCTGCCAAATGCTGGTGCGCCCGCAAGGTGAATCGTCGCTAGTTGTTCCCCGGCGATCACTGCGGCGTCGGCAGTGGGCATGGCAAGGCGCACTTTGCGGGTGGCGATGTGCGTCGGCGTTGCTGCTAACACTTCGACAACGCTTGTCGACGCCTCCCGCAGCCATCGCAACCCGGCGGCCTCAGCTTGGGCGGCACCTGGTTGCGTCGGGTACTTAACGAAGCTCTCGGGCATTAGTAACGTTCGGGTTCTTCCCCTAACCGGAAAGCCCGGCCACTAATTTCTTTGGGCACGATTCGTACATAGTTGTATTTCAAGGTTGGAACCCACGGTCGCAGCGGCAAGGAATCGCAGCGTTGAATTTCGCTATAATCCCGCACGATTTCGGCGTGGCCTTTAATCACCACTGACCAGGCGGTATAAGCGGTGGAATTATCAACCTCAAACAACACGTAATTATTTAATCCCACGCTAAAAAGCTTATTGCCTTCCGCGGTTCGGAAATAGATATTCTTGCCATCAATCACGTAATTGATGGGGAAAATATCCATGTCGTCGGAACGACGGACAACAAGCCGACCGAGCTTCTCAGTCTCAAGCTTAGAATAGGATTCATCTTCGGTAAGAACAATCACTGGGCTACTCATACTTTCCATACTGCCATTTCCACCCCACCTATGGGTAGGTGTACCGTTTTGGGGGTGGGTAAATGGTGGTTAATGACACTTACTGTGTGTTGTGAAGTGACAGCAACGCTGTGCTTGAAAGCAGCGCTTTCCTACCCGTGGCTTTATGTGATCGTGGTGGCAGGTTATGTTGCTTCCTACTGGTTACTGTCAGTTCTCCTCCGCCGCGGCATGCCACTCGGCGTCACTTATGGTATCTGGGGTGCGTGCGGTGTGGCATTGACTGCGGTTTTAGGCTCAGTATTTTACCAAGAACACGTCACAGTTCTAAGCGGGATAGGCATCGCAGTGATTATTGCAGGTATCGCACTGGTGGAGTTCGGTTCCCCACACTCGGGTGGGAATTAACATGGCGTGGTTGTACCTTTCGGCGGCAATCATCTTGGAAGTTATCGCCACCTTAAACCTTAAAATTGCCACAACAAGGCCCCGGGCTTACATCATCGTGGCGGTCGGTTATATTGGTGCTTTCGCCGCGCTATCCGCTTCGCTTGCTGCCGGTATGGGTATTGGGGTGGCCTATGGATTGTGGACCGCATTCGGGGTGGCATTAACGGCGTTATTGTCCCGCGCGCTATTCAAAGAAACGCTTACCCCCACCATGATTGCGGGAATTGGGCTTATTATTACAGGTGTTGTTCTCGTGGAATTTGGAGTTAACCATTAACCGCATTATTTCGCTTTTCGACGCCGAATTAGCCGCTTTTGGCACCCAATCCGAATGGGCTTTTCAGCCCACCGAATCCGGCTGCGCTGCCCGGCATCTGCCCTCTGGTGCCCTTTTCCAGATTCCTGAGGCAGAACCCAACCTGGAACTGGTCATTCACGAAATAGTGGCACGCACCCATCGCACCCCGATACAATTGCAGCGTGACGACCTGGTTTCCGGTACGTTTGTATACCAGCTCCACGAAAACGCCATATTTGATACTACTCTGTGCGCTGAATTGATCGCCACGCTTTCAGACGACACTGATCCTGCTGATGTCGCCTGGCTGATCGCAGCGGTGGATGCGCACTTTTCCTATCACCACGATGAATCCGACCTGTTTGTGATTCGCAATTACACCGCCGAAGTGGAAGATCAATGGCGCACAGTTTTTAAACCGCAGTTGGCCTATCGCAGCTAGTGGCGCAGACCGCCATCAGCTTCGAGCACCGCCACCTGCGGCGGGTCGACGGCGTCGAACCCCTCGATATAGCGTGCCAGGATCCCAGCGCGATCAGCATTCCACCGCCGCTGCATTTGCGTATCACCACAGTCAGCAACTATGTGGTCTGCAAAATCCACGAAGCCACCCGGCCCTGATTCCGCGAACCAAGCCCACACGAGATCACGACAGTCGACGAATACGGTGGTGTGCTTGTCCGGCTTGTCGGCGTCGTCAAGCTTTGACAGCGCAAACCGGGCTTCCTCAAAGGCACGAATCGACGCCAGCGCTGGTTGTCCGTTAAATAAATCCGTAATCATCACTTTTCGCTTATACTTCGCGTTTATCGTCGGTGTACAGAATCCGGTAGTAATCGTAATCTTTGGAGTCCATGTCCCCTAAATAGCGCCGTTCATGTTCCGGCACCGCTTCATATGCCTCCCGTAGCCTCTCACGACTAAAATCACTTGGCTCCTTCAAATACTCGAAATATGCCTGCCTGCACTTTTCTGCTGCCGTCTGTTTCCCTACCGCGCAGGCACTTTGCCCCTGGAGCGATTTCTTAAACTCCGTCGCATTCTCTACGATCGCGAACTCGGGCTTTAACCGCAGCTCCCCGATATTAGCCACCCGCACCCAGGCATCTTCGGTAATGGTGATCGCCAGGTCACCAGCGTCGATCATGTTTTCACATTCAGCAAAGCTGAAATCACGTTCCCCGATTACCGAAAGACGAAACGTCCCGTCGGCGAACGGCACGATTGTTGTTATCTCCCAACCGGAATCCGTATGAAGGAAAGCCTCTAAGGTAAACGCCACCGTGGCACCTGCATGATTGAGGTTATACATGGGATCAGTTTTCATCGGGTGTGGCTCATCCCGATTCGCCCGCGAAAGCGGAAAATCCGGCACTGGGTGCGACTGCTCACCACGAAGCTTATCCACTACAGATTCAAGAAAACCCAGGTATTCACCCGGCGTGGCATGCGACCACCGCGCTTCCAACACCCGGAAATCCCCCAATTCAGAAATGCGGACCGTCTCGCCGACCGGAATCGCGGGCACAACCCAGCCCGATTCCACATGATCCCGCATACCGGCCACATCCGTCTTACCCCAACAATCGACGATGCCGTCCTCATAGACAGTGAAATCCGTGAGAAAATACCCGCCGTTGTTGATCATCCCGTAAACAGTGACTCCGGAAACCTGTTGTAACCGATACACCGGAATTGACATGCCTTCACCACCACACACCGTTGAACTAATCGCCAACACACAGCATAAACCACATCGCCACCAGTGAAAACACCTAGCCTGCGATACTGGCGCAGTTCTTGCGGTGGGCTTTCAGCTTTGTCATCGCCTTGACAAACGCCACTAAAAATCATCGGGATACTCACCAATATCCGGTTGATTACGAGTTTCAGTTAGCCATGCGTGTACTGAGGGGGCAAATGGTTTGCGTGTGAATTGGCAACAAACGATACTGATCTGGAAAATGAGTGAGGTAAGCTCTCCCCACACCATGACAACGCAGAAAGGACGTCTCAATGAAAACCTCAATCCGATGGGCCATATCAGTAGCAGTAGCCATCTTCTTGTACACCCGACCAAACCCACTATGGCTACTCGTTTACGCCATCATCCTGGCTACCCTACTAGCCAAGGAATTCAACCGTTAATCCCCACCATCATCGTCAACAGCACTTTCGGGATCCTTCAAAACCCACAATCACGACCTAACACATGTCAGGTGTTTCCACGACCCCTAGAATCCGCACTACCTGACAAAACAAGAAAACCCCCGCCGATAACGGCGGGGGAATTAAAAACGGTGGAGCTAACGGGACTCGAACCCGTGACCCCCACACTGCCAGTGTGATGCGCTACCAGCTGCGCCATAGCCCCGTTTCGTTTCTTCTAGTGAAGCGAACGAATTAAAGGCTACATCACAAAGCGCTGGGCAATCAAATCAGCAGGTGAGGAATATGGTTTAGGCCTTAGTTGCCTGGTTCACCCAGTCGAAGATATCGGCGCCTTTGATCTCAGTGCCGTCGATGATTACGCGAGGCGAGGAAACGCTACCGGTTTCTTTCTCCAGCTTGTCGGAGTTCTTCGTAGCAAGCTCAATGTATTCTTCGGTCAGAGTGCCGTTGGTGATCGTTTTCACGGTCTCTTCGGAAGCGCCTACGCTTTTAGCAGCATTCGCAAAATCAGCGTCTTCCCAGTTGCTGGTGTAAATCTTCTCTTGGTCTTCCATGAGGAGCTTACGGAAGTTCCAGTACACCTCAGGGGATTCGTTTTTCGCTACAGCATAGGCGGCGGTACCAGCCATGGTGGAGTTACCAATCGCCTCCCGATCGAGGAAGTTAAGACTACGGATGGTGACGGTAATGTCGCCCTTTTCGATTGCGGTTTTCATGTCGGCGTCGGTCTGGACCGCGAGATCTGCACAGTGAGGGCAGGAGAAGTCTTCATAGAGTTCGACTGATTTCGCGTCAGCTTTTGCGTTGGCGGCTTTCAGAATAATTCCGTTGTCTTCATAGGTGGTTTCAAAGGCAACGGCCTCGTTGACGCGGTCGGTAGCTATGTCTTCTTTGGATTTATTTCCGTTGACGACAAGATAGCCGATCAAAACGGCGGCAAGTACCACGATGATCAGGACTGCCCAGATAAATCCGGAGCTTTTTTGGTTTGGGTTTTTAACTTTTGTGCTCACGTATTTTTACACCTTGCTTTTTGTTCCGATTGGTAACAGATGACAGAAGTTGCTTACGGTTGTGCACTGTAAGCGACTTAGCTATCGCTTTATGTATTCAAACTACCCTAACTGAGCTTTGGTTCCATATTGGCTGCGATTTCCCGCCCAGTATCCTGGCAATATCCGGGTAAAGGCTATGGGTAGATCGCAAATCGTTTATAGGGGCGGTACATGACCCATATGGACATGGCAAGTAATCCAATATCGCGCAGGATGGTAAATAGGTAGTCCATGCCGCCGTCAGCTAAGTCAACATCGCCGAAGCAGCCGCAGTCGATTACTAGACCACGTGCCCAGGCTTGCCCGATTCCGATCATGAATAGTATGAGCACCACCGCCGATAGTTTAGCGGCGAAGCGGAGGAAAATGCCGAGTAGAAGCAGCACTCCACCAGCCAGTTCCAGTGGGCCGATGAGTTTTCCAAGCAGGATCGACCAATAGGTGGAGAAGATTTCGTAGCCTTGGATGGCTTGTGCTTCTGCCATGGGTTTGCCTAGTTTTTGCCACCCGGCGATAATCCATACCGCGGCAAGCCCGAACCGGGCGAGGAGGCTGATAACGTCTAAGACTTTTGGGTTTAGTTTGGTCACAGCCACTTAGCTTATCTGGTTGTTGTTATGTGGTGCGAACTCAGATGTAACGACAGTTCGCACCACTGAGGATTTTACGCAGGTTAGCTACCTAGTACAGCAGATACCAGTGCCTGCGCTTCCTTTTGTACTTCCACAAGATGAGATTCACCTTTGAAGGATTCGGCGTATATCTTGTATTTATCCTCTGTTCCGGATGGGCGGGCGGCAAACCAGGCGGATTCGGTGCACACCTTGAGGCCACCGATAGCAGCACCGTTGCCTGGGGCGGCAGTGAGTTTCGCGGTGATGGGTTCCCCGGCGAGTTCGGTGGCGGTTACTTGTTCCGGCGACAGGGCCTTGAGAATCGCCTTTTGTTCCCGGTTTGCGTCCGCATCGGTACGGGCATATACCGGCGCACCGAATTCGGCAGCGAGTTCCGCGTACCGCTGCGATGGGGTCTTGCCAGTGACTGCGGTGATTTCGGCGGCGAGCAGGTCCAAAATGATGCCGTCTTTGTCGGTGGACCAGACGGTGCCGTTGTGGCGTAGGAAGGAAGCACCGGCGGATTCTTCGCCGCCGAAGCCGATGGAGCCGTCGATAAGCCCTGGCACGAACCATTTAAATCCGACGGGAACTTCCACCAGTTTCTTGCCGAGGTTTGCCACCACGCGGTCGATCATGGAGGAAGATACCAAGGTCTTACCCACCGCGTCGGTACCCCAATCGGGCCGGTGGGCGAAGAGATAGTCGATAGCGACCGCGAGATAGTGGTTCGGGTTCATAAGGCCCGCGTCGGGGGTGACGATACCGTGGCGGTCGGCGTCGGCGTCGTTGCCGGTTGCGATGTCGTATTTGTCACGGTTGTGAACCAGAGATGCCATGGAATTGGGTGACGAACAGTCCATTCGGATTTTGCCGTCGGTATCCAAGGTCATGAACCGCCAGGTAGCGTCGACAAGCGGGTTGACCACGGTCAGGTTGAGCTTATGCGCATCGGCAATCGCACCCCAGTAATCCACCGAGGCGCCGCCCATCGGATCCGCACCGATGGACAAACCGGAATCACGGATCGCGGCGATGTTAATCACGTTTGGTAGGTCGGCAACGTAGCTGTCGAGGTAGTTATAGGGGGTCACACGCGGGTCGAGGACGCCGGAAACGCTGGTGCGCTTAACCTCAGCCATGCCGCCCCGCATGATGTCGTTGGCGCGGGCAGCGATCCAGTCGGTGGCATCGGTATCCGCAGGACCGCCGTTTGGAGGGTTATACTTAAAGCCACCATCGCGTGGCGGGTTGTGCGACGGGGTAATCACGATGCCGTCAGCGCGCTTCGGGTCGGTACCGGTCACACCCCCGTCTAGTTTGGCGTTGTGCGCCAGAATAGCGTGCGATACCGCAGGTGTTGGAGTGTAGCGGCCCCGGTCGTCGACAAGCACCGTGCAATCGTTGGCTAGGAGAACCTCAAGGGCGGAAATCATGGCTGGTTCGCTCAGCGCGTGCGGATCGCGCCCGATGAAAACTGGGCCGCCAATGTTTTGGCTGCGGCGATAATCGACGATCGCTTGGGTGGTCGCCAGAATGTGGTTTTCGTTAAAGGCGGTATCCAGCGACGATCCCCGGTGCCCGGAGGTGCCGAAAGCGACCTGCTGATCGGGGTTTTCCACATCTGGGGTGCGAGTGTAGTAGGCGGTGACTAATTCTGCGATGTCGATAAGATCCTGCGGTTGTGCTAGTTGGCCTGCGCGTTCATGAGCCATTACGGGAAACTCCTTGAGTGAAAGTGACGATACAACTACCCTCCATCATCTACTTTTTATTCCGGTTGCGCACGATTTCGCTATAAAAGTCACATTAAGGGCTATGTTAATAGGGGTATGCGCATGGTATTTTTCGTTGCGGTCGGAGCCGCCGCCGGGGCTGGATGTCGCTTTATCCTGCAACAATTTTCGCTTGTCGACGCCCCCACGTCCGTGCTGCTCATCAATATTCTGGGAAGCTTCCTGTTTGCCATGGTTCTTAGCCAGCCGACGTGGCTACGCCCGCTTGCCTGTACCGGCTTCCTTGGTGGGTTTACGAGCTTTTCGACGTTCATAGTGGTGGCTACATCCCACACACTCATCGGCGGAATCGCCTACAGCTTGGTAACCGTGACATCATGTATTGCCGCCTGGCTAGCCGGTACGGCGCTGATGAGGCGGCGGAAATCATGATCGTTTCATTGCTTTTCGTGTGCCTCGGCGGGGCGATAGGTGGCGCTACGCGCTACGCGCTCAGCGTGACACTCCCCCGGTTGGTGTCCACCATGATCGCCAATTGTATTGCTTGTGTTGTAGCCGGGATTGCTCTGCAGTGTTTCTCCACAGCCACGCTCGGATACGCGGCATTACTAGTCGGCGTAGCCGGGGCATTATCGACTTGGTCGACGTTGGCGGCCGAACTCGGGCAGTTGCTGACGGAAAACCGCTATGGTACCTGCTTCCTGTATTTCGGCGCCACTATGGTCGGTGGCACCGCTGCACTGGCGTTAGGAAGCCTCATTGGCGGTTTGTGCGCATAAAGAAAACCCAGCAGGGTTTCTGCTGGGTTTAAAAGAGAAGTTAGAAGGTTGGGGCGCCAGGCCACGGGGTCTTGCCCTTGCCACGGGTAAACAGATTATATAGAGCACCAATGACGAAGTAGAGCGCTGCGAAGGAGCTCAACCCACCGAGAACGGTTCCTGCAATGGTATCGAATTGCAGATGTGGGTGGGTTGTGGACTGTGCCATCGCTGCTGGGCTGAAAATGATGAACATCGCGATTACTGCGGCAATAGCAGCTACGGCTGCAACCAGTGAACGGGCAGACAAAGACATCGTGTAAAAATCCTTCACCTAAAAGAACAATAACCTTGACAAGTCAACGCACATGGCTACCACCAAATTCTTTGTGATAGCACATGTTTTTGCGTTGAACACATATTGTTATCGCCGCGAACGACGACCCCGTTACACCGGGGTATGTTTTAACCCCCACCTGTGGTGTTGGGTGGGGGTTGGTTGTTGAGTTTTATTGGTCGGCG
>NZ_JAUNKC010000020.1 GCF_030532965.1 Corynebacterium sp.
AGAATCCTCACCAACCACACAACCAAAGCAGCATAACCGACGGGTTAGAAAAGGCTAAAGACACAGTATTCAGGTACTTAAGTAACTCATCTTTTGGGCCGTCGGGAAGCGAGCGGTGTTTATATTCTCCGACTACAGCGAGAAAATCTTCCTCACTGTTGATGTGCTGTCTTATCGGGAAGTGCCCTGGGAAGGGAGTGTTGCGGCGAAGGGCAGCCCCGCATTGTTTCGGTAGACTACTTCAATTAGCCAGCAACCAGGTCTTGGTACTCCGCGTGCTTATTCACGAAGTGCTCAACGGCGGAGCAAGTTGGAGTGATTGTAAGTCCCTCGGCGCGGGTATCGTCTAGCGCCGCTTTAATGAGCGGGCTGGAAAGACCCTGGCCGCGGAAGTTTTCTTTAATCACTGTGTGGTTGAAGTCGCGGTTGCCTGGCTGCGGATCATAAGCGGCGAAGCCTGCAGTTTTCCCGTCGATGGTGATGACGAAGCGGTTGTTTTCTGGTTCGTGCGTGATTGTAGGGGTCGTGGACACGATGTTTCTCCTTAAGTTTGTATTTTCCCACCAGGGTACCTGTTGGATCGTCATGCTGGGTTTTGCTTAGGTGGTCACTATTATTGGATGGGTATATCTCGGCGGGGTTTAGGCCCGTAACGAACAATGAGGGTTTATAAGCTTATGACCAAACACTTCGAACTCACCGATGAAACTTTGCTGGTTGATGGGGTGACTCTGCGCCGGATTCGGGCAACCCGGGATCTACCGCATAAACATCGCGTTGTTAGAGCCGGTGATCTTGGGGGTTGGGTGGAATCGGAAGACAATCTTTCGGAAAACGCCTGGATTTATGACGAGGCGAAGGTCTACGGGTTTGGTAATGCCACAGGTACCGCCTTGGTATTCGGTCACGCCGAAGTGAACGGGCACGCGCAGGTAAGCGGAACCGCCCAGGTATCCGGGCACGCGAAGGTTTTTGATTTCGGGCACGTGTGCGACGGCATGGTGTATGGGAATGCCCAGGTATATGGGCATTCGGAAATCACGGACAACGCAAAGGTGTACGACGACGCCATTGTTCATGGCTTCGCGCAGGTCGCCGGGCAAGCGTGCGTGTACGGTTCCGCTAAGGTGTACGGACATGCGAGCGTCGAAAAGCAGGCAGAAGTATACGACAACGCTGAGGTTTTCGACTTCGTCAGCGTCTCCGGCTCCGCGCGGATTTGCAACAACGCGCGGGTGTTCGGGCATGTCGTGATAACCAATTGCGGCGGTGTGCGCGATGAAGCGGAAGTGTTCGGCTACGCCGAGGTGGACACCCGCATGCCTATCGGCGGAAAAGCGCTGGTATCGGGGCATGTGAGCATACCGGTAGCCGCCGTGATCGCAGGCGATGCGCGTATTTCCGGGCCACATCATGTTCGGGTCGCGCGGGTCGACGCGGGGCCGTGGGTGACCACGTATCGCACCGCGAACGGCCACCACATTCGACACGACTTGTGGGCGGGAACGTTGCCGCAGTTACGCGCGGCAACCGGGGCGGAGCTGGGCTGGGCTGCGGAATGCGACGCTATCGAAAAACTTATTGCCAGCTGGGACGAAGAATAGTGGCGTATTTCGAGCTCACCGACGAAACCTTGCAACTAGGTGCAAGGGTGCTCCATCGCATCCGCGCCACCACCGACATAGCTGGCCACATCCGGCGCGGCGAGCTCGGAGGCTGGGTGGAATCACCGCAAAACCTCACTGGCGCGGCATGGGTTGCGGAGGAAGCAAAGGTGTACGGCAATGCCTGGGTCACCGACGAAGCGCGCGTATCGGGTACCGCTGAGGTCTTCGGCTCCGCCAATATCTGCGGTTTAGCGCAGGTCGGCGGGAACGCCCGGGTTTTCGGAAGCGCGCGGATGTTCGACCAAACCTCGATCTCCGGCGCTGCCCAGCTATGCGGCAACGCCGAACTGCTTGTGGATTCTTGTGTCTCCGGCAATGCGAAGGTGTGCGAAACCGCCGTGCTCACCGATTCCGCACATGCCACCGACGACTGCCAGGTGGGTGGTTACGCCTGCTTACGCGGGGCAAGTGTCGTGGGCGGTAGCGCCACGATTTCCGGGCAGGTATCGCTTTTCGACGCCCCCACCGTCGGCGGTAACGCAACCATGTCCGGTTCCATCATCGTTTGCGGCGGGCCCACAATCGCAACCACCGCGCATATCACCGCCCCGGAAGACGTGCTCAGCATGGTCGTGGCGGCGGCCTCCGGCGAAACCATCACCGCCTATCGGTGCCGCACCGGGCACCGGATTCACTATGGCGATTGGGACGGCGGCCTTGACGAGTTCCGCGCCGAGATTTCCCGGCGCGCTGAAACAGAATGGCCGAAAGCACACGCTCATGCGGCGACACTGGATCGGTGGCGTTACGAATTCGACCAAATACTAAACCTGCTGGCCAGCCGGGTGGAATTCTGGGATAACTAAGACTAACACCCCAACACCAGTGATGATGTTGGGGTGTTAAAAGTGTGGCACGGACCAGGATCGAACTGGTGACCTTCCACTTTTCAGGCGGACGCTCTACCGACTGAGCTATCTGGCCAGAGTGCTACAACACACTCAGCGACCCTGACGGGGCTCGAACCCGCGACCTCCGCCGTGACAGGGCGGCGCGCTAACCAACTGCGCCACAGGGCCAAAATTGTGAAAGAAGGTTTCCCTTCAACGTTTGATAACAATACACAGCATCATCAAGACTAATCAAATCCGCAGGTAAAAGGCAATCTAGCCACTGTTCAAATTAGTGAAATACCACGCGAATTCCACACCCCTCAGCCGAGGCGGAGTACGGAGACCGCCACTCTTTTCAAACCGATTAAAAAGGATACGCGCTTTCGTTGTATTGGCCGCATTGGTTCGGAAGCGTTCCGGCACAGCAATCCAGCCTAAAAGCATTGTAATTAAGGGTCGCCTACCCTAAACTTTGACGAAACAAGAGGAGGCTCGCCATGAGTAAAGGAATTCAAGGAGCAGTACTCCGCGCCCTTGGTGCCAAGGAACATCTGGCAACCGTCACTGGCTCGTCATGGATTACCCCGCATGTGGTACGGGTTGATTTCCACTCCGCAGATCTACTTGATCCGGCAGGCGAGTCCCCCAGCTCCTGGGTACGCGGCTGGTTTCCGGATCCTGATGGCAAAAGCACGCTCCACCAGCGTGGATACACCTTCCTCGACTCTGATTCAGCGACTGGCACCTTTTCCATCGCATTCCTGATCCATGAGCCTGCCGGGCCCGCCTCTACCTGGGCGGTGAAGGCACAACCAGGCGATGTGGTGGTGTTTCAACGCTACGGTAGCGAGGGCTTTAGCCCATCTGACCCGCCTCCGGCTGGGTATCTATTGGTTGGCGACGCGGCTTCTTGGCCGGGAATTCGCTCTATCGTCGCATCGCTTCCCACCGGTGTCCCGATCAAGGTGATCATGGAACAGCATCATGAAGCCGATAACGAACTCCCCTTCCCCGAACACCCGGATCTCAGCGTTACGTGGGTTCCAACCAGTGGAGATTCCCGCACGTTGGTTAACGAGCTCAGTGGCGATGATTACCACGGTTGGCGCACGTGGGTTGCCGCAGAAACCGTAGCGACCCGGTTGGTGCGGCAGGCCCTTCAGATCGACCATGGCCAGAACAAGGGAACCATGCATGCCCAAGCCTACTGGGTGCGCGGTAAAGCGATGGGTAAAAAAGTCGAGGTGGAAACCACCGCGGAACAATCCACAGACCAGGAGGCACGGCCTGGCTCAACCGTCGAAAAGGCAGAACCCACCACTTCTATTCTGCGGCCAGCCCGAACTGTCCTCATCGCCAGCGGTATCGCGCAGGGCTTGTTGTCGCTACTGGAAGTCGCCCCGCTGATTCTGTTCGCGGAGCTTGCGCGTCGGTTGCTTACTAGCGCCGACCGTGACGTTTTGGTCTCCCTCGGCGTAACTGGAACGATCATTATGCTTTCTGGCGCTGCGGGAACCGCGTTGATGCTTTTGCTATTGCATCTTTACGACGTACGTTTCAGCGCTGCGTTACGGGAGCGGGTGTTGCGAAAACTAACGCGGGTGCCGTTGGGGTGGTTCCGACGGCGGCGCACCGCTGAGGTGAAGAAGCTCGTCCAGGACGACATCACCGCCCTGCACTACCTGGTCACGCACGCTGTACCGGATCTGGTTGCGGCGGCGGTGACTCCGCTGGCCATCATCATTTACCTGTTCGCCGTCGATTGGCGACTCGGCTTCGTGCTGCTGATACCAGTGATTATCTACATCGTCGTAATGCTACGGATGGCAACCGCAGACAAGCCACGAATGCGCCAGATGCTGCAATACAACGCCACGCTCTCGGGTGACGCAGAGCGGTTCATCTCTGGACAACCCGCAGCACGTATCTTCGGCGACGATGCCACCATCAATCTGCCCCGTCGGCTGTCCGAGCTGCGTGCATTCCTCACCGCGTGGCAATTGGAAACCATCAACGCTAAATCCGCAAGCATACAACTTAATCGCCCACTCACGGTGATGGTGTTGCTCAGTGTTGCCGGAACCGCGTTGATTACCACCGGGCTGATGCCTGCGGCTGACCTGCTACCGTTCCTTGTGCTTGGCACAAGCTTTGGCAATCGGCTCCTCTCAATTTCCTACGCCGCGAACGGGTTACAGGCTGGAATGACTGCCAAAACCGCACTGGAGTTAATGCTCGCTTCCCCGGAGCTCGCTACGCCGCCACCCGGCGCGCCTTCGATCCCCCATCACACCGGGCCTGCTGACATCCGGCTTCACGACGTCACCTTCGGCTACACTCCTGGGCAGCCGATTTTAGAGCACATCAGTCTTGCGGTGCCGCCTGGCAAAGTCACCGCGATTGTGGGCCCCTCGGGGGCCGGTAAGTCCACGGTCGCGGCATTGGTGGCGAGGTTTTGGGACCCGGATTCCGGCACCATCACCTTAGACGGCACTGACCTCACAGGCATTTCGGAGACACAGTTACACAGTCACATTGCGGCCGTGCTTCAAGATGTTCAGCTTATCCGTGGCACCATTCACGACAACATCGCTTTGGGATATCCTCATGCAACTCGTGCGCAGGTGGTAGCGGCCGCTGAGGCTGCCTTTGTCGATCAGGTTATCCGGCGCTTACCCGCAGGCTATGACACTCTGGTGGATCGGGACAGTCTTTCTGGTGGTCAGCGGCAGCGCATCGCTATCGCCCGGGCGCTATTGGGGAATCCTCGCGCGGTGATTTTGGATGAGGCCACCGCTGCGGCTGATCCGGACTCGGAGTGGGCAATCCGCCAGGGGCTTAATCGACTTCTTGAGGGCCGCACTGTGCTAATCATCGCGCATCGACTGCATACCATCGCGGATGCGGACACGATTGTCGTTCTTGACAAAGGTCGTGTCGTCGAACAAGGCACGGATAGTGCCCTGCGGAAACGGGGCGGTTTGTACGCCACTTTGACTGATAATGCCCGGAAGGCTCTCCAATGATGCTTAAAGATTTCACCGTAATCACCAGCACCGCTGGAAGCCGCTACCGGAAGGTTTTTATCGGCCTGACGCTTCTGTCAGCTGCGCTACAGGCGGCTGCTGTCATGATGCTCGTTCCTGTTCTTTCTGCGCTATTCAGCTCCAGTCCGGCTTCCGCTTGGCCGTGGCTTTCCGTGCAGGTGGTTGTCGTCGCTGCCGTGTGGGTCATTGATGGCCTAGCTATGCGGGCGGGTCTGCGGCTGGGGTTGATGATCATGCAGGAGATAGAAGATGCGGGTGTGGATGCCATTCGGCATCTTGACCCAAGTGACTTGCATGGTACCCGCGCGTCGAAGATACGCGACTTGGTGTCCACAGGCGGCAGCGAGTCCGTTTCCGCGGTGGTGTTGTTGATTGCTCCGATTGTGCATTCGCTTGTCTTCGTTCCGCTACTGAGTCTTATGCTGCTGACTGTTGCTTGGCAGCTGGCGGCGGTGGCCGTGCTCGGTGGCCTGTTGCTTGCCACCGCGTTTGTTCTCAGCAGACGTGCCATCGGCCGGGCAGATCGCGCTTATGCCGATTCTTCCCGGGAGCTTGACGATCACGCCCTTGACTTTGCATGGGCTCA
This sequence comes from Corynebacterium sp., assembly GCF_030532965.1. Taxonomy (GTDB): domain Bacteria; phylum Actinomycetota; class Actinomycetes; order Mycobacteriales; family Mycobacteriaceae; genus Corynebacterium. Next base: position 6,134 of record NZ_JAUNKC010000020.1, read on the forward strand.
GCCGACGCTGCGCTCCACCGGCGTTGCTGGTAGTGCCCTCGATAACGTTCTTCGCACGTCCCGCAAGCGCGGGCTTCAACTGCTTATGTGGCAAATTCCTGGCGATACGCTCTTTAGTATCGCCTTGCAGTTGATCCTCTTGGGATTCGGCGGAGTTACCGGCTGGCTTTATCTCAACGGGGCACTTAGTGGCGCTGCAGCCGCCGCAATGGTTGTTGTTTTGCTTCGCGTCGTCGAAACCGTCGGCTCCTTGTCGCTACTGGCCACGCCTATGGCGTCGATAAGCAGGCGTCTTGGCGAAGTACGAACACTGGTGGAGCAACGAAACGCGCGCGACGGATCCCAAAAACCACCGACAACCAACAATGACGAGCCACCCGCCGTCGGCGTTAACGGGGTAAGTTTTAGCTATCCGGACGGCACTCGCGCCCTTGACGAGGTGGATCTAACAGTGCCCGCTGGCAGCTTCACGGTGATCGTGGGCGGCTCCGGCTCCGGCAAGTCCACCCTCTTAGACATCCTCGCCGGCCTGCGCGAACCCACCGTCGGCGAGGTCCGGTGGAACGACGTTCCAACCCCGGCGGCCCAGCGGCGTGCGGGCACTTCCATGATGTTCCAAACCACGGACCTGCGGCCGGGCACACTGCGCGACAATGTTATGCCTAGTTCCGGTCCCGATGAGGCACCGCTTCTTGCCAGCATCGCGAAACAAGCACAGCTCAACGAGGTGCTGGCGGGGCTTCCGGATGGCTGGGATTCCCGCATCGGTGAGGGCGGCGGCACCCTATCCGGCGGCGAACGTCAGCGAGTCGGGCTCGCCCGCGCCTTGGCCAAACCCGCCGGGTTATTGCTTGTCGACGAGGCCACCTCGGCGCTTGACGCCATTACCGAACGTTCAGCCGTGGATGCATTAGGGGCGCTCCGGGGCAAACGCACCATCATCGCAGTGACCCACCGCCCCGCAATGATCCGGCTAGCAGACACAGTGGTGGTACTTGACGATGCCACGGTCGCGGAGCACGGTTCAGCCGATGAATTACTCGCCCGGCGTGGCGTATTCGCCGATCTGTGGGCCCGGTGGCGGGCCGTCGAAAAGTGGCAAGTTCACTCTTAGCCGCACTCCCCTGCCCAGCATTGTCCACACCGAAAAACCACGTGTGGGGTGAGAAGAACTTTCATTCTTCTCACCCCACACGTGTGAAAATGCGACCCTGACGGGGCTCGAACCCGCGACCTCCGCCGTGACAGGGCGGCGCGCTAACCAACTGCGCCACAGGGCCATATTCATTTAAAAACACCCTTATTAAATAAGGGTGTTAGTACTCCCAACGGGATTCGAACCCGTGTTGCCGCCGTGAAAGGGCGGAGTCCTAGGCCCCTAGACGATGGGAGCAAGCAGATAGTGCCGCACCAAGTTTTACCCCAGTGCTTTCCTAAGCAGCTGGAAGAAAACTATACTTCAGACACAACACTTTGGCAAAACCGCAGTTAAACCCACCAAAACCACCTTATTTAATAAGCCCCTGCAACACCTGGATCGCCACCGCCACAACAATCGCGTTATAGAAAAACGCCACGATGCTATGCAGCAACACCACCCGCCTACCCGACGGCCGCACCACCGTCGGATCCGATGTGGCAAAAGACGAACCAATGGTGAAGGCGAAATACAGATAGTCCATTAGTTCCGCCCGGCGCACATCGTCATCACCGGGAAACTGAAACACTCCACGTTTCTCGGACGCATCAATCATTTCATAAATCTGGGCGAACCCAATCTGCATCAACATCCAGGAAAGCACCACCCCAATAGCTGCAACCATTGCATCCACCGAGGAATCAGCATGAACCTCCTGCTTGGCAATCAGCGCTATAACCGCTGAGTTAATACCCGTAAGGCTCGCAAGCTGCGTAAACCACGAGGACATCCGCAAGATTCGCTTTCGATCTACTGGAAGCACATCCGGGGCTTCAATTCCACCCCAGGCCGCAACAAAAACCAGAACCACGTAGACGGCCGCGAGCAGTTCCCAGCCAACCAAGACCGCAAATTCGTCAACAATCAAGTAGGAAATGCTTGAGATGATAATAATCGTCTCGACAACGAGTTTTATCCACCAAAAATGATTGCGAAAGATTGTTTCCATGCATTTCACTGTGGCATGAAGCGGGGGCGGGTTCAAGGGTTTTTGATGGGGCACGAGACAGGAAAAACTGTCATCACTGTTGTATCACGCAGTTCGATCTGGAAAAATGAGCGTGATAAAATCGCAGTTTTTCAAGCTATAAAAAGCGGATGCGGAGTGTTTGATGACAATTCCAGTAACACCCCGGACGAACCGAAAGAGTCAGGTGATCGCGCACTCACGCGACGGTCGGGTAATTCGGACAGCCCGAATTCACGATCCGATGGAGAACGTGGAGAAGGGTTGGCAGCGAACCGGAAAGGCTATTCGGGAAGCAATGGACAGTTACAGAGTGACGAAGTATTAGAAGCAGAATTACTCGATCAATCCCCGGAACAGGTACACCAGATGATGAGGGTAACTCGAGTCGGACCTATTCCAGATCCCCGCGAGCTTAAAGAATATGAAGCAATTCAAGAAGGACTCGCGGACAGAATTGTACGAATGGCAGAAAAATCTTCGGAAGCCGCCAACTATGCAACATGTTCAAATGCTGAAGTAAACAACGCTTTAGCAGATTCGATTCGCGCTAAAGGGCGTTCAATAGCAAGGGGACAATGGATCTCATTCGCAGTTGCCATTGCGTTCTTAATTTGCGCTGTTGTTGTCCACCTTTTTGGAAAAACGCAGGCTTCCTACAACTGGATGAGCGCTCTAATGAGTATCTTTAGTGCCTTGAGTTTTATCGGGGCTATTTTAATCCCCAAATTGGGTACAGACTGGATGCCTGCAAGCAATGAAGATGCTGAAAAATAAGGCGAAAAAGCACTGCTAGCTGGGTTATCGTACGGGGATTGAGCGCAGTCTCAATCCCCGATCACACACAAATTATCCCTTCTCAAATCCTGAATTTTCAAATTTGAGTGCGTTGGAGTTTTCCTTGATCGTGCGTATTTCAGCTTCGTTGAAACCTTCCGGTTTTTCCGCCTGAATGTCAAGACTGATTGTGAGTTTCGCGCCAGCACCCACCAACCTGTCGATTATTTCTCGGGTTATTTGGCCCAAGTCGCGGCTGTACCGTTCTGGATCGATCTTCACCGATCCAAAGTAACGAACAATCGTGTCCCGAATTACAGCTTCAACCTGCGAACTGTCGGACGCTATCGAAACCTCACCGCCACCTAGGACTGGCGGAATAACACCAACTTTTTCGCTATCGGTCTCCGCCCCAGTCAATACATCAGCATTCAGACTCGCGGTTAACAGAGTTTCTTTTTCCCGCGCGATTCGATCTTCCTCTTGTTGGGCTACCGCTTTCTCCCATTTCACAATGAGGGTGCTATCAGTCACGTCTAGTAGTTGTGCATCACTAGTTGGCGGGACTATCAGGCCACGGTATCTCCCCGTTTCCTCGTCATAGCCACTTGCGAGCGCAAAGCGTTCATGGGACGCCATAATTGCGGTCGCTGCCTGCTGGATTGTTTCATCCAATACTGCCCTTCGCACAAGACGCGGCAAATAGATATACCTGGTGAAGTATTTCCAGAGTTCACCCACATAAACGTGATCCTGATTAGCCCACCACTTGCCCAGCGCAGCATGCAGGTTCATCGCAAGAATGTCTGGAGCAAAAACAGACACTATGATGTCGTCGCGTTTGAGTTTGTCACTCACCCGAACGGCAAGTGTCCCGCTTCCAGAATCGGCGATTTTTTCGCAATCGATTTCAAATGTTGAAGCAGGATCAAACTGCTCCGGAATTAACACTCGTGTGTACGCGCTACGAATGCGGTCACCAACGGTTTGATCACATTTCTTTACCCAGCCTTCAGCTTGGCGACGTTGCTGAGCTGTGAGGTTGAGCTCTTCAGCACCATCATGTACAACTTTCCACCCTAGATAGCTACGAGCTGCTGCTTCCAGCCCACTTAGTTCAGCGTCATCTACGGATAGAAAAATCAGAGCATTGCGGTGTACTCGTTGGCTCCCGCCTTTGTTTTCGATAGCCGAATATACCCAATCATAGGCGGTACTCCCAGCGCTAGTAGTTTTACCCCAGGTAAATTTGGGATGCATGATAACCAGGCGGGTTTCCTCAAAGTCGGGAATTTCACCACTATTAAGTGGCGCAATATGGACGCGATCGAATACTCCACGATTACTATCTTCCGACTGTAGTCGCCGAATGATTTCGTTCCACACGGCCTCAGGTTCTTCCCGAAGCCGTTCAGCATGATCCCGAGCGGTTTTGGACACGGAAGGTTGAGTATCAAACCAATAATGTCCTTGTTCCTCATAGAAGTAGGTGGATCGTTGCGAAAGATTTTCGATCGCACTGCTGAAATTGCCCAAGGCATCACCAGGAATGGCGGTTCCCAACCAGAGATACTGCTTATCTAAGCCTTTACGGTTGGTATTGTTCCGTGGTGCGGCACCAACGAAGATCGTGCGCGCTATCCGTTGTGTGATATGGCGTTTACCTAAGGCAGGTTTTTCTTTATCAATCCGACTCGCTGTGCAATCAGGACCGTCAATGTCAGAGTCAATGATTGGCTTCCATGCATCTTCTAAGTACTGCGTAAGGTCAGTATTTACGGATGAAGCTGATAACGGCACGTTGCCAGGTAGAATGAGCGGCGACGTATCATTTGATGCCCATAATTCGTGAATGATGGATGAAACCAGCTTGAGCACGCCCCGGGTGCGTTGGAAGCGCTCTAAAGTAGACCAGTCTTCATACAACCGATCTAATAGTTCTGGGTGAAGCGGGTAGGATGCGCGAATACGAGTTTCATATTCATTCGATGCGGTAACCGCATCACGTGGAAACGCGGACAAGTTTTCCCGATACATAGTAACAAAACTGCGTGAGACTGCAGCGATCATAGCCAAACTCTCAGCATCAGGAGTTTTAAATAGCCTGCGGCGCACAATTTCAAAGGATTCGTCGCGGGTTGAAGGGCGCCATTGATCCGCCACGCGTCGAATGACGTTTTGCAAACGTTCCAGTGCCCGTTGGCCTTTTTCGCCACCAATTTCAATATCAGTTCCTGCTTGTGCCGAACCGTCTGATGCGGGAATAGACACCACCAGCATGGTGCCCGGAATTGAACTGACCATTTCAGTTAGTGATTGTGCGAACGTAAATTGGGTATCAAATGACCCCGCTGGTAGCTCCTTGTCAGAAATAAGTTGCCGTGCGTAAGCGACCCATTCATCGACAAGGATCAAGGCGGGCCCATAAGTGCTCAGCAGCGTATGCAGCGCCTCACCAGGGTTCGTGCCCGTTTTATCTGCTTCGGCAACAATTTCGTACCCGGCACGGCCGCCCAGCTGCCAGGCTAATTCGCCCCACATGGTGCGTACTTCCGTGCCATCTTCTTTAATGCTGGGGGAACCGGCTTGAAGGTAGGTTCCAACCAGCGCGGCGCGGCGCACGCCGAGCTTTTCCAACTCTGTAACTCCGCTGACGTGGACCAGCTCTTGGACTTCTTGCGGAAAACGTTGCGCTGGCACACCACTGAATAAGTGATAGAGAGCCAGCATCGAGTGGGTTTTTCCGCCACCAAAATTGGTTTGCAAGTTCACCACTGGGCTAGCGTTCGCGTCACCGTTCAGCCTCCGTAGCGCCCGGCTTAATAAATCCCGCAAACCCTCGGTCAAGTACGTTCTGCTGAAAAATTCGACTGGATCGCCGTATTCAGGGCTTAGCGCCTGTTTCGTATGCACCAGATGCAAGTCGGCTGCAAACTCGGAAGCGGTAAACTCGCCTCGCGCGACGTCGTCATGGGGTTCGATAACTTCCCGCCAAGGTTTTAATCCCGCACCAGGTTCTAGCTTTACGACGTTCGCACGTTTTGCTTGGTGCCGAGCGCGATCCTCGTACACGTTGCGCTGAAGATCATCACGCAGCTTTAACACATCTTTCGCCGAATCTACCGAGTCGACTGCTTGCAGCAATCTTGCAATCGTATCGAGCGCGCGGAAAGCATCGTCTGAGCTAAAGGGTTCGTTATGTGCCCATAGGTTCCGCGTTTCTCGCAATTCAGAAGCGAAACCTTGTTGTGCCCGTGACAGTACTTCTTTAAACTCCCGACCATATTCAGTCAGTGCCCGAAGCTGTACTTGAACATCGCTTTTACTAATAGTCCGTTTCGAACTACCGTATTTTAAAGCATCTTTTTCCGCCCATTTGTCAGTCCACGAATTGGACTGAAATACCCGCGTCATTACCTCATCGACGACATCAAACAAGCCCTCTGCCAGAAGATCTAGCGCTTGCCCTACCCGATCCCGGTTACTGATTGCCACTTATTCCTCCTACCCGTTTTAAAACTCGAAAGCTTGTTGTTCCACTCGTGGTCGACTTGCATACTCGCGGGCTTGTTCGTTCAGTTCACCCCAGGAACTGACCAGTCCGTTAAACAAGACCGCGTCTTCGGTGTCTTTTTTCTTCTCCGCCTCATGGAACAGCAAGAAGCCCAATTCTTTGACCACCTCAAGACTCACTTTGTCCTGTACCGAAGGCAAAAGTTCCGCGACTTTATCTGCACCAATTTTGTCTAGCACCGCTGCCAATCGAACGGTAGCTTCCCACACGCTCACATGGTCATCCGTTAACGGGTCCCATTCGCCTTCAAGTTGGGTTGGCGATAACAATCGGGCTTTTCCACCCTTAGCTTCAAAAATACCGCCGCGTTCCAATGCCCCAATAGAGGTATCAGAACTACGCGCTAATTGGTCAGCGATACCGGCGCTGTCTGATTCCCAGCCGTACTGCCGGTACCATTTCACCGCAAATCGGGTATCAGAGTCGAAATCGGATTCTTGCTCGCCCAAGACTTCATCCAGTGTTGCGTTGATCAGTTGCAACGCATCTTTCACGCTCATATCCGCACCATTTGCTTCCCGCACCCGCGCAAACCGTGAGAACACCGAAATACCAGGGCCAATAGCCGCCTGCGCCAAATCCACCGGCGCAATCGCACCTTGCATCAACGTACGCAGTGATTCCGGTAATTCTGACTTCAGTAACCGCACAAAATCCCGGCGCGTAATCGTCCGCGCATCTTCTGAGCGGGGACGGCAAGCCAGCAGAATGGAAGATGCTAAGGCATTCGTTCCCACGCTCAGCATTCGACCACCACGTTCACTCCGAACAGGCCACGTAGCTGTAATTTCCCACCCAGCGTGAATCAAACCTTCTAATAATGTGTGCCAACCAGTCGAAGCTGTTCCGTCTTTTCCAGTATCTTGCTGTTTATAGGCGTAATACACAGTCATTGGCACAGATGAATTCACATCGTCTTCACGAATCCGATGAAATACCGTGTTGAATCCCTCAACGAAGAACTTTTCCGCACCCGCTTTTCCATTATGTCGATACGGATTAGCCACCAATTCATCCGCTTTCGGTGTCAGCATTGTCCCTACGGTTGCAGGTTGAATCTCCGAAAGACTCTTCCGTAGCCACACGTAAAAGTAATCGGAGAGATCCGAATACCCAATGTTGTCGTAATACGGCGGATCAGTTGAAATTACCAACTGACCATATGTGCGTTCAGTTGCACTTATTTGTTTTGCTTCGCCTATTGCCACAGCAGGTGTTTTAGCGATAGCTTTGCTCACCCATTCGATTTGTCCAAAGAAATTACCAGAAGAATCTGAAAAAGGATTCGCCTCTGCGAAGTCCCACACCATCGGAATAGCCTGTCGCGCAAAAACATTACGTAATCCATCACGGGCTGAATTCCAACTCGCTAGCGATGCGTTATAATCGGCAGATCGACTCACGCTTAATGCCAAATAGGTAGCAACTGCATCTGCATATGCTTCTGCACCTGTGCCGCCATCATCAAGGCGTTGACCAATGGGTAGACCCGCCGCGAGCGCGTCTTTGAGTACTTGTTCTCGGGCTTCTGAAACAAGATCGCTTAAAGTCGTGAGAGCTGTTAATTGGCGGGGAGTGAATAAATCCGAAAACTTTGTTAACCCATAAGCTGGTGGTGAAAACCAACGAGGATTTGAGGCAATTTCACCTTCGATTTCATCGCCTCCATAATTTACCTTTGCCGCTGCCACATGTTGTTCGTTCGGAGAAATATACAGTCTTCCCGGATTGCCTTCGGCAACTATCCCAATTAAGTGAGCACCGATTTCTCCACGATTGCCACATTCGCGAACGTAGTCATAGTTAAATGGAGTCCCATCTCCAACAGCTTTTCCACCTTTACCATGTTTAATTGTCCATTCTTCATCGCCTTTAGGACCATCAGCGTTGTGTTGGACTTCATAATGGACTTGTCCATCCTTGACTGTGGCTTGAACCCAGGCTTCTTTGCCTTTCTTTTTACTAAGCCACCAAGAATTAACGAGTGGGACTTCGATCGGGTTGGCTGGGTTGGGGCTTATAACTGTGCGTGCCCACTTCCAGGCGATGACTGTGTGTTCGGTTCCGCCAGGTGCTTTTACTTTCGGGTAAAGGTGACCGATTCGTTTCTCCGCTTCGTCACGCATCCACTCCCCATAATGGCGGACATCAGCGGCTAATCCTTCGGCACGATTCCAAGATGCTTGTTCACCAGCGGTTTTAGGAAATACAGGTTCTTGACCAGAAAACTTTGGCGGTATTTCGATGAGCGCTTTATTTATTAAAACAGCCAGCGGGTTCAGATCGCTAGCATGCGCTTCCAGCCCTAAGCGCTGAGCCTCGAGAGGAATCGACCCCCCCCCGCGAATGGATCAAGAACAGCGGGCATGGTGCCGTTATTGCTCTTTTTTATTTCCTCACGCGCCTGGACGAATAGGTTTTCATCGTTACTATTTTCCCACACAATGAGTTTTTCCATCAGGCTATGCAGCCGTGCGCGTTCCACGTCTTGCGCTTCCGGGGAGGGAAATTCTTCCGGGCGCGATGCGGGGTCGTCGACAAGCTGTGCAAAAAGCACGGCCCGCGCGGTTGCGAGCGGTTTTCTAGACCAATAAAGGTGCAGTGTGGAAGGATGACCATGTCGAATGGACTTCTCCCGCGCAGATGCCGCATTGATTGCTTCAAGGGGCAGAGACGTTTCGATCAGTTTCTTCTTCATGGTTACTTTCTATGATTGGGCTTGCGCTAGGAGTATGTAGCCTTTTTATGGCGTGTACATTTTTTACAAAATGCCTAGCCTAGTTTATTGCGGTGGGGTGCCCATATCCCAATACGCATCCCACTTCTCGGTGTAAGCGTGGGTAGTAATTGCGGATTCAATGTGGTCAAAGGCGTGGGTTATGTATCGCACTTGGTCATATTGGGGGCCATCAGGATGGACTTTAACCAAGGCCAGTATGTGGTGATCGCCTTGGGTTTGGGCGAAAGCCACCTCGTTTGCTGTGATGGTGAAAGAATCAGCCCCAGCGATCCGACCTTTCACCTCAATATAGAGGTTGCTTTGGGTGGGTGTAGTGGAACGAATATCAAAACCGGGATTATTATGCTGCATCTCCTCCGGGTTGCGGCCCAATTTGCGTTCAGCATTGAGGACGGCTTCGACGGCGCGGCGCTCTACTTCTTTCGTGTTGCGGGTTGGACTGGTTTCCAGCATTGCGCTGGGAATAACCAACGCAACGCCACGAATTTCCACTCGTTTGGGTACAAGTTTGGCGGATTCGTCCAATTCAGCCATGCGGTTTGTAAGCCGCTGTTCCAATTCCAGCACGCGGCTCTTGGCCGTCTCAGCGCGCAACCGGCCAGTTGTCCCTTGTTGCTCTAGCGCATAGAGGCGATTGTATTGTTCATCCCAGTGGTTGATTTCGGCATTGAGGCGTTCTAGAACCTGGGTGCGGGTACGTTCAATGTCAATATCCCGCCGAAATTTAACCTCAGCAAGGCGCGGCTGCATTCCGTATTGAAAACTCCACCCACGAACATCGCTATCGTGGTTAGTTTTCAGCCACGGTTGATTTAATATCTCTGTGATCTTGGTGTATTCCTGTTCCGTTGGTGGTTCGTAGTTCAAATACACAGGTGCAGAGGTATTGGTAATCTCACCAGATTCGGTCAGTTGTACGTAGTCGAAATGGTGGGATACCACATCCTCCTTAGCACCCGCCGTAATGCATTGTTCGAGGGTATAGAGCAATACCGGTTCGCTTAGCTGCTTATCACTTCGATCGACGAAAACCGTACCCTCACGTAAAACATCAGGAAGCCCAGCAATGGTTTGCTCAATAACCGCGTGAAGCAACGCATGACCCGGCGCAATCAAAGTCGCGTCAATTCGCGACGGGTGCTCAATGAACTTCGTATCGAAAGTCACTCGTTCATAGCGATCAGTTATGGGAGTTAGACCAGGAGTGTTGTGTACGGCTTGTTTCACTTGTGCAGGAACACGCGTTATTTCATAGCGTCCTTGTTCGCGTTTATGTATTGCTCCGCCTAACCTTTTGAACGCAGGGATGAAGAAAGCGCTAATAAAACCAGGTTGAAGTTTTCGCTCCCGGGCATTCTCCATTCGTTTACGCACTTCATCCAGGCAAAGGGGGTCAAACATGTCTTTATGTAGCGCTCGCTCAGTCATAATGTCCTCTAATCCCATGGAGACACTGGCATCAATGATGTGATCGAGTTTCTCTTTGGTTTGCGGTTTATCTCCGTATCGGATGGCCTCGATAAGCAAGTCCCGCAATGACCGGTTCTCAAATGCACCGTCTTCGCCTAGGACATTGAATAAGTTGCCATTGTAGGCTCGGTTCATATTGTCAATTTTGCTCAGCAACCGGCTAAATACTGCACCTTCGCGGGTATCTTCAGCCACGAGATTCCATAGGTGGCACACCTCCCGCTGTCCGATACGGTGAATCCGGCCAAACCGTTGCTCAATCCGATTAGGGTTCCACGGCAAGTCGTAATTCACCATCAAATGGGCACGTTGCAAGTTCAGCCCCTCCCCTGCCGCATCAGTAGCAAGTAACACTACCGCCTCTGGATCATGGGTGAACTTCTCTCGAACGCGGAGCCGTTCGTCCCTAGAAGTCGTGCCGTCAATGGTAAGAACAGCTTCTGCTCGGCCAAATTGCGTTCGGATCTTTTGTTCCAAGTAATTCAACGTATCCCGATGCTCCGTAAACACGATGATCTTGCGAGAATCACCGTCGTTTTTTGCTAGGAGTTGTTCATCAAGGATAGTGCGCAGTTCCACCCATTTTTTATCTTCATCGGTACTACGCACCTGACGTGCCAAACGAATAAGATTGCCGAGAACTGTAATTTCATATTCTAATTCTGGAATGGTCTTCGCAGCGGTAGAGCTTCCCACTAGGTCTTCAATAGCAAATTCCAATTGGACCTGTTCTTCAATACTGATATCAAATAGTGGAATATCTGCATCGAAAGCCCGGTCAACCGAATACACTACTGGTTTACCACCAGTTTGTCTCAGCTGCTTTAACTGCTCTGTGAGCTTCTCGCTACGACGCTCCAACGACCTCAAAATAGCTTCTGGGCTAGACGCTAACCTGCGCTGCAAAACCGTCAACGCAAAACCAACGTTATTTCCGCGCCTTCCATCACCAGATTGGATGATTTGGTCAGCCCGCCCCATTTCAGTGCGTACATAGTCAGAAACTTCTTCATAAAGTTTGCGTTCGCCGGGGCTGAGTTCATACGACACCGTGTAAGCGCGACGCTCTGGGAACAGCGGTTTGCCTTCAAAGGTTAATAATTCCTCTTTCACCATCCGTCGCATAAGCCCCTTAGTGTCCGTACGATGCACCCCATCCCGGAATTGGCCTTCAAACCTGTCCCTATCCAACAACGACATAAAAAGCTGAAAGTCTTCTTCCTTGCCCGCATGCGGAGTAGCTGTCATCAGCAAAAAGTGATGCGCGGTTTCCGACAGAAGTTGCCCTAGCTTGAAGCGTTTTGTTTGCTCAACATCCCCCGACCAGGTGGAATACCTAGCGGACATGCGGTGTGCCTCATCGACAATGGCAATATCCCACGTTACGGCGCGTAGCTGCGTTAGTAATTCTTCGTTACGTGACAGTTGATCCATCCGCACAATCAAGAACGGTTGATCCACAAACGGATTGGACATTTGTTCTTGGGCAAACTGCGGGTTGAAAATCTCGAACCGAACATCAAATTTCTGCGCCAGCTCGTCTCGCCATTGCTCCACCAGACCACCCGGCGCGACGATGATCGCGCGCTCGCAATCGGATCTCAAAATGAGCTCTTTGATATACAACCCAGCCATGATGGTTTTACCCGCGCCGGGGTCGTCGGCAAGCAAAAAGCGCAACGGGACTCGGGGCAATAACTCTTCATATACTGCGCGGATTTGATGTGGTAACGGGTCAACGTCTGAACTATTGACCGCAGCTATTGGGTCATATAACGCCGCGTATTTAATACGCAATGCTTCGGCGGCTAGGCGGAAATCATCTGGATCTCCTGTAAACTTCGGCGCGGCCTCAGCATCTGTAACAACAGAAATTTGGGCCAAGTCACTGCCCGTCACCATGCGGGCGTCAGTCTTTCCTTCACCGTCTTTGAACACTATTTCGGCAAGATCATCCGGCATTTCGATCACAGCGACCAGTTCCACGATCCCCTGCGAACTCACACCACGCAGCCGTTGCCCTGATTTCAAATCACTTATGCGCACTGGTTCGTCTCCTGGACGAGTGTGAAAATTGGCTTCCTGCATAGCATTTTCAAATACCTTAAGAGTGATAAATGGGAAAGTGCAGTTACTGCGGTTTTAGATTGCGTGTGCACCGCCGAAGCTCCCCATAAACCGTTATTGCACACAATAGAATACCGTAGCATTTAGCCGAATTTTAGGTTTTGGTAGCAGATGGTTACTTAAAATGCCTGCGGACACCACCCCATTACACAGGCCAGAGAAGCAATCCTGTGATGATGCTTTTATGACCTCCTATCCGGTTATTCCATGAAGTAGATCTGTAAAAACAAAGCTTTACAGTTATAAGTGAAACCCCTACGATGGTGATACATGCCTCTATGGGCTGGCAAAGGAATCAAAAATGGGGTGCATAACAACATGTCAATTACAGTTCACAACACTTGCTCCATACTGCTAGACGAAGACGAACAAAAGTCAATCGCTACGTTTATGGAAAAACTAAATGGCGATAGTTCATCAAAGGATGTCCGCGCAAGTAGCATCCCCCAAGAAGTTACAGCCTTGCTTTTAGACATCCGAGATGCTCTTGCACAAGGTGAAACCATCTCTATTTCCGCAATGCCTACGGAAGTGACAACCACGGCAGCCGCTTCCATGCTGAATGTTTCACGCCCTACGGTGATGAAGTTGATCCGCAGCGGCCGTTTGACTGCCCGAAAGGTGGGAAGCCACCATCGGCTTAACACCCACGAGGTATGTGCGCTTCGGGAGGAGATGAAGCACACAGAACGCGAAGCGATCTTTGAGCTGATCGACTTTGAGGAATCCTTAACGTAGAAATCCCTTGCTACATTGGGTGTCATGTCTTCGCAGCTGAATCGTCTTCTTAACTCCTTAGATGGCAAGGGATATGGTGCGTATAAAAGCATCAAAGGTTCTTATGATCTTCGGGTGGGGCGGTTATCGATTGATCGGGTACAAAGCGACCCTTATGCACCGCCGTCGTTGATGCAGGTGGCTATTCCCCGTGCGGCGGCTGGGATTTCTGACGAGCTCATCAGCGATGATGCTGGCCGGATTGCGGTCGCGGATTTCCTTATGCGCAGGGCTGCGGATAGAGCGGTGGATTCGGCGGTGAGTGTGGGGCGACCGATCCAAGCAGTGATGGAACGAACGAATGTTGTGATAACAAAGTCCGAGCTGATTATTCGCTGCACTGTGGCGCTTCCGGCGGCGGGGCGTCGGATTAAAGGCCGGTCGGCGGCACGATTGTTGTGCCACACGCTTCCAGACGTTATCGGCTATTGCCTTGATTTCGATACGGGCGAATTGGCGGCACATGTTGCGCTGGTAAGGGATCAGGAGTTCATTCGTGCGCAATTGGCCCGTCGGGGTTTGGTGGCTTTCGTGGGAAATGGTGCAATTTTGCCCCGGCGTTCCGGGGATAGTGACCTGCCGCTTAGCCTTGATGCGGTGCCGTTTGTTTCGCCGGAATCGTTGGCGGTATCGGTGACCGTTCCAAGTGGCGCAACGATTACGGGAATGGGAATCCCCGCTGGAGTTACGGTGATTGTTGGCGGCGGATACCACGGGAAATCCACGTTGCTGCGTTCCATTGAGCACGGGATATATAACCACATCCGTGGCGATGGTCGGGAATGGGTGATTAGCAGGGCGGATGCAACCGCTGTGCGTGCCGAAGATGGCCGCGCGGTGACGGGCGTTGATATCTCGCCGTTTATTTCCAATGTGCCGTCCGGGGTGGATACCAGGTGGTTTTCCACCGCGAATGCGTCGGGCTCAACGTCGCAGGCGGCGAATGTGGTGGAAGCTGTGTCCGCGGGTGCCACCACGTTGCTGATTGATGAGGATACTTCGGCGACGAATTTCATGATCCGCGACGCGTTGATGCAAGAGCTGATTCCGGCCAGCGACGAGCCAATCACCCCGTTTGTGCAGCGCGTTCGCCCGTTGTTTACTACATTGGGCGTATCCACAATCGTGGTTGCTGGTGGTTCCGGGGCGTTCTTTGAAAAGGCCGACGTGGTGATCGCCATGAATTCCTATGTTCCCCGCGACGTCACGGACCAGGCGCATGCAATCGCGGGTGGTTTGGTGGAGACGCAGGTGGCGTCGAAAAGCGATTTCGCCGCGCTCCCCCGAATTCCGGCGCGCGGCGGGTTGCAGGCTGCTGATAAGCGCAAACCGGCGAAGGCGTTGGGGCGCACTGAGATTCGGTACGGCAAGGACACGATCGACCTTTCGGGCTTGATTCAGCTCATTGATGCCTCGCAAACCACGGGTATCGCCCATGCGCTTGAGTGGGTGGCCGCGCGTACGGATGGAACTTTAAGTGTGACTGCCCTGGTAGATTCGCTTTTCGACGCCATTGCCGCCGATGGGCTTGCGGTTATCGCCCCTCATAACGGGCATCCGGGGTTATTTGCTAAGCCCCGTCGGCAGGACGTTATCGCAGCTGTAAATAGGTATCGAGGATTGAAGCTCGTGCGCTGAAAATAACCTGTTATTTACGCCTGTAATAGCTTTAATTTTTGTTAAAGTCTTGGGTATGCAGCCAGCTTTCCGGCGGGAAAATCCCGTCGCCGCCCGTTCCCGCGCGGCCCTTATCGCCGCAGCCGATACATTGTTAAGCCACTCGCCCGCCGCCGAGATTTCGGTTACGACCGTTGTGAGTACCGCTGGCATGAGTCGCCCCACGTTCTATCAGCATTTCACCGATTTAGGGTCTTTATTCGCTGCCGCAGGCAGCGCCAGGTTAGCTCAGGTTTTTGCCGCGATCTCCGGTGATTCCGGCGACCAGATTGCTGAGTTGATCGCAGCTGTTGAGAGCGATGCTCAGTTCTATTGGCATATTTACGATGGCCCCAGTGGGATGGAATTTCACGCCCATGCAGTAAAACTCACCGCCGGTTGGTTGTACAGCCGGTCGGGTGCTGTCGAATACGACGATAACCTGTGGGATTTTCTTGCCGCGGGTGTCGTATGGACGTTAACGAAACATGTGGCAGCTGTTGCTAATAATCCGCAGGCTCACATAGTAAGCCCCGCTGATGATCTTAACCGGATTCTTGACAGCGTTTCAGCATTTCCCGCCCACAACGTTTCCTAGAAGTTTTACAAAAGGAAAAAGTTTTACATCTGTTAAATTAGCATGCTGGCCCGCTCAGGGGTGCTCAGGCAGGCCAGCATGTGACGTGCGGCGGTGGTGCGTCGAAAAGCCCAAAACTTATGGACGACGCGGCCAGTTTTTACACACCTGCGCATCGCGGGCAGGAGCAGTGAACGTCTCGGTGTGGGTGGTACTAAACCACTGCACGGAGGAATTCTCCGGGAATATCGAACGAGTAATCGTCAGCGTCGCTTCGATTTCCCCAACACCAGTAAATATGTCATATCCTGAGATATTTCGGCCAACCGAATGAACGGTCTTCGTGCCTTCCTGCCCGGTAGCTTTGTTCTTCCAATGAACCGTCGCCGTGTTGTATGGCAGGATTTTATTGAGATCGAAATCGCCCGAACCGATCACCGGCGAATCATCGTCTTCGATGCTGAAGTACAGCGATTGCTCGAATGGCACATAGCCCTTGCCGCCGGGTGGCACACACTTAGTACCAGCTTCAAAATCGACTTCCCGTAACCCGATAAGCGGATACGGCATTAATACATCCCTAGCAATTGCCGCTGGTTGGCTGGCGAAAGCAAGGCCAACCGCCACCGCAACGGCTATTAGCTTACGTCCGAAAGACATGGTGTTCTCCTCCTTAACTCTGTTAAAAAATACGAAAACCAAAGCTGGCGCGACAAAACCGTCAAGCGGACGAATTAACGCCCCTTCTACAAACCGCACGCTGCGCGACTAGCAGCTGGCAATACGAACGTTTCGCTGTGCGTGCCCGACACAAACGGGACGGACGATCCTGGATGGAGTGTCGGAAGCAAGGAGCGCGTGAGCGTTACCGTCGTCTCAATCTCGCCGATACCGGTTTTGATATGCCCAGACATCGCGCTACTTCCCAGGGTGCGGCCTGTAAACGTGCCCTCCTGACCTGTGGTTCTATTCTTCCACTTCACGGTATACGAGTTATGCGTTAGAAAATGTGAACTAGCCGCATCGATGACGTTTTCGTGGAACTCATCCTTATCGTAGATGTAATGCGAGATCGATTGATCGATCGGTCCTTGCGGGTTGTTTTTGTCCCAATTGCAGATGGTCCCCATAACGAATCTCATCGTGTGTTCACCGCCACGTGGGTAAAACATCCGCACATTCCGCTCTTCTTGAGCCATCATTTTGTTAGCCTCATCCGCCTGCGCAATCCCCACTGCTGAACCAGCAAACACAACGCTAGCGGTTAGCACAGCTGCCATTATTCTGCGCCCTATAGACATGATGCTGTCTCCTTCCTGAAATTAACTTTTACTTATCGAAGTCCGTTACTTCATATTTTAATGCTGCCTCGCTGACCGGCACCGACAGCGTTAAAAACCATAAACAAAAGTGGCCCACCCCTTACCGAAGCAGGCCACTTTATGAACCCAAGGGAAATTCTGGCTGAATGTACAACAAACATTCCACCCAGCCATGACGACAATTAACCCGGAGCTTTCTCACACGCCACTGGATCAATAGCAGGCGCGGTGATGTTCTCCGTATGTGTTGCCGAGAACAATGGGAAAGAGGAGCTCGGGTTGAGGGTTGGGAATAGCGAACGAGTCACCGTGTAGGTTGCCTCAATCTCACCCACGCCAGTGTCGATGTCCCCGATCGCAATTTCCTTACCGATCGAACGAACAGTCTGCGAACCTTCCTTACCAGTAGTCTTGTTCTTCCAGTTCACTGTTG
The DNA here is from genome assembly GCF_030532965.1 of Corynebacterium sp. GTDB lineage: Bacteria > Actinomycetota > Actinomycetes > Mycobacteriales > Mycobacteriaceae > Corynebacterium. Next base: position 23,752 of record NZ_JAUNKC010000020.1, read on the forward strand.
CTGAGTTGAATGGCAAGAAGTTACCGATATAGAAGATAATCTTGCCGTTGTTGTTCATGTCCTTGTCGTATGCACTGACGAAGAAGCGCTGTTGAACCGGACTGTTTCCCTTTCCGCCTGGCCAGTGGCAAACCGCGCCACCATGGAAATCAACAGTATGTACGCCACCGAGTGGGAACGGCATCTTGACATCCCTAGCCATTGCCGCTGGCTGACCTGCGATTGCAATTCCAGCTGCCATCGCGATTGCTGCGATCTTACGACCCAAAGCCATAGCAATATCCTTTCTTTGAGATTGCCTTTTCCTTTAATAAATCGCCAGAACCCAGCCTTGTGTTACTTCGCACTGCGTACAGCCGCATCGTCACTGACGGTTGTTGGTATCTCCGCCCGCTTTTCGACGCCCACCGAAACCAGTTACCTTTATTCAGGTCGGGTGGAAGCTTCTGTCAGATGACCTGTAAGTCCGTGTTTAATGGCGAGGCGTTTCGTAATCGCGCGGCTGATGATATTTGCAACCGTTATCACCAGCGCAATCAGCCCCATCGCCATAGCTCCCATCAGCGCGAAGGCATATCCGAAGTTCATGCCATTTTCACCAGAATCGATGGCCCGCAGAACCAAAGCAAGCACAACCAACCCAAGTGTTAAACCCCAGCTGACCAGCGTGGCTATAGTGATAGGCTTCATTTCCTGGCCCCTTTCGCGATAAAAATTTTTGTCCGTCGTGCCACGAAGCTCCATAAAGCACCAGTTTGTTTTGCCAAACATGGTTGCGCTTTTCATCGTAACCCGAATCGCGCAAGTGGTTAGCCGCCACGGTCGACTGCAACTGTCCACGAAACATCAACCAGACACACTTTTTGTCCCTTAAATCCCAACCCCCTGCCAAAAACCACAACCAGAAGAGCTAGTTTAGCTGTAGCCAGTCTGCTACAGACTTTTCAAGTTCTGCAATTAAGGCGTCGAGATGTTCTTCCAATATCTCCCAAACAATTTCCATATCCACCTCACCGTAACCATGGGAGATGATGTTGCGTAGACCAATGAGCTTATTCCAACTACCTGAATGTACTCGTTAGAAATAGTCGGGGAAATTTCGACGGATTTTCGACAGATTCTCGCCCATTTCCTGGAGCCGCATGCATACTGCGTCTTGAATAATTGGAGCAGCCAAAAATTTATCCAATGTAGCTGGTTTGTATGACGATGCTCGACGTCCCGCGTCTATCGTCATCATTAGATAAGGGGTAACGGACTTCACAGTGGCAGTTCCACAAGTTCGGGCTCAATATAGGGGCGAAAAACTTCTTTAATAGAAGTAAGGACGTCAAAACGCCTACCGGTGGCTACCTCTAACTCCTCAGAGAGAAGCAAAAGTTTGCCATAATCCACCTTTCCATCTAATTCAACGAGCAAATCAATGTCACTATTTGGCCCAAGCTCACCGCGCGCAGCGCTACCAAACAGCTGTGCCCGCACCACACCAAATCTGCGCAAAATAGCTAAAACGATCTGCTCTTTGGGCAGGTCATAGTTTTGCGTTGAGGTTGATGGAGTGATCATATGTTCGCATTATACCGCGCGAAAAACCGCAGGTGAATGACTAGATTAATGGCTCGCCCCGATGCACCTCTTCACCCCATCTTTTCCCAACGATCACGAGGTGAAGCTACACCAACACACCCAAAACCCTCATCACGAAAAAATCTCCATGATGAGGGTTCGAGTAAAACACTAATGGTGGGCCCTCCGGGGCTCGAACCCGGGACCTGCGGATTAAAAGTCCGTAGCTCTACCAGCTGAGCTAAAGGCCCATGGTTGAAATGAATGCAACCAACAGAGAGCTATTTTAGCGGTTTCTACGGAAGTTTGGAAATCGCAGTTTTACCTGCCCCGATACGTAACGTGGGCGGGTGCGTGGGGCGTCGAAAAGCAAAAGGCGTGGGACGCCGCGCTGCCGAAACTGACGACGCGACGCCTGACGCCTTTTATCTCATTTAGATTTCTGCTGCGCGCGGCGGCTGTGGTGCGCCTTCCGGCGGCAGAATCTTCGGATACGTGCTGGCGGCAACCGCAGGAGTTGCCGGGGCGTCTACCGGAGTTGCTGCTGCGGCATTAAGCGGAGTGATGGAAACGCCGTCGACGAATTTCTTCTGCACCGCGATGGCGCCGAACAGCACGATCGCGTAGACCACCAGCACCCCAATAACGCCCACGGCCAGGCCAGCGTGCGCAGAAGTACCGATAGCGATGCCGAACCAGCCGAAGTCGGCGTCGCCGAACGTGGTGTTCTCCCCGCCAAATTCGCCGAGCACACCGAGCAGGATCGACGGCAGGAACGTAATCAGCAGGCCGTTGACGAAAGCACCCAGCATGGCACCCCGACGGCCGCCGGTTGCGTTGCCGTAGACACCAGCCGCACCACCGGTGAAGAAGTGCGGCACCAGGCCAGGCAGGATCAACGCCAGGCCGAATGCTGGGTTGAGCCACACCGACAAGATGGCAAGGCCAGCCAAACCGCCTAAGAAGGAGAAGATGAAGCCGATGAGCACCGCATTCTGGGCGTACGGGAATACAATCGGGCAGTCAAGAGCCGGGATTGCGCCGGGCACCACCTTCTTGGCGATGCCTTGGAATGCAGGTACCAATTCGCCCAGCACGGTGCGCACACCGAACAGGATCACGGCGACGGCGACACCAAACTGCAAACCTTGGGTAAACGACTGCACCAGGTAGTTGCCGACGGAGCTAGCACCGTCTTCAAACGCGGTGAATGCCTCTTCGGTTCCAGCGCGCACCATGAACAGAATGGCGAGCACGATGTACATCAGCGCCATCGACAAGGCGGTGGAAACCATGGAGTCGCGCAAAAAGCGCAGACCCTCAGGCAGCTTCATGTCCTCAGTGGAGCGGCTGTTTTTGCCCACGGCCTTACCCACTGCGGCGGCGGCAACGTAACCTGCGGTGCCGAAGTGGCCAATAGCGATCGAATCATCCCCGGTGATCTTGCGGGTAAACGGGTGCGCAAATGCCGACAGCGACACCATAACGATAGCCAACCCCAGCGAACCGAGCAGGATCGCCAGCCACGAATCCCAACCGGCGGAGGCGAAAATGATGGTCACCATCGTGGCCATAAACAGAACGTGGTGGCCGGTGAGGAACACGTACCGTAGCGGAGTAAATCGGGCGAGCAGTAGTGAAATGGCAAAACCTGCGATCATGATCCAGGCAACTTGGGAGCCGAACTTCTCTTGGGCGATACCGACGATTGCTTCGTTGGTGGGCACCACACCCTGGGCACCAGTTGCACCGGTAATCATGGCGCCGAGCGGTTCCAGGGATGCCACGACCAGCGTCGCGCCAGCCCCGATGAGCAGGAAGCCCAGGGTGGCTTTGATAGCGCCGCCGATGATCTGCCCACCGGGTCGTTTCATGGCGGCGAGGCCAACGGCGGTGATGATGCCGATGAGGAAGGCCGGCACCGAGAGAATTTCATTGACGAGGAAACTAGGAATACTGGTAAGAAAGTCCATGATCTGCCCTTATTCGACAACGTAGAGGCTGCGCAGCGCAGCATCGATTTCGGAAAGCGACGTGAAGTCCTGAATGACCCGCACCGGAACCCCGACATCGCCAAGCGCCTGAGCGATAGCGCCGGAGGTGAGAATGGCGTCGGCTTCCTTCGCCTTGCCCTTCGCCGATATGGTGTCGGTGGCTTCCACCGACATGTATTTCGCCCAGCCCCAGCGCACTAGCAGCTCGTCGAGTGAGTTCTTCAGAAACAGTGAGGTTCCCAGCCCGTTTCCGCACACTGTGAGGATTTTGCCGGTCGATGGCACCGCATCACTCACGCTTGTCGACGCACTTGTCGGCGTCACCTCGCGTCCGCCCGTAGCCTGCGCCGTAGCCTGCGCTGTAGTCTGCGGCTTGGCCGTTGCTGACGCTGTCGGGGTGTCAAGAATTGCTAAGAATTCCTCCGGGGTGGCGGCGGTTTCCAATGCTTTTCGACGCTCCACGTCACCGATAACCCGCGCCATCTGCCCCATCGCCGCAAGGTGGGCGGAATGGTCGGTTGCGGCTAAGGCCAATACGATGCGCACCGGGTCGTTGGTTTCGTGCCCGAACTTCACCGGTTCCCGCAGCCGAACCACGGACATGCCGGTGGTTTTGACGGCTGTGCTGAACTGTGCGTGAGCGAATGCGAAACCAGGAGCAATTACGATGTAGGGGCCTTTGGTTTTTACCGTGTCGATCATTGCGTCGGTGTAGTCGGCCGTTGCTACGTCTTCGGTTTCTAGTAGATCTCCGGCAAGCCGGATCGCTGCCTGCCAGGTGCTGGCGGGGACGTCGAGCGTGATGCGCGACGGCGCCAGGAATTGTGAAATTGTGCTCATACCACTGCATAGTAGTTGAGTTTTTGGCCGTAAGTTACGTCAGATTAGCTGCGGTAATAGGCACACACCTATTTCTTATCAATAGGCTTAGTTATCACTGATAAAAGACAGAAAAGTGGTGGTGTGATGACCTCTTTCGTGGGTAATCACACCACCACTTTTAGTGGGATGAAGACTTACTTGATCTTCATGGAGCCCGTCTCAGCGAAGCGCTGGTGGAAGGAGAATGCGGTTGCCAAATCGTGTGGCGTCTGCAGGGTCTTGCGTTCCTTAGCAAGAGCCTCTGCGCGCTCGTAGTACTCTTCCAGCAGTGGCCGGTAATCCGGGTGGGCCAATGCAATCATCTTCTTCACACGCTCGCGTGGTGCCAGGCCGCGCAGGTCAGCGTAACCGTATTCGGTGATAACGACCTTGACGTCCTGCTCGGTGTGGTCCACATGGGACACGAATGGGACGATCGCGGAGATGTCGCCGTTCTTTGCATCCGATGGGGTGATGAAGGAGGAGATGTAGCCGTTTCGAGTGAAGTCAGCGGAACCACCTACACCGTTCATGATGCGGGAACCGATCACGTTGGTGGAGTTGACGTTGCCGTAGATGTCGGCCTCGATCAGGCCGTTGGTGCAGATCAGGCCGAGGCGGCGAACAACCTCAGGGTGGTTGGAGATCTGCTGCGGACGCAGGATGATCTGCTTGGAGTACTTGGAAGCCTCGTTATTCATCCGCTCTGCATATTCCGGAGAAAGCGAGAAGGACGTTGCCGAAGCGATGGTCATCTTGCCTGCGTCGATCAGGTCGACCATGCCGTCCTGGATAACTTCAGTGTAGGCGCGGATGTTCTCGAACTTGGAGTCCAACAGACCAGCCATCACGGCGTTTGGCACGTTGCCCACGCCGGACTGCATGATGTAGCCGTCGTAAGTGAGGCGGCCAGCTGCGACTTCACCCTCCAGGAAGTCGAGGAAGTGCCCTGCGATCTGCTTCGACTGATCGTCGATAGGCTTAAACGGTGCGTTGCGGTCTGGCAGATCGGTCTCGACAACAGCAACAACCTTATCCACATCAATGTCGATGGAGGTGGTGCCGATGCGCTGACCTGGATCGGTGATCGGAATTGGCTGGCGGTTTGGCAGCGGCTTGATGCGGTAGATGTCCGCCATGCCTTCGAGCTCCAGTGACTGCCAGGAGTTAACCTCAATGATGATCTTTTCTGCGGCATCAAGGTACTCAACGTTGTTACCAACGGAGGAGGATGGCACGATGTGGCCTTCTTCGGTGATGCGAACGGCCTCAACAATAGCGACGTTCATCTTGCCGAAGAAGCCCTGCTCAACGTACATGCCCGACTCGGACAGGTGGTAGTCAGCATAGAGGGATACACCCTCGTTGATCTTGTTACGCAGGATTGGGTCGGACTGGTATGGGGTACGGAAGCGAATTGCGTCGGCCTCGGCAAGCACACCATCGCAGTCAGGGGCGGTGGAAGCACCGGTGAACAGGTCGATCATGTATTCGTCGCCACGTGCGTGAGCCTCTTTTGCCCGCTCAGCAATCGCGGTGGGCAGCGCCTTTGGGTAGCCCGCGCCGGTGAAGCCAGAAATACCTACTTTATCGCCGTGATTGACGAATTGCGCGGCCTCCTCAGCGGACATGACCTTGCCAGCAAGCTTGGCGTTCGCAATGCGCTCAGACATTAATTTCCTCCTCGTTAACCCTCACACCAACCCCAATGGCCGATATAAGGAAAGCTGATGCTGTAACACCGCCTTTTAGACAGCCTCTTAAAATGTGAGACAACCCAATGGCAGCACAAATTAGTTACGGAGACCACAATAACGCATTAGGGCGACTTTAGCCCCCTGTTTAACCTAACTTCCCACAAACTACCAAAGCGAAATGCCAATATTCGCTGGTAACACGGCGGTTTACCCCGCAGAATTTCCCGCTACCTTTTGCCCCGCCCCTCCCCCATTTGTTCCCCACTTTTTCCACCTCGAACCAATAATCTCCACACCCGCTTGCCTCCCCAACGCCCAATTCCGCGTACCGGCGAGTTTCGGTTTGGGACTAATACGCATAGTTGGAACAATAAGAGGCGTGACTTTACGCATTGGCTCCATTGAACTCGCCTCACCGGTGGTCCTAGCACCCATGGCTGGGGTGACTAACGTCGCCTTCCGCACACTATGCCGCGAACAAGAACTGGAAAAAACCGGAACCGTTTCCGGTTTGTACGTCTGCGAGATGATTACCGCGCGCGCCTTGTACGAAGGCAATGAGAAAACAATGCATATGACGACGTTCGGCCCGGACGAATCACCGCGTTCGATGCAGCTGTACACCACCGACCCGGAGTACACCTACAAGGCGGCGAAAAAGATCGTTGATGAGGACCTCGCGGATCACATCGACATGAATTTCGGCTGCCCGGTTCCGAAAGTTACCCGGCGCGGCGGCGGCTCCGCCTTGCCTTATAAACGCCGCCTATTCGGCAATATCGTCGCAGCTGCCGTGAAAGCCACCGAGGGTACGGACATCCCAGTCACGGTGAAGTTTCGCATCGGCATTGACGATGAACACCACACGCATTTGGACGCGGGCCGAATTGCGGTGGCTGAAGGCGCAGCAGCCGTGGCATTGCATGCTCGTACCGCCGCCCAGCGGTATTCGGGCGCGGCGGATTGGTCGGAGATCGCCCGGTTGAAGGAGCATCTCGCCGACACGGGTATTCCGGTGCTGGGCAATGGCGATATTTTCAAGGCCACCGATGCGCAGAAGATGATGACGGAAACTGGTTGTGATGGCGTCGTCGTGGGACGGGGTTGTCTGGGCCGCCCGTGGCTTTTTGCCGAGTTATCTGCGGCGTTGCGGGGCACGGAGATTCCGCCGGAACCCACGTTGGGCGAGGTTACCCGGATCATCATTCGCCATGCGGAGCTTCTCATCGCCCACGATGGTGAGGAGAAGGGCTGCCGGGATTTACGCAAACACATGGGGTGGTATTTACGTGGCTTCCCGGTTGGCGGCGAGGTGCGTTCCCAGCTGTCCGCAATTTCCAGCCTTGATGATCTCCGCCGGGTGCTCGCACCGTGGGCGGATTCGACCGCGCTTGCCGACGACTCCGACGGCGCTCGGGGCCGGAAAGGCTCGCCCGCTAAAGTCATTTTGCCGGAGGGGTGGCTTGATGACCCAGAAGATGAAACCGTTCCGGAAGGCGCCGATATCATGCATTCCGGCGGCTAGCGAACTAGTTATATAGGACGTGCCGCTCGATGGTTGTGAAACCTAGCGCCTCGTAAGCTGCGACGGCTGGGGCGTTGTCGGATTCTACGTACAGGATGACCCGGCGCGCCCCTTCGTCGTAAAGGTGATTAATACCTGCGCTTAACAGGATTGCCCCCAGCCCGCGCCCGCGTCCGGCGTCGGCAAGCCCGATGACGTACACCTCGGCGTCGGCGCCTTCGCTAAGCTCGCCGTGCCGTTTCATCCAGTGGAAACCCAGCATGATGTCGTTATCCCACAACGTGAGCACATCTTCGGGTCGGTACCAGTCGGTGTTTCGGGCGGCATCGAGCCGGTTTTGATCCCAGTCCCCTTGCTCCGGGTGCCAATTAAATGCCTGGTTGTTCGCAATAAGCCATTGATTATCGAAGTGGCGCTGGCCGAAACGTTCGATCGCTTCCGGTGCATTGAGCAATGTCAACCCGGTGGGCAGGGGCGGCACTTCCTGCGGGGTGATATCGGCTGCCATGACCAGCAGTTCCCGGGCCGGTGTCAGCCCGAATGCCTCGGCGAATTGCTGTGCTTCGGGCAGATTTCCGTGCGCCCAGATCGGGGTGGTGGGGAATGCGGCTTTCAGCGCCGTTGCGCCTTTGCTGCGGCGGAAGTCGGGGTGGACGACCATTTCTAGGGTGTTTCCGTCGCTGGTTGCTATGCCGATGATATTGCCGAATTGGGCGGGTTCGGAGACAGTGTGACGAAACAGCAGTGCGTGGGTGTGGCCTCGGCTGGCGTCGGTGAGACCTATGAGGAATTGTTCGGACAGTGGCGGCACACCGTCGTGGTCGAGTGCGGCCCTAAGGAGCTTTTTGGTGGCGTCGTAAAGGGGTGGTGGAAGCTGCCCCATGTGCATCGTGACGTTCATGACTACCGAGAGTACTCATTTTCTGCTTTTCGACGCGGCTTGTAGTAACTATGGAGGGGTGAGTTCTAAAAAGCGCAGAATAAAACGGATTGTGGTTACCCTCACCACCCTCGCCGGGTTGCTGGCATCCGCCTGGGTGGTGGACACCTCCATTGCTGCGCGCAGTGAGAAACGCCTATCCGACCGGGTGGAAAGCATCGCCGAATTAGCCGCCGCCCCTGAGGTGTATTTAGGCGGTTTTCCGTTTTCCGCCGCGATGATAACCGGCACGCTGCCGGACATGTACGTTTCCATGACGGATGTATCCGTTGAACCATTCGGCCTCCTCCGCGCCCACACGTCGCTTACCGACGTCGACGTATCCAAGGAGCAGCTACTCGCTGGCGATATCGATGGCTCTAAAGCCGCATTGATTAGCCGCGGCGTGGCATTGGACGCGGTGGCATTGGGGTCCCAATTGGGCATTTCTGATCTTGATATTTCCCACCCCTACGACATTTCCCCTGCTGGCGGCGCGGTCGCTGAGGTTCGGTTGACGGGTACCGCCCCCGGCTGGCCGGGTCCAGTGGTGGTATTGGCGGAATTGCGGCTGGTGGGCAAAATGTTTCACCTGAATCCGGTGCAGCTTATCGACCGTGGTTTAGTACCCGAATCCGGCCCCAACAGCCATACAGAAGCCCAAATCTTGGATGCGTTTCGCTGGGAACTGAACACCCGCACCCTTCCGCTTGCCCGGCAAGCAAGCTACGTCGCTTCCAACGGCGGCACCATTTATTTCGAGTCCCAAGAACGCAATGTCGTAGTTCACACCGAGGATCTCATCCCAAAAGCCAGCGACTCCAACAACCCCAATTAACGCTTTAACCCCACCAGCTGTGTGCTGCGTTCCTATAAAATCCACCCCGCCAGAATCCCCTCAAATCCCAACTTCGCAGCACACCACTAACCGCAACTAATCAACGTCACACCACTACGAACGAACCTGGACCCGTCGACAAGCTGTGTGCTGCGTTCCTACAAAAATCACTCCGCCGGAACCCCCTCAAATCCCAACTTCGCAGCACACCACTTTACGCACCACAACCAGCCCAAACATGAGTGCTGCGAAAGCATGCGCGACGGGGCGTCAGCAACCCTTTAAATCTATGCTTCGCAGCACACCACTAACCGCAATCAATCAACGTCACACCACTACGAACGAATCTGGCCCCGTCGACAAGCTGTGTGCTGCGTTCCTACAAAAACCACCCTGACAGAATCCCCTCAAATCCCAACTTCGCAGCACACCACTTTACGCACCACAACCAGCACAAACATGAGTGCTGCGTTCCTGCAAAAACCACCCTGACAGAATCCCCTCAAATCCCAACTTCGCAGCACACCACTTTACGCACCACAACCAGCACAAACATGAGTGCTGCGAAAGTGTGCGCGACGGGGCGTCAGCAACCCTTTAAATCTACGCTTCGCAGCAAACAGGTGAGGCGAGTTAGAGCCGGATGTCGAAGAAGCTGAGCGCGAGGCGAACCCAGGACATGGGGGTGGGGGTTACCTTGTCGGCGGGGGCGTACACCTCGATTGCCTCGGGGATTGCGCCTAAGGTGACGGAGGTGAAGTCGCCAGCGTATTCGCCGTCAACCTGGAAGCGTTGAGTTTTTGCGCAGGTGAGGGTGGCTTCCATGGTGTCGTCGAAAACGAAGGTTCGTTCGTTGAGCCAGGAGGTGACAAACCGGGGCAAGTTCGCGCCCAGCATTTGCAGCATGGTGGTGGCACCCGCGATACCGTCGAGGCGGGTGACGCCGAACAGTCCTAGTCCCACGTCGAAGGAGTTGCGAGGGTTTGTGACCACCGGGAGCGGGCCGAAGAAGGACCACGGGTTGGTGTTGGATGCCATGCATACGGGGAGTTTTGCGATGTCGCGGCGTTCGCCGTCCCGGTTGACGGCGGAAACGCTGATATTGGGCGGGTATTTGCGCAGCCGACGCCACGCCCGGGCGGTGACGCGCAGGTAGCGCAGCGGGGTTGCGGAGAAGCCGCGTTGCCGTACCCGTTCCATGTTGGCGATCACGTCGGCGTCGATGCCGAATCCGGCGTTAACGGCGAACCATTTGTCGTTCCAGGTTCCCATGTCGATGGTGCGGGTGAGCCCGTGCCGCAGGGTGTGGGCGAGCGTCTCAGTAGCCTGGATGGGTTCCGGCGGGAAGCCCAGCGCGCGGGCGAATACGTTGGCAGAACCGGTGGGGATGGCGGCGAGTGCGGGAATGTCGTGGTAGCTTTTCGACGCTTCCCCGGCCGCAGGAACCGAGCCGAGCAGCCCATTGATAACCTCGTTGACTGTTCCGTCGCCGCCAACGGCGATGACGACGTCGTAGTCGGCGCGGGTGAGCCCCTCACATAGTGTGGTGGCGTGGCCAGCGTGGTGGGTAAATTGGGCGTGTAGATGCAACCCGGGTACGTTTCGCAGCACAGGAATCAGGTGGCGGAACAGCTCTGGTTGCTGTGTGGTGGAATTTGGGTTTGAGATCAACAATGCCTTCACGTCTCCCCACCCTAGCCGCAATCTGGGCTCAATAGGGAGACTATCACCGGTGTATTGTGGTTAATCATGACTGAACAATCACCTCATTCAATCCCCGATACCCCAGGCGATGCAGCCGCAAGCCAGGAGTCAACCTCACCTCAGGTGTCACTCTCCGGCAGCGCGGCCGTTGACCGTGCGGCGGAGGAATGGAAAGAATCCGCGCACCGTAATATCCCCGGTTTAGGTGACCTTCCGATCCCGGACGACACTGCGAACCTGCGGGAGGGCCCAAGTTTGCACGATGGCCTCCTGGCGTTATTGCCATTGGTTGGCGTGTGGCGGGGAACCGGCCAGAAACCGCTGGAAGATGACACTATTGCCAGCTTCGGCCAGCAGCTGATTATTGCCCACGATGGCGAGAATTACCTCACCTACGAGTCCCGCATTTGGAATCTTGATGAGGAAGGCAATGCCACGTTATTAGATCACCGCGAGACGGGTTTCTGGCGGATTAACGCCAAGGACGAAATCGAATTGGTCATCGCCTCCTCGCTGGGCGCGGTGGAGATCATGTACGGCCAGCCGTTGAATGAGCGCGCGTGGGAATTAGAATCCGCCTCCACGATGGTAACCGCCACCGGGCCGGAGTTTTTAGGCGCGGGCAAGCGACTCTACGGGCTGATGCCGAATAACAATTTAGGCTGGGTTGACGAGCGCATGATCGATGGGGAGCTTATCCCCCGCATGTCCGCTGAGCTGCGCCGCGTCATGGGTTAAGGGGCAGCCAACGCCGCTTCTATTAACTCCCGGATTTCCGCCTCATTGGCGGGCTTCGGGAGTTTTTTCTCATCCAATTGGGTCACCCGGGTGGCAATGCGCACCGAGCTTAAAAGCCATACGCTGTCGGCGCGGTGGAGGTCGTCGACAAGCAAATTCTTTTCTTTACACCGCCAGCCGTGGTCGGTGGCGTAGGCAAACAGTGCTGCGGCGGTGGTGCCGGGCAGAATCTCGCCGCCGGAGATTGGGGTGCGGATTTTATTGCCCCGTACCGTGACCACGGTTGAGGTAGCGCCCTCCAACACCTGGTCGCCGTCGGTGAAGATAACATCGTCGAAGCCTTGGGATTTCGCCCACCGCAGCGCCGCCATATTCGCCGCGTAATTCAGCGTTTTCGCCCCCACCACCAGCCACGGCGGGGTGGCAGCATCAGTATTTGCTTCATCGGCCGTGGCCTGAATGCTATAGCCGCGCGCGCCGGTCATGACTTTCACACCCGATTCGCGCTGTTCGACGGTTTTTTCGCCGACTTCTTTCACCACCAACCAGGCGCTGGGAATCCCGGTGCTTTCCCGTCCCCGCGTGTACGTCCAGACACAGGAGGCGTCCCGATCGGTCTGGGAAAACCACATCTGGGCGGCTAATTCGGTGGCTTTTTCCCACGCTTCGAGTGCTGGCTGCGGCAGGTCCAACAGCTGGGCGGAGGCGCAGAACCGATCAATGTGGCGCTGCACATTGCACGCCCGGCCGCCGCGCATGAGCAACGTCTCGAAGACGCCATCGCCGCGTGTGACCGCCGCATCATCCCAAAAAACCAATGGCAGATTGGGGTTATGGTTTCTAGCGGAACCGCCGAAAGGTTCCACCGCTAAGACGATTGGTGCGATGGGGGCGGACGGGGGCTGAACTCGGGAAGCCATATGTCTGATTATGCCTTGGATCGATGAACATATGACGCGCTACCATCGATTGCGTGACAAATTCTGAAAAAACTTCCCAAACCACCCCTGAATCGACGTATACCTCCCCGCTATTGGCGCTTCCCGGCGCGGCCGAATGCCAAGACTACGATTTCCCGAGCCTGCGGTCGGTCGCGTGGCATTACGGCAACCCGTTAGGCGAGCAACGCAATTTCGAAACGCGTGGGTTGGTTGATCGGTCCAACCGTCCGGTTTTTGCGGTCAGCGGCGCGGATTCCGCCACGTTTTTAAACAGCCTGCTTAGCCAGAAGCTCATCGACCAACCGGATGGGTTTTCTGCCCAGGCAATTAACCTTGACGGCCAGGGGCGCATTGAACAGCTAATTGATGTGAGCATTCACGATCGTAGTTTCTATCTCGACCTCGCCCCGGAACACGCTGCCAACCTCATCGACTACCTTAACTTGCGGGTTTTCTGGTCGGAGGTGGAGATCACGCCGACCGATCTGCGGATCATCAGCCTTATGTCTCCCACCGACGATGCTGTTTCGCTTCCCGACGCGGTCGCGTTTAGCCGGGTGGGCGCGTGGAGTGCCGGGGTGCGCCGGGATTGTTTCGTTCCAGAAAGTCAGCTTTCCGCTGTCGCCACGGAGCTTATCGACGCCGGGTGGGCACCCACCGGGTTGATGGCCTATACCGCCGAGCGGGTGAAAAACACGATCCCGGAGGCGGGGATTGATTTCGACGATAAGACCATTCCGCACGAGATTCCGCACCTGATTAACCGCGGGGATACTACAGGCGCGGTGGCGCTGAACAAGGGGTGTTACCGCGGCCAGGAAACCATCGCCCGGGTGGAGAACTTAGGCCGCTCCCCTCGGCTGCTGGTCATGGTGCACCTTGATGGTTCCGCGCCGCAGTTGCCGGAACCTGGTGCTCCGATTGAAGCTGCGGGGAAAGTCGTCGGCAGACTCGGCACCGTGGTTCATGATTGGGAATTAGGACCTATCGGATTAGCGCTTATTAAACGCAGCGTCGTCCACGCGGAGACACCTACAGTGCTGCACAGCGGCGATACCGCGATCAGCATTGATCCCGATTCCATCCCGGTTGAGGAGTCCAGCCAGGCGGGCCGGGCGGCGCTCAACCGGCTCAAAGGGCTGTCAAAGGACTGATGTAACCGAAAAAAGGGGGACTTGGTTTTTCTGGGTACTGGGATTTTGCACATTATTTGCCTAGGTCAGAGCCCCAGTGCGACAAACCGACCCATTTCACGCTATTGTGTCATACAGGAAAACATACTGTATTGATTGAAAGCCCACGGAGCATTCCAAATTCCCAGGGATGCTCCGCTTAGTACCAAGGGGGTCATGCCATGGGTCGCGGTCGCGCGAAGGCAAAGCAGACCAAGGTTGCACGCCAGCTGAAGTACAACACTCCAAATATGGATTTGGACTCTTTGCAACGTGAGCTAGCCGGACAGTCCCCAAGTCGTAACAACGATCGACACGACGATTACGATGACGACTACGACGATTATGCGGATGCATATTCTGAGTATGCCGACTGGGTTGAAGACGAAGAAGATGAGAAGAAGTAGCCACAGCCGTCATCGCCGACCGGTAGCTACACCCCTCACCTTAAGAAGTCTCATAGCACGCCTGCTTAACCGGTGGATGTACACCACAACAGTGGACATTCACCGGTTTCGTCATGCCTGGCTATTGACAGCCTGGCATGACGTTTGCGGATTTCTTCCCGCTTTCCTAACCACGTTCGCTGATTATGTCAACACCCGGCTGCGCCACTGCCCGATGCGGGTATTAAGCAGTGGGATAAGGGCGTCGACCTCGGCGTGGAGTCGGTCTTGGTCGAAATCTGACCGTTCGCCGGAACCGTGCCGGGGGTGCGAGATTTCAAACTGGAGGGATTCAATCGTGCCGCGCCACTTCCCCATGGCGATCACGTGATTGCTTACCCCTTGTTCATCGGTGCGAAATAGCGTGATGGTGTCTTTGACCAAGCCAGTTCGGTTGATGATTAACACGTCGTCGTAGTGGTCGATGCGGGCGGTCGAAGAAATTTGGGCACCGCCGGAGATCGCCACCTCACCTGTGATCACGGCGTGACCGCACACCACAGACTGGTTTGATAGTGCAACGCTGCCCGCGATATAGGATTCGCCGCAAACATGAGCCCCGCCGAAAACGGCGGCGTTGCCTGCGACGTGGGCGTGACCATAGATCTGGGCACCTTCGCTGATGGCGGCGTTTTCGGAAACCGTTGCCCAGCCGTACACGTGGGCGTGGTCGACCACTGAGCCCCGGCCTTGGACTTGGGCGCAGCCGTAGACCCGGGCGTAGTCCCGGATTTCGCCGCTGCCCTCCACGACAGCGCTGTCGCCAATGTGGGCGTGCCCAAAGACCGCGACGTTGCCGCGCACGATGGCGTCGCCGGTTACTTGGGCGCCTTGGTAGACGCAGGCGTCGTCGAAGACCCACGCGTTGTCGCGCAGGCTGTCGGTGGTTTCCACCCAGCCGCCGATGTCACCGGCGACCACACCGGCGTGCGGGATGTTGATGAGGGCTTTGATTTGGTGCAATGTATGTCCGGCGAAAACTTGGGTGGCGCCGGTGAAAGTGAAATGCGGCTGGGTTGTGCTGTTAACGTGCATTATTCGGCCTTCATTCGTTCTTGCAGGGCCCAGGTTTCCAACCGGGCGGTGAATGCGGGAACAAGGTTGGTAAATTCTTCTAACCAGCTTTGCTGCAATTCCCTGGAAACCCCGTCGTGGGACCACCAGTCGTCGAAAAGCGATTGCGCCTTGGCGGCAAGTTCAATGACCGAACCGCACCACGGTGGGGTGCCGTCGGAAAACCCGATAGCGACCATGTGGCCGCCGTGAATGGTGCGGTACATGGTGACGGTGTCTAGTGCGCGGCCCATCGGATACAAGGTGAAAATATGACTGGAATGGGTCACCTCCGCACTGGATAGAACGTGGGCGAAACCGGTGACGCGGGCGGTCCCGGAGACCTGGGCGTCGTCGTAGATCATTCCCTCAACCACCCGGGCGTGCCCCCATACCCGCGCGAAGTCTTTGACGTCAACATTGCCGCTGACGTGGGCGAAGCCGAAAACGCGGCTATTGCCGTAGACGCGCGCCCCGTCGGCGATGACCGCGTCGTCATAGGCTTCGGCGTTGTCGAATAATTGCGCGTGATGTTTCACCGTTGCCCGCCCGTGAACTTGGGCGTTGCCGCCGACGCGTCCCCCTTCGAGCACCTGCGACCAGCCGTGAATGCGGGCGTTATCGCCGACCACTGATTTATTGGCGATTAATACCTCATCTAATGCTTCTGCTTGTCCCCCGATGACCGCCCCTGTGGTTATTTGCGCCGCGCCGTACACTTTTGCATCATCTGTGACCCAGCCGGGGTTTATCCCATACGGAAGGTTGTGCGGTGATTCGATCCAGCCCCCAATGTCGTAAGCTTTTGCGCCTACGGCTGGAATGTCTTTTAGTGTCCTAATCCGGTGTAGGGTACGTCCTGCATGCTGGCACGTTTCCCCGGTGAATTCGTAATGTGTATCCATTAAGATCGTGCTCCATTCAGTCACCATCGAAGTGTACACATCACCTAAGTCGCTTCGCCGTTGTCGCAGGATAACCGAAAGCGACGGCCGGAAATCCGCAATTCCGCCGTCGCTTTTATCGTTAAATTCACACCCTTTGATAGCCAGAATAAATCACCGCTGGCTACCTAACACTGCACACCCCATACGTTCGCCCCGCGTCCCATGCCGCCGGGCGCAGCCGTAAGTCTGGCGTTAGTCTTAGTGGCCCGGGTGCGCACCCGACATGATGACCGATTCGGTATCAGCATCGGTTGCGGTACGCACGGTACCTAATTCCCACGCATTGATGTGCCGGGCGGTGAGCATAGCCAAGGCCCGGTCGCGGTCCTGCGGTGCTACGACCGCGACCATGCCCACCCCCATGTTGAAGGTCTTTTCCATCTCCGCCTGCGGCACCGTGCCCACGTTTTGGATCAGGCGGAAGATGGGGCCGGGGGTCCAGGTGGCGCGGTTTAGTTCCGCAACCAGGCCGTCCGGGATCACCCGCGCGAGGTTTCCAGCGAGTCCGCCGCCGGTGACGTGGCAGAACGTGTGCACTTCGCATTCGTCGGCAAGCGCTAAGCAGTCCTTGGCATAGATCCGGGTTGGCTCCAGCAGCTCTTCACCCAAGGTGCGGTCTAGCTCTTCGACGAAACCGTCCAGCGGCAAGCTCGCCTTTTCCAGCAGCACGTGGCGGGCCAGGGAATAACCATTGGAGTGCAGGCCGGAGGATGCCATGGCGATAACCACATCGCCATTGCGCACCCGGTCCGGGCCGAGTAATTCGTCGGCTTCCACAACACCCACCGCGGTGGCGGAAACGTCATAGTCGCCGGGTTCCATCACGCCGGGGTGTTCGGCGGTTTCGCCGCCTAGAAGCGCGCAGCCTGCCTGGATGCAGCCCTCCGCGATGCCGGAAACGATTTCGGCCACGTGCTCCGGCACCACTTTTCCGATAGCGATGTAGTCTTGCAAAAACAGCGGCTCCGCGCCGCAGACCACCAGATCATCCACGCACATGGCAACCAGGTCGATGCCGATGGTGTCGTGTTTATTCATCGCCTGCGCCACCGCAAGTTTGGTGCCTACCCCGTCCGAACCGGCGGCAAGCAGTGGTTCCCGATATTTGCCCAAGGCGAACAGCCCAGCGAAGCCGCCTAATCCGCCGCGTACTTCGGGGCGGGTTGCTTTCTTGGCCAGGGGTGCGAATAATTCGACGGCACGGTCGCCAGCTTCGATGTCAACACCTGCTGCGGCGTAGGACACGGCTTCGTCCGCGGCTTTTCCATCGTGCGCGTTGTTCGGGTTATCGGTCATTTCGGGTACCTATACGTCCTTAAAAAATAGTGGATGTTGTAAGTTAACACTAACGGTTACGGCTGGTTACTAGCGTGCTTTTCGACGCCAGGGCCCACCGCCAATACACGAGCTAGTCCACGCCGCCGCAGGAGCCGCGTTGCAGCGCTGATACCAGCTCCGCATTGGGGTTACCGGCAGGCAACCCCAAGGGGTATTCGCCGTCGAAGCAGGCACAGCACAGTTCTGAGCGTGGCTGTTCGGTGGCTGCCACCATGGACTCGGTGGAGACGAATCCCAACGAATCCGCACCGATGGCGGTACATACCGCCTGCACCATTTCTTCCTCATTATCCCCGGTCACCGCGTTGGCGATGAGCTCGCCTGGGCTCGCGAAGTCGATACCGTAGAAGCACGGCCATTTCACCGGAGGCGATGCGATACGCACGTGCACTTCCGCCGCACCGGCTTCCCGGAGCATCCGAATAAGTGCGCGCTGCGTGTTGCCCCGAACGATGGAATCGTCCACCACGATCAACCGCTTGCCGTGGAGCACTTCGCGTAGTGGGTTGAGCTTGAGCCGGATTCCCAATTGTCGAAGCGTCTGCGAGGGTTGGATGAAGGTACGTCCCACGTATGCGTTTTTCACCAGCCCTTGGCCAAACGGAATCCCGGACGCCTGGGCGAACCCCACCGCCGCCGGGACGCCGGATTCGGGAACCGGGATGACCAGATCACCGTCTGCCGGGAATTCTTTGGCCAGCCTGCGGCCGATTTCCAGGCGGGATTCGTTAACGCTGCGGCCTCGAATGACCGAGTCAGGGCGAGCGAGGTACACGTATTCAAAAACGCAGCCTTTGCGGCGTAGTACGGCGAATTTCTCCGACCGTACCCCCGCTTCGTCGATCGCAACTAATTCGCCTGGCTCGATTTCCCGGACAAAGGACGCGCCCACAATATCGAGAGCGCAGGTTTCGGAGGCGACCACCCACCCTTTTTCCAACCGACCCAGGCATAGTGGCCTGACCCCTTCCGGGTCGCGGGCGGCATAGAGGGTGTGTCCATCGGTGAAGGTTAAACAGAACGCGCCTTTGACCCGTGGCAGTAGTAGCCGGGCGGAGTCGATAACCTTCATGCCGGTGGTGATGCCGTGGGCAAGCAGTGCCGTCATGACGTGCGAGTCGGAGGGGTGCGTCTGGGCGTCGACAAGCTCAAGGGTGCTGGCTTCGTCGAGAAGCTCTAAGTAGTTGACCAGATTGCCGTTATGCGCCAACGCCACGTCGGTGCCGTCGGGCGCAACCTGGAACATGGGCTGGGAGTTTTCCCACGTCACACCACCCGCAGTGGAATAGCGGGTGTGGCCGATAGCCACGTCGCCCTTGAGGGACTCTAAAGTTTGCTCGTCGAAGATTTGGGATACCAACCCCAAGTCCTTGAACACAACCACTTGCTGGCCGTCCCCCACCGCGATGCCGGCAGCTTCTTGGCCTCGGTGCTGTAGGGCAAATAATCCGAAATAGGTGAGTTTTGAAACTTCCTCACCGGGAGCCCATACGCCAAAAACGCCACATTCTTCCCGTGGGGCTTGTTCCCCCTGGTCGTCAAACCCAGAAAGAGAAGAAGTGACCGAAACGCTTTCCAACTGTTCTACCGGCTGCTTAATCTGTGCCACTCAACCCATGCTAGACCATAACCTATAACACCTTCTAATGCGTATACCCGCACCGGCTGCGACTTGGCGCAGGCCAGGTCGCATCAACCAAGGACAACCACCCTCGGCGAATCCACCATCCAACTATTCGTTGACTTCCCACCCACCCCCTTTAAAGCTTCACAGTCGCAGCAACGGCAACCACTGGGCGACCTCCGGCGCGCGGGTACCCGACATGGTTACCTTCGGATTTCCTACGAGCGATTCCACTCCAGTTGCAACCCGAAGCCAGGTACGCGGATCCATTTCCACAACATTAGGTGGGGTGCCGCGATTGTGGGACGGACCGGCGATGCACTGCACCGCGGCAAAGGGCGGCACCCGCACCTCAACGCTGCCGCCTGGCGCGATCTCGCCGAGCGTGTGCACACTTAACCGCACCGCGGCGGCCAACGCCGCCCGACTGGGGGCGTTGTCACCCCCACCACCTGGCGTTTCGTCGCACGGGTGGGTGATCCATTCGGCTAGTTCCGTCACTGCGGCGCGCATCTGTTTGGGGTCGACTTTGCGTGGGGCCATTTTTTCATCTTAACCGGGCGGATTGTTCGGGGTGGGTTGTGGTTATTGGGGTGCTAGGTGTGGGATTTTTTGGGTATGGTGTGAACATGACTACTGGCAGCGCATCTACACATTCCGATCAGCAATCTGGTTCTTCTGTCCCTGACCATCAAACCCCGATTTCGGTTCCGCGTTCCCCGGAGTTGACGCTGCGGTTTATGGCAGCCCCGACGGACATCATCATGGCCGGTAACCACGGCGTTAACGGCGGCCGGGTTTTGGAGTGGATAGATAAGGCTGCTTATGCCTGCGCGGTCGGCTGGTCTGGCACCTATTGCGTGACCGCCTATGTAGGCCATATCCATTTCACCCGCCCTATCCCGAGCGGCCATATGGTGGAGGTGCGGTCCCGGATTGCTATGACTGGCCGTAGCTCCATGCACATTGTCAACGAGGTGTTATCCGCCGATCCGCGCGAGGGTGTGTTCACTCGGGCTTGCGATTGTTTGGTGATCTTCGTGGCTAAGGATCCGGAGACCGGCACCCCTACCCCGGTTCCGCCGTTTGAGCCGCGTAATGATGATGAGAAGCGGGTGCAGGATGCAGCTACGTCCCGCATTGGGTTGCGCAAAGCCATTGAGATGGAGATGGAAAAGCAAACCTACGACGGCCCTTCCGATGCGCCTCGGTTGATTACGCGGTTCTTGGCTAAGCCGACCGATGTGAACTGGGGCGGCAAGGTGCACGGTGGCACCGCCATGGAGTGGATTGATGAGGCCGGCGCTGCCTGCACGATGGAGTGGTCCGGGGAGCATACGGTTGCTGTGTATGCGGGCGGGATTCGGTTCTACCGACCGATTCAGATCGGTGATTTGATTGAGGTGGATGCCCGCCTGATGCGCACCGACGCCCGTTCCATGCAGGTCAGCGTGCATGTGCGTTCCGGCGCGCCTCGGGGCGGCCGGGAGAAATTGGAGACTGCTATCCACGCCACGGTGACCTACGTCGGGGTGGATATTGACGGCATTCCGCTTCCGGCCCGGCAGTTTAGGCCCCGCACTGAAGAGGACATCAGGTTGTGGGAGCACGCCGCCACGCTTCGGGAATTGCGCGCCGCCTACGCGCCGAAACCGCTGATGGCTCGCCCGAGCATAGAGCCGAAGGATTAATAGGCTCCGGTTTGGTTCACACCCGCGCCACCAGGATCCAGATTGCGACCATGTGCAAGATCGCGGCGATGATGGTGGCGGCGTGGAAGTGTTCGTGGTAGCCGATCAGGTGGGCGTTTCTCCCCGGCCAGCGCAGCGCGTACACGACTGCCCCTAGACTGTAGACGATTCCGCCTGCGGCCAGCAGGCTCACGACCGCCGGTCCCGCGTTGGCCAGGAGCGCGGGTAGAAGCGGCACGACCGCCCACCCCAGCACCAAGTAGACGATGACGTCCAGCCACCTGGGGTGACGGATAAAGGTAAGCCCAACGCTTGCGATTGCGGCTGCCCACACGACTAGAAGCAGCCAGAATGCGTCGTGGGGATTAAGACTTAGTACCGCGACCGGGGTGTAGGTGGCGGCGATGAAGATTGAGATCGTGGAGTGGTCGGCGATTTTCCAGGCGTGTACCGCCCGTTCGCTGCGCCACGGCCCCCGGTGGTAGGCGGCTGAAATTCCGAATAACGCCACGACCGCCACGGCATAGACGGTGGTGGCTAGCCCTACCGGCCACGGGGTGCGCAGCCAGGCGAACGTTACCAGCACCGCCCCGGAAATGCCCGCCAGATACGCGGCGATATGGTGGTATAGGCCACGGGCTTTGGGCCTGGGCCCTCGGTCTAGTCGACTGCGCGTGACTGAAACCATGCGGGGTGCTGGGGTTTCCGTCATAATGTAACGCCTACCTTTGATGTGCGGGGCCAGCAGATACACAAAACCTACTAAACCGTAACTTTTACACCGCACAGTGTACGCCGCCCACCCACGCGGCGCTAGCGTTCGCCTCCTGCCTGCGACTTTGCTTTTCGACGCCGCCACGCCAGCCGCAACTCCCAGCCGGTGACACCGATTACCACGCAGCTGATAATCGCCGCGTCTGCGATCATCCACCACGACCACCGGAACCACACCGTGGTTTCCTTATCCGCCCCCACCGGCGCGGGGTCTACCCGCTCGGCAAGCACCAACAACCGGTCGGTATTAATGCCATAGGGGGTGCAGGTTATCAACGTCAGCAAATCCCGATCATGGTGGTATTCCACCGCCGAATAATCCTCCGGCGCCACCACTTGCCGGGACACCACCTGGTAGTACAGTGACGTCCCCAGCACATCTATCCGAATGAGCGCCCCGTCTTTCACCCTGGGCAGATTGTCAAACATGCTAGCATCCACCATCCCCGTGTGCGCTGAGATCACAGCGTTCGTACCCATTCCCCCCACCGGCAGCGATGAACCGTACATGTGCCCCGCCCCCTCATACAGCACTGAGTTGTTGGTGGTGTGGCGCACCGGCAAATCCACCCCGATGCTCGGTATCCGAATCCGCGCCATCACGCCGAATGTTTCCGGCGGGTTCAGCGTCTCCATGTACCGATCAAACCCCGGGTCGGTCGGCACCGCCGGGCGGGCGTGGTGCCCCTGCTGGGCAAGCCACGAGTTATACGCGTGCGCCTGGAACCGGTAGTGCTCCAATTGTTCCGGCGGGTCGATCCGCGCCACTGATTTCCCATAGGTCGCCGCCTGCTGGTGAATCTTGTAGTCGTTATAGACGGTGGCCACCATCGGGTAAAGCAATACCAACACCCCAACAACCACCCAGAGCAAGCTGCGCCGCGACCGCTTTTTGCTTGTCGACGCCTCCGCTTCTCGACGCCCCATCACCAGCACCATTTCGCCTTACCCTTTCACCACACAATGCAAAAAGCCAGTTAGGCCAAGGCACACCGCCCACCCTAACTAGCTTTGCTTTTTAAAGTTACGCCACCTTGCGATCCCGGTAGCTGGTGTACAGACCCCGTGCCGTAAGCAGCAAGCCCAACAGCAGGATCAAACCAACACCCTTCGCACCCGTCGCAGGTAACTGACCAATGATACTGTCCTTGTAGTTCACAACATTCGCAGTGAGAACTCGACCAGCCTGGTCCACCTGAACTGGCTGCGGTTCCGGATTACGCATGTAGCCTTCTGGAGCCTTGGTCTGAATCACGCAGAACTTCAAATCACCATTAGAGTTCGAATATTTGGTTGGGACGTTGAAACCTAGCGCTTTAGACTCGCCCTGCTGGGCCCCGCCGAAGTCTTTAGACTCAATCTTGGTCAAGATTTGATTTCCTTGTGCGACTTCATTCATAGGGACTGGATCACCTTGGACACGCCATTTGTTATTGCCAGTGTCCTCACAGCGATAAAGCTCAAATTGCCCACCAGCAACGTTTTCGCCAGGCTGCGCGCCATCTGCAGTCAAGTTAACAGTCAAATCACCAAAGGTTGTGCTTGTCGGCTCCCCCTGAACCTTGGTGTCTAGCTGGAGCCCGTTCGGCAGCTCAACACTTGCAAAGTTGGTGATAATTCCAGTTCCCGGAACCGAGTTGACGGTGGCAGTGAAAGATACAACAACTTTCAGCTCTGGCTGTGCTTTACGCAACTCCATCAGTTTATTGAAGCCGTCCTGATTGAAGGTCAGGCTTAAATTCTGCCCCGCCGCTACTTGTTGATAGTAGTTTCCGTTGGTGAGGTCTTCATTCACGCCACCACCAGCAACAGCTTTGACACTCACAACGTTTGCAACACTCAGGTCTTGCACCAAGGTATCCAGAATCGTAAACCTGCTGATTTCTCCGGGTGGAACAGGAGCGCTGATCGTGTAGCTAAGAGTATTTCCGACCGTTGCGTTTATCGGCTCAACAGTTTTGGTTGGTTTTACTGGCTGGCCCTTTGGAATCACATCGCGAGAATAAACCCATTTTCCAGAGGCATCGGTTGTAGGAAGCACGACAAGGAACGGCTTTGCTACCGAATATTCACCACTTTGCAATTCGGTAACACGATAAACACCTGCAGTAAAACCTGGGTTGGTGGTTTGATCGACAGTGACTTCTCCATTACCGGTAGTCTTGACCCGAACAAGCTCCTGGACTTGTGAGTTACCCAGTTGCTCCGCCGTCATATCCTTAAGAAGCTGAAAAGCTTTGTCCGTATTCAGTGCAACATCTTGGCCTTGATCCCGAAGCGTGATCTTTTCGATCTTGAACTCCGCATCATTAATGCCTGGCAATAAAGCTGCCGCCTGAGCGTCATCTAACGGATCACCCTGACGCTTCTTAATCGTCAACGATACTGGCTGGTTTAGATCCATGGTGTGCGCCGCTGAGCGAGGCGCTGGATCATTCTGCTGGGCGCTGGCCAGTGGAAATACAACTGGATTAAATACGGTGCCTGAGAAGGCTACAACGGCTGCGGCGATTACTGCCGCGGTGCGGTTTCGCGCGTGGCGAGTCCTTGACATCACATTCCCTTGTCGTAGTAGAAACAACGACGCCCGAGATGGGCGATCGCAAACTTGTGCGTTCAGTTGTGGGCACTTTTCGGAAAACCCACCCAACTTTAAGCTTAAGTTTAGTATTTACTTAATATAATTAGCAAATGTTCGACATTTCAATCACACCCGTCGATAAGCACAGCGCAAATAACCAAATGAAATAGGGTATGTGCAGTCTTGCTTGTCGGGCAAGGTGATTGAAAATGTTAAGAATTTGCCAATTTTTCTGTTAGCTACACGTGCTTCCCGGCGCCCGGGAGGCGTCGAAAAGCAAGTGCATTAACTCACGGCCTCGCTGCGGGCGGAACGGATATACCGCACCACCGCGAAACCAAGAACCGCAAGCCCCAGCAACAGAATCAATACCAATGTGCGGACACCGGTATCCGGTAGTTGCCAGGCACCGCCAAGCGGAAGCCGAATGACAGTGGTCGATGCGGTAGCCGTCAACCGATTGTGAGTATCGGTGGCGGCGGCGGTCGCATGGCCCTCGTGTGTTTCCATCACACCCGGTTGAGCCAACGTCATGTCCTTGTAACACGTGTGGCTCGCGCCGGGGTTAAGATCCGGAACCGTGCACCCCGCAAGCGGACTGTTGTCCTCCGAGATCATGATCCCGCGCAATGGGGTCGCCCCATCATTGCGCACCGTATATTCCACGGTGGCGGTAGTCGCATCAGGCGGCAGCACGATCGCACCAAGAATGCCAGCACCGGCGATGCTGCGGGTCAGACTCAACTGCGGATAACTATTGCGGATGCCCATCCGCCACCGGTCGGTATCGGCAGAGGAGTCCCCCACTTCAGCGACAGGCTGCACCGTGACCAGTGCGGTTTCGTTCTGTGGCGGTTGTTGCGCCACAAGACCCGCGCCGAAATCCCAGTCGACGGTTGGGGTGCTGCCGTCACCGGTGCCGCCGTGCGTTTCGGTAATCGAACACGCCGAGCCGACAGGGACGTCCGTTACCCGCAAGTCCCGGCGCGGGCTCACGTCACCGGCGGAGACCGCGGTGCCGCAATCGACAGCTACCGGGAATTCCGTTTTTGGTGCAGTACCAGCGATCGTCTTACCGACGGTGACGTCCACTTTGTCGCGGATTAGTTGGGAAATCGCAAACAGTGGAACGGAGTCGACGTCGGTGAGCTCATCGACGGTGAAGGTGAAACTGTGCTTGTTCCAGGCCGCAAGGATTCCATCGTCGATGGAATAGTCGCCGAATTCGGCGACGTCACCGTCCGGCTGATTGCGCACCACCTTATCGCCCAGCGCGAAGACCGTCGGCGGAACGCGGTGCGCCGGCGAGCCCACTGCTTTGAGTTCCGGGCGCGGGTCGAGCGCCGAACCGCCCGCAGTCACCGTGCACTTGGCACCGATTGGCAGGTGATAGACCGGATTATCGGTGTCCATCGCAACACGGGACAGGTCGGTGAGCTGCAGGAGGTGCGGCTGCTTCGCCCCTGCCACCGTCACGGTTGGTACCGCAATGTCGACCTTGTGTCCATCGTGGACACAGTGGAATTGCAGCTGCGTGTCGCCGTGCCGCAGGGAGTCTTCGCCAGCGGTTGCAACGATCACCTCGTATGGAGTGGTTGCTCGGGTGACGTGGTTCGTCATTGTCAGCCGCTGCGGGGTGGCGTCGTCAAGCGATGCCGTGACCTGGGCGTCGGGCTGCGGCGTGATGCTAAAGCCCTGCGGCAGTTGCTGATCTTGGGATTCGGTGATCGTGCAGACCGATCCAATCGGCGCACGCATCTTGCCGACGGCTACCGCGTCCGTGCCGGTAAAGCGCGACAATGGCATGGTTGCTAACAGGCCGGAGGAATCCACGGCGGTGGCATCGGGGCTCGCGCAGGTAGCGGTGAAGGAAAACTCAAGGTCCCGCGCCGCGCGCTTTAAAGCATCGAGGTGATTGACAGCACCGGTGACCTTCTTGGCGAAATCCACTTGCCCCATCCGCCACTGGTAGCGGGCGGCGTAGCTGACCCGGTTGGCATTGCCGGTGCCGCCGTGATCGGTGACGGTGCGAAAGCTCGGCGAGGCATTGGTGGTTTCGTCGGCGGCGTCGCTGCCGGAAGCCTCAGATGTTTGCCCACCATCGGTGATGGTCCACCGGACCGCGGGATCTAAGTAGGCGGTACGCTGATCCTGCGCCCCGTCGACGGTGAACCCCACTTCAAGGGCGGCGTTGCGCGCTGCGACCTTACATTCAAGGCCAGCAGGCACGTCCGCTACCGGGTTATCCCCCGGTTGTAGATCCACCTGTCGGTTAAAGACCTCCCGGCCACCGTGGGTACACGTTACCGTCGCGGCAGCAGTCGCGGTTGCCGGGATAACGGTACCGCCGACGGCGGCATTATTGGGCACATCGAAGCTGGTAGCAACCGTTATTGAGGTTGCAGCCCGGTCGAAGGTATTGGTGAACCGAACCTCCTGGTTATCCTCAGTGGCGGCGAAGCCAATGGTGGAATCGCCAGTACGTTCCAAGGTGACTGAAGCTGTTTCCACCGTGACGGTGTCCGGCAGCTGTACCGCTCCTTGGCTGGCGT
The DNA here is from genome assembly GCF_030532965.1 of Corynebacterium sp. GTDB lineage: Bacteria > Actinomycetota > Actinomycetes > Mycobacteriales > Mycobacteriaceae > Corynebacterium. The sequence goes on from NZ_JAUNKC010000020.1 coordinate 50,713, forward strand.
TGCACTGCGAGAACGCCGGAACGGTAATCTGCGCAGCGGCCGGGTCCCGCCCCATCGAAACCACATGCTGCTGTTCCGTCCCGTTAGGCAATTGGCAGGTGATCGACGCGTTGGGCTCGAAGTTCTGGGTCTCTGGATAATCCGCGAAGACCCCCAGTTCTGGGCGCTTTTCCACATTGGTCACGGCGAAACCGACCGTGCGCATGACGTACTCATAATCGGCCTGGATATTGATGACGGAGTTTTCGTCGGGAATCCGAATCCGATAAACCTCAAGCTTGCGGTTATCGGTGACGTTGGTATCCGCCAGGCCCGTTAGCCCAAGCGAACGTACGCTCAAGGCGCGACGCCCATCGAGGCTACGGTTGCCGGAGTCCTCCGCCATTGTCACCGCGCAGTCACTAGCCGCTGGAACTTCCTCCGGGGTAAATTGCACCCGCGGCGAGTCGGGGCTTAATTCAAACACTCGACTGAAAATGCCGATGATTCCCGGGCGGCTGCATACCACGGCGGTGGGAATTGGTTGCGCCAATTCTGGATTAGTACCAAATGTGGCGGCAACGGTCAGTCCTTCACCGAGATAGGTGTAATTAACCTCCGCGTTGACGGTGTTATCACCCTCCTGGATTTCCACGTTCGGCACGACCGGTACCTGTGCGCCAATTCCCGGCGGTAGCCATAATCGATCAACCGTCACTGAACATGTATTGCCAACAGGAATCTGCAACTCACCAGCGCCGTTTGTCACTAAATCTTTATGCTGCCCATTAAATCGCAATGCCGTCGGAACACCCGCTGCCACGGTGGTGGAACCAGCCAATACAATGGTGAGCGGACCATTCGGACCATCGAGCGTGGTGACGCCGCAATTGTATTGCAGCGGGTAGGCGGAGATAGTCGAATGGTGCGCGGCGGGACCAACATTGGTAATGGCTACCCGTAATGGTGCCGTTTTATGAATGTACTTGCTGGTTAACACCACTTTGTTTACACCCGGTTTCAACGGTTGGATGTGGTGTGGTGAATTCCGGATAGCTTGTTTTGCCTGGGAGTTTGTCAGAGTGTAGCGGGTACTACCGTCTACACGTTCCACGGTGGTTTCACCTTCTTGGACCACCCCGTTCGGCAAGGTTGGGTCCACTTCCCACACGAAACAGGTGGCATCGTATGGGATATGGGACGTTGTTTGCGGGTTCGCGGTGGCATTGATCCGGCCCTCCAGGGGGTGATCAATGCCAGGAATGTAGCACCGCCATTGAACCACGGAGGAAGTAGCAGTTAGTCGGCTTGCAGCCGGGCCGGTATTGATCTTGGAGATTTCCAGTACGTTGTTTTCTAGACGCAACCGGGGTTTAACCGTCATATTAATGACTGCGTCAGAGACAGTGCTGTCCGGCAGTCGAATATCAAAAGTGAAAACACCATCCTTTGGATTGCCTTGCAACACCCCAGGTATTTCTTGGTTGTTGTACTCCAGCGACACCGAATCAATATAACCAACCCGCTTTTCCTCCTGGCTGCGGTTTTGGTCATAGGTGATAATACATGTCTTGTTTATCGCCAATGCTTCATTAACCGGCAAAAAACGCGACATGTGGTGATAGGTCAACTCCGCAATATGTTCAGGCAAGTTTTCGCAACGAAAACTAATACGAGCATCATGATTGTCATGCCGTACAGATCTTGTTTCAGAATCAATATATGACAGCTCAGACTTCAATTGAACATTAATCTTGTCGTTCACAACCTCGGAATGAGATACCAATTGTGTGGTCGTTGTTCCAACAGCAATCGCTTCGTGCGGCGACACAACGGTATTGTTGACCCGATACGTCAATTTCTGGGTTGCTGGTCCACCAGTCTCGGTAACTGTACACCGGGCGCCAATTGGCAAATTAGTGATGTTGAAACTTCTACCAGCCTGCACCGTTCGACTACCAGATAAAAGGCGCGGAGCTACGAACTCATACCCCACCAGAAACTGAGGATCAGGAGGTTCGCAATTCCACTCAAACCGAAAATCCTCTTCTCGAACATTTGAGTGTTTTGTCTTAGAAACTCTAATTACCCCAGTGCGTGGATATCTCTCTCCCCAGATAACGGTGCACTCAACAATACCGTCTTCAGGAACATCAACAGACGCCGTTGTTTGTGGCCTATTTGATTCAGTCGTTATTTCTGCAGGTATTGGCACTTTTTCTGCACCGGGTCTTTGTTGCTTTGTGCAATGCCATTCGGGCCGGTACCGAGCTAGAACTTGCTCATCATTGCTAACGGTTTTAGACACAGTTGAGAAAAATTCAAGTTTTTGTCCGGCAGTCCCAATGAAGCTAGAACCTTTTTGCGCTGGATTGGTCCTACTCAATACCGTCTGAGTGCTCCCTAATGGTGACCGTACACCAGTTGTGGCATCAACAACCCGAGTTTCTATTCTAAAATCGGAATGTCTAATCTTACGCCCAGACGCATCCAAAACTTCATTTTCTGCTTGCCGCGTTACTTGGACGTTGGCACTGACTGTACGTACTTGTACAGCAAAAGCGACTCCCTGATTTTGAATACCACCAAGCGTTACTTCAAAGTCCTTAGGATTTTCAACTTTTGCAAAGAAAATACCACTACGCTGCGCACCACGGTGACCGGGACGGGCCGTACCACCCAAGCAGTACAAATCATACTGATAATCTATTGTCCTTCCGGCTTCTCTCTCCGATTGGGAAAAATCTGTTTTTATCCCACCACCGCAAGTTGGGGCAGCTGGTATTCCTGAATTTTGTGGAGCTTCGGCCGAAGGAAGCTGAGTAAATCTACCGCCTGCAAAGGATTTCAAACCGATAAATTCTGGAGCAGAATTAACCCGATCGTTTGTCGTCGATTCACCGTCTGCTACGATCAGTGAGAACTGTGGACGCTGCCCATCAATGTGCTCAAACCTAATATTCGAAAATCGAATCCTCGGATTAATCCCTGTTGACGTAGAACGCTGTCGCCTAGTGGTACCAAGCACGGGTTCATGATCGCTTCCGGATTCTGGAACAAAAAACCTATGATGCACACCATCAGCCTCGACTGTACGACCGAATAGAGCTTTATCCCAAGTAATTTTCGTGGCAGTATCCACATAACGATCACCGCTACGATTCCGGATACTAGAAGTCGTTGGATTAAAGGACTCGCTTCCCACAACTAGATCGCGCGCCTGCATAGATCTAATTTCTGAGCCTTTGTCAAGCACATTGACTTTGAACCGTAATACATATGGGTCTAGCCGAATTTCCATGTCCGACCCAACGGAGCGGGCTTGTTCGAAATCAAAGTCCTTGAAGTTGATCCAACATAATGATTCATTTAATTCGCTCGTCGCCCCCGTGAATTCGCGAAACTGACATTTGGCTGGGTCGAATGATTGTGTGTTTGACTGAGCACGCACTGTCGGTGCAAATACAACACTTTGTCCCATTAGCCCAAGCAGCACTACCGTAACAAAGATGGCAATATCAGCCAGAATGTGACGTATCCGCAACGTAAGAGTCGGCATGATCAATCTCCTTTTCTAGCCAATTAGCCTTAAACCGTATAAGAATTGCCGGGACGCTGACTCCGAATAATCCGCCATCCAAGAAACAGAAGAAGAGCGCCGAATCCAATAAACAGAGTTAACGCTGAACCAGTATTCGCCAAGGATAAGCGCTCGTTTTTCGCATGTATGGTATTGGAATTTCCACTTCCCGAGTTAATTCCCGCATCGGATTCCTCGAAAAGCGGTTCAAGATTTGGCCGGGTTCGCGTCACAATGACACGAACGACATTAGATTCCACTGCTTGGCTAAAGTTCGGGTCAGAATCGGGATTTCGTCCATCGGTATATAGATAAGCTTTATTGACCAAAACATGCCGCTCTGGATACCAATCATCAGTTTGCACGGTTAAGGTGGCTCGAACCGTAATTAGCGGGTTATGTATGCGTAACTGGGCTAGTGTTTCCAATCCAATTCGATCAAGTTCCACTTCCACCCGAGCACCGTTAACCCGGACCGCATGGCTTAGTAGTACTCCGGGTTCCGATCTGTCATTAAATTTTGCATCCGAAGTGCTCAAAGACACAGCCTGATACGCATGCACGTTGACCCCCACAAGCTCTTGCCCGTCTACTAGTTCATCAATAAATAAGAACCGATGCAGCCGATTGTTAGCGTCGGGTAACGGAACGTTTGCATCTAGCGCGTAGCGGAGAGTCCCGCTAGAAGAAACGACCTCGCGGTCCGCATGTTTAATGAGAATTTGCGGTTGGTGTTTTGTATGAATTTCTACCACATCTGAAAAAGCATCGGTCGGTACAGATACTACAAATGGTTCTGTAACTGAATAAGCTATATCGCCGCGCCTAAATGGCTGTTCCTCCACAACGTATACTCCTGCTGATAAACCCATAAAAGACGCCACGGCGTGACCATTTTTGTAAACTGTTCTTTCGAACCGATCAACACCAATCCGCGGTAACCGAATCGCTGCGCGTAAATCCAATTCCGACAGCTGTTTTTGGCCTTCTTCAGTGGTGGGGTCAATGTTGCTTACCTTGCGTAATCTGAAACTAACCCCTTCCTGCACAACACCCGGGTAACCAGATTCGCTGATTGTCTTATATACTTGAACGGAATACGGCCCAGCCAATTCGTTAGCTCTAGCGTTCACCGTTGAAACCATGACGAACAGGCCTACTAAAATTGCGCAACTTAACAACACATTGAGTTGCAATCCGACTGAAAAAATAGGCAGTTTCGTTTTCATCATAATTCCATCGCCCCAATTGTTGATGGTGCATTTTGTCGTCGTACACCAAAGCCCATCCACCAAGCCAAATACCCAAAGATGCATGCTGATAGTGCCACGGACAGCGTCATCCACCATTGCCACGGTAAAGTAGGTTGGTGCGACTGGTTGAAGTCATTAGGCACTTCCGTTCGTTGGCCACGTACCAACAACCGATGTGTATTAACTCCATACGGAGTGCAGGTGACCAAGGTGACGTAATCTTGATCTATTACCGGACGAATGTCCTCGATCTGATTTGGAAGAACCTTTTTATAGCGGTCTCATTTCAAAAGCTTAGGTTGTTTGGGTGTGTTGGTGGTGGGGT
>NZ_JAUNKC010000049.1 GCF_030532965.1 Corynebacterium sp.
CCGGCCATACCGTAACCACCGATCCCGTTCATACCGGCACCCATGCCAGTACCAGCGTTGCTACGACCACCACTGGTAGCGGAGTGCCCGTGGCGGAGCCCACCAGACGCAGGAACACTCCCACCACCGCTTAACCCGGAACGATTATTCCCACCCATGCCGGGTGTCAGTCCACTAAACACCGGCGCATGACCTGACACACCGGAACCACCTGCTCCTGCTCCAGTAGGAAGCCCCGTGATCGGTGGCATACCCGGTGCCGGTGCTGCCGGTGCACCCACCCCACCAGTAGTTGGAAGAGTCGCAGTCGATGCGGCCTGTGTCCCCATCCCCACAGGATGAAGCGTACTCGTCGCAGGTGAGGGCGGTGCGCCAGTAGAATCCGACCCGATTGCGGCACTACCACCACCAACACCAGCACTGTTATCAATCATCAAATTCCGAATCACTGGTACTGCTTGGGATAACGCACCGCTATACACCCCATGAAATGCTGTCAGATACAACTTCTCTGCTGCTTCTTTTTCCGCAGGGTTCGCAATAGTCTGCAACGCAGACAACGCTTGAGATGCCTGAGTATGAAAATGCGGAGCAATCGTCGACAACACCCCCACCGACCGAGCCATCTCCGTAGCATTCGCCGCGAAATACGACGCTTTCGCCGCAGTAGCCTTCATCCCCGCGGTTGCCCGCAACGCCGCAATCCCCTGATTCTGCGACGACAACTCGGATGCAATACCTTCTAGTTGTGTAGCAATACTCGTAGCCTGCGTGGCCATCGACTGCCAATCCGCCGCAGCCTGAGCAGCCTGACCCGACTGTGTCGCCCCCAACTGTGCGACTAACGTTTCCAACGACACCGACGGAACCGGGGTAGGTGGCAAAAACGGGAAATCCGCAAACGACGCCGCCGGTTTCGACGCAAACTCCGCAATATCATGCTCAAACGTCCCACCCGAATCCGCGGTATCCAACCCACGCGAAAGCGCGAGATCATGACCAGTAAACGCCATGTGGTTTAACCGGAGATTCATCCCCAACCACTCAACCAAATCGCGGAAACTCGCCAACACATCACGAGCGCTACCTGCCCCGCCCTGAATCACCTGCGCATGATTCACACCCAACTCACGCAAACCAGACAACGACGAAAACGCACCACTCAGTGTTTGCTTCAATGTGGTACCCAGCAGGCTATGCGTATCAACTTGTGCATCTTGGATGCTTTTAAACGCCGCCACAAATGATGGCGAATTAATTAGCATGGACATTGATTATCCTTTCAGAGCAAAGATTTTCTGCAACATATCTACTGCTTCCTGACAGGACTTCTCGGGTGTGAGACCAAAAGTCAACCGCGATCCGAGCGATGTAATAGTTAGTCGCCCTCTATTCGTGGGAACAGCTATCGTACAGCTGAGCTCATCATCAATATCAGAGAGTTTATGCTGATACCAGTGATCTGGCAGAGGTACCAACGGTTGATCAACAATAAGACCTAATGAGGCTACATGCTCATATGCGACAACATCAGTCGCAATATTGAATCCAATGTCGCCGTTGGAGTAATCGTTCGGCCTGAGGGTACACACAGCAAAATCTTTGCGGGTTATCCGAGAAACATCTGACACAACAAAACCGAACTCTTCATATTGTTTTGTGGTTACGTCCCCGCAGGGATCAAAAACCATGAAATTAGGATCGTTAGGGTCAAACGTTCCAGTACCGGCTTCCAACACCTCACCAAGCGTTTTCGGTTCAGCCACCTGCGATGACGCTGGTTGTTGGTGGGATTGCGACTGGTTTTTAACAGCCAAGTACTGAGCCAAAGGTGTAGAAAACCCGCAGCCAGAAAGCAGAAAGACACAACACACCACAACCGCAGACACGGTACAGCGTGCTGAATGAGCCGTCATCTGATTAGGAATAGTCCTGGCACGCACTGACATTTTCTTGACCATTTCCTCAAAACCGCCTTTCAACGCCACTGACAACCAGTGTAAAACCAAATAGACAACGTGCTCTATAGAGTTAGACTCACTCATCACCCCAATCGGTTCCATAAAAAATGCACACACCCCCAAACGGGTAACCCACCGTCACCGCATCAAGTCGGAGAATCCACCCACCACACTTCAAAACCGCAGGAGAGAACCGACTGCCACCCATAATCCCCGACTTCCAGAAAACCGGCACAACAACCCCAACCCACAGGCCGCGCTGGCGGCGTCGACAAGCACCCACACACTTCTACAGGTCGGAGATTGACGCAAAACCTGGGGTCAATGCCAACTAAAACTGTTCAAATTTCGGAAATCTCCGACTTGCACACCCGTCACCGCATCAAGTCGGAGATTCCTCCCACCACACTTCAAAACCGCAGGAGAGAACCGACTGCCGCCCACAATCCCCGACCTCCAGAAAACCAGCACAACAACCCCAACCCACAAGCCACGCTGGCGGCGTCGACAAGCACCCACACACTTCTACAGGTCGGAGATTGACGCAAAACCTGGGGTCAATGCCAACTAGAACTGTCCGAATTTCGGAAATCTCCGACTTCCACACCCATCACCGCATCAAGTCGGAGATTCCACCCACCCGGCACTAAAACCCCAGGAGAGTACCAGGCGTTAAACACAATCCCCGACTTCCGGCCCTTGGGCGAACAAACGAAACCGGGTGGACAGCCTCGTTTCTGTCCACCCGGTGAGAGATCTGCTACATCGGAGAAATCGTGTGTTTCTTCGGCAGGTCTTGCTCTTTCTTTGTCTCAAGTTGCCGCAGTGCTTGGCGCAGCGCGATGCGGGATTGGTTCGGTTCGATCATCGCATCGATATAGCCACGTTCGGCGGCGACGTAAGGGCTGGTCATGTTTTCGTCGTAGAAATCCATGAAAATCTTCTTGAGGTAGTCGCGCTGCTCCGGCGGGGCGGCGTCGAGCTGTTTGCCTTGGATCATCACGACGGCGGCGGCGGAACCCATGACGGCGATTTGAGCGGTAGGCCACGCCAGGTTGATGTCGCCCGTGAGGTTCTTAGAACCCATCACCGCGTAGGCGCCGCCGTAGGCTTTGCGCACGATGAGGGATACTTTCGGAACGGTTGCTTCCACAAGGGCGAAGGCGAGCTTCGCGCCGCGGTGAATCAGGCCGACTTCTTCCTGCTGGACGCCGGGCAGGTAGCCGGGGGTGTCCACGATGAATACCAGTGGAATGTTATAGGCGTCGCAGATGCGGATGAAGCGGGCGGCTTTATCGGCGGCGTCGGCGTCGATGCAGCCAGCGGATTCGATGGGTTGGCTGGCGACAACGCCTACTGATTTGCCGTCGACCCGGGCGAAAGCGGTGATGATATTGGGGGCGTAGCCAGGCTGGATTTCTTGGATGTCGGAGTCGTCGAAAAGCTGCACGAGCAGGTCGTGCATGTCGTAGCCAGCGTTGGTGTCGTCCGGCATGAAGGTGTCGAGGGCGGTTGCGTCTGCGACTTCCTCGTCGGAGGGGGCGGCGTATTCCGGGCCGGGGTCGTGGCAGGTCAGCGGGAGCCGGGCGAGCAGGTCGTGGACGTAATTGAAGGCGTCTTCCTCATCGGTGGCCACGTAGGAGACGTTGCCGTTTTTCTCCTGCTGCCGGGCACCGCCGAGGTCGGCTGAGGTGATGACTTCGCCCGTAACCTCCTTGATTACCGCAGGACCGGTCACGTACATTTCGGCTTCGCCATCGACAGCGATAACGAAGTCGGTGGTGACGGGCGCATAAACGGCGCCACCGGCGGATTTACCCATCATGATGGAGATCTGGGGGCTGCGGCCTGAAAGCGGCAATTGGCGGCGGGCGATCTCCGAGTACATGGCTAGCGATGTGACGGCGTCCTGGATGCGGGCACCGCCGGAGTCTTGAATGCCGATGACTGGGCAACCAATTTTGATCGCCATGTCCATTACTTCGCAGACTTTGCGGCCGAAGGTCACGCCGACGGAACCGCCGTAGACTGTTTTGTCGTGCGCGTAGACGGCGACGGGGCGACCGTCGATGCGGCCATATCCGGTGACGACGCCGTCGGAGTATGGCGCATCGGGTTCGTCGGGGGTGCGGCCAAGCGCACCGATTTCCACGAAGGAGCCGGGGTCTAAAAGCCGGTTGATACGTTGGCGTGGGGTTGTGCGGCCTGCCTCGTCGCGCTTGGCGCGGGCCCGCTCACTGCCGGGATCTTGTGCCTTTTCAAGGCGGGCACGGAGATCCGCAAGCTTGCCAGCGGTGGTATCGAGACTCATGGAAGTTTTACACCTCGTAGGAATTAAAGTTTGCCTTGTAGTTGGGAGATTCGCTCGGCTAGCGCCACGCCAACCTTGCCGATTTCCGGTTCGTCCACGACTGCCAGGTGGTCGCCCGCCAGTTGAACAATTTCCAAGTCATTAACGATAGCCGACCACCCACCGTCGTAAGCAATTTCGGCGTAGGCAGGCTCCAGCTCAATGGCACCATCGTGCATGCGTTCCGCGCGGAAAAGCATCACCGGCACTTCGACATCCGCCCAGCGGTGCATGTCAATCTTGTCCAGGATGCGGTTATCCACGAACGATGCTCGCTGGTGTTCCAAAACGCCAGCGGATAGGCCATGCTCGGAGGCATCGGTTTCGCTTAAAAATTCCGCCATCATTGCCAGTAGTGCGTCTTCGCCTGCGGTTTCGAGCAGTTCGAATGGCACTGGGAAGTCGAGGCCATAGGTCTTTTTCGCGAAGTCGGAGTAGCGCTGCCACCGGTTCTTGGTTTCTTCCATCGTGTCTGGGGCGGGGTGTGCTGGTTGCACGGTATCGAGCAGCGCGATGGTTGCCACGTCAATGTCGCGGTCGCGCAGCTGGTATGCGACTTCGTAGGCGAGCACGCCGCCGAAGCTCCAGCCGCCCAGCACGATCGGGTGTCCGTCGGCGTATTGAGTGATCTCGTCGAGGTAGGCGGCGGCCCGATCTTCGAGCGAGCCTTCGAGTCGTTCCACGCCATAGACCGGGACGTCGGCAGGCAGCCTGCGCATCAGCGGTTGGTAGACCACCGACGAGCCGCCTGCCGGATGGAACATGAATACCGCGGGCGCGGTGGAACCTTCGGGGCGAGGCCGCAGCACGCGAATATTGCCTTCGACCTCGGATTCCAACCCCTCGCGCACCAGGTTGGCGAGCGGTTCTAACGTTTCGGCTTCTTTCACCTGTTCCGCCGTGATCTCGGCGCCGGAACGCTCAGTGAGACGCTTGGCGATCGCGTCGGCGTGTTCGTCGCTAAGCTCAGGCAATTCGCTGGTCACGCCATGCGCCGCAGCGCCGGTGATGCCCGCCCAGGTTGCGAATACTAGCCGTTCGGAGGCATCCCGAGGTGCAACACCGACGCCTTGCGGCTTCGCACTAGCTGGCTTTTCGACGCCCACAGCTGGGCTTTCTGCCGCAGGTTGCGGCTTCGGTTCCACGCTGCCCCGCCCGGCGACGAGCTCTTCCACCAACGCCACGGCGTCGGCGACGGAAGCATCCCGCAGCGCCTGCACCTGCAGCGATGGGATATCGAAGTCGTGCTCAATGCGGTTTTTAATCCGCATTCCCATCAGCGAATCGAGGCCGAGATCGATAAGCGGCAATTCGCGCGGCAGATCCTCAATGTCGTAGCCCATCGCTTCGGAGACGATCGCCCGCATCCGCTGTTCGACGGTTTCGCCACTGGCTGGGTCCCACTTCAGGCTGGGGTCTTCCGCCGCAGCTTCCGGCTCCGGAGCGCTGGCCTCGACGGCCGGGCTGCCCAAAACCGGCTGAGCAGTGTCCCCGGCGATGGTCGATGCGAAACCATCCGCGATAGCCACGGTGGTATCGCCCATCACTGAATGCACCGCGATGGCAACACCGCCGAGGTTGCGGCGCGCCACGATGGTCAGCTCACCCGATGGTGGCAGCGTGCCATGCTCTTCCACAGCGGTCAGTTGCGCCTGCGGCGCGAGATCAGCAATGACTGCCTCCATCAGTGCAATGGGTGATGGTACCGCGTCTGCCATGGTGCCGTAGGCGATCGACCCATCTGGCAGCGTGATTTTATGCCCCAAAACCGATCCAGAATTACTTGACGACGGCCGGGCGGCAGTCCAATACCGTTGTTTCTTCCACGGCACCGTCGGTGCGGCGATGATGGAGCCGGACCCATACAGCGCCCCAAAATCGATCGGCGCGCCCGCAACGTAGAGCTTGGCCAGAAGTTCCGGAATGGACTCCGCCGGATCTACCTTTCGCTTCAACGCATATAAAAGCTGCGCATCTGGTTTGCCCACGAAGAACGCGGTATTCATCATGCCCATCATGGCGACCGGGTTCGGAGAGATCTCCACCAAAGTGGTGTGCCCTGCGGCAAAAGCTTGCTCGGTGGCGTCTTGGAACCACACCGCGTAGCGAGTACAGCGGGTGAAATACTCCACATCATGCACCACTTCACCTGGCTGATATACTCGCGCCCGATCCACGGAGCTAAACAGCGGGATCCGAAGCGGCTGCGGATCAATGCCTGCGATTTCGGCGGCGAGCTCGCCCAATAGCGGCTCCACCGCGCTAGTATGACCTGCGCCTTTGACGTTAAGCAGCCGGGCGAATTTCTCTTCCGCCTCCAATTTTTCCACCAAGGCAACGACAGCCTCGCGCGGGCCGCCAACCGTGGACATGCCGGGACCTGCGTAAACGGCTGGTTCTACTCCGGCGAAGTCTGGGTTTTCCGCGATAAATTGATCCAATTGTTCAACGCTGAATTCCACCACAGCCATGGCACCTAATTGGTCCTCTGGCAGCGATTTTTCCCCTTCGCCCATCAGACGAGACCTGTGGCATGCGATCTGCATGGCGTCGGCATCGCTTAAGCCACCTGCGGCATAAGCGGCGGCAATCTCACCCATCGACATACCCATGACAGCCGCCGGTTTCGCGCCTAGCGCCGCCAAATAATCGGTAAGCGCGATCTGAATCGCGGTGATGGCGACCTGGGCGGTTTCGGTGTCGTAGGTTTGTTCGTCGTCTGCGACGATGTCGAGAATGGACCACCCGGATTCAAATTCCACGATCGTATCCAGCTGCTCCAGGCGCTCTTTGAAGAACGGTGCCTGGGCGACTAAGTCCTTGACCATCTTCCGGTGCTGCGACCCGAAACCGGAGTATACGAATACCGGCCCCATCGTCGCTGGCGAATCCGCCGCCGCGACCCCTTGGGTCATTTTGCCGTCTGCCACCATACGCAGCCGTTTGACGGCTTCTTCCGTCGTGGAGGCGATCACCGCCGCGCGGGAGCGACCGTGGTTTCGGCCAGACAACGAGCGTGCAAGTGGCACCAGGGCGGCGTCGTCAAGCTTTTCGACGAAATCCGCCACCGACGCCGCCGCTTGTCGACGCCGCGACGGCAGCAGTCCGCTGACCGGCAACACCACTGCAGCGCCTTCCAACTGGGCAGGCTGCGGCTGCGGTTCCACGCCATAATCGGCCGGGTCGAAGGAGCTTAAGACGACGTGCGCATTCGTCCCGCCGAAACCGAAACCGGAAACGCCAGCCAGCTTGCGGCCCGAGTACTCCGGCCATTCGCGGGGATCCTCGATAACCTCAATGCGCTCTTGGTCGAAATCCACGTAACGATTCGGCTCCGTGTAATTCAGCGACGGCGGCAACGTATCGTGCACCATAGCCAATACCGTTTTAATCACACCAGCGGCACCAGCCGCCGATTCGGTATGCCCGAAATTCGTCTTCGCTGAACCCAACAAGGTAGGCTTCGCCGCCTCCCGGCCGTTACCCAATACCGCACCGATTGCGGTCGCTTCAATAGGGTCGCCCAAAATCGTGCCGGTGCCGTGCGCCTCAACGTAATCAACCTGGGTAGGATCGACACCCGCATCGGCATACGCCCGCTGCAACACGTCGACCTGGGCGTCCGGATTAGGGGCAGTCAAGCCATTGGAATGACCATCCGAATTGACGGCAGAACCCTTAATAACCGCCAGAATCTCATCATTATCCGCCAGGGCGTCTTTTACCCGCTTGAGCACCAAAACACCGGCACCATCGGAACGGACGAAGCCGTCCGCGTCGTCCGAAAACGCGTGAATCTTCCCGGTCGGACTGAAAACCCCAAGCTCGCCGAAAGCCGTGGACACGAACGGTGCCGCCAGAATATTCACGCCACCGGCGATAGCCACGTCGGCCGCACCGGAACGCAAATCCTGAACCGCTTGGTGAATCGATACAAGCGAGGACGAACAAGCCGTATCCACGTTGATCGACGGACCCCGAAAATCGAAAACATAGGACACCCGGTTAGCGATCACCGAACTTGCCGTACCCGTCAATGCATACGGATGCGCCTCCGCTGGGTCGGCAGTAATCAACATGCCGTAGTCATTATTCGACGAGCCCATATATACACCCACTGCTTCGCCTTTCAGCGAATTAGCCGGAATATGCGCATTCTCCAGGGCCTGCCAGGTCAATTCCAAAATAATGCGCTGCTGCGGGTCGGTATTAACCGCCTCAAGCGGAGAAAGCCCAAAAAACTCCGCATCGAACGAAGAAATATCGTCCAGATACCCGCCGGTAAGGTCAAGCTCCGCCATTCGCTTCGCCATAACCTCATCTGCGGCGTATTCCGACCAGCGGCCAATCGGCAATGGGCCGATCCCATCCCGGCCCGCGACCAGCATGTCCCACATCTGCTCAATGTTATCCGCGCCCGGGTACCGCGCCGCCATGCCGACAATCGCGATGTCCCGCTCCGTCGGATCGGTACGATCGGTGGAAAACACCTTGCGTATCGTGTGGGCAGCGCGCTTTGCGGTATCGCCGTGAATGATCCGCTGCGCTAAGCCCGCAATGGTGGGATGTTCATATGCAATGGTCGCGTCTAACTGCGTGTTTAACAGGTTCTCTAATTCGCCGGACAGAATAACAACGTCGCGTGATGATAAGCCGAAGGACTGCATCGGCTTATCATCAGTAATCTCATCGGCTGGCAGCCCTGTGGTTTTCATCACCCAGTCACGCAGCCAGCTACGCAATTGCTCCACAGTCATTGCCACTACCGACTGCTCGCGCGCGTCATTCTGATCCATCAAACTCAAACCTTCACTTTTTCCATTACAGGTGCGTTCACAACATAAAAGCCCGCCACCTTAGCCAAGTGCGGGCCCAACGCCGGTCACACAATTCGTCCTATTTTATAACGACAAACCAAACCAAAACGTTTCACCCACACACCCACATGGGGCGGCAATGACACAAACCTTCAAGAGTGCCACAGAATAGTTTTGATGGCAAACAAATATTCCCGTTTTCTTTTGCGCCTATAGGCATTCCCAAACCATGGTGTAGCAAATAATATGTAATTTATGACTGCGAAACCGCAACCGCGAAAGCAACCGAGCCGATTAAGCGAAACCCAATCCGTGGCGAGCGTAATCGGGGATCTCTTAGTATAGTGGTCTCATTTCAAAAGCTTAGATTTTGTGGGTGAATGTTGTTTGGTG
>NZ_JAUNKC010000050.1 GCF_030532965.1 Corynebacterium sp.
ACTCTGGCGCTACACGATCGTTACCACACCGCTACGAAAAGCTCGTCCGGAACACTGATTCACCATACAGGCCATGGCACACAGTACGTCAGTATTGTTTACAATCAGCGGCTGAAAGAATCAGGAATTACCGAATCAACCGGCACAGCCTAAGGATTCTTATGACAATGCCCTCGCGGAAAATGTCAACGGCTCCTTATAAGAATGAACTCATCAATGCCCACAGATGGGTTGATGCTGTAGAAGTTGAAATCGCCACGTTCTGTTGGGTTACTTGGTGGAATGAAACCAGACTCGAAGAAAACCTAGGCTACCGCACACCAGTCGAAGTCGAAACGGAATATTGGAACACCCAACCACCAACAAGAAAAATTAAGGAAACAAAGTAAACGCCTAGGAACAAAACCTACGGCAGTTCAACTAGACTCTAATTACAACTTTGTCATGTATTTCTTTGGATCCAGGTAGAGTTTTGCCGAAAAAGGCTATTTGCACACAATCGATCTATAACAAAATCTGCAAGTGCATCATAATTTCCGCATTTCTTTAACTAACCTTCGGACTCTCAGTTTCAGTCTCGCCGGATCGGTTAATTCTTATTATCTTGGGCGGCAATTGGGCCATGTGGGTGATTGGCTGTGAGGTTTTAAGCGGCACGCCCTCTAGTTTCGCCTGCTTATTACATAGGTACCAGCAGTAGATAAAGGTGGGATACAGCACTAATGCCACACCAGCTAGCCACGTGATCTGGAAAGTGTTGCCTCTATCCCACAGGATGTTCCAACAGAAATGTAGCGTGAAGGCGGCAAGGAATCCGGCGGCGAGATAGGCTAACCGCCGCGCAAAGGAGATATTCGCTAGATACATCGCATAGCCGACACCAAGCCCGGCGAGTGCCGACATAGTGATGTGCAGTCCTGGCCCCGCCACGGAGCGTAGTTGCCACATTTCCAGCGTCCCGGAAAAGTCACTATCTGAGTCGATAGTTGCACCGATGACGCCATACAGCAGATTTTCGATGGTTTCGAAGCCCAAGCCGATGATGCCACCGGTGACAAAGCCATGCCATGGGCGGTTGAGTTTGTTAAATTGCAGCAATATGAGGGCGGTTCCCAGCGTCTTTGCGATCTCCTCTGGATAGGCACCGCCAAACGACGCTGATACTTCAATCCAGCCGAGTTTTTCTGTTAGGTCGCCGATGGAGGAGCCAAAGATGGTAACGACTAAAAGCGAAACCCCAGAACCCCACAGTAGGCAACTGAGATACCATTTCCAGCCAGCTTTGGGCCACATTGGGGAAATTTTAAACAGGTAGGTTCCCACAAGCAGATAAATCGCCGCGAAGAAAAGGCCGACGAATAAGCCGGATACTGATAACAGCGCGTTTAAGCCAACAAGAACCACGCCAGCAATCGTGCCGAAGCAGATGGCAACTATGAACACTATGCGTCCGAAAGTATTTGGCATGCTAGGCAGCGCTCCAATCTGAGGTTATCTCTTGAAAGCTATCGGGGTCGACCTCGTTGAGTGAAAGCTTTTTGCCTGAAAGTTCGGCGTCTTCTTTGAGCAGGGTGGATAGGACCAAATCCACCGCGTCATCGCGGTTTTCCCCGGAGATCAACACAAGAATAGCGTTGCCGTCCTGTTCCCCATGTCCAGTAAGGGTGATTCCGGTTTGGTTGGTCTCGTCGAAGTTGTCCATAAACCGGACGTTCCCGCTGCGATACATATCGCCGTTGGTTGGTGGGGTATGCGTGCTGTAGCCCCGAATTGCCCGCCACAATGTGCGGCTTGGCTGTTCACCGGATTCAATGACAGTGGTGTCCAACACGAAATTGTCACATTCCCAACGTTTGGTAAAAGTTTCCGAAACGGCTTCGGCGCACTCGATTGGTTGGCCGTCGAAATCTTTGAGTTGGATTTCCCAATCCTCGTCTTTATAGCCCAATCGGACGGGTTCTTTTACTGGTTCGCCTTCGGGGACCACGAAATTAAGAATGGTAGGAAGTACCAGGAGAAATAGTAAAAATCCGCTAAAGCCCACCCACGAGGCAGTGGCGCCAGTAGGTCGGTGTCGGTAAAAAGCCATGATCCTAACTTACAAGACGAAATTAGATAATGTTGTTTTCATGACTATACCGATGAACGATCTTTTCCGTTTTGTTAACGGACCGTGGCTTGATACTCATGTTATTCCTGCTGATCGCGCTTCTGACGGCACGTCTTATAGACTGCGTGACCAATCAGAAATTGATGTTCATGAGATTGTCTCAGCCACCCAGGAATCCCGCGCAGGCAAATTGTATCGTTCATTCATGGACGAAGCTGGCATTGAAGAAAAGGGCATCGCAGCAATCGAACCGGACTTGCAGCTTATCGACGTTTCCACCGTCGCCGATTTCATCGATGCGCTAGGAGCACTCGACAAGGTGGGAATCGGTGCCCCAGTAGGCATGTGGGTGACGAAAGATTCCGCCAGCGAAGATGCTGTGGTGTACCTATTTCAAGGCGGGCTTAACCTCCCGGACGAAGCCTATTACCGGGATGAGGCACATGCTGAGCCCCTCGCTGCTTACAGGGAACATGTGGCGCGCATGTTGAAGTTCTTAAACATTGACGGCGACGCGGCTGACCGAATTGTCGCCCTGGAGAAGGACATCGCTGCTGGTCACTGGGACGTAGTCAGTACCCGGGACGCAGTTAAGACCTTCAATCCCACCGAATTTGACCAAGTGCCAGAAAAAGTTGCGGCTATGTTGCGTGCAGCTGACGTGCCACAACAGCGGCTCATTGTGATGATGCCGGACTTCATGGCTCACTTAGATTCCCTGTTGACTGAAGAACGGCTGGCGGATTGGAAACTGTGGGCTACGTGGCGGATTCTTAATTTGCGTGCGGCACTTTTGACCGATGAGATTGCCCGTGCCAGCTTTGATTTCTTCGGCACCAAACTCACCGGTGCTACCGAACAGCGGGATCGGTGGAAGCGAGCCCTTAATCTCGCTGAGGGGTTTGTGGGTCAGGAGATCGGTCAATTATTCGTCGACAAGCACTTCCCGGCAAGTTCCAAGCAAGAAATGCTCACCTTGGTGGACTACCTGGTCAAGGCATATCACGAGCGCATCAGCAATCTGGCATGGATGACGCCAACAACCCGTGAAAAGGCGTTGGAGAAGTTGGCGAAATTCCGCGCCAAGATCGGCTACCCAGATAAATGGCGTGACTATGGGGATCTGGATTTCTCCCCTTATGGTGCCGACCTGGTAGAAAACGTCCGAAAGGGCAGCGCGTTTGAGCACGCATACGAGCTAGCAAAGGTTGGCAAACCGGCCGACCGGGACGAGTGGTTTAGCACCCCACAGACCGTTAATGCGTTCTACAACCCGGTGGTCAACGACATTACGTTCCCTGCTGCGATTTTGCGCCCGCCGTTCTATTCCCCAGAGGCTGATGCTGCCGAGAATTTCGGCGCGATTGGCGCCGTGATCGGACACGAAATCGGTCACGGTTTCGACGACCAAGGTTCACAATACGACGGCGATGGTAATCTGCAATCTTGGTGGACTGACGAGGATCGCGCCGCGTTTACCGAGCTAACCGCCAAGCTAGTTAAGCAATTTAATGGTCTCGTTCCAGCGGTATTAGAGGGAACTGGCATTGAAACAGCTGGCGTTAACGGCGAATTCACCCTCGGTGAAAACATCGGCGACCTGGGTGGTCTGGGCATCGCCGTGGTTGCTTACCGGCTCTACCTCGCCGACAAGGGATTGGATTTCGATTCCTCCCCGGTCAAGCCGTTTATCGCTGACGGTGCCGATCCAGGATTAAGCGAACACGAGTATTCCGGCTTGCAGCGACTGTTCCTATCGTGGGCGCATATTTGGCGCACCAAACTCCGCCCCGAATACGCAGCCCAATTGCTCGCCATCGATCCACACTCCCCTGCCGAATTCCGCTGCAACGTTATTGCCGGTAACGTTGCAGAATTCTACGATGCATTCGACGTCAGCCCCGGCGCGAAGGTGTTCATCGAACCAGAAGATCGAGTGACCATCTGGTAAACCTGGGTTAACCAAAAATGAACGCGCGGCAGATCCAATGAAGATCACTGCCGCGCGTTTTGTGGTTTTATAGCGCGTGGAATTGGGTTCCGGATCTGATCGCCGCGACATAGCGTTTGGTGGCGAAGAATCCGAGGACCGCGATGAGGATAAAGAATCCGGCGTTATAGGTGGCGTCGACAAGCGATAGCGGGGTGTTCTCCCGCCACGATTGCACCACAGCACTTAAGGGTAAATACCGCATGACCTCTGGGTAGTAGCTCAACGGTACCACCGCGCCTGTGGTTAAGGGCAGAAACGCGATGACCCAATTGAGGAGAAAATACGGGTTGCCTTTGGCCAGACCAACGCCTGCGGCGGCGACCCCGAAGCAGATGCCGCATAATGCCGCGGGTAACACCAAACGCAGCATCGCAAGTGGGTGAAAACCATCGACGAGCAGGAATAATACGCAGCCAGTGAGTAGTGCTGTACCGAAAGCCGGAATGGCGATTCCCATGAGGTATTTCCAGCTGTGCCCCCGGCGGAAGAACACTTCGTCGATGATTCCAAGCGTACGATCGTGCACCACGATTGCAACAAAGGTGCTCGCCGCGATACCTAGGACGCCTATGCTTAACGACGCCAACGCGATCGCACGCACATCTGGTGCACCTATTCCGTGCCCGAGCAGCACATTGAAGGCCACACCAAGAAGTGGAATTACAAATACCCCGACGATAAAGGTGCGAATATTGGCAAAAGTTCCGGTGCTTCGGGCGGCCACCCGTGCCGTATCAAAGATAAATCGCATGAGTTTACACCACATCTATCGTTGCGTCGCGGCGGGCGGCGGCAAGCGTTGCGTTCGCCACGACTCGCACCAGTACAAGCCACAAACCGGTAACCGCCACGGCAATCATCGCGTCCACTGGGTTACCAGCAGCAAGGTAGCGAAACGCCCCAGCGCTGGGGATAACGAATCTGGTGACGTCGCTTGCCAGGTGGCCAGCCACCGCGAAATCGAAAATGCCGCTAAGCGCCAAAAGCGGTACCAGTAATAACCCTTCGTAGGCCAACGCATTGGGGGTTGCGATAAAGACCGCCGCTATCATGTAGCTGCTGACCACCACGGATAGCCACAAGACCACAAGACCTACGCCCAATTGAAAAGCCGGGACTTCGGTTGCGTGCGGAAACCAGACAAGCCAGGAAATAGGTGCCGCTAGTAAACCGAAGGTAGCGCAGGCAGTGACGGTGGGCGCTAGTCCGGCAAGGGATGAAATGCGCCCCGACACTAAGAAAACGAGGGTGCCTTTGAAGCGCTCGAACCCTAAGATCCCCGATGCGGTAGCGGCCAAGGTCCACATGCCGATGGCTATGGTGCGGACAAAACCCAGGTAGGGGTCACCGCCCCAGGCTGTAACGCCTATTCGTTGAATGATTCCCGCAACCACCGTGGTGCTTATAACCAATTGGAAAAAGTATGTGGTGCGGCTAAATTCGATCAGTTGAAACCACGCCATTCGGATAAAACGTACAAACCCCACGCCTAATTACTCGTTTCCGTTCGCCGCCAACGCCAAGAAAGCGTCCTCTAATACCGCAGAGCGCAAAGTGTATTCCCGGTCTTTAACCAGATCGGTTAATCCTGGTATCGATACCCCCACCGGAACGTAGTGGGTGACTCGCCACATTCCACCGTGCGGTTTGATAACCGTGCGCCCATAAGGCCGCAATGCGGTTCTAAGGTCCTCTAATTCGGAATCGTATTGCGGCACGGAACTAAACCCGAGCACCTGATCTACGTGGGCGAAGTCGAAAATGTCTTTCTCCTTGCCCACAATCGAAATTTCGCCGTTGTTTACAACCGCGATCCGATCGGATAACTGCGAGATTTCCGACATGGAATGCGATGTGAGTACCATTCCGGCACCCTGGTCGGCGGCTTTCCTAATCACATCCCGCACCTTAAGCGCAATATCGGGGTCAAGGCCGCTGGTGGGTTCGTCGAAAAGCAATACCTGCGGATTCCCCAACAACGCCCGCGCGATATGCAGACGCTGCTTCTGCCCGTGGGATAGGGCGGCCGCTTTCACCGACAACTTATCGGCAAGGCCCACCAACTCCAGTACCCGACTGATTTCTTGTTGCTGGTTGCGGTAGGAAACCCCAGCAAGATCGGCGAAAAACCGCATGTTTGCGTTCACTGTCGCTCGGGGGTAAAACCCTTTTTCTACCCCAAGAACCAACCCGATGTGTGAACGCGCCTGCTGCGGTTTCGCCACTGCATCAATGCCCGCGACCGTGATCGAGCCCGCAGTTGGGGCCAATAGGGTGGCGCACATTTTCACTGTTGTGGTTTTCCCCGCGCCGTTTATACCAACCAGCCCGAGGATTTCACCCCGGCCCACGCTAAACGATACGTCTTTTACCGCAAACGTTGCGCCGTTATCGAAAGATCGCTTGAGGTTTCTAACGTCTAAGGCAACCACCTAGATCGTCAGCTCCGCCAGCACATAGGTCACCCCGGTTTCGGTGTCGGTGCCGACCAACGCGAGCTGCACTGGTTTCGGCTCCAATTCGGTGGGTAGTTCCAGGCGGAAGTGCTTGCGTTCACCGTTGATATCGATATTTCCCGTGACGGTATCGCCGGAAATCTCATCAAGATGGATGTTTTCAATTGTCAGGTTATCCGCCCCCGCGCTGCCGGTTCCGCGAATAACCAACGGTGGTTGCACCCCATCGGAACGCTGTGCATTGGTATCGCCTTCGATAATCACGCGAATATACTCGGCGACGGCTACCGGGTCGGCGATGGTTTTCGTGACAAACCGCTGCCCCAATTCGCTGTGCTGCATGGTAGAAACCTCAAAGTCGTCACTGATGCGGTGACTCCGGTAGGTCACAGGCAATTGCAGTAGCGGCCCGGATTCCCTCACCAGCATGGTTTCGATTCCCACTTCGCCGTTCGGATCAACAAACCGGAATGCGCCCACCAGTTCATGCGGCCCAAAAATTTCGGTGAGGATCTCCGATTTTGTCGGCGTCAAAGTTGCGTTAAGAATCTCCGACACGCGTTCCATGCCTAGCCCCTTACTACTTAGTTCATCTTTGGATACCATGATGCCATGAGCGATAACACCAAAGCAGCAGAAGAGATAGAAAAAATTGAGCGCGCCGAATTTCAGGTCGGTGGCATCGACCGCGAAATGTCCCCTGAGCAGCAATTAGAACAACTCTCCACCTATATTGCCGCCCATTACGAGGCACCGGATAAAAATCCCCCGTGGTCCGATAATCCCTCCGACCCGGTACCGGCAGACACCTTCGACGCGCGGCTACCGGACCGCATTACGCATTCCGCGATGCTGATGCTGGGGGCGGCTGTGGATCACGCAATGCCGGGCGTTGCGTTCCCCGGAAACGTCACCATCACCGACGTTCCGGAGCTAAACGCCCAGCTTTTTAGCCCGTCTCAACCCCTGGAAGGTAAGTGGGCGATTTCGCTGCACCCCGGCGGTTGGTGGAAAGGCTCCGGGGTGGCGCTGGAAAACGCCTGGCGTCCGGAGGTCGCTGGCGTGGCTGAATTATCGGGCGTGACGATCCTCGATCTGGACTATCCGTTGGTTCCGGAACACACGCTGCCGGAGGTGATTTCCGCCGTCGCGGATGCCGCCGCCTGGGCGCGTGCGCACGGTGCCACGTCATTGGGGGCCTGGGGTTATTCCTCCGGCGGTGCGTTGGCGGTGCTTGCAAGCTCGCTTTTCGACGCCCTAGCGTTGACCTTCCCCCACCTTGACCTGTCAATGTTGCCGGAGTCCGTGCGAAGTGACGTCACCTCGTTCCCCGAAAACCTCCCACCAACATTCCTGCAGGTCGCCACTCATGACGTTATCGCGGACCGCTACCTATGGGCGGAAGCGCAGGCAACCGTCAAAGAGTACGTTTCCGAGCATCGCATCTCCACCCCTACCGTTGCACGGGAACGAGTAACCGATGTCGCCGAGTTTCTTCGCAACCAGCTGTAGCCCGCCTAAAATCCCTGGTCCTGGCTAAAACCTACAAATCCTACAAAACCTACAGGCGGTGTGAAAACCTACAAATCCTACAAAACCTACAAGCGAAAAGTAGAATTAGGAGTCATGTTAGCCAACCCATTCCGACCGAGCTTTGGAGTCAACCCCGTCGTCTTTGTCGGGCGCATGCAATTTTTGCGCAACTTTGAATTTGCCCTCAAAGAAGGCGTCGGTTCGCCGCATAGATTCACACTTATTCAGGGAATTCATGGGACCGGAAAAACTGCGTTGCTTAATCAGATGGAAGCGAAAGCAAAAGAAACAGGTTGGCATGTAGTTAGAGCCAGAGCATCTGAATCAATGGTTGAAGACTTGGTACAAGGACAACTACCTAAAATCCTCAACACAATCCACCCTCAAACGGTTGACCGTAGCATCACAAATATAAATGTCGGCGGCATAGGTGGGTTAGGGGTTTCTGTTCAGCAACGGTTTCCTGAAGGTCACACGTTATGGACCAGCTTAAATGAAGTAAGTCGCATATTAACTGAATCTGGACGTGGTCTACTAATTACCATGGATGAGCTGCAAGCAGCTCATCCAAAAGACCTCCACGAACTTTCCGACGCCATTCAAGATTCCGTACGTGATGGATACAACATCGCATTGAGCTTCGCCGGTCTACCAGGTGAAATAATTCGATTGCTGGAACATCCTGGCACCACTTTCCTACGGCGTGCAACTCCTATTACCCTTGGTGAGATCACGGATGAAGATGTGTCTTACGCCCTGGATTCAACGGCCAAACAAGGTGAAAAACACTTCACAACAGATGCACTACGTCTTGCCACTGGTTATTGCCACGGCTACGCCTTTCTCATTCAGCTCATCGGCTCAATCGCGTGGACTATGACCACCGGTGATGAGATAACCGAAGCCGAGGTTGATGATTGTCTTCCGCTTGTCATTGAACGGATGGGAGAAATGGTGCATAAACCCGCGTTACGCAATATCCCGTTTCGGGAGTTGGATTTCTTATGCACGCTTGCTGCCATGGGCGAGTCGGCTCGAACCTCTGACATCGGTGAGGCTATGGGGATTTCCGGAAGCCAACCTTCAACCTACAGGCGCCGCCTCATTGATCGCGGATTGCTCACCGCAAAAAGTCATGGTGAAGTAACTTTTGCTATGCCATATTTACGGGAGCACATTAATCAGAATTTGCATCTGTATCAAGGCTGATCCATCATCAACATTTGTTAGTACGTGCACGAAACATTGCATTGAGGTTTTCTCACCAGGTTTTGTGGTGGTTGAGGTGTAGAACGGTTAAAGC
>NZ_JAUNKC010000021.1 GCF_030532965.1 Corynebacterium sp.
GGTTATCTAACATGAATGCGGTACCACCATTATAAAATACATGTTCGATTATATTTAATACCCCAAATCCCCATTCACCCGCGTTTTACCCCCAACAATCCCACTCGAACATGATTGCAATGGAATTCCATCTGCAACGTTTGCAAAAAAGCATTACGCTAATCACTATGCAACGCCTTAACCCAGCTCTACCCGAAGCGTTGAAAGTATTCCGAAAACTCGAAGGAAAGCTAGGGTCACCAGCCCAAAACGCGGCGGCACGCGAAGGCCTTCTCAGCGGCGACATCGCCTACTTCGACCGCGACGCAACAGGTTTTCATCGGTGGATTCTGCCAGGCTTCTTCGACAGCTGGCGCTTTCTTCCCAAGTTGCTGCCGTTTGCGATCCGGCTAGGAATCAGCCCAGAGCGTATGCGGGATTTTCGATTCACCACCCCCGACACCGCACTCACCCTCGCAGCCATACACTCCCGTGGCGCTGCATACGCGCAGGAATGCACACAGGTGGTGTCACGCACACATGCATTTCGCCATCTTGCGAAAGAACTAGGCGTTGCCGAACCACCGCTTGTCACCTGGTCGCAGCAGATGAGCGACAACCTGACGTGGATTGAAAACAACGTTCTCTACCCGTACTACGACCTCGCCGACTCTGGGGCCACTTATCACCTGAAACGCGGCGACATGAACCCCGATGAGGAACAGTTATGGTTTCTCAGCGAGTTCGCCCACACCGTCGCGCACAGCGACCACCCCGACGCCGCGCGACTTTCGCAACGCATCTTCGACCTCGTCTGCGCCTGCGATGAACTCGACCCCGGCGCGATCAAACGATACAGCGGAATCCCCATCCCCGCTGATCTCACCCACCTTGAAACCGAAAGCGTGACAGCACACGCGGAAAATGGCCGGATCACCATTGACCTGCGTGAACCCACTGGCGAAATTCTCACCTTCCTCATCCGGCTTCTCAGCGGCACCGATTTTCCCCAAGACTTCACACTGACGGTTCGCCACCGCGGTGAGACCCCACAGGAAGAAACCATGTCGGAATTCTTAGAACGATTCGAATCCTCACCCCTGAAACAGCAGCTAGAGGCCGTGTTAGGTCGAGATGATAGCTTCTACATCTATAGATAGGACAAACATGAAGCTTGCAGAATCACTCGCCATTTTCACAAGCCTCGGCTGGCACGAAGCACCAGTCACCGACGCGCTTACCCTGCCCTTGGGCACCCCTGAGCAACAAAAACAAGCGCTTGCCGGGTTACGCTCTGGTGATTGGGGGCGCGGCGGGCGCACCAAAGAAAACCCCCGCTACCACTGGATCAGTTATGTGGAGGGGCACGAAACAATGCTCACCTACTTCGCCATCCGACTCGGAGTGTCCATCCCCCGCACCCTCGAACTCCTGCGCGGTGAACACACCGACACAAACGTCGCCGTCATCCTCTCGCGGGGCGAAGAATTCGCCACCACCTTGGTCAAACGCGCCGCACGGATGCAAGACGACCGCTTCAACATCGCCCACACCATAGTGAAAGTTGGCCTCGAAGTAGACTGCACCGATGATCTGCGCTACTTACACCTGTGGGTCGCACAGGTCCGCGAACACCCCGAACTGGCGCACACCAGATTCTTCGAACACGCCCACGCCACACTGGGGCTCGCCACCCGGGCGATCGCTGATCTCGTCTCCCACGCCTACAGCACACAAATTATCACCCGCGACCAAGCCCTCGAGCTGGGCCTTTACGGGCTGCGGCTATCCGCACGCCCCAGCGACCGAAACCAGTGGGCAACCTTCCTAGCCAAAGAACTGGCCATCACCGACGCCGAACTTATCCACCACAAAGGAACCATCCTTGGCGCCCTCAGCACAGGGGACGCCACCCCCATCGAACTCCTTGGTTTACCGCTACTTGCCCACCTAGAAGGGCAAGAATTTATAGAAACAGCCCTCGCCTGCCTCTACGCCAAAACAGCCCAAGCACAACTGAAAACCTTGAGCCTTATCGAAGGACGGGAACTAGACACCACGCTGCTAACGCGGGTGGCGGAGTTGGCGGCGTCGACAAGCGCGAAAGTGGCGAAGAAAGCCGCAGCATTGACCCCACCACCGCTCGTTGAAGAAAAACCACCCGCCGACCTGTGGCGCGACACCCCACCTGTGTGGCACATGCCCCGCTTCGACCGCCCACCCGCCACCGTGGCTGCGCTGGTGGCGGAGCTGCCGCGCATCAGCATCGACCGCAGCCGTTGGGAAACATTCGTCGATGAACACGCCGAACGATTCCTCGCGGGGCTTGTCGAACTTGCCGCCAACAACCCCGCCGCCGCACGGCAAGCAATAAGCAGGGCTGACGAACATATTTTCAACGGGCTGCTGCACAAGTGGGCGCACGGGCAGGAAATCACCGTGGACGAACGCCACACACTGGACCGAATCCACTGTGTGATGGCGGTGCTCGGAAAAATACCGTGGATGCTTTCCGAACCCAGTTTCGCCGACCTTAGCATCAGCTTGCCGGATCTATGCGCCCGCCTCGCCCGCTACCTGGAGTCGGGGGCGGCGATCATGATCGCGGATTTCCTGCTCGCCTTATACCGGCTGCGCATCACAGACAATTTCACCACCGTGCCGGAGTTTCCCCTCCCACTCGAGCACGTCGACGGGACGCGGATCGACGCCACCGCAGGTGATGTTCTGCGTGGATACCTCGATGACCCAGTGCTCGATCGTGGGATCTACCTCCATAACGGCGTACACCCACGCTACCGCCATGAGGTTGTGGCGCTACCGGAATCCCTCACGTCAGTACCAGGGCTTTACCCTAAGGATTTCGCAACCCACAACATTTCCCTTGACGCCGGAAGTTTCCCCACGTTCGGCGACTCCGTCCTCCTCGACGTGGGTCGGGGGCTCGTACCCCAGAGTGCTGTGCGCGCAACCAATCGTGCAGAGCCGCTAAGCCAGGCCGCGGCAACCAACCTGCTCAGCGTCCCCGATACCACCGCCGCCGTTGTTGCGTGGCAACGCGGGCTACTCATCCCAGGGCGCGTCGACCTTGAGTACCTCGACTGGCAGCCAGTCGTGACCCACATTGCGGATTTAGTGGGCACAACCTGCGAGTTAGCCGAACAAGGGCTGCTGAGCGTGGTGTGGCCACTGTGGGACGCACTGCTGGTTTACGCGGTGGCCCAGAAACGTCTCCCCAGCGGAATCGTCGACGTGGTGCGCGCCATGGGTGAGTATTGTCACTGTGTTCCCGCGTCACAGCGGGACTGCCCAGGTTTACGTGCGTTCGCCGCAAAATCGGGGAAATCGGAATCTGTGGTTAAAGCTCGGGAACTGGTGGAGAAACTTTGACGAACCTAATTCCAGTAGTGCTTTTCGACGCCCCCAAACGCGCCCGCGAGGTGTTTACCTCATGCACGTAGAAGAGTTCATCGACACCACGCTCACCACCCGCAACCGCTCTAACTACCAGAAGGTAGTAGAGCTGGTGCACGAGCACCAGCTGAACTACCTCGATAACCCCACGTACCTGCGCGCATGGTACTACACCATCCGCGCGGTTACTCACACGGAGGAGGTGGCACGGCGGTTCTACGACCACCTCATGGCGGCTGCGCGAATCCTAAAAATCGACCTGAGTGACGAGATTTCCCTAGGCCTTGAGCACGACTACATCACCCGCGACCAGGCCATAGCGGTGGCAACAACCACGTGGCATGTCGAATCTATGCTCAGTGAACTACCCCTCACAGATGAGGAACTGATCCGCAACGCGCACCTGTTCGTGTCCTGTGACAGTGCGGTGGTCACCGCGTTCGGGAAACGTTGCGGGTGCTTGGGGGCGCTGCGACCGGCGTCGAAAAGCTTGAAGCTGCACTGGAAGAGTTGTGCACAAGCGTGGATAGTCAGATCGCGCAGCTCGCCGCCGCCCTACTAGGACGCCCCGCCGCCACACCCACCTGCGAAATCCACCCACCGCCACCGGTGTGGCAACCACCCGCGCTCGGGCAACACATCCCGGCGCGATTGTCCGTCCACCGCGTGGAAGTAGCACCGTGGGTAGACCCGCTGGCAGCCTGTGCGGACTTAGGGCAAGAGTTTTTGTTCTCCACGCCCAGCCACGCGGACTTTAGTATCGCTGCGGATGTGTTCATCGCTCGCCTCCATGCGTATGCACAGGCTGGACAGCCGATCCTGGAACCGGATTTCGTGCTGGCGCTGGGCAGGTTACGCATCGACGACGCCGACCAGTTCGCACGTCAGGTGGCGGGTGTGCGTGTGCCGCTTTACCCAGATCCTGGTGTGGATGCGGGCCAGCTCGCCGCCGCCTACGCACACGACCCGTTTCGCGACCCCGGAACCCGCGGGCATTACGGGAAGGACGTGGAGTATCCCAACTCACTGTCGGTGCTGCCGGACCGGTGGGCGGGAAACAGCTACGATCACCGCGCATTCCCCCAATTTGCCGACAGTGCGTTTAGCCGCTTCCTGCACGACCCGGAAGGATTGGAGGCCGTGGCGTGTGCTGGTAGCCCGCTTCCCGCCCCAGCACTTGCAGCCCTGTTCCAGTCGAGTAAGAACCAGGAAACGATCGAAGTGGCGTGGCGGCGGGGGCTCGTGCGGGAAGACAACATTGACGCCGCGCTTTTCCACACCCCCGCCCTGCCCCACGTCATCACCTTGTGTTACCGGCTGGCGCAAAAGGGAATGGCGGGGTTTGTGATCAAGCTTCTGGCTGAACTTTCCCAGCGCTTTCCGGAAGTGGCGGACGCCTTGGCGGATGTACGCAGGTGTGTGGAACAAGGCCGAAAGTAACGGCGCGATTCGTGATGAGGGGGCCTTGTGGCTTCTGATAATTCCCGCCACTGCTCACGTTGACTTCAAGAAAAAGCTGCTTTTCCCATCTACATAGCAACCCCCACGAGCAGGCGCGTGGGGTTTTTAGCTGCACACATACAAAATTTATCCCTCGTTTCTTCACCTCACAATGCTCAACTCGACTTTTGGCTTCCCGGAACGAAAGAATCCGTTGGTGCGAAGCAAATTGGTCGAGTTGCCCTCTCAACTGGGGTTTAGGGAAAAGTCACATAGAAGTGAATCAGTGAGAATGCTGCAACGTGGTTGGTGATTGTGGAAAGCTGGAACGAAACATAACCATCGCTTTTCTTATTGAGAGGAGCTTTCGTGGAAGATATTCACTCCCGCAGCGAGTTTGTGCGCTTTCTTGAAAATTTCCGGGCGGAATTTCAATCCTATGATTTTGAGAACACTACGTTGGAAAATTTTCTTGAGGCCATGCAATCCTGGATTGAAGATATGGACGGTTACTACCAGAACATGGGCAAACCAGAATGCTTAGGGGAAGAAACTCTGACGTGGCAAATGTTGGTCGATATTTTGGAGGCGGCCCGTATCTACGAGTGATGGTCTATTCCCGCACCTCTGCCTGGTTCTGTCGGGGATGATGAATCCGCTGGTGAGCATGGACACGATTGGGTGCCATGTTAGACCTGTTTATTAATATCTAGAGATGTGACCGCTAACCCCCGCCTCCACGACGCCCTCGAAATTTTCCGCGAGCTGGGCTGGGCTGATGCCTCCCCTGAACACGCGGTTGATTTGCCACTGGGTTCAGCGGAGCAGCAGCGGCGTGCCCTTGTTGGATTGCGCACGGGCGACTTTGGAGAATTTGGCTCGTACCCGGATGGTTCCTTCGGGTGGGTTTCGCATGTGGGTGGCCATGAGTTCATGTTGGGATTGTTCGCCATCCGGTTGGGGGTTTCACCCCATCGTGCCTGTGCGGTTCTTTCTTCGGGGGAACCTGGGGTGGCGGTGGATGTTCTTGCTGGTAGGGGTGAGGATTTTGCCCTTCGGTTCGTCGCGGCGGCAACGAAGCGCCGTGTGAAAGATCCCCTCGTGGTGTTGGGGTTGGTGGAGCGGTTCCAGCTGCCGTTGCCGGAAAACCGCTGGTATGCGGAGGCGTGGGTGAACAGCTATGAGAAGGCAACCGACCGCTTTTTAAGTCACCTTGGTGTGGCTCTTGCCCACAGCACACAATTTTTCGGAGGAGCACTCACATTCGGAGCACGAAAGGGGCTTCTCACCCGCGACGAGGCGGTCACCGGCGCGTTTGGTGGGCTGAGCACCACGAGGAAGGCCACGGAAAGGCGGGCGTGGACAAAAATTCTTGTTGAGGAATTTGCGGTCACAGGTGAGGAAATGCGAGCCTACTTGCCGCAGCTTGAGCAGGTTTTGGCCACCGGTGACGGTGTACTCGTCGAAGCCTTCGCTGTGCCGCTGATCCCGATTGTGTCAGATGAGGAACTTATTCCCCTCGCAGTTGCCGCACTCTACGCGAAAACCGCGAAGGCCAAGCGAAAAGTGTTAGCAAAGCTCAAGCACCGTGGCGTCCCTGCCGAACTCGCCGAGCCGGTAGCCGAATTGGAAGCAGAACTGCACCCCGAAAAGAAGCACACCGCACCGAAAAAACCTGTGCCTGTGCTCGACATTCCCGTTCTTGACGACGAGCTTTTCGCCCTCAAGTGGCCAACCCCCGCGAAACCGGCGAATGATATTCCCACAAACTCCGGTTATACTTTCCGCCTTGAACAAGACTTCAGCTTCACAGTGATCGACCCCCACCACGAGGAGAAAACCCACACCCCCACCCCATACTGGGCCAAACAAGTTGCACACAACCACGAACTTGGTGGGATCTCCTACCCCACCCCCATCCTGATCGCGGTGATGCTGGGCTGGTGCATGAATCCTCGCACCGCCAAAGACGCCCGCTGGGAATTCCGCAACCTCATCACAACCAGTGGCGCCACCGCCACCGACACCCGGATCGCAATCCGTGGGCTGATGACCAGCCCACAGTGTAACCCCAGTGCCTTCGCCCCCATTGTCAAAGAACACTCACCACTGCTTCCCGTCCTCTATCCTTTGATTACCGAACCCCTCAACCACAGCATGCAACCGTGGGTAAATAAACTCCTCGACGTACTGATCCACCACGCCGACGTCCTCCTGGCCGCCACCTATCGCGGCCACATCAACCCAACCGAATGGGGTGGGCTGGCCCAGTTGGCGTCCACACCAAAAGCCACCACCGCCAGGGACAAAGCGAGGCAACTGCGTGAGTTTTATCTTGGGACAGAAAGTGAGCGTCGATAAGCATGAAAAGTGCAACGGTGCACGTCACAGTGGATGCCGAAACGCCCGAAGCGTACCAAAGCGCCTTGGAACAGCTCATCGCCGTGGACAAGCCGGACAATTTCGCCATCGAATTCACCGGACCCACCACCTATTTCCTCCCCATCCCGCACCTGTGGCGCATAGGCGCAAATCAACTCTTCGCCTGCGCGGCACGCTACCGGCAGCTACACCCCCTCATCGCTCACTACGCAGAAACAGTGATCAGTGAGCACGCCACCTACACCAACATCCCCGGCGGCCACCCCATGATGCCCGGCGGATTCGCCGTGTATGCCCTCGCCATGGAAGGCGCGGACTACGAGCAGCTAGTGCTGGATTACCTCTGTTTGAGTTTCGGCGAAGGGCCCGCCAACCCGCAAGTGGATCAGGAGTATTTTATTCGCGCCTACATTCAGAAATTTGGGTTCACACGGCGCACCTACCTGTATTTCTTCACCGCATTACTGCAGATCAACCACATCCACGACCCACGGTGGCCCCAACTTCTGATAAACCCATCAAGCCTTCACGATCTAGTCACACTCATCGGCGAGCACCCCGGCGAGTTGTCGTTTATCACCTCACGGGGTTTACGTTTCCTCTTCGGCGACACGATCCGCGACAACCCCAACACCCTAATCAACAAAGCGCCGCCACACCTTCACCCCTCCCTGAAAATAATCATCGCCCATTACCAAGAAGGAAAACGCCACGACCAGTAGCTTGTCACCACTACGCTAAGAAACCATGTGCGAAACGGAACTCACCTACGGGCTTTACACGCTGAGCACGGCACAGAATCTTGCCAATACTGCTTCAATAAGTGCTTATCCACCACGCAGACGTCCTCCTAGCCGCCACCTGCCGCGGCCACTTCAAAACCACCACTGCGCGAGTTTAACGCCGATGGCAAAAAGTGAGCGGCAGCCGCGATGTCCATTACCACAACGTGGACACAGGCGAATACTGTAATGAGGAAACCGTTAATTGGCAGATATTCTATCTGCCACCCGAATTTATGAATAACCTCGTATGACGAACATTAGAACCCCTGGCTACATTCACAACCCGCACGACTACTGGTTACCCACCCCGCCGCTGTGGGAG
Organism: Corynebacterium sp.; assembly: GCF_030532965.1. Classification (GTDB taxonomy): domain Bacteria; phylum Actinomycetota; class Actinomycetes; order Mycobacteriales; family Mycobacteriaceae; genus Corynebacterium. The sequence goes on from NZ_JAUNKC010000021.1 coordinate 8,323, forward strand.
CTGCCGCAGTTTCAGCGTGGCAAGGCAACCGAAGCGGAAATCTTCGCGTTGCTGGAGATACTCGGACCGTGCGAGAAAGTAGTGCCGTGCGTGGAAACCGACCAGCTTTTAGCAAGGTTGGTTGAGCGGGGTTCGCTGGATCGGATTTTCCTACCGGAGACCATGTGGAGTGCTCAGACGGAGGATTTCTTTTCTACCCACGTTCGCGGGGTGCTCGATCACCTAGGTGAAGTGCCGTTTCTGCTATCGGAACCGTCGTTTGTTGATGTGAGTATTTCCGCCTCTGATCTTGTTTCCAGATTGCGCCGCTATAGTGAATTGGGATTGGACGCACTGGAAACGGATCTAGTGCTTGCTCTGTGCCGGATTGATGTCGCTGGCATTGATGTCGCTGCGGTAACCGATGAGTTGGCTGGCATTGATTCTGAGGCGGCTATCCGGGCAATCGAGTACATTAATGATCCAATTATTGAACCGGAGTTGGAGTGGACGTCCATCCCTTATGAAGCGTGGCGGGTAGCTTCCCCTCCAGAACCGGAAGGTTTGCTAAGTATCGGATCGTTTCCGCATTTTGGTGCAGCCGCGATGAATCACGATCATTTTCGAGATTTCAATGAGCACGAGAAGGGACTGCACTTCACCCAGCTGGCACGTCGAAAAACACCGTTGCCTGCGGCGATGGCGATTAATCTACTGGCGGAATTATGTTTCGATAATGTGCCAGGGCCGGTGGATAAGGCCGTGCACGACGCTTGGGAGCGTGGACTCCTTATTCCCGGCGAGCTTGATTGGGCGATGATTCATTGGACCAGCAATCTTGATTCCTTAACCTGGTGGGATCAGCGGTTGTTAATGCTTGCGGAGGAAGGATTGTTGTCCGTGGTGTGGCCAGTGTGGGATCAGATCGTTGCGACAGCCGCCACCGCTCACCGCAAGATGCCGATGGGAACAATCAATGTCGTTAAAAACATGTCGGCGTTTTGGGGCGTTGCACCGTCGCATGGGATTGAAGCGTTGGCGAAGCGCCCAAATCGGTCGCAGGCGAAAAAACTAGCCCGAAAAATTCTGGACGAGAATGCTTGACGACGACTGTTGCGGCGTCGAAAAGCAAAATCCGCGCTACATCAATTTTTAAATTGTCCACAATTTAATTCTGGGACGGTTGTCCAGATCGTCACGAAGCACTCCCCACCTTGCCCAAATCGATACAATACTTCTTGGCGGTTTTGAGCCTTAATACCAACCGCGTCCCTATTCTTCTTCGTCGTACTGGTAGTTTCCAACAACCTTGAAATCAACATGGCAGGCAACCAACTCATCGGCGGCGTTATAGGAATAAACGACTGGGTAGTGCCCATCACCCCAACCAGAGTGGCTGATAACAATGCTCGCACCATCAGCACACCCTGGGATGGGAATGTTCGCCATTGCTACTTCATAATGATCAGAATCGTCGATGAAATCCCACCACCCCACAGCCTTATCATCATCCGGCCAGATAAAGTCCTGCGCTTTGTCCTGCTCTACGCATATTTGGGCGGCATCAGCATCCACAAGACCGACCGTGGCGGAATCAACCCCAACTCCCCAAAACCCGTCGGCGGGCAAAGGATCAGCTTCACCAACACCGACCGGCCGAGCGAGCCGGTAGGCTACGGCGGGTTCGTCACGCACAATGATGCTTAAATATGCTTCCCGTTCATGCGACCAATCTTGTTTTTCAGAGGCATCAGCCACCGTGACCTTCACCGGAAAAGTACCGTTGGGAAACGGAAATACGTAATCTTCGGAAAGGGTGAAAAACGGATCGCACGCTTCGATTTTTCCTGAACTAATCGTAATCGTGCCCACATCAGCCACACGCAATTGCCACGGACTATCAGACTCATGGTGGTAATCTGGCCCCACGCTGCAAAGCGGGTAAAAATCTTGCGCTTCCATACCGGAAATTATAAAACCCACCAGCGCATGTCCACTGACGTTTTTATCCCACAAATGTTCCTCATGATCGATAGCGATGCAGGTAAGCGCGGAAACGTTCCCGCATACATGCGGACCGTGACATCAAGCACCCCACGTAACGGCATACGCTTGTACGATTTCAGCAAAGCTCAATGGCGAGACTAATCTCCGAAGCTGCTTCGATTCCCTACCAATTATCTGGGTATTCAACCCCACCAGCTACAACCAAAATGAAAGGTGCTGTTAGGTCAGCGCTTCCGGTGGAGTGATTCCAAGCGCAGCACACCAAGTAACGCCCAATTCGGGGTCAGCTTCTTGTGGTGATTGGTACTTTTCTTCGGTGTCGGTGGGCAAACTCGCGTAGGTTTCGACGAATTCTTTAATTGCTTCCTCCCGCTCCGGATACCTGACGCTAAAGAAATCGACGAACTCTTCCAGGTCATGTACTGGAACTTCCGCAGGGTCAGATCATAGACCAAGACGGGGTTAGTACCGAAGAAATACGTCGCAGCTTTTCCCTCTTCGGGTGCTATTTGAATTAAGAATAAGAATGTATCGGCGATGCTAAACATCCAATCGCCTTCTGGCCCAATGCCCGGGCCGGAAAGGTTCCACTCACCGTCAATAAGTTCCCAGCCAGCAAAGTACCCCACGTGATGTTCTCCTTGTGTTTCCTGCTTACGCAATTACGATTTCGGTGCGTTATCCAACGGTACTGAATGGGGACATTCCTACCCCCACATGAGTGGATCGGTGCAAGGTCATGTCAGGGTGCCCAGCTAGGTTAATTCACGTACAACACGATCTTTTTGTGGCGATATGGAATGGCAGATGGTGAAGCTCAATCCACAGTTATCTGACGCGGTTGCGATCTTTCGTGAGCTCGGCTGGGACGGCGCTGATGTTAGCGATGTTCTTTCCCTTCCGCTAGGTAGTAGTGCACAACGCGCGCGTGCTGTAGCTGGGTTGCAATCAGGGCAGAGGTATCAGCCGAAAACCGACGGGTATGCGTACTGGGATGAGGGATGTACCGGTGTCAAAGAAAAGCTCCTGGCATTATTTGCGGTTCGCTGCGGGGTGACCCCGGCGCGTGCTGCGGAGGTTTTAGAAAACGTTGACACCGCCGTTATCGCAGCTGTGGTTGCCGAACGCGGCGCCGATTTTGCTCAGGATTTCATTGCTTGCTGCGGTAAAACGCGCCGCCGGCTGTGGACAAAGGGCCTAAGTACGTTTGGCACAGCATTGGTTTTCCTCGTTCACGATGCTCACTTACCGGTGCCTCAGGACGTGGAATATCTAACCGATTGGTCGATTGTTGCTGCACGGCAAATGTTTCGGGTGAATTTCGAGGAAGCCGCCTCCCATCATGTATTTCCGCCGAAAAGCACACTTCTTCCCCGGTTTTTAGAGCACGTCCGCCAGGCTATAGCCGCTGGTGTGGCGATTACTGGGCCGTTCGGTACGGTATTCACCTCTGCTATCCGGGTGGGTAGGCTCGACCGTGAATCGGCTGTGGATTTGGCGTTTTCTGGCCTTGGTACTGCGATTCGCCCCAGCGAACGCAAAAAATGGGCGCAGATTATTGTGTCGGAACTTCGCTATGAGCCCGATGAGATGCTTAGACGGGTGGCCGAAATCGTGCCACTGGTTGCCACCGGCGAAACTATTGTGGTGGAGTCTTTCGGCATACCGCTGCTTTCGCTTGTCGACGACATGGCGTTGCCTGACCTTGCACTCGCCGCCCTGTATGCCACCGCGAAAAAGACGCTCCACCGTGTCATTCGTGCGCTTGCCGATCGACCGGTTCCTAGCGCGGCTGTGATCGATGCCCTCCAGCCCCGGCTATCCGAGCTTGCCCAGGACGCATCACATAAAGTGGCCGCCGATCTTCTTGATTCGTGGGGCAACCAGGTAGAGCCTGAGCCTAAGGTGGAACCGGTGATCGTGGGGTGGCCGGAAACCCCACCCGTGTGGCAGCTTCCGGCGTTTGATTGCGACGATGTGGACGTCGACAAGCTCGTGGTGCTTGCGAGCAGGGATTTCTGGACCGCCGACGTAGAAACCGAACGGTTCTTTGTCGCACTTATCCGACTCGCCCATACCGATCTTGCGGCAACCCGCGCGGCTTTACGACGGTGTGACATACTTCGGTTCCAGTGGAAGGATTTCGATGAGGAATACTCGTTGCACGACGCCCGCATCAATGCGTTGCTGGCCTGCTACCACCAGATACCATGCATCTTGAGCACCCCAAGCTACGTCGACCTTTCGATCACCGTCGCCGATTTCGCCCAACGCGTCCACGACTACGCCAAGGCACAGGTGCCGGTCTTGCTTCCTGATCTCGTGCTGGCGTTGTGCCGGTTGCGCGACGCCGAAAACGCCTCGTCAGTGACCATGGACCCCACGGTGCGGATTAAACCAAAACATGGAATGCCGTTGCGGGCAACCGTCGCGGAGGTGTTCACAGCCTTTACCGCAAAGCCAGTGGAATCATTACCAAAACACAACCCTAGACATAAAAGATTTTTCCACGACGACGATCAATCATTCATGGAACCGGTGAGTGAATTATTGGAACTTGAGTCCTACAGCTGGATCGTTGATGCAGATCACACTACGTTTCCAACCAACCAGACCGTGAACGGGTATCAATTGCTGTGGGAGAAAACCACCGATCGGAGTGTGGGCCACCACGCGCTGCAAGTGGCACGGTCAGAAAAGCCGTTTACCCCACAAGTGGCGATCAATCTGCTGGCTGTGTGCCGCGCAACCACGCCAGAAATCACCGAACAGTGCGTCACCGCAGCACTTCACGCATGGCAACGCGGTTTACTTCGCCCCGGCGCGGCAGACTTCACTCGCCTCGATTGGGCGGAAAAGCCCAGCAATGTGCCAAGTTTCGTGGCTGCGTTGGTGGAGCTTTCACCACTCGGCCTGCTACCGGTAACGTGGCTGGTCTTTGACCAGATCCTTTCCTATTCCGCCCAGCAATCACGGTTGATCCGAGGAACTGAACAGACCCTTGAGGCGATGGAGAAATTCCTGCCCAGCGTGATCGCGGCAGTCGCAGCGGGACACGCACCGCGGGAGGTATTGACATTGCCGGGGCTTCGGGCAGTTGCGAACCGACAAGGTAAGGCAACATCAGTGGTGGCAGCACGACGGATTCTCAGCATAGTGGAGGGATGAACCAGATGAATATCAATCCGCAGTTCTATGACTCAGTGGCTATTTTCACCGAACTCGGCTGGGCAGAAGCGGAAATATCGCAAGCGGCGCATCTACCAATCGGTAGTCCCACCCAACAAAAAGCGGTGGTGTCCGGCCTGGGGTCTGGCGATTGGCACCAGCTCGTAGAAAAACCGTCCGGGGCGGTGTTCTCGGAATTTATTGCCGACGTCAATGAAGCGATGCTGGCGCTATTTGCGATTCGGTGCGGGGTTTCCGCCCGGCGCGCTGCGCAGATCCTTATACCATGCGACACGGCGATCCTGGCCGCAGTGGTCTCCCAGCGGGGTGAGAAGTTTGCCGCCAATTTTATATCCGAGGTTTCACGCAAGGACTTCCGCCGGTGGGAACATGCAGTTTCCACTTTTGGCTCAGCTACGGTCGCGCTCGTTGCTCAGTTGGGAATAGCGGTTCCGCACTCGCTGGAATATTGCAAAGACTGGGCGGCTATTGCGGCGTTTCGCTTGGCGGGGATTAAGGTTCCCGGTGCGGAGTTCTTCCCTCATCATGTGTATCCAAGCCGTGACATCGTGACTGCTCGGTTAGTTGAGCATCTTACTATGTGTGTTGAGGTTGGGGTTCCGGCAACCGGCCCGTTTGCTGTGGTGATCCCGGCGGCAGTTCGGCTCGGTGCTATTACCCGCGAAAAAGCTATTGATTATGTTTTCTTAGCCTTTGACTGCGCGAACCGTCCCGCTGACCGCAAAGTGTGGGTCGATGTTCTCATCGCGCAGCTACGTGTGAGCCCTTCCGAGCTTGGCGCATACCTCCAGCCGATTTCCGCCTGCGCTCAGACTGGTGAGGCGGCTGTTATTGAGAAGTTAGTAGTGCCGCTTTATCCACTCGTCGACGCTACCCCGGCGCTACCAGAGCTTGCGCTTGCGGGGTTATACGCGAAGACGAAGAAATCTCGGACGCTCGTTTTACAAGCATTGCTCGATATCTCACCATCGCCGCAGCTTATCGACGCTTTATCCGCCCGGCTTGGTGAGCTCGCGACCCAAACGCACACTACCGAGGCAACGCTTGCTGCTGAGCTTCTTTCCCGGTGGTGTGTCTCCCCTGCCCCGGATTTGCCACCTGACTGTCTGTGGCAGCCTACCCCGGTTTCGTCGCAGTATTCCGGGATTTCCGTCGAACCTGGCGACGTCGAGAAGTTGGAATCGGCGATACTGTCATTGACCTGCCAGTCAGTGACCGCATTGGATCCTGCCGTCACCGAGTTTTTACGTGCGCTTCCGCACCTATCAGATCAACAAATAGCCAGAAGATTGCAGTGGGTGGCAGATGCATCACCTGACCTTGGGCTTAAGGCGCTTGGTGTGGCGGTTTCCGTTCCCGCTATCGGCCCGCACACGGCGATGGCGTTGTTCGATAGTCAACGACGCAGTAAGCCGAAAGTCACCGCGGACTGCGCTGCCGCACTGCAGTTGGCTTGGCAACGTGGCCTTTTGTTGCCAGGGGTCGCCGATTTCGCGGGCTCCCACGTCGGCTTTCACCATATTGGCTCCCTTGTTACTGCGCTGACGAACCTGGCGGAAACCGCCGACATGCTGTCCATCGTGTGGCCGCTTTTCGACGCCATGCTCGCTGCCGCAGCAACCTCACCCCGCCTGCCCACTGGCACCGCCGATGTGGTCAGGGCCGTTGCCCAGTTCTTGCCACACGTTATCGACGCAGTCCAGACGGGCGCGGCATCACCCGCAGTGATTCAGCTGCCGGGTGTTGCCGCTATCGCCCGTAGACCAGGCACATCGCAGGCTGTCAGTGCAGCGCGGAAAATCCTCGCCGCACTCCCACCACAAAACGCTGATGCTCCGTCACCTCTATCTGATCCGCTTATGCCCGAATCGGAGTTTTCGGTTCTGTGGCCACGAGGCGCCGGGGAGCAACCCGCGTTACCGGACGGGGTTCGCGTGAGCACAACTACAACCACGGCAAACACCATTACCTGCACATTGGACGTGCCGGGTCACTCATCACCGTTGTTCTTCTCACCTGGCATTGCGCTATTTAAACCTGAGCTTTCCAACCCCGTGGTTGTTTCGACAGGCAAAGAAGGTGAACCAGAATATGCCTGGTTATGGTGGAAGGACGGCGCGATGTCGGTGATCGACGCTGCCGCGGTACGCGGAATAACGACCGAGGAATCCTTACCGATGCCGGATAGCTTTACGACGATTTTGGTGGCATCTCTTTCCGACAATCATGATGTGTGGCTTGCCCGCCATGCTATTGAAAGCGCAATCAAAGCCGGGCGGTTTGGTGCTGCTGCCTTAGCTAATGCCATGCGTGTGTTATTACCTTGCCCTGATTTTTCACCCGGCCGTGCCTTATATGTGCTTGAGCACGACCCCAGTTTGATGCCCACGTTGTGGCCGATGATTACCGAATCGCTAAAATTTGCTGCCAGCGAATCAACTCCGCCCCGCTGGACCTCCCGAGTTTTAGATTGTGCCATCGACAATGCTCCGCTTCTTGCCACCGCGACCATCCGGTCGATCATCCCAACCACCGAATGGGACGCTGTGGCAAAATTGGCTGCCGCCCCTCGGAAAACTGCTACCCGAACCAAGGCGCAGCGTCTATTATCGCTCCTGCCCGTTGAATCATGACCGCATACCACCATGTCTGATAAACCGTATGAAATTCCCGCAACCATAGATTTTTGTTTTAAGTCTGTCACGGTGACAGCCGATGTTGATAAGGCGCTGATCACCGTGCGGGTCACCGAGGACAGCATTGCCGCGCTGTGCACCTTTATCCATCAAGACGGTTTATTTTCGGCCCCACCATCGAAGCAGACCCAGCGCAGTTGATAGCTTCCGCTGAACCAGCACTTCGTAGCGGTTACCAACAGATTGTGGACCACTACGAAAAATGGCGTGTAGTTCTTAGCTAGGCAATACCGGGCTTCGTCAGTGCCAGGACGATGGCGTCGGCAGCAACGATGTCGGAAGTAACCAGGTCGGGAACAATATCGGCTAGTCGTGCCCAGGCAGGGGTGGCGGCATCGAGGGTCTTATTCGAGGTGATGAGCCCATGCGCAGACATCCGTGACGCGAGTGCTAAGACGAGGGAAACAACTGGCGCTAGCGACCAAATGTTTTCCTTCGAGTCGGTGTCCACCCCATCGAGCTTGTCGAAGCGGATGCGGGCAAGGGCATACAGTGCCTTATTGGAGCTGCGCAGCGTCCGCAGCAAGGTGACTGCGGAGGAAATCAGCGTTTCGGAACTGAGCAATTCCCGCAGCTTGTCGCGGGAATTGAATGATTCAAAGACCGCGAGTAGCCGGGTGGAATCGTCCATGACGGCACCAGGGACGATGTGCTCACCGAAGACCTGATTGAGCAAGAACCGTTGCTGGGCCGGGTCCATGCCAGCGACCATGACAGTGGATTTATCAATGCAGGCGGTATCCAAGGTGGTGTCCCGGGCGGTTTTGAGTGTGTCGATGAGGTTCGTACCAGCCAGTGCTGAAATCTGCCCCAGAAGCTCTTTGACCTGTGCTTTATCCTCTTTGGCGTAGCCTTCGGTGCCGTAGAGGTCGCTGAGCTCGCCGAGCAGTTCCAGGCTGCCGATCCAGGCGGCAAGGTGGTAATTGGCTTCCTGGTTCTCGTCAGTTTCGTCCGGTGTGCTAAACCGGCACCGCACCAAACCGGTTTCGATGAATCGGCCCGGTTGTTGGTGCGAGTCGACCAAAGATTGGGACAATCCGCGCAGCGCCGCGTTGGGATTTGCGTTAAAGACGGTGCGCACCGCGTTGATTGCTTCTTGGCGTTGCCCGCCGGAAGCCAACATATCCCACAGCACCGGCATGACGGCGTCGTCGGTGGGAACCTCATCCGATTCGCCGGACATGAAGGCAGACAAGGAGCCTAAGCCGCCGTCGTTGGTGCCGAAGAATCCTGGCTGCTCAACGACTGTGGCTTCCGGGCCGGGGGCCACCGGGGTGCGCAGCACAGTGAAGGGGTCACGGGTGTGTAATTGCACGATGAGGTTACCTGCATTGACGTATTCCGCAGGTAGGGTCACGGCATTGTCCGTGATGGCGAAGGTGTCGGCGGGCTGCCACGGTGCGGTTTCCGGCCAGACCCACACGCCGAGATTAGTAGTACTCTCTGCGTGCTCTTGCTTGACGACAATCCGGTCGCCCTCAAGCGTGATGGTCGCCGGTTCGGTGGTTTCCACATCGGCAAGGGCGACGGAGATTCGTTTATCGGTGGCGGGGTCGGTCCACTCCAAATCCACCCGGCCCTTGGGGAGGATGGTTGTGGTCGAGACGATGTTTTTCATCGGGGCGATGTAGGTCAAACCACCATCAAGGGTGGTGAGTTTGGTGGTTTTCACCGGCTGGCCGTGGTGGTTACGCACGGAGATTTTCGGATCGCCCAAAACCCCTGCACCGCGTACCCGCACAACGCCGCTTATATCCACCATGCGTGGGTGAATGGTCATTCGGCTGGCCCGCCACATGGCGGGTTCGGTAAGAAGCGGGAATTCGAAATTAAGCCGGGGTGGGTTGAACCGAAGTGGCAGCAAGTCGCCTTCTTCGGTGGACACCACGAAATCCGCACCGGGTTCGTGGGATTTAACAACGGCGTGCTTCGGCTCGACGGTAAAAGGCTTGTCGCTGGGTTTGACGATGAGGGTGGATTCGCTAAGCCCGCCGCTTGCCGGGATTCGGAAGGAACCACACAGCCCAGCGTAGGTGGTGGCGGTGCGCATCCCCTCAACGATGGCGAATTCGTGGCGGAAGGATTCATTGCGTGGCCCCCGCATCCGCACGAGGTATTCGCCCACCCAGGGGGCGTCGTAAAGCTCCGGGTCGAACACCTCGAAAATGCCGCCCTCGGCGGGTACTTCCAGCGGCTCCGGTTGCGTGATCTCTTCGCCCGCGGTGCCCACCCCGGCGAATGAGGAAATGGACAGGTGCCACATTTCGGTGCGGCCCGACGGGGTCGGCGGGAATTCCGCCAACAACGACTGGGAATGAACCTTCAGGCCGCCGGTGGTGCTCACATGCGCGATGGCGTCATCGGGGGTTCTGAACATCACGCGCTGGCGGGGGTCAACCACCCGCAGCAGATTCAGGTCGGGTTGCGCCCCAGGTTCCAGGGCGATCAGCGAGTCAATATCGGTGAGCGAAAGATTGTGACACACCCAGCCGTCCCAACCATCGATGCTAAACGACGACTCCGGCGTAATCTCGGTGCCGTGTACCACGTCCACGAGTCGGTTTTCTGCTGGTACCAGCGCCCGAAGCCGCTTGTGGTGCAGTGACTTTTTGTCGGTGACCGAACCGCCCCGCTTGTTAAAAAGCAAGAGCGGATCATGTGTATTGACCACCGGCACGTTCCAGGTGATGCCGTTGGCCAAGTCCTCCACGGTGACTTCCCGCACCGCTTTAGGCAGGGTGATATCTAGGGGCTCGGAAAACCCAGTAACATCGCCCCAGGCGCGGCCGGTGCGATACACGGTGGTCGAGCCTTCGAGGCTCACCCGCCACGTGATTTCCCCGCGAGCGGGCACGCGTTGCTCGGGCAGGCGCAGGCACACTTTCTTACGGGTGGAGTCGAGAATGAGACGCGGGCGCATCTCTCGGTTAGCCACGCCCACGGCGGACTCCCGATCTTCGGTTCCGACTGGGCGTTCCCGCAGTTCCGCCACCACTGCTTCGTTAAGAGCGGCGGGTAGTTTCGGCTCGATATGTCCCCGGCTGCGATCGAACCAGCTATGCGGGTGGCTGATGGTGAAATTCCGTAGGGCTACAACCGCATCGAGGTATTGTTTCGCCACCGTTGACGCGGCGTAGAAACCGGCAAAGTACTCCGGCAATTCCGTCGTCTCGACATCGATTTCTTCGCTCTCAACCGCACCTAGAGTGTTATCCAGGGTCTCCAGAAGCGTAGGCACCTCGGTGTTAATTATTCCGGCATGCCAACACAGGCTGGTAACTGGGTCGACGCCGTGGCTTGAGCCAAAATCGGCCAGCCCCATCATCTCAAGGTATTCCCCTAGTTTTTCCGTCAGAAGCACATCGATCTGGGTTGCGTACTCGGGGTTTAACCGCAACCCGCCTAGGTACTCGGCGGTAAAGGTTTCCGGGTCCACCAGCTTGGTGGCCCGCCCCACCACAGTGGTGATGAAGGTTGCTGGGCTTAAGCCCACAAGGGCGGCGAGGTCGCCACCGGCGGCTACCTGGCGAGATAAGAAAATTCCATAGAGTTTCTCAATTTTTTCTAGCTCGTCGCTGGACAGATACACATGTGCAACAACGGTGACGGTCTTAAGGCTGAGTTTTTGCGACAACTCCAGTTCGCATTGGGTGGCCCACCCTAACAAGGAATCGGTTACGTCTTTGATGGGGTGTTCCAACTCGCTCATGAATGTAGCGTGCCCTTTCGTTGTGTAAGAAATCGTTCTACCAGCCCACTATAAGCCGAAAGACTCGACAGTAGGCACCGAATGTATTATTTGGTTCCGCTAAGAGTCAACTTAAGACGACGGGTTCATGCGCTGCGAAATCACCCGGGTCACTCCGTCCCCACGCATCGTCACGCCATACAACACGTTGGCCACATCCATCGTGGGTTTCTGGTGGGTGATAACGATCAATTGGGAATCCTTACGGAGCTGCTCAAACAGCGCAATCAGCCGCCGCAGATTGACATCATCAAGCGCGGCTTCCACTTCGTCCATCACATAGAACGGGCTCGGCCGGGCCCGGAAAATCGCAACCAACATGGCCAAAGCTGTGAGCGATTTCTCACCACCAGATAGCAGTGATAATCGTTTCACTTTCTTCCCCGGCGGCCGCGCTTCCACCTCAATTCCGGTGGTAAGCATGCTTTCCGGCTCGGTGAGAACCAAGCGCCCCTCGCCGCCCGGAAACAGCGTGCTAAAGACCTGTGGGAATTCCGCCTCCACGTCATGCCACGCATCGGTGAAAAGCTGCAGAATCTTCGCGTCGACTTCTTCGATCACGTCGGTTAGGTCTTTTCTGGCCTGCTCCACATCGGCCAATTGGGTTGCTAAGAACTCGTAGCGCTCTTCCAACGCTTTGAATTCCTCCAGCGCCAGCGGATTCACCTTGCCGAGCGCCGATAGGTCCTTTTCTGCCTGCTGTAACCGCGCGGTTTCTTCCGCCAGATCGAAATCCGGGCCGGGACTGTAGTCGCGGATGATGTCGGCAACCGGAACCCCTAATTGCTCCACCAATTTGGCCTGCGCCTCCTCCAGCCGGACTTGCGCCTGGCTGCGCGCTATCTCCGAATTGTGGGCGGTATCGGTCAGCCGATTCAATTGGGTGCGAAGCGCATTAACCGAATCCTTGGCGATTGAAAGTTTCGACTGCAATCCGGTTCGTTGCTGATGAAGTTCATCACGGTTGGCGGTAGCGCGCTCGGTGGCATCAGCGGTACGGGCGTATAGATCCCGGGCATACGTTTCCACCACCTCGGCAACCTCGGCTTGTTGCCGCCGCCGCTTGTTCGCCTGTTCGTGCCGGGCTTTGGCGGCCCGCTCGTGTTCTGCTTGTCGACGCAGATTATCGCCCTTATCCCGGATAGCCTCCGCCCGCTCCTCCGTAGTCCGAACGTTGAGCCGCGCCTCCATTTCCATCGCTTTGACCTGCGCCAAAGCGGCCGCCGCTTCATCGCGGGCGTGGGTGGAGGGTTCTTCGTCCGTCACGTCGGATTCAACCCGCGCCAATCGGTCGGTGACCTCGGTTAAAGACTCTGATAGCTCGGCTACCCGCAGCTCCGCCTGCACCGCCTGGTGAGCGGTGCGTTCATGTTCTTTTTTATTGGCCTGATACTGGGCTTCCAGCCGCGACTGGTCTTTCCGCAGCTGTTCTAACACTGCTTCCTGCTCCCGCAGCGCACTGGTGGCACCAGCTGCAGCTACCCGACTTTCGGCGGCTGTTTGTTTCGCGCCTTCGAGGGTTGCCGACAGCCCAGTCAATTGCTGGAGGGCTTCGGTTAGTGTCGCCGCGTCCGCATCGATCTCGGCGGCAAGTTCCACCGGCGAACGGCTTCCTTGGCCTAGTTCCGCCCAGTTATGGCCCACGATCTCCCCGACCGGGGTGACCGCCCGCAGCCGTTCGTCGGCGGTGACCACGGCCACAGCGTCGTCAAGCGTGGAGCAGAAAACAACATCGGCCAGCATCCGATACACTGCCGACCGCACGGCCTCGTCGACGGAAACATGCTCCAAAAGCCACTGTGCTGCACCTGGCAGGGTGGCATCAATATGCCAATCGGACACACCGGTAGCGGAGTCGGTGATAACCACCGCGGTACGCGGAATAGCAGTGGCTGCCTTAAGAAAGTCGAAAAGCGAGCGCGAACCAGCGACCGCTTCCGCACAGCTACCCAGCGCAGCGGACAACGCCTTGTCGACGCCCGCCGGAGCACCCGGTTTCGGCTTTACATAGTGCGCAACGGAAGTACAGTCGGCCCCATCAAGCACCTCAGAAATCGGAACGGTCTCCTGCCCCACCTGTTGGCTCAGCGTGTCGATCCGCGACTGCAACCCCGAAACGTTTCGCTCCAAGGCCCGCTGCTCATCGCGTAATTGGTCTAACCGGTTTTCCGCCGCTTCCGCCTCCGCTACGCTGCGGATATGTGTATCCCGAAGCGGCTCCAATTCCAGAGTCACCGCATTAATCTGGTCGACGCAGTCCCGCACCTCCTGCTGCGCGACATGGGTGCGCTCCAGCGTCGATTCCAGCAACTCATCGTGGCGGGCAACCTCTTCTTTCGCTGCCTTTAGCTGCGCCTGAACGGATTCTTCCTGCGCCAGCAGCCGAACCACGCCCTCCCGGCGATCCGCAATCGCCCGCACTTGCGCCAAATGCTCCCGATCCGCCTCCTGGGCAATGGCCTCGCGCTGGTAGACCTCCTCTTGGATGCTTTCCAACCGCTCCGCCGCAATCGCGGCTTGGGCCGCCAATTCCTCATACTCGGCATCGGCCCGCTGCGCCTTGGCCACTAACTCATCCGGATCCGGCCCGGTGTAGGCAGTTTCCTGGAAACTATTCTTCCGATCCGCCGCAATCCGAATCGTCGCGGAAATCCGCTCCACCAACGACGAAAGCTCGAACCAAATCTGCTGCGCGTGTTCCGCCTGCGGCACCACCGACTCAAGTTCGTCCTCAATCGATACCTGCGTCTCGGTCGCGGTTTCCAATTGAGCAGTGACGTCCTCAACCTGTTCCAACAACATACGCGCCTGCGACTCGGCGCTGCCCAACGCCTCCTGCAGTTCCACCAATCGGTGGCCAGCCAGCTTTAGTCGCGCATCCCGCACATCCGCCTGCACCGTCGCGGCCCGGCGCGCCGCCTCCGCTTGCCGGGCGAGCGGTTTCAACTGGCGTCGTAATTCGGCGGTGAGGTCGCTGAGCCGGTCCAGGTTTGCCTGCATGCTCACCAGTTTGCGTTGTGCTTTTTCTTTTCTACGGCGGTGTTTTAACACACCGGCCGCTTCTTCGATGAACGCCCGACGGTCTTCGGGGCGGGATTCGAGGATTTGCGCCAACCGCCCCTGCCCGACGATCACGTGCATTTCCCGCCCGATGCCGGAGTCGCTGAGGAGCTCTTGGATGTCCATGAGCCGGGCTTTGGTGCCGTTGATTTCGTATTCGCTGGCGCCGTCGCGGAACATGCGCCTGGTCACGGAGACTTCGCTGTAGGCGATGTCGAGCGCACCGTCGGAGTTGTCGATGGTGAGTGTTACTTCCGCCCGGCCGAGCGGTTTACGGTCACCAGCGCCTGCGAAAATGACGTCTTCCATCTTCCCGCCGCGCAGCGTTTTCGCACCTTGTTCCCCCATCACCCAGGCGAGTGCGTCGACGACGTTGGATTTTCCGGAGCCGTTGGGGCCAACAACGGCGCAGATACCGGGCTCGAATTTTAGGGTCGTCGCGGAAGCGAAGGACTTAAACCCTTTAAGCGTCAGCGACTTCAAATACACCCGTGGGATTGTAGCAAAGGGTGCGGACGTTTCGGTGGAGCACCACGGTTAGGCTGGCGCAACGGCCGGTAAATCTACCGGATGACAAAGTCGGTTAATCCGCGCGCCGGGTTCCATTGGTGTATGACCCGTTCTACTGATCCGGGGCGGCGGTAGGTGCGCACTGCGTCGGGTATCTCGAGCCGGTGCAGCAATTGCTCGCAATCTTCTTGGCTGCCTTCGGCGACGACGCACACCCGGCCGTCGACAAGGTTGGTGGCGGAACCCGAAAGCTTGAGCTCTTTCGCTTGCCCGTACACCCACCAGCGAAATCCCACGCCTTGGACGTAGCCGTGTACCCATGCGGTGAGTCGAACGTCAGCCATGATTGATTACCTTTGCTTGTTACTGTGGTCGGTAGTGGTGAGAACTATCCCACTACCGACCACAATAGTTCCTAAGTTTGCTTAGACCTCGGTGATGATCTTTCCGCCCCGGCGGCACACTGCATCGGAACCGTCCCAGCATTCGACGTTCTTTAATTCGGGAAGCATGTCGCGGTGGAAGATCGGATCCAAGCCCTTGCGTTTTTGCTCGTTGTAGTTTTTGAGCAATTTCACCGCAACCCCGCCCAGCGGGATGATGGCGATCAGGTTGATAAACACCATGATTGCGGCGAAGGTGTCGCCCAATGCCCACACCAGCGGCACCGACCCGATCGCGCCGCCGAGAACGCACAGCATGACGAAGGCACGGAACCCAGTCATCACTAATGCGGACTGAGTGAAGAACTCAAGGTTGGCTTGGGCAAGGTAGTAGTTACCGATGATCGAGCTAAATGCCAGGAAGAACAGAATGATCGTGACGAAGTGAATGCCCCACGCACCGACCTGACCGGCCAATGCCTCTTGGGTCAACGACGCACCGGAGACTCCTTCGCCGACGGCGGGATCACCGAGCAAGATGATGAATGCGGTGAGCGAGCACACCAGGAGGGTATCGAAATACACGCCGAGGGTTTGCACGAGGCCTTGTTTGACTGGGTGGGAAACGGTTGCGGTAGCGGCGGCGTTCGGTGCCGAACCTTGGCCTGCTTCGTTGGAGAACAAACCACGACGCATACCGTTCATGAAGGCCGCACCCACGGTGGCACCGGCGATTTCCTTCAAGCCGAAGGCGTGGAAGACAATTTCCTTGAACATCCCCGGCACTTCGGTGATATTCATGACCACCACGATGATGCCAACGATCAGGTACAGCACCGCCATAACCGGCACCACAACCTGGGTGAAATTCGCAATCCGGTGCACGCCGCCGAAAATGATGATGCCGGTCATCACAGCGAGTCCGACACCGATGACGAATTTGAAGGTCGGCGAGTCGAAACCGACGGAGGTAGCGACCGATTCTGCGATGGAATTGGACTGGATGGCGTTATAGACAAAACCGAAGGTAACGGTGATCGCAACCGCAAAGACGTAGGCGAGCCACTTGGCGTTTAACCCGCGGGTGAGGTAGTAGGCGGGGCCACCGCGATAGGTGCCGTCGCCTTCTTTGGTTTTCCACAACTGGGCGAGGGTGGCTTCCACGAAGCTGGTCGCGCCACCGAGTAGTGCGATCATCCACATCCAGAACACCGCGCCGGGTCCGCCAAGGGTGATGGCGACGGCTACGCCTGCGACGTTACCGGTTCCCACGCGGGATGCCGCTGATATTGTGAAGGCTTTAAATGAGGAGATTCCCTCCGCATCGCTTTTGACTTCGCCGCCACGGTCGACGACGGAGCGAAACATTTCCGGAATCATCCGAATCTGGACGACCAGGGTGGTGATTCCAAAATATAGTCCCGCTGCGATGAGCAGATACGGGATGACGGTCCAAATATTGTCGTTAACTGTTTTAGTCACGAACTCCTCAAGTTTTTCCATGCCAGTGATGATACCGGTCACATCTGCATTCCAGAACTGTTTTACTCACTGAAAAGAAATACAGCAGGTGAGATATAGCATATTTATCCATATGTAGTGCCGGCTAGGTAGTTAGACTGCATAGTTATGCCCACAGATCTTTCGCGGTATGTTCACACGATTACCCGCTCCGCCGCGGTCACTGCACTGATCGATGAGGAACTTGAGCCCAAAGTCGCTGCGATAGCGCACCGAATGGTGGAAACGTTGACGGCAGCGCCGGACGATCCTGGAAGATATTCCCACGAAATATACTCCCTTTTAGCCGAAATCGACATGGCGCAGTCGACCCTTGGCAGGCCACTATCCCCAGCAATGCAGGCGTTTGTCCATATCGTGGAGCTCAGCACGAATCCACCGGAGATTAGTTTCGATGACCGGCGCGCACTGTTGGATGACTGCCTCGTGAAGCTGCCGTCCGATTCGCTGCTTCGCACCATCGTGGTGGATTTCGCAGAAACCGCCGCCAACGACCTCATCACCGACCAGGACAGTTTCGTCGCCGAGATTTCCCGGGGGCACGCCGAATGTCACCAACCACCGCCGTGTTTCGATCTACCACCCCGCTTTTCGACGCTTCCCCGCCTCAGGTTGCAGTTTCGGGCGTGGTTGCCGACCGACACCTCACCCTCCCCCGCCCTGCTATCCGTTAACGCAGACGCATCCCAGCCGAACGTGTGGGAGGTAACCGATGGTCGGTTCCTCCTGGGCGAAGCAAACCCATCACTGAGAGAATGCACCTTCATCGCGGAGATCACAGCCGATGACGGTCATCTCACCGGAGCGGAAATCCTGTGGAAAATCCACCTGTTGCTGAAAAACTTTGATTGTGGCTTTCATACGTTGTTTGAGCGATTAGTTTTTCTTGGTGAAGATGAAACAGTCCCGCTGTTTTTCTTAAGCTGCTGCGCCACCTTCGACCCCACGGAAGAACCATTCGCGGATCAATTCCCACCGCTGTAAATGACCTGCGTTTAGTCCCTAACCAGTATCATCGAAAGGCTTGAGCACATGATCACCCATGCGCTTTATCATCACCCCAAACCGCATTTGGTTCCGGCGATAACCGTGCGTTTTAGCTCACCGCATTTCGCAGATCCGGTCGTGCGCATTATCCCCCAGCCATTGGTGGAAGCAGAGGTGGAAATGCTCGGCGTGTTGGGATTAACCGCCGCCCACCCAGAAACGGCGGTGGGATTTACCGCGACAACCACCACGGGGTTTCCCGCATGGGCGATCCATATCGATCCACAAAACGCCCATCATGCGGTGGCGGTTGCGCACCACCTGTTGTGGTTGCGTCGGCAAGCACCCCAGTTGACTGCCCGGGTTAAAACTCGCATCGGTGATGTCGTATCTTACCTAGATAGTTCCGCGCCGCATTTTCTTCCGTCGTTTCTTGAGGACGTCGCCAGGTTCTTCGTCGCCGGCGGTAATGCCAAAGCCGCGGCGTCGTTTTTCACCAAAGCCCGCACCATTGAATGCACCCACAGTCTCGACATTCACCCGGAACGACACGAACAGGCATTGAGGGAATTTGCGCATTATGGGGTCATTTCCCACGATATCCTCATCGACGAAATCAAAAACGCAGCACACCGTCACCCAGCATCGATTGCCTACAACTATGCGTTAGCGTTGATCTCTACCCAAGCCCAGGCGGGCACGGCCATTAGACAGCAGTCACTGCGCCAGCTGCAACTGTTAGCAGAAGCAGCTGGATTACCGAAAGCTGAGGCCAACCGAGAAATAGCGTTGTCGCTCGCCGCCACCGACGGTTTAGCGCACTCTCCTGGTCCCGTCACCCGGCAGGTAGCACGAGGTTTAATAGAAGCCCCCACGATTCCGCACCGAGTTAGCGATATATTTGTCCAGGAAATCCCCCATTGGTTGGAATTTCCGGACTACGTTTTCGTTCTGCGCCGCAGCGAAATCTGGCAGCAGTTGCTTTCCGACGACCAGGCGTGTCGGGACTGGTTACAGATGATTTTTACTACTGCCAGGCACAGACCAGACATATTAAGCACACCCATTCCGGACATCTTTAGCCTGATAAACACCCACGGCCCGGCACTTGCCGGGCAACGCATCACCACCCCGGTGTGGGGAATTAATCCGGACTATTTCGATGCTTTGCTCGCGGTGGGAGTTCGGTGGCAGCCGCGCCCTGCCAAGCGTCAACCGAAAGCGATCTCTTTCGCGTTGTGGCTTGAAACCGGCACCCGGGATCTTGCGGCATTGCTTTCTGTCTCTGGACACTCTGAACTTCTTTCTAAGAGTCTATCCGGATTGGGCTACCCGATTGCAGCTGAAACGAAGAAATTCAGCGCCGACGACCAGTCACGCATTTCTGCCTGGTTACAGGACAGACGCGCTGAACATCACGGACAACCGGTGAAGGGGAATAACTCGGCGCAATCGGCCCCTCGTGAAGCATCGACAAGCAAAGACGTAACAGGTGGGGACTTCCCAGCAGTCAGCGAAAAATCGCGGTTGGCCTTACGTTTTCTGTTCCGCGCGATTGATGTGGATGCGCCGTGGGATAAGGCTTGTCAACACGCTGCAGGTCTGGCCGAAGTACTGAGCAATCCACAAGAATCCGGCAGGTTGGATCGGAGGATGGGGCGGGAAATCATCCGGTTTATGTTTGAGGAAGAAACCGCGATTCTCAGCAGATTGGCCAGCCCCCTTGTGGATTCCAAGACCCGCGCCGAGCTGTGCGATTTCTTTTCCTGGCTTGCCCGGATTGGGTTACTAGGCTGTTGGGTCGGCGAATACTATTCCAAATCAACCGCGGATGGCCGCCCAACCAGCAATGTGTGGGATAACCACCGCGCCGTTTTACGCTACGACTTTGGCTATGTTCGGATTACACCAGCTATCAAGAAAACCGATGTTGTCGATGGTTTCATCGCCCGAGATGAGTTTCTCGCCGCCATCGACCGGATTAGGCAACTGGACAGTTCTGGCGAACCTCCCTGGTTCGAACCCACTATCCATCGGTTGGCGTCGGAGACGCCTATTAATCCGGGGTTGTGGCGGCTGGCGCTGAGCGGAATTTCACCAGCATCGGTTGCTGGTTACCACGTGAAGTGGGATAAGGCCGACCAAGATTTACTTAGCGTAACCGCCACCGAAATGAGCCACTTATGGGATGCCAATAGGTCGTTGTGGCACACGTTCCACAAGCTCTTGGCGGCTGGCTGGCGGGATAAATACCCAGATAACGGCCCTGATACCACCCGCATGGTGCAGTTATGGCAGCAGATGTGGGGGCTGCCATGGCTGCACGTCACCGACGACATGTTTGCCATCCCGATCGTACGACAGGTTCTCCAGTGGACGCCGGAAGCTGCGTTTCGTCGTGATTATGTATTTGAGCGTAATGGCGGCATTCACCAAGGCGAGCTTTTTCAGTTTTATGTCCATATTGCCCACCTAGTTCCCGCCGGAAGCGAATGCGCCACGGTGCTCGCAGATCGGATCGAAAGTTTCGCCAACTACACCACGGGTTCTTCGACCATTGCGTTGGGAGCACCCTATGACCAGCTAGTTCGGCGCGGCATCGAGGCAGAGATACATTCACCCAGGTTGGTGTCCGAAGGATACCTTAGAGACTTAGTGGCACATCTGCGCACCGGTACCTCCGTTGACGGGTTCGCGGAAAATCCCCTGGTGTCCGCACCCGGCGTGGTACGGGATGTCGAAGCCGAATTGCAGCTCTCCCCCACCGCTGCCCAGTATTACCTTCAGTTACTCGCGCTTTCACATCCGACCGACACAGAAGTTAAAAGATGGAACGGCTGGACGAAGAAACAACTGGAAGCCGCCGAGGCGGAGCTTAGCCGACGGCAGCTGGTCGTAACCGCCAAACGGGCAACCGCTGGCCGCAGCGTTTTCCTCCCCGGCGGGTGGCTTGGGAAAAGCCCCACCGGCCCCGCCATGGAAGCGTGGAAAGCCTCGCTGTATCCGCTGTGGAAAAGTGATAAAACCCGGCCTATTGTTCCCGGTTGCCCGCCACTCGTGCCGCTGCACGTTTTATTCCAGAAAGCGTGGGATCGGTGCAGGCAGGGGGATGGTCCGCGTTATGAGGATCTGTGACACATCTAGCCTGTGTGAATATTTTTCTTCGCTAGAATTGAGGGCAAAAGACGCAGCTTGAATCTAGGTGAGAATCGTGGCGATGTTAGCTTTATGGTGCGTGCCGGTCATTATTTATTTCCTGGTGCAAGTACGAAAACCGCAGACAACCGCCCGCGATGTGTGCGCCACTCTCGGGTTGCAGCCGGGCTCCAAGCGAAGTTACGGCTATGCGGCGCTCATCTTCGTTGTCTTTTTCGCCCTAAGCGTCGGTGCCCTGAAGCTACTGCCTACAGAACTGCTTAATAGCACCGGCACCACATTCGGCCGGATCACCAGCGTTGCCGCCGGAATCGCAGTCGTGTTGCTGGCCGCTGGGGAGGAACTTTTCTTCCGCGGGTTGATCGCAGGCGTTGCTTTTCGACGCTTCAGCTTTCTGGTTGCCAACCTCATCCAATCGGTGTTGTTCTTCCTCCCCCATGTTCTACTTGTGAGCGTCGACCTGCGATTTTGGCCCCTCCTACCGCTTCAATTCGCAATCGGGTGGGTGCTAGGATGGCTGCGGTACACATCCGGGTCGATTCTGCCTGGGGTGATCATTCATGTGCTAACGAATGTCTTGATTGGATTTGTAATTTCATGACGTACGACCATGCTGAACAAGCAGCGATCGCCTGGGCTGATGCAGCTGACGCCTCGGATTTAACGTCCACTGCCCGTGCTGCGCTATCAGCATTAGCTGCCCTGATAGGTGACAAGGACTATCAATTAACGAAAGAAGCTCACGCCAGTCTTCGCGCGGCAGCCGCTGATTTTCCCACCGCCACCATCGATGACATTGCGGCATGGCTCGAAAGCATTGATAAGGGCGATCTTGATCCGGGCAATATGGAACCGGAGCCGTTCTTTTTCCTAGTCGCGCTCAACCACTACAAAAGCTTTCTAACCAGCAACGACCCCGGCCACTGCGTTGATGTCCTCATTCTGCTCCTCGATGCCGTGGATCATTACGATGATGATCCACAGCTTATGGCAGGCTACCTAGAATTAGAGTTCCTGGTTCGGGCATATGCCCAACCGTAATGCAGCCTCATCAGAGCCTCGTTCTGCTTCCGCATCCGAACATTATTCGCTACAGTCGAAGAATCAGTAGGACGCAATTTAATTATCGGTGACCAAATAGCAAACCCGAGCGGTTGTTTCTTCCTCGTTGTTTAGCCTCATTCGTCCAATTGGTCGTTACTAAAGCCGTTGGCACTGAGGACAGAAATGACTCGATCGGTTCGTGAATTTCTCTTTGACTAATTCTGTTCCGCAGCGATCACACGGCTTGTTATGTTGGCCGTAGGCGTTGAGGCGCACGTCGAAATACCCCGACTCGCCATTGACGTTAACATAAAGCTCGTCGAAGCTGGTGCCGCCTTGCTCCAATGCGGCCCGCATGACGGCTTGGCCAGCTTGCAAAAGGAGCGTTATTTTCTTCTTAGAAAGGTTCGATCCAGGTGTACGCGGATGGATTTGCGCTACCCAAAGCATTTCGTCGGCGTAGATATTGCCGATACCAGCAACGATCTCCTGATTAAGCAGCAGCTTTTTAATCTCGGAATTCTTCGCTGAAATCTGTCTGCTGAGCTTGTCCATATCGAGTTCCGGGTCTAATAAGTCCCGGGCAATATGGGTGATTGTGCGTGGGACGACGCCCGCCCCGGCGTCGACAAGCGTCGTTGGTAACCAGTACCCGAAGGTGCGCTGGTCGACGAACCACAGCTGGGTGGCGTCGTCAAGCGTGGTGCAAATTCGCGCGTGCGTGGTTGGCTGCGCGTCGACATCTTTAATGAGCATCTGGCCGCTCATGCCCAGATGCACCACTACACACGGCTGATCCGGGGTGGAATTTCCCAGCTCTAGCCATAAAAACTTGCCCCGCCGCCGAACCTGCTGCACATTCTGCCCTGCTAAAGCGGCGATGAGCTGCCCCGCGCCGCCATCGACGCCCCGGATTGCACGCGGGTGTCGCACATCAATATCGCGGAAGCTTTTTCCCACCACGTGTGGCTCTAAGCCCTGGCGGACAACTTCTACTTCTGGGAGTTCTGGCATGCGATTAGTTCGGCCCTTGTCTTCGGATCGTTGAGCTTTTGCAATCCCTGGTGGGCGCCAGCTTGTTCCGCCAGCTTCTTATTAGTTCCTTCCCCAACGCCGATGACTTTGTCGCACACGGAAACCGTGGCGGTAAATAATTGCTCATGCTCCGGGCCGACCGAGGTGGCTTCATAGACCGGCATGGGTAATTTGTATTCCGCGAGGCGTTCCTGCAGGGCGGTCTTCCAGTCTTGGTGCAGCCCGGTTGCTGAAGCGGTATCAATCTTGTTTTTAAACAGCCGCAACACCACGGCACGGGCAGGTTCAAAACCGTGTGCCAAATAAACCGCACCTAACAGCGCCTCCGTGGTGTCCGCAAGGATCGAATCCTTATTGCGACCATCGGTAATCAACTCCCCCTTGCCCAGCAAAATATGTTCGCCTAAGTTGATCTCCCGGGCTATATCGGCCAAGCCGTAACGGGAAACAATACTCGCCCGCATCTTGGAAATGTCGCTTTCCGCCCGGGTTGGGTATTGCGCATAAAGCTGCCCTGCCACCGACAATCCCAAAACGGCGTCGCCTAAAAACTCCAATCGTTCGTTGTTCGGCAACGTGCCATTCTCATTGGCAAAAGAGCGGTGCGTGAGTGCGAGTTTAAGAAGATCCTCCGGGATGTCGATACCCAACGCGTGAATCAACGGTGTGTGATCGGTGCTGGAGAACGCCTGGTCGAGCGCTTCGGTTCCGGTAATCCGGTTCTTTTTCTTGCTCACAGGAATTTCTCCAAACCAGCCCAACGGGGATCGACCTTTTCCTCCTGTGCTTTCTCCGATTCCCCGTCTGGCGCCGGGGTATCTTCGTTTGTGCAACCATCCGGGCACACTGGGTTAAACGGTAACGTCATGCCCGCCTCATCAAGCACCGTTTGCAGCAGGTCAATGTGGTCTTTTTCCACCATCGGGAGTTCGTCATCTTCGTCCTCAGCATCGTCGCCTTGGATAAAGTCTTCAGTCAGCGCAAAAACCTGGGTGACGTGAAGATCAGCCTGCGGAGTCAGCGGCGCTAAGCACCGCACGCATTCTCCTTGCAGCTTGGCCGAAATATCCGCATCAACCATTACTGCTTCGCCGAGCGGATTAAGCGTCGCGGACACAGTGACATCGCCGTCTTCGGGGATTGCGATCATCGCCGGCCCGATACGGGTTGGGCTTGGTCCGGTTTGGGTGCGATAGTCGGTAATGCCATTGCGTATTACGTCGGCGACATAAAAAACAAAGGGAGATTTCTTTGTGGTATTCATCGAGATTCAAGCATACTACCTGCCCGGCCAAAGACAATGATTAATCCATCGGCCGACTATCCGGGCAACCGGGTGATTCGGCTGGTATGAGTGCGAAATCCTAAGCATGGGAAAACCACCGCTGCCCCTAGAGTTAATAGTCATGGGGATCAACAGTGGTTTTACTATCGTTACGCTCGTTAACTGTTAGCGCATGTTTGTTTCACTAGCGTAGCCGTAACCCGTTCAGGAACTGTGGGAACATCGTCATCACGGCACCAAGTGCAGCCGCTATAGCGGCCAAGACGCCGAGAACGCTGCCGACGATCACCCACGTCTTTTTGTCTTTAGATGCTGATCCGGCGTCGGATGGCTCCTTCGGATCGGGCTTAGGCGCTGGTGCCGACGTGGTCGATGTGGTGCTCGACGGCGTCGTCGAAGTGGTTGCGCTCGTGGTGGGAGTTGTGGTTGCAGTCGTGGTCGTGGTTGGTGGCGTCGGCGTGCCCGCTACCTCCAGCGGCAAGCTGCTATCAAGCGACCGATCGGTTTGGGAGAGCGCGTGTGCCGCGAAGGTTCCAATCGCCCACTTCTTCTTCGGATCCAGGGATCCGGCAGGAATCTGCAGATTGACGCTGAACCGGCCATCCACAATCGCATCCGAACGCACCCATTCTGCTAGCGCGTTTCTAGCCGATGGCTTTTGCCCAGGCTTCCAGGTAGCGGTGTCATACACCACCACATACACTCCTTGTGCTGCACCGTCGCCGACGTAGCCTGTTCCGGAAACCTTGATGACAGTCTTCTTAGCGGAATCGACCTTATTGCTATCCACAGTCAACCGAGGCTGTGCGGTTGCGGGATCTTTGAATTTCAAAAGCGCCCGAGCCTCGTATTTACCGCTACTTGAAGTCATAACGGTGTACTTTTTGCGTGGATCGAGGGTACGTGCCGGAATCCGCAATGCGTGCCGGAAGTTGCCGTCGACAACTTGGACCTTTGTTGCGGCGAACCGAGGTGCGGCGGTTTCGGCTTCGACGATGAAGAGATCAACTTCGGAAATCCCGGTGTAACCCCGCCCCGTTACCTCAATGCTGCTGTTCGTGGTTACATCAATGCGAGTATCGGCAAGGGTGATTTCCACATTCTCATCTTCGGTGGCAGCCCCTTCGGTGAGGACCAATGGTCCGCTCGGGGCGGAAGGATCAGAATAGCCGAATGAGTTACGCAGTTCGACCGTCGCAGTGTAAGTAACGCCCGCTTTCAAACCGCTAAATTGAGCGCTAGTTTCGTTACCACCAATTTCTTTCACCGCTGGTTCGGCACCTCCAATCAAGGTTACCCGGTATCCAAGAATTCTTCCTCCACCAGTATCCCCTGGATCAATCCATAGCACTTCGGCTTGACCTGGGATCTGAGTTGCTCGAAGAGTAACGCTGGTTGGCGCATGTGGCTTGGTTACTTCCGGTGCTTTGATTTCCACGACGTTGCTGCGAACCGGCGTGGAGAAGTTTTGCACCCAGAAATCTTCCGAGATGTTCGCTTCTACAGTTGCGACGTACTGTCCGGGGCGCTGATCGACAAATGTTGCTTCGCGGAATTGAGGGCCTCTGGATAGTTGAGTGACGAAGCTTTGCTCCCCATTCGGTTGCACCTTGAACAGCTTGACCCGGTATTCGGCGACTTTTGTCTGGGCGGTTGGCGGATCCCATGTCACGACCACGTTGTCGGTTTCCGCAATTGCAGCCTTAACGTTGGTCACTGGTTGCGCCTGCAATTCCAACGGCACGGCTTTATCGACCCGTCGGTCCGTTCCGATTGCCGTACCGCCTGCAATCGTACCGATCAGGTAGCTGGCGTTAGCCGATTGGTCGAAAGAATTGGCTTCGATTGTGATCTTCTTAGAGAAGTGCCCATCGGTAATTTCGGAGGGTTGAACCACAAATGACCTGCTGAACGCGAAATCCTGGGTGGATGGCCGCTGGCCGGGTGTCCATTTGCGGGCATCCCAGACGACGATGAATACCCCTTCTGCAACTGCCCCGCCGGTGTAGCCAACTCCGTCGACCTTAAACTCGGTGGCTTTTGTGGCATCAACCTTGGTTGGGGTGACCGTCAATTGCGGCCCGGTGGGATCAGCTGTGACGACGATCGGGTCGGAAGGCTGAGATTCTGGCGAATAGCCTTCTATATTTCGATTGCGTACCACCGCGGTGTAGGTCTTGCCTTGCACCAGGCCGGAAATTTCCGCGCTGTTGGTTTCACCTTCCACGAGTTTCGTGATGTCCGCTCCACCACCTTGCGGGCGCAGGGTGATCTCTGATCCGGTTATGCCGCTGCCGCCGTTGGAGTTTCGCTGCCACTGAACCCGGGCAGTGCCACCCCCGAGTAATTCAAATACCGGCGCATCGGGTGCCGCAGGCACGGTTATTTCGCCCGTGATTTCAATTTCCTGGGAACGCACCGGCTCGCTGTGTTGCGTTGCTGATTGCCACGCGGTGACCTGCACGTAGTAGCGCCCTGACGCCGCGGCGGTAAAGAACGTCCGGGTGTGAATCGTATGGGACGATTCCCCCACCACGGCACCGCTTGCCACGGAAATAAGCTCGGCGGTGTAGTGATCGGTGCCTTCGACGGCGTCCCATTCGGCAGCAATGGCATTGCCGTCTACCCGAAGCCGAATGTTGGTTGTTTGTTGCACATCGGCCGCTGACGCGACTTGAGCAAAGGCCACTGGTTGAACTGTGCCGAGAATGAGCGACACAGATGTACCTGCCGCTAATGCTGCAGTTCGCCACATATGTGATGACATAGTGTTCCTTCCATGTTGATTTTTCGCCAGTAGCTTAAACCCAGGCAAGGCTCACCTTCAATGAATTTTTAAAATTAAACAAATAGATACCTTTGATTTAATATAGGTTTACCTTAGCATTTGCCCTCAATAGGGTAAATATAAATAACCAATTTTGGGGGCAAATTAATACAGGCTTCACAATTGCGAATTATTGTAAGGAAATTTGCTACGATTATCGTCGCCGAAACGCGCGAAATACCCATCATCATCCGACCAATGCGCCGCATGTGCCGCCAAAACGGAATCCCCACTAACTACGCAATCGATTTTTCAGCGCATTCTTCATAAAGCACCCCCAAATTTGCACCGCGATACTCGCATTTTCCTGTTTTGGTAAGGCTATTCTAATATCCTAGCTGTTGTTATTGGTTCTGGCGGTCTTCTATCGCCGATAGCGAAGAGCACACTCATGAAAAAATCTTTGGGCCGATGCGCCCTCATAACCGCAGTCGTCACAGCACTGCAATTGCCAATCCCCGCGGCAGCAGCGGTAGCCCCGGTCAACCAGGGCGATCTCATCACCCTGTCAGATGATAGAGGACACAGCCGCTGCACCGCAGGTTATATTGACACAGCCAATTTGCGAATCTGGACGGCTGGGCATTGCGCTGAAGATCGGGCACACGCTTTCAATCAATTCGGTGACCATATCGGCCAGTTCAGGCACCGCTATTCAATCAAAGATAAATCGTTGACAGCTGAGGACGAGGAGACCCGTCGACAAGCGAAATTGCGCTACCAGTTTTACGATATCGGCTATATCAACCTGCGGAAACCAGAGTTCGGCGGCACCAATTCCTATTCCGGCGACCGGCCATATATACCGGAAGTAGGCGAAGAAATCTGCCGATTCGGCGCAACCACCCGTGCGGTTTACTGCGGTGTCGTCCTTCGGGTTAGCGAGCATCTCATTTACGCCATCGATCTACGTTCCGACCGTGGTGACTCCGGCGGACCTAATTGGGTACCAGGAAAAGGTTATGTCGGCCAGACCTTAGGCATCAACCGCATTCGCAATTCCCAGGGCCGAAGTGCAGTAACCACCGTGATTCACCGGGAGGATTTAAACCGGCAGGTGGTACCACTTCCCGACGACGTTCCGACCCCGCGACTTCAGCCACCCTACGAAGAACTCGTTGCCTCTGAATCCACTATCCGCAATAAACTTGAAGTCTTTGGGGCAGATATGCCTAGCCCTAGTGAGCTTTCCGGGATCTTACGCAACCACGAAAAAGCGCTCACCGAAGCACAAGAACGGACCAAACTCGCTGAAAACAACCTAGCCAAGGCCATAGAAGACCTCGACCTTAAGAACAAAAACGAGGCTGAGTATCTCAAGCAGATTGAAAAACTCCAAGAAGAAAAAGCCGCTGCGCAAAAGGAGTTAGCGGAAATCAAAGCGATGACCGACATGGCTGGGCTGAACGCTAAGGACAAGGAAATCGCTGAGCTTAACGATCAGCTGAAAAACCAAAAGAGCTTCCACGCGATCATCACCGCCGTGATTTCACTTGCCATTGCGGTTCTCGCTGGCGTAGGTGGCTGGCTTGCCCACATGCTAAGCGCCAACGGCATCATCCGCATTTAATCCACAAAAATCCAAAAACTCAGCCGCCGGACGTCTACACCTTCGTCCGGCGGCTGAACCATTGTCCGCGAAAACGTCTCCGCGCTTAGTCCGAGTAATCTCCGCTGTATCCGGTATTGCCGCGACCGTACTCCCGCTCGGGGGAATCACCTAGGTCACTTCGTTCAGCCCGGTCCCGGTAATTCGTCTGCGCACCGCCCACACCTGCGCCTTTACGCAGGGCGCTTCGATCTCGGGCGACGGCACGCAACGTCGCAGACAGCGCTTCCTCAAATTCGGAAAGCTTCGCATCGACAAACTGGTCGCATTCGCTCCGCAGCCGGTTTGAGTCGGCGTGCGCCGCATCGACAATGCGGTGGGCTTCTTCGTTTGCCCGGCGCACGACCTCAGCTTCGCTTACCAGGCGGTGCTGTTCGGCCAGGCCTTCGTCGATGCTGCGCTGGTATTGCTCGTTACCGGAATCGATCATTCGCTGAGCTTCTTTCTGCGCCCGGTTAATGGTGTCATCCGCGTCGCGCCGCGCCGAATCGACGATACGATTGGCGTCGTCCTGCGCCTTTGCCACGGTGGCGTGGGCGCGGTTTTCCGCGTCGCTTAGCATTGCGTCGGATTCTTCCCGCGCCCGGTTAACCAGCGAGTGTGCCTCGGCGTTGGCGTTGTCGACAAGCTGATTCGCCTGGTCCTGGGCGTCGCCGAGAATCTGGTCTTGCTTATCTAGAACGTCTTGGGCGTCATCGACCTCTACAGGTAACGCATTTCGCAGATCGTCGAGAAGCGCAAGCATTTCGTTGCGGGGAACCATGCAGTTAGAGGTCATGGGAACGCCATAGGCTTGCTCCACGTTGCGAACTAGTTCATCTAGGCATTCAAATACGCGATACATGGTTTACAAGCTTAATGTTTGATTCGCCGCGCCACCGGGTGACGCTCGCAGAAATCGCGCAAGTTTTTGCTTTTCGACGACGAAACCCCGCCCGTGAAGCCGCAGTAATAATAATGACCTCACCGACGGGGCGACACTTACAGGGAAATAATCAGATGCTTCGGATTAAATCACGCCCTGCGCTAACATCGCATCGGCAACCTTCTTGAAGCCAGCAATGTTTGCACCAACAACGTAATCACCCTCGTGGCCGTAGGCCCGAGCGGTTTCGTCGCACGTGCGGAAGATGTTCTTCATAATGTCACGCAGCCGCTCGTCGGTGTATTCGAAGGACCACGAGTCGCGAGAAGCGTTCTGCTGCATTTCCAGCGCCGAGGTAGCAACACCGCCCGCGTTAGCGGCCTTACCTGGGGCGAAGTGGACACCGGTCTCGCGGAACACTTCGATGGCTTCTGCGGTGGATGGCATGTTTGCGCCTTCGGCCACGAATTTACAGCCGTTGGCTGCCAAGGTGCGGGCATTATCGCCATCAAGCTCGTTCTGGGTAGCGCACGGAAGAGCAACGTCACAAGGCAGATCCCAAATGGAACCCTCGGCGTGGAAGGTAGCGCCTTCGACTTCATCCACGTAAGCGGTAACCCGCTCGCGGCGAACTTCCTTGATTTCCTTGAGCTTGGCAACGTCAACGCCGTTCGGGGTGTGTACCCAGCCGGAAGAATCGGAGAAGCCGATGACGGTTGCACCCAGTTCCTGTGCCTTTTCGATGGCGTAAATCGCAACGTTTCCGGAACCGGAAACGATGACCTTTGCGCCTTCCAGGGTGGTGCGGTGCGCCTTCATCATTTCTTGGGTGAAGTAGACGCAACCATAACCGGTTGCTTCGGTGCGAACCAGCGAACCGCCCCAGGTAAGGCCCTTACCGGTAAGTACGCCGGATTCGTGCTGGTTTGCCATGCGGCGGTATTGGCCGAAGAGGTAGCCGATTTCCCGGGCGCCGACACCGATGTCACCGGCGGGAACATCGCGGTATTCGCCGATGTGACGGTGGAGTTCTGTCATGAAGGATTGGCAGAACCGCATGATTTCTGCGTCCGACTTACCTTTGGGGTCAAAGTCGGAGCCGCCTTTACCGCCGCCGATTGGCAGACCGGTGAGGGAGTTTTTGAAGATCTGCTCGAAACCAAGGAACTTGATGATGCCGAGGTTCACGGATGGGTGGAACCGCAACCCGCCTTTGTATGGGCCGAGAGCGGAGTTGAATTGGACGCGGAAGCCACGGTTGACTTGGACCACACCTTCGTCATCGACCCACGGGACGCGGAAGATCAATTGACGTTCTGGTTCGCACAGCCGCTGGATAAGACCATAGTCGGCGTAGTGTGGGTCTTTTTCTAATACAATCTTCAGCGATTCCATGACTTCCGCCACCGCTTGGTGGAATTCTGGTTCGCCAGCATTGCGTTGGAGTAGGAGGTCGTAGTAGCCAGAAACCTTTTCTTCAACAGTGGACATGTGGTTCCTTTCCCTCATGTGGCTTATATGTTTCGCTATTGCGCGAATTTACGGTTGGTAATTTTACACAGCGAGAAAAAATATTACCTATCTGGTTGGAAATTTTTTCGACTTTGACACATAAAATAAGATTTCAGATGGGTTATATTCACTTCGTTCCACCGCAAAGCGGCTGCCGTTCCGCCAGGTGAGATCGCCTAGTAATCGTGGTATTTTCATGAGAATATTGCGATGAGGTCTATTAAGTTTCGTTCAATTATGTGAGGGCGTGGCGGTTATGCGCATTGTTATTGCACCAGATTCTTTTAAAGGCACGGCTTCGGCCGATGAGGCGGCCGCGCTGATCAGTGCGGGGATTCGTCACGCAGTCACGGGAACCAGCAGTGCCGAGGATCTAGAGATCACTGTTATCCCGATGGCCGATGGCGGCGAGGGCACCGCCGCAGTTTTTCGCGGTGAGCGCATTACCCTGCCCACGACCGATGCGAATGGCCGGTTAATGGAGGCCAGTTATATCTTCGATGAAACCACGCACACCGCCTATATTGATGTCGCCGCCGCTTCCGGTTTGCCGCAGGTCTCGGACGATTTACGTCCCTTAACTGCGGATACATTCGGTACCGGGGTGCTCATCGCGGACGCACAAACTCGTGGCGCAACGCGGGTTACTTTAGGGCTAGGTGGCAGCGCAACCACCGACGGTGGCACCGGGATTCTGGTGGCTTTGGGGGCAAGCCCTCTTTCTGCGGCGGGGTATGCGCTGCAGCCGGGTGGTGCGGCGTTGCGGGATTTAGATTCGATTGATACCGCGCAATTGAATATTCCGGCCGCTGCACTGGAGTGGGTTTTGCTTGCCGACGTCACCAATCCCGCTACTGGTCCGACCGGTTCGGCGGCGGTTTTTGGCCCACAGAAAGGCGCCTCACCAGAAGACGTTGCGTTGTTAGACGCCGGGATCTCCCGGCTCTGCGAGGTGTGTGCGATCGACCCGACAACACCGGGCATGGGGGCGGCAGGCGCGTTAGCGGTAGGTATTACCTGGTTATCGACCCTTTTACACGGGACGTCCTCCCAGGTACACATCCTGCCCGGTGCCGCCATCGTCGCGGAGGCGACTGGCCTGGCCGATCACATTGCCGATGCCGATGTGGTTATCACGGGCGAAGGCCGGTTTGATGCTCAATCGCTTTCCGGAAAGGTGGTGGGCGAAGTGCTGAAACTCGCCCGCGACACACCGGCGATCGTGGTGACTGGCACCTCGTTGATAAACCCGCCGACCGGGGTTTCGGTACTTGAGCTTATCGACGCCGACCCGAAAGCCCAGTTCACCGAAGTTGGCCATCGGATCGCTGACCTGCTTAACCGGTTACCATAACCGTCCAGGGATACCTGGCGGGAATTTCTAAGGCCTGGTCGTCGAAAAGCACGGCGGTGGGGTCGACCATCGGTGCTGGTGGGGTAAGCAACCGGGAATACAGCATGGCGATCTGATTGACGGAGCCGTTAACGTGGTCAAGGGCAACAACGATTCGATGCACCTGGGCGGCGTCCGGGTCGAATATTCCGTGTTCAACCATGCGTTGCTGCGCTACCTTAGCTGGCGCTTGTTCGATATTGTCGAAGATCTCGCGATGTTCATCCCGGTACGTTTGCCGTAATTGGGCCGGAATATCCGGCGCGATTTGGGGGTCATCGCTCACGCTGATGGTCGCACCCGACAGTCGTTCGTCACGAGCAAGCATGTCACTCAACATGCGAAACCGCCCCACAAGCTGGTCAATTTCGGCATCGGGAACCAGGCAATCAAAGCATATGTTTGGCATACCTTACTACCATACCGATTTTTCCGTCCCCACCGCCTTCAGCGACCACCAGCACCCAAATTCACGACTCATCTCAAACACAACTCTCCCCCTAACGTCCGCAACCATGACCTACGCCGCTGATTGGTGGGCGATCACGTCGTCTTGATAGCGCAGCACCAAGCCACGTCGTGTAGCCCACCACACCGCAATTTGATTGAGCACAATGAAAATAAAAATGGAGACCACCAACAACGCCACTGCGCTCTCCCATGGGTGGGGGTTTCCGCAACACCACCGGATAACTGCATTCAAGTGTCCGGGGACATCCGAAATCGCAAACGCCGCGTATAACAACCATGGAATCGCATAGCTGATAAACACCGGGACGTGCCAGCGCCACTGGCGAAAATGCCCTAAGCGCCACTTCGCCCCCACCGCGATGACCGGAAACACCACCGATAGGACATTGCCCACCCCGAGCCACAGCAGCATCGGATACACAACCGCGGGGATGGCCAACGTTAATTCCGCGAAGCCATCGACCACGCATGTGATTACCGCAGTGATAATCGCCATCGGAAGCATGATCACAACCGCCTGCACGATATTCTTATTTCGCAAAAACCTAGCAAATCGCCTCCGATTTGTCGCAGCGGATTGGGCTCGGAAGAAGTCATGGCCGAAAATATTAGTTGTAGTCACATCCGCCATGATGAAATTAGCGAAATATACCGTAAATAGCGTCACCACGTCGTAATGATCGTTTGCGGCAAGCGGCCATATCACCAAATAGGTGGCCGCCAGGAGGGCATTTAAACCCACTCCCTGCAACCAACCGAAGGGCCAGGTGAACGTGCGGGAGAACTCGTCGACAAGCGAAAACCCGGCGGCAGACTGCAACGAGGAAGATTCAGCGGCACTCATAATATCCGTGAGCATAGCGGAGCACAGCGCGCTCGGTCACGTTACGCTACGACACATGACACTGATACCGCAGCCACGCTATGAATCACCAAAACCTCCCTACTACATTAATAACCATGACTGCACTCTCAGCCCGCATCAACCCCATCCAAGTCATGGCGGATGGCACCGTTAAACAAATCAACCCGTTTTCCGGAACCGAAGTATGGACCGTCCCTGGTCGAGGCAATCGCCCTCTGACCCAACCCCAGCAGGATCACCGCCCATTAGACCCCGCCGAACGCGAAACTACCTGCGCCTTTTGCGAAAACCGGAAGTTAGAAACCCCACCGGAGAAATCCCGGGTGATCCGAAGCGGCGACAATTGGGAGATAGTACGCGGCGTGCCCGCAGCCGAATTAGACAGCACCCACGCCGAATTCCGACGGGTACCCAACCTGTTTGAAATCGTCACCTACGAATACTGGAAAGCAAATTACCAGTACGAAATGGACCCAAGCACCGCCACGCGCATGGCCGAATACCTGTCCAGCCCGCTTGGCAAACAACACGTCCTGGACACCGTGGAAACCAAACGCGCAGCCAGCGGCGAGGACACCCCACTCACCGAATCAGAACTCCTGCAACGCGCCGAGTGCTTCTTCGGCGGCGGCCACGACATCATCATCGGACGCCGCCACTTTATCGACGACGCCACCGACCACAGCCAATTAGCATCAAGCGGAACCCTAACCCCCGAAGAACACTTCGCATTCACCACCTTCACCGTGGATTCCATGCGCGATCTTTATGCCCGGAATCGTTACGCCCCGTATGTTGCTGTTTTCCAAAACTGGTTGAAGCCTGCCGGGGCGTCCTTCGATCATCTCCATAAACAACTCGTCGCCATCGACGAACGCGGTTTCCAGGCCGAACACGAAATATCCAAACTCCGACAAAACCCCAATATGTACAACGAGTGGGCCGTCGACTACGCCGCCACCCGAAACCTCATCATCGCCGAAAACGACCACGCCGTCTGCTTCGCCGGTTTCGGCCATCGCTTCCCCACCTTGGAAGTCTTTTCCAAATCCGCCACACCGGAACCGTGGCTCCAATCCACCGCCGAAATCCAAGCGCTAAGCGACCTCGTCCACGCCTGCCATGCGGCCGCCGGACCGGATATTCCGTGCAACGAAGAGTGGCACCATAAACCCATCGACCTTGACATCCCCACCCCGTGGCGCGTGATGATTAAATGGCGGGTCTCCACGCTGGCCGGGTTTGAAGGCGGAACCAAAATCTATCTCAACACCATCTCCCCCTGGGACATGCGCGACCGGGTGGTATCTGCCATGTACGGGCTGCGGAAAGAAGGAAAGATCGCGGCGAATATCCGCATCGCCACCGAATGCCGCGTCCAGCGCAATAGCCTCAAATACAACCCGCTCCTGCAACGATAGGCAATCATGAACCACAACGGCACGTCAACACCACCCACCCCAGCCGATTTTGACTGCGACTTACGCTGGCAAGAAGACTTCTACCAACACCTCCACGCCAACCCGGAGCTGTCCGGCCACGAGGCGGAAACCGCAGCCGCCATAGCGGCTAAACTCGCCGACTTCGAGTGCAAGGTAACCACCAGCATCGGCGGTCATGGCATCACCGCAGTTTTCAGCAACGGCCCCGGCGCGACTGTTCTCATGCGCGCTGATTTCGACGCGCTGCCGGTTAAGGAAACTACCGGTGTGTTCTACGCCAGCACCAAGGAAATGCCGTGGCAGGATGGCACCACCCCGGTGATGCATGCCTGTGGCCATGACCTTCACGTCACCGCGCTTCTCGGGGTTTGTGCGATGTTGGATAGCAACCGCGACAAGTGGTCGGGGACGTTTATCGCGTTATTCCAGCCCAGCGAAGAAAACGGGCTTGGCGCTTTGAGCATGGTAGACTCCGGGCTTGGTGAGGTAATCCCGCGCCCCGATGTGTGTTTCGGCCAGCATGTTGTCGCCGGGCGCGCCGGAAATGTGATGAGTATGCCCGGCGCGATCCTGGCGGCGTGCGATTCCATCGAGATAACCATCACTGGGAAATCTGCGCATGGCTCCATGCCGCATGCGAGCATCGATCCGACTTTTGCGGCGGCGATGATTGTCATTCGGTTGCAGGGAATTGTGGGGCGGGAGATTCCACCGGAGGAGTTCGCTGTGGTGTCGGTGGGGACGTTGGAGTCGGGGCGTTCTAATAACACCATCCCGCATCAGGCCCGGTTGGTGTTGAATTGCCGCACGTATAACGACGCCATTAAAGCCCAGTTGTATTCTGCGATTGAACGGGTGGTTCGGGCGGAGTGCGCCGCTTCGGGTATCCAGGAGGAGCCGACGTTTCGGTATTTCGGCACTGGTCCGGTGACGGATAACAGCGTTGCTGTGTTCGATAAGGTTCGGCCGCTTTTCGACGCCCATTTTGCAGCGCGGTCGGTTACGGCGACCCCGTGGTCGGCGTCGGAGGATTTTTCGCATATTCCGCGGTCGTTTGATTGCCCGTATTTGTTCTGGTTTGTTGGGGCGACCCCTGCCGATCAGTGGGATGCTGCTGCGGCGGCTGGCACCATCGCTGAGACGATTCCGGTGAATCATATGGGCACTTTCTTGCCGGATTTTTCGCCGACTGTGACCGCCGCCCAGGAGGCGGGGTTGATTGCTACTTTGGCGTACCTGGCTCGCTAGTGCTTGGTTCCAATATGTGTTTGGCTATCGGATATGGTGCACTGCGGTGCGCCGATGCGGGCGCTGATGGCGCTTCGATGTTTGGCGATGAAGTAGTAGATTCGGGCCCACACCGGGGAGAGAACCGGGATTAGGAGCGCGTTTCCTGCAAGGCGCACGAGCCCGTTTCGGCCGTGGGTGCGTAGGACCTGGCCGATTGCGTGGTGGGCGACGAACATTGTGCCGCCGCAATAGGCCACCACGTGGGTGGCTATTTCGCGGCGCACGTCACTATCGCAGTCTAGGTGGTCCGGGTGGGCGGGACGGCTGGGTATTGAGCGGGCGGTCAGGGTGTTAAGCCATAGGGCGGCACGCTGGCAGAATCCGCAATCGGCGTCGTAGTACACAACGTCAATGGGTTTCACCAGGTCTCCTCCGCTCGTGTTTCTGCTATCGCTATTGTGCTGGATCATGGACGTCCTTCAAAAATCGGCCACTTCTTCAGTTTCAGCCCACCCACATCACAATCTTTTTGCCGGTTCAGTATCTGTTCGCCCCCTTGAGAATCTGGTTACCGTAACTTCTGCCTGCCCGGATTGTTGACTGGTTGTTTAGCATGCTGATTATCAGAACGGGGACCTGATTCCGAGCTTTCGGATAAGGGCTACGATACCAGCAATAACTACCATGACGGCGGCAAAGATCCCGACGCCTTTGGCAATCATCTTGTCTTTTTCTGAGGAGCCCTGGTCCGACGGATTCTCGTCCTGGGCTGGCGGTTGTTTGTCTGTTGGTGCGTCCGGATTAGCTGGCTGCTCAGCTGCACTGTCGGCGGCGGGTGCTGGCTGCGCGAGCACTGGGGTGGCCTGGTTGGCGGTTAGCTGGCCGGTGGTTAAAGCGGTGGCAAGTACCATCGCTAGAACACCACGATTTTTCATCGTCGTCCTTTCGGTTCCTTATGTTACCTACGTACCGTTCAGCCTACGCTTAACAATGCGGGTACCCAACTTGCAGTGTTGGGGGAATTCGGCAGCCATGTATACATATCCTTATCGATCAGCCGTTATTTACTAATCCTAAATTAATAATCAGGCCAAACGCCTACATTCGCCATCATGACCCTATGCCCCAAAAGCATCACACCCCAACCTGGCGAACCACATAAGCTTCCGATATTTCGCCTGCTAGATCCAGCAAGACTCCCCCATTTATACCCCGGGTTGCATTTTTTCAACGTTAGTAAGTATGCTCACCAATGTAAGATTTTCCTAAATTTTAAATAAGGAGATTATTGGAACATGTCTAAGTTCTCCCGCATCTTCACCGCAGTTACCTGCGCTACCGCAGTAACCGCATCCGGCCTTGTTCCAGCGTTCGCCGCAGAAGGCGCAACCAGCCCTGTAACCATCACGGGCGCTGTCGACGGAACCAAGTGCACCCTGACCGCATCTGAGGTAAACGCTGACGCGCTGACCGCTTTCAAGAACAGCTTCGCTGAGAAGCTCGAGGCAGGCATCGCTGCAGCCAAGACCCAGTTCGGCCTGGACGAGCAGAACTACACCAAGTTCGTTGCAGCAACCAAGGGCGACAGCAACTACAACGAGGTCGCAGCTGTCATCAAGCAAAAGGACAACACCCTGACCGACGACGAGGTTGCTAAGCTGCACCTGCACCTCGCTGCCGCTCAGAAGCTGATCGAAAGCAAGGACAACGAGAAGTTCGGCCCAGGCCTGAAGGCCGCTTACGACAATGCAGCTAAAGAAAACTCCGTCGAGGTTTCCGCAGTCGATGCAAAGATCGAAGCTATCAAGGCTGCAGGCCCAGCTGCGAAGACCGAGAAGCTCGCAGTAATCGAAACCCCTCTGGCAGTTATCCCTGAGACCATCAACGGTGAAGTTGTTAAGGCTCTGGGCACCTGCTCGACCAAGAAGGACGATAAGAGCAGCCGCTCCAGCGACGCTAAAGACAAGCTCAACGAGTTCAGCTCCATCGTCAAGGACAAGAACAAGGAGAACTTCGGCGAGAAGCTTCTCACCTTCTTCTCCTCCCTCGCCGCAGCCATCGGCCTTGGCAAGGTATTCGAGAAGATCGTTGAATTCTTCAAGAACTTCCGTTCTTACTTCAAGGCTTAATCTTCCCTGAGCCATATTTTCTTCCTTCAGCTGGCCCCCTTTGACTCGCAGTATCAAGGGGGCCGGTTTTTATTCGTCCCGCCGGTTGGTGTCGAAAAGCACCGTGCCAAACTCCCTGCAAGGATCGTCGATAAGCGTTTTTAGGCACCAATGATTAAACTAAGAGCCCGAGAAACTTAAATAACAAAAGTTTTTACTGTCTATCTTCAGGAGATTCCACTCGAATATGAGCGTTTCTAATCAGCTCCCCGAGCTACAATCCACCGTAAGCGGGCATGTCCGCGCAGCTTCTGGCGTAAGCCCCGAATCCGCAACTGACCGGAAATTCTGGTTCGGACTTTCCGCATCCGTGATGGAACAGATCGCCGACAAATGGGAAGCAACCATCAAGGCATACGACGCCACCCGGCAACAGCACTACTTCTCCGCCGAATTTCTCATGGGGCGGGCCCTTCTTAACAACCTGACCAACCTCGGCCTGGTTGAGCAAGCCGAAGCCGCTACCCGCGCCTGCGGACACGAGCTTTCAGACATCCTTGATGCCGAAAACGACGCCGCTCTTGGCAACGGCGGACTCGGACGCCTGGCAGCTTGCTTCCTCGATTCCGCAGTCACCCAAGACTACCCAGTCACCGGCTACGGCATTCTGTATCGTTACGGTTTGTTCAAACAAATCTTCACCGACGGCTTCCAAACCGAAGAACCCGACGCGTGGAAAGAAGACGGCTACCCATTCGTCATCCGCCGGGAAGACCAACAGCGCATCGTCCGCTTCGACGACATGACCGTGCGCGCAACCCCATACGACATGCCGATTACCGGCTACGGCACCGACAACGTGGGCACCCTGCGGCTGTGGAAAGCAGAACCCATGGCCGAGTTCGACTACGACGCTTTCAACTCCCAGCGTTTCACCGACGCCATCGTCGAACGCGAAGCCGTCATGGATCTATGCCGGGTGCTCTATCCCAACGACACCACCTACGCCGGAAAAGTCCTGCGGGTGCGGCAACAGTACTTCTTCGTCTCCGCCTCGTTGCAGGCAATGATCGATAATTACATCGCGCACCACGGCGAAGATCTCAGCGACTTTGGCAAGTACAACTGCATTCAGCTCAACGACACCCACCCGGTGCTGGCAATTCCGGAACTCATGCGCCTGCTTCTCGACGAGCACGGCATGACCTGGGAAGCCGCCTGGAAGATCGTCACCGAAACCTTCGCCTACACCAACCACACCGTACTGGCTGAGGCATTGGAACAATGGTCCTGCTCTATCTTCCAGCAGCTATTCCACCGCGTCTACGAAATCGTGGTGGAGATCGACCGTCGGTTCCGTGACGAACTAGCCGGTCTTGGCATCAACCCCGACCAGATTCACTACATGTCCCCAGTGCGCGACGGTGTAGTCCACATGGCGTGGATCGCCTGCTACGCCTCGTATTCCATCAACGGCGTTGCGGCACTTCACACGGAGATCATCAAAGCCGACACCCTCAAAGAGTGGTACGGGATCTGGCCGGAGAAATTCAACAACAAGACCAACGGTGTTACCCCACGTCGCTGGTTGAAGATGTGTAACCCACGGTTGTCTGAACTACTCACTCGCCTATCCGGCTCCGATGCGTGGGTCACCAACCTCGACGAGCTGAAGAAACTACGCGATTACGTGACCGACGATGCAGTCATGCAAGAGCTTCTTGATATCAAGGACGCGAACAAGGCTGATTTCGCCGGTTGGATCAAGGATCGCCAGGACATAAGCATCGATCCGCATTCCATCTACGACGTTCAAATCAAGCGTCTGCACGAGTACAAGCGTCAGTTGATGAACGCGTTCTACGTTCTTGACCTCTACTTCCGCATCAAGGTCGACGGCGAAGCAAACGTTCCACCACGCACCTTTATCTTCGGCGCTAA
Source organism: Corynebacterium sp. (assembly GCF_030532965.1). Taxonomy (GTDB): domain Bacteria; phylum Actinomycetota; class Actinomycetes; order Mycobacteriales; family Mycobacteriaceae; genus Corynebacterium. The sequence goes on from NZ_JAUNKC010000021.1 coordinate 49,186, forward strand.
GGCGGCACCGGGTTACGTGCGTGCCAAGGCAATCATTAAGCTCATCAATGCCATCGGCGACCTGGTCAATAACGACCCAGTGGTGTCCCAGAAACTGCGGGTAGTATTCGTCGAAAACTACAACGTCTCCCCAGCGGAGCACATCATTCCTGCTGCAGACGTCTCGGAGCAGATTTCCACCGCCGGTAAGGAAGCCTCCGGTACCTCCAACATGAAGTTCATGATGAACGGTGCGCTGACCTTGGGCACGCTCGACGGCGCCAACGTCGAAATCGTTGATTCCGTCGGCGACGACAACGCCTACATCTTCGGCGCGAAGGTGGAAGAACTTCCGGAACTGCGCGCGCATTACAACCCGCATCACCACTACGAGACCGTCCCAGGTCTCAAGCGGGTACTCGACGCGCTTGTCGACGGCACCTTACACGACAACCACTCTGGAATGTTCCACGACCTGCGGTGCTCGCTTCTCGACGGCGGCGGCTGGGAAACCCCAGACGTCTACTACGTGCTCGGCGATTTCGCCGCATACCGCGAGACCCGCGACAAGATGGCTCGGGACTTCTACAACGACCGGCTCGGGTGGGCCCGGAAGTGCTGGATCAATATTTGCGAATCTGGCCGCTTCTCCTCCGACCGCACCATCGGCGATTACGCCCGTGAAGTGTGGAAACTAGAAGCAACAAAGATCTAAGCATCTTGGGCTAAAAATTGCCGCGCACTTAAAGGCAGTGCGCGGCAATTACTTTTAGTCAGTCCGAATTACGTGGCTTAGGAAGATCCTTTGATATCCGGGGTGCTCGACAAGCTTGTCAGCGTCCGCAGGATCGTCTTGAAGAAGGCCACAATGACGCCGTCATAGCCAAAGAGTGAGCCGAAGAGCTTTGTTAACAGCGTATTCCGTTCACCCTTTGGCTCCTTTTCTTGTTCTTTACGGATCTCATTGAAATTTCTGCTGAAATCTGAGGAAATCCGACCAAGAGCCGACGAGCCCGATGCTTTATCCGCGCAAGGATCCATGATTGGATACAGTGACTTGCTTGCGGCATTTCCCATATCTCTTTTGACAATAGTGAGGTGACGCCGAACATCGCGGGTATTAATAAAATCAGCTATCGGATTATTAGCAATCCGTTCGGCGTTCCGCAAAAAGTCACGGTTCACCCGCATTTTCGCCGGATCAATTTCAAAGCCATCCAGATTTAGGACTCCCGGCCTGGCGCCATTGACCAAATAGTCACGATACGCATTGATATCACCCTTGGCGAATGGATGCATTTTCTTCAAAAGATCAACAGTGTCGTAGGTGTATTGGCCTTTGGTAACCTTATCCACCTTTGCGTAGATTTCCTTATCACCTTCGCCGGTAGCCACCCACCGATCCAGTTCCTCCTGGGTGATTGCGAGGTCCGCTAGAGTAGCTGTCATCGCGGAGTTTGCTTGGCCGGTGAATTTATCCTTGAAGGCCACGACGCCGGCTTCCTCAATTTTCGCCGGTCCGTAAACACATTTACCATCTTCGGTGAATCCGGTCATTTCCATCGTGATCCACGGAACGTCTTGTGCTGCTGCCGGGACAATAGTTCCCGCAGTGATAGCCACCGCCGAGACAGCGGCGATAGTCAAACGCGATAACTTCATCGTCTTTCCTCTCGGTCTAGGTTTGCGTTAGCAATAATGCATCTCACTTAGAGTGTCAGTTTTTCTTAAGCGACTGTTACAGATTTCCTATAAGTACCCCCGCACCACCGCCTGTGCGGCAAAACATCGAAAAGCTACAACCTCCATGCCCTAGACTGTTGCTGTGTTTACGAATCCACAGGACATCGCAGCCGCCATAAGCACGCTTGACGACGGCGTTTTAGCCCCCTTCACCGACCGCATCTGCCAGGCCGCTAAGCCTGCAATCTGGTTCACGATCGGTGCACCAGTAACCAAAGAAACCCCAATCGGAATAAGTCGGATCGGGGGTGCTCCTGACGTACCACACGACTTCGTCTGGCCCATCCACAACGGCGAACCGCTGACGTTTCTCTACCAATTACTAATCGACGACCAACTCATCGCAATATTCATCGGCGACGACGACTCCGGCGCTGATGTCCCCCATCACGTGGAGTTCTTCCCGAAAAACACTCCGCTAGCACCCGCAACCGTCCCAACGAATAGGCAACTCCCCTCGTTTTACGACGACACCAACCCCCGCTCCGTATTCGCAACTCCGCACACCCTCACCGCCCACGAAGGACTCGACCTCCCCCGCTGGTTTTCGCGGGCGCACGAAGAACTTTTTGCCGACGACGCCGATTTCCTCGACCAGGAAGATAGTTTCAATACGCTAAGCCTCATGACGGAACCCAGCGACGACGTCATCGTGCGGTTTGGCGGCTACCACAGCGGCATCGGCTACGACCCGGCAGAAGACATTGATGGCGGCAGCGACGCCGCCGACTGGTCGCTACTGACCTGTTTAGAATCCGTAGAACCCTCCGACCAGTTAGAACTGGACGAGTTGTGCATCTGGGACGCTGGCTACTTCCAAATCTTGCAGCGCACCGATACAAACGGTAACCGCCACACCTACGGATCATTGGAAACCTAAAATCATTAAGGCCTTCGCCGCGCATACCCCAACCGCCCGATCACGCTAGGACACTACTTTGTTTCATTCGATACAGGATATTGCCACCGCTATCACCCACTGTGATCAGAGGATTCTCGACCCGTATACCGAAGTAATCTGCCAGGCCGCTAAGCCTTCAATCTGGTTCACGATCGGTGCACCTGTAACCAAAGAAACCCCAATAGGAATAAGTCGGATCGGGGGTGCCCCTGATGTGTCACACGACTTCGTCTGGCCCACCCACAACAACCAACCATTAACATTCCTGTACCAACTAGCAATCGACGATCATCTTATTGCAGTGTTCATCGGCGCTCACGGCTCCGGCGCTGATGTCCCCCATCACGTGGAATTCTTCCCGAAAAACACTCCACTAGCACCAGCAACTGTCCCGACGAACAGACAACTCCCCCGCTTTTACGACGACACCAACCCCCGCTCCATATTCACCACCCCGCACACCCTCACCGCCCACGAAGGACTCGACCTCCCCCGGTGGGTTTCCACAGCTTACGAGAAGCTTCTCGACATAGTCCCGGACGATGAGGACATCATTGAAGGTTTTGCAGAAACCTACGAACAATTTATTCTCATGGCTGAACCGGACCATGGAAACGTCATTGTTCGCTTCGGCGGCTACCATCGTGGGATCGGATACGACCCCGCAGAATTCATCACAGACGGCAGCAATGTGGCCGACTGGTCGTTACTGACCTGTTTAGAATCCGTAGAACCCTCCAACCAGTTAGAACTGGACAAGTTGTGCATCTGGGACGCTGGCTACTTCCAAATCTTGCAACGCACTGATACAAACGGTGTCCGCCACACCTACGGATCATTGGAAACCTAAATCATTAAGGCTTTCACCGCGCATACCCCGGCCATCCGATCGGAGCACCCGTAACGCAAGAAACTCCAACTGGAATTCGTCGGATCGGTGATGCCCCGGACAACGATCATGGCAGCAATATGGCCGATTGTTTGGTGCTTGGAATCAGTAACGTAATCCGCCGAAACAGCATACGATGATCTTTGTATTCGGAATGTCGGATACTTCCACATACTGCAGCATGTCGACGCATTAGGTAACCGTCGCGTCTATGGCTGCATCACAGACTAAAAATCTTAACGAAAGCGATTAGCCTCATGGACGCCCTCGATGCAATCCGCACCACAATCGATGAAACCGGTGACGAGTACCTTGCCGAATACGCCGACCGCATCATCGCTTCCGTGCGTGAAACGCTCTGCTTTAATATCCTTGCCGCAACCCCCGCCGAGATACCGCTTGGGGTCAGCCGCATCGGTGGCGAACCTGACGTTCCGGCCGAGTTTACTTGGCCGATCGATGATGGTGGTAATCCGCTTGCGTTTTTATTCCAGCTTCAGCTTTCACCGCTTGCCGACGAACTTCTGCTGGTCTTTGCCGGAAAAGAGGCATATCCAGCAGCAGTCCATGTGGAACGTATCCCAACCGGAACCCCGCTGGTGCGCATGCCTTCACCTAAAAGCTTTGTGTACCCCTCGTTTTATGTGGTGGGCGATAGCACAAAAGTCCATGAACTTTTCGCCACTCCGCATCTGCTTAGAAGCGCCCTCGCCCACGACATTCCACGTGAATGTGGCTACCAGTATGAAGAGCTTTTCGGCGACGATTACGACGTCCAAGATGTCTACGGGGAGGTGCTTGAAGTAGTCGCCCCGTATGGCGATATTCGATACGGCGGCCACTACGCCGGTTACCACGACCCCAGTGAAGATGCTTGTAAGTATCATGGTCTTGACGAATCACATCAATCAAACTGGCGGCATCTTGTCACCTTGGAATCAATTGACGATTCGTTCGTAATCGGAGACTGCGGTTATTTCCAAATCCTGGAACTTCCCGATCCGGCCAGTAAACCGGCAAAACTCTACGGCGGCATGGAATCGTCATAGAAATTTAGACCTAAAACACGACCATCATTTGGCACCTGTTTACCCTTAGCCAGGTTAAAAGTTAACCTGGCTTTTCATATGCATTTCAACAAAGAACTAACGAGAAGACGTCATTACATTCGAGTGGGATTGTTGGGGGTAAAACGCGGGTGAATGGGGATTTGGGGTATTGAATATAATCGAACATGTATTTTATAATGGTGGTACCGCATTCATGTT
>NZ_JAUNKC010000022.1 GCF_030532965.1 Corynebacterium sp.
ATGAGCCATGACGACAAGATGGAGAAGGAGGCCATGGCCAAGGACGCCATGGAGAAAGATGCTATGGAAAAGGACAAGATGGAAAAATAGTCGTTAAAAAAGCGACATCCTTATCGTCTGCCGCCGTAATACGCTGGACAGTTCCGTCTTTTCTCCTTTGAGTATTACCCGGTATCCTAATGGATCATGGAAATATCCAGCGAAGAACTGCTTGTCACTATCGCCCAGGGCGATAAACAAGCCTTCGGCGCTCTCTACGATCGCACCGCAGCCCGCGTTATTGGTATCTGCATGCAGGTACTGCATAACCGGGCTGTCGCCGAAGAAGTCACCCAAGAAGTATTCATCGAAATTTGGCGCAACGCCCACACATTCTCCCCGGATAAAGGCAGTGCGCTTGGTTGGATTCTTCGGCTTGCCCGGTCCCGGGCCATTGATAAACTCCGCTCCCGCACAGCGGCACTGGCTCGTGACGAGCGTGACGCGGCGTTGGAAAACGTCACCCGTTACGTCGATGTTGAAAGCGACGCGCTTGGCGCAATCGAAGGTGAACACCTCCGCGCCGCCGTTGACGACATCGGCGAACCCCATCGCAGCGCAATCATGCTCACGTACTTCGGCGGGCTCAGCCAACAACAGCTCGCCGAACATCTCGGCATACCACTCGGAACCGCTAAAACCCGAGTGCGCGATGGGTTGAAAAAACTTAAAGCCGCACTCCATGTCACTCAAGGAAAGGAGGGATAATGGCCGACAATACCAACGACTGGCTCGCCGACTTCGACGATAGCGAACTCACCGAAGAAGAACGCCGCGATCTAGCCGACGCTCTTGCGCTGTCAGCGGTTCCACTTCCCCCCTCAGCTGGGCTGAAGGCAGATATTTTCGCCGCAATCGAAAACGTCGAGCAGCAGCCAGCACCCGTAGCCGAAGTTATTCCGATCCAACGCTATCGCCCCCGTCGAATGGCGGCGGTGACGTCGATTGCGGCCGCCGTGGTCTTAATCGCCGCTGCGGGTGTCACATTGCCGAAGCTTTTCGACGCCCCCACCAGCACCATCACCACCAATGCCTTGTCTGGTGTTGATGCGATGCACGAAATCATGGACGCAGCCGACGTGCAAAGCGCCAATATGGACGTCAGCGGGGTGCAATTGCATGTGGTTTCCTCCAACACCATGGACAAAGCAGGTGCCATGGTCCAGGGCGCCCCGACCGTCAAAGACGGAATGGGAGTCCAGGTGTGGAGCGTAACCGATTCCGGCAAAATCACCTCCGCAGGCGTGATCGGTCCGGAAGATCACACCGACGTGTGGATGCCGTTTAGCGAGGCAACCACCAAAGTAATTCTCACCGAGGAGCCGCTGGCTGGCAGCGAAAAGCCAACCGGGGCAATGATTGGGGAAATGAAACTATAAATTCGCTAACAAGGCACAAACGATCGGCCGGGAGCTTTTAGGCTTCCCGGCCGATTCTGTTATTTCTTTCGGCTACCCGCCTTAACTACCCGCTTGGTAGTTTTGGTGGGTTTCTTCGCTGCCTTTTTCGTGGTCTTTTTCGTAGTTTTCTTAGTGGATTTCTTCGCTGCCTTCTTGGTGGCTTTCTTAGTACCACCTTCAGCGGCTTCCTTCGCGCGCCGTTCGGACAGCAGCTCGTTCGCCCGGGCGTCGGTAAGCGTCAGCGGATCGTCACCGCGCCGCAGCGATGCATTGGTCACACCGTCAGTGACATACGGGCCAAACCTGCCGTCTTTGACGCTCATCGGCTTACCCGAAACGTCGTTATCGCCCAATTCCTTGATTGCCTGCTGGCTGGTGGCGCCCCTACCCCGGCGTTTCGGCTCGGCGTAGATGCGGCGCGCTTCATCAAGGGTGATGGTGAAAATCTGTTCCTCGCTGGAAAGCGACCGGGAATCCGAGCCCTTCTTTAGGTACGGACCATAGCGGCCGTTTTGCGCGGTAATAACCTCATTATCGCTAGGGTCGACCCCCACTTCGCGCGGCAAGGAGATCAGCTGCAAAGCCTCTTCCAGCGTCACAGTCGACGGCTCCATGGAGGAAAACAGCGACGCGGTCGCGGGTTTCAGCGTCTCTTCAATGATCTGATTGATGCGCTTTTCTTTCGCAGCGATGGCGGTTTTGGTTTCCCAGTTTTTCGGCCGTTTGCCCTCAGCCTTACGCTGCGCGTCCTCGGCGGCGCGCTCCTCGGCGACGATCTCTTCCGCCTTTATCGCGACCTTTTCCTTCTCGTCCTCACCCATGATCTCCGTGACATACGGACCAAATCGGCCCTCTTTCGCAACGATCATGCGGCCGTTTGCCGGGTTGAGTCCCAGTTCGCGACCAGATTGCGGCGTGGCAAAGAGCTTCTCCGCGTATTCCAGGGTCAGTTCGTCGGGAGTGGTGGTGTCGGAAAGGTTTGCCCGCTGGAATTCCGGCTCCCCGTCCTTGACACCGATTTGCCGCTCCAAGTACGGCCCGTAACGGCCCACCCGCACGTAGATCGGACGGCCCTCGGCGTCGTCGAAAAGCGGAAGGGAGTTTACAACCCGGGCATCAATCTGCTCCAAATTATCGCCGACCAGCGCTTTAAGCCCGCCTTGCCGTGCGATGGTTTCGGCAGTGGCATCGGAGGCATCCGCGTCGCCGAAATAGAACCCCTTCAGCCAATTCGAGCCAACCTCGTTTCCGGCGGCAATATCATCCAGTTCGTCTTCCATGGAGGAGGTGAAATCGTAATCCACCAGTGCAGCAAAGGACTTCTCCATCAACCCCACGACGGCGAACGCCACCCAACTAGGCACCAGCGCATTGCCGCGCGAATACACGTAGCCACGATCCTGAATCGTCTTAATAATGCTCGCATAGGTGGACGGACGGCCAATGCCAAGGTCCTCCATCTTCTTCACCAGCGACGCTTCGGTATAGCGGGCAGGCGGGTTAGTGGAATGCCCCTCGGCCTCCAACTTATTCACGCCCAACTGATCGCCCTGGGAAAGCTGCGGCAAATGCCGCTCCGCATTATCAGCAACATCCCGGCCGTCCGCCTGCTTGGTGGTTTCCACATAGGCGCGCAAGAATCCCTGGAACGTGATAGTCCGACCCGTCGAGGAGAACTCAACCTCAGTGCCATCGGAAGCCCGGCCCCCGATGGTGACTTTCATCGACGTACCCTTTGCATCCGCCATCTGGGAAGCAACGGTCCGCTGCCAGATCAGCTCATACAGCTTGTATTCTTCCGCGTCCAATACCGCGTGCAACTCACCTGGGGTAGCAAACTGCTCACCCGCAGGGCGAATCGCCTCGTGCGCTTCCTGGGAGTTTTTCACCTTCCGGTCGTAGCGGCGCGGACCAGGAGCAACATAGTTTTCGCCGTACAGGGCGATTGCTTGCTCCCGGGCAGCCGTTAGCCCCTGTTCCGACAACGTGGTGCTGTCGGTACGCATATATGTGATGTGGCCGTTTTCGTACAGCCGCTGCGCAATCCGCATCGTGCGTTCCGAGGTGTAATGCAGCTTTCGGCCTGCCTCTTGCTGCAGCGTCGACGTCATAAACGGCGCATAAGGCCTGCGGGTATACGGTTTTTCTTCCACTGAAACAACGGAGAAATCCGCCCCGTCGAGAACCTGAACCAGATGCTCGGCGCGCTCCTTATCGACGACGGCAACGTCGCCCGTAAGCTCACCCTTGTCGTTGAAATCGCGGCCCAAAGCCACCCGCTTGCCATCAACCGCGGTAAGCCGACCATCAAATTCCCGCGGATTGCCGTCGGTTGCGGGCTTAGCGGTATCGAACAGCGCCTTTAAATCCCAATATTCGGCAGAAACGAACGCCATCCGCTCCCGTTCCCGCTCAACAATCACCCGCGTGGCAACCGACTGAACCCGACCCGCTGATAGCCGCGGCATTACCTTTTTCCACAGCACCGGCGATACTTCGTAGCCGTACAACCGGTCCAAAATACGGCGAGTTTCCTGGGCATCCACCAGGTTTTCATCCAGGTCACGCGTGTTTTCCGCGGCGGCAAGGATGGCGGGTTTGGTGATCTCATTGAACACCATGCGGCGCACCGGAACCTTAGGCTTTAAGGTTTCCAGCAAATGCCAGGCGATCGCCTCGCCTTCGCGATCAGGGTCGGTCGCTAGCAGCAATTCATCGACCTGCTTGAGCTTAGTTTTAAGATCAGAAACTTTCTTCTTCTTATCCGGGCTCACCACATACAGCGGTGTGAAATCATCATCGACGTTAACGCCCAACCGCGCCCACGGTTCCTTTTTGAACTTGGGGGGTACATCCGCCGCGCCCCGTGGCAGGTCACGAATATGTCCCACCGAAGCCTCGACAATATAATCCCCGCCCAAGTACGGGGCGATTTTTTTCGCTTTTGTCGCAGACTCGACGATCACGAGACGCTTGATGCCGCTACCTTCAGCCATGAAACGAATGAACCTCAATTCGGTTAACGCACAAATAAATCACATCGCGAGCACCCACCCAATGTGCAGAAAGCTCACACTAGGTAAATACCGCTGGGGTCTTCCGCCAAATGCCGGATAGGATTCAGCAGAAATTACAGACGTTTCCTTATAATACGGGGCTATTGCGCAACTTTGTCCAACCAGATACCCCTCGGCGTTTTCCTTAAGTGGTTTTTTCGGCCGCACGGCACCTTAGGTTTTCCGCTATTTAGCCACGGTATTGACGTATCGAAGTCACACTACCCCCACAAACCACATAAAAATATCCCAAACATAAACCATGCAAAATACATGGAATAGTTGGGGATACCTCAGCGCGACCAGCGAAGTGACCACGCTTAAAATCTTCTTGGGTTACAGTGCCCGGACACCTAGAGCTTGTGGGCCCTTTGCGCCATCGCCAACCTCGAATTCAACCAATTGGTTTTCCTCCAGTGAGCGGAAACCATTGCCCTGAATCTCCGAGTAGTGAACGAACACGTCGGCTGAACCGTCCTCTGGTGCGATAAAGCCGAAGCCCTTTTCAGCATTGAACCACTTTACAGTGCCCTTAGCCATATTATTTTCCTTCATGTGTTGCTATTTTCGGTGCGTGGCCCGAGGGTTGAAAAAAGGTCGATCACGTATCACGCACACTTAACGCAGCGGTCAAGCTTCCGCTGAACCTCAATGACCACATCGTGGTGAACCATTGAGGTGGCAAAAAATCACGTTGCTAAAATGCCTCTAGGATTGGGTACCTAGTGTGGCGACCTCCATCCAAGTGTTCCACGTTTAACAGCAAAACGGGAGGGCTAGCCAAGCAAAACGACGCAACCAGCAGGTCACCGGCAATAAATTAAAGGAGCGGCCATGCCCCAGCCTAGCCCCGAAGTAGGGTACCTACTCGGTGCGGAACTAATCGACGCCCTGCGCAATCGCTTCCCCGACTCCACCTGCACCCACCTACGCACCATCCCCGCCACACAAGCCGAATACGCGCCCTGGCCTGGATGGATCCACCCGGGGATAAAAGAACGACTCATCCACACCGGCATCAGCGCGCCCTATACCCACCAGGCAGCAGCGGCCAACAGCGCCTACCAGGGCAACCACACCGTCATCGCAACCGGCACCTCATCCGGAAAATCCCTGAGCTACCAACTACCGATACTCAGCACCCTTGCCGCCCACCCAGCAGCATGCGCGCTATATATCACCCCCACCAAGGCACTAGGCTCCGACCAGCTCGCCAATACAACCGCCCTCATTCGCGGGATTAATGACCTTAGTTCCGTGCATCCTGCGCCTTATGATGGCGATACCCCCATAGAAGCCCGAACCGCTATCCGCGATACCTCGCGGTTTATTTTCACCAACCCGGATATGGTGCACAGCGGAATCCTCAGCAACCACCACAAATGGGGTCGGTTATTACGCAACCTACGATTCATCGTGATTGACGAATGCCACAGTTACCGGGGTGTTTTCGGCGCACACGTCTCATTGGTTCTGCGCAGGCTGCTGCGCATCGCACGCGCATACGGCAGCACCCCAACAGTGATACTCGCGTCCGCCACCACCGCCACCCCGGCCGACCATGCGGGCAGACTCATCGGCGCACCAGTCACCGCGATCACCACCGACACCGCCCCGATGGGGGCACGCACCATCGCGCTATGGGAACCAAGCTTCATCGACGGTGCCGCGGGGGAATGTGGTGCCCCGGTACGGCGATCCGCACCAACCGAAGCCGCCGGAATGATGGCAACCCTCGTCGCGGAAGGTGCCCGTACTCTCACCTTTGTGCGCTCGCGCACCCAGGCGGAACTAGTGGCGTTAAAAACTCAAGAAGAGTTAAATAGCCACGGCCGATTCGATCTCAGCAGCCGGATCGCCTCCTACCGCGCCGGTTACCTGGCCGAAGACCGCCGCACACTTGAGCAGCAGCTTGACGACGGCACCCTGCTAGGCGTCGCCACCACCAACGCCCTGGAACTCGGCATTGATGTCGGTGGGCTCGATGCCGTCATCACCGCCGGGTTCCCCGGAACCATAGCGAGCTTCTGGCAACAAGCAGGACGCGCGGGACGGCGGGGCCAAGGCTCCATTATTGTTCTCATTGCACGAGATGACCCGCTAGATACCTACCTCGTGCATCACCCCGAAGCGCTCCTGGATCACCCCGTAGAATCGGCGGTATTCAACCCAGCCAACCCCTATATCCTCGCAGGTCATCTCTACTGCGCCGCCCTGGAAGCGCCACTAACCGACGCCGAGATTTCCGAATTGCAAGCGCAAGAAGTGGCTGCGTCGCTTGCCAAACAAGGAATACTCCGCCGCCGCGCCAACGGTTGGTTCGCCAGCTTGCCGCCGGGAGAAATGGACCCACATGCACTAGTGGCATTGCGGGGCTCCGGCAGCCAGGTAACCATCGTAGATGCAGAGGACGGCCGGGTGCTCGGAACAATTGACCAGGCACAAGCCTGCTCCCAGGTGCATCCCGGCGCGGTGTATCTGCATCAAGGCGAAAGTTTCGTGGTCGATTCGCTCGACCTAGATACTATGATCGCCCTCGTTCACCCAGAGATCCCTGATTACTACACCCACGCCCGATCTACCACCGATATTCGCATCGTCCGCGAACCAGAGCGGGTGTATAGCCCCGCCGCTGGTTTATGGGTGTCGAACCTCGATGTGGAAGTGACCAACCATGTGATCGGCTACATGATGAAAAGCTTTAACGGCGATGTCATAGCCACCGTGCCATTGGATTTGCCCGCCCACACGTTGCTGACCAAGGCGGTCGCGTACACCGTTGATCCCGCTGTGGTAGACGCGCTGGGAATTAGCGACATCCCCGGCGCGTTGCATGCTGCGGAGCATGCGGCGATTGGGTTGTTGCCGCTTTTTGCTACCTGTGACCGGTGGGATATTGGTGGGGTGTCCACACCACTGCATGCGGATACGGGGTTACCCACGGTGTTTGTTTACGATGGACACCCCGGTGGCGCGGGGTTTGCTGACTGTGGTTTCGCGCGGTTTGCCGAATGGATCGCCGCAACATATGAGGCGGTTCGTTCGTGTGCATGTGATACTGGTTGCCCGTCGTGTGTCCAGTCGCCTAAATGCGGCAACGGAAATTCGCCGTTGGATAAAGCGGGGGCCATTAAGCTGTTGGGGGCGTTGTGCACGATGCTTGATGGGGGTTAGCGTGGGCCCGCCCGTGCGGTCGCGGTGGCGCGGTTGTCGACTGCTGTAACGATAACGTCGCTGTCAACAACCGCGCAGTCGTGTATCGCTGCGCGGTTGAGTTGCGCAGCGTAGGCGGCCTTTTTACAGGGTGGTTCGCCGGTATAGACCGCCCAGGCGCCCGCGACTGCCGCCAAATCGGCGGCCACTTGGGCGCGGTGGGTGGCGATTGTGGTGTTGGTTATCGAGGCGATGATCAACAGTAGTGCGGATAACGCCGCGATTAACCCTGCGGTGGTGACCGTTGCGCTTCCGGTTTCGTCGCGTAGAAGTAGGATACGCCCCATAGCTACTGCTCCATCGGGAAAATGGCGTGCGCTGTCATGGTTCCCAGCGGAGCCGGTACGGTGGCGCTGGCCGTGGCAAGACCGGCGTGTTCCGTCACCGTTACCGTGCCCCGGGGTGGCTGGTAGTCGGTGCCAATTGCATGAGCGCGTGCCGCCGCACCAGCGCTGTCGATAGCGGAAAGATAGGCCGCTAGTGTCATCATGCCCGCTACCATCAGCGAGAACACCACAATGAGGGAGCTTAATGCGATGGCGGTTTCCACCGTGGTGGATCCCTCGTCATCGATGAGAATGGCACCGACGTTGCGCATGTTTATGCCGGGGACTTGCTTAATGCGTTGGTGATAATGGATTCCAATGCGTCGGAGACAGAGCCCGATGTGACCACCAAATACAGTGCACCAGCGAGCGCGGCGGCGGCAAGCGCACCCATTGCGTATTCGATGGTTGTGGAGCCTTCGTCGTCGGCAAGCACGTCGGGTAGCTCCCAGGTACGTATCACGTAATTGATGGTGGAGGCGATTTTTTCCATGATGGTTTCCTTTTCTCTTGGTGAAAGTTATGTGGTGATGATTTTGAGTCCGAGTTCCAGCACGACCGGCGCTAACCCGAGCAGGAAGAATGCTGGCAAGTAGCACAGGGTTAGTGGCAGTGCGATGAGGACACCTGCGCGTTCCGCGCGTGCGGTTGCATGGTCTATGTCTTCTTGACGTAGCTTTTCCGCACTGTCGCGACAGCCGTGTGCGAGTGCTGCCCCGGAGCGTTGCGAATTGGTGGCTAAAGCCGCCAATTGCGCGTAGTGAGGATCGGAATAGAGTTCTGCCCATGCTTTTTCGGCCGTTATTCCCAGTTCCAGGAGGCTTGCTGTGCGACGCCAGCTGGTGGAATTGCTTGCGGTTGCTACCGCAGCCGCCGCATGGGCTGGGCTCAAGCCAGATTCCACGCACGCTGCATACAATTCCAGGTCGGCAGCGGCCGCAAGCGGGTCCGTCTGTGGGGTGGACCGATGCTCGCGGAGCTTGGCTTCAAGCCGGTGCAGCGTGGTTCGTACTGGCCCGTCCCGCGGCTTCGTCTCGATTGGTTGAAGCGCAGCTGGCGGGATGCGCAGCGCCGGGTTCGGCCCGGTAAGTAGGAGTGCGCAGCCTAGTAACAGTGCAGCGAGGATAATCATGTTGTTGCCCTTTCGATGATGCGGTGTGACCACAGCAGCCCGGCGCATTCGCAGATCATTCCCATGACGAGGATGACCCCGCCCAGGCCGCCGCCGAATAAGAAACCAGGGGCATTCACCCCGAGCGCGTATCCCATGCCGATGCCGAGTATTGGAAGAACCGCCAGAACGATCGCGCTCACCGTGGCACCTTGGATGCTTGCCCGGATTCGGGCGTCGTGGCGGATGTTATGGTTGATCCGGTCGTGAAGGTGCCGCAGGATTTTGGTCAGGCTGATGCCGTGCTGTTCAGCTATGGCCCACAAGCACCCGAATTGGTGCAGATATGGATTGTTTGAGCTGCGTAAATAGTCGCTTCCGGTGCCGCTGATCGCCGCGTGGCTCAAAGCCACTGCGATGTCGGTGTGTACGTGAACGTCATCAAGCTGTTCGCTGGCCGTTTTCAGGGCGTTGAGCATGCTTGCGCCTGCGGAAAGCTCCGCTATTGCTGCTTCGAGGAGCTGCGCTATCTGTTCGTTTTGCCTGCGAAGCGCACGCTGCGCTGCGATCGACCGCAGGATCACCGTCATGGTGGTTCCGCCGATTACGCAGGCGACGATGAGGGAAACAGGAATTGCCAGTAGTTGGTTGGTGAGAAAAACACCGATGGCTCCAACTAACGCCATGCTCACAGGGGGAGTTTGCGTGACCCGCGATATTTTGCTGCGCCACCACGAAACATCTGCAGTTCCGATGCGGCTTTTTGGCGCTGGCGGTATCCCCACCAGGACGGCTGCGGCAATAAGCAGCGACGATGTTGTTATCGGATTCATCGACACCGCCCCCAGTCGATGTGTGGGGCGGAAGATTCGGAGGCGTCCCAGAGTATGTCGACCGTGGTGGGAAAGCCCTTCAAAACCCCTATTTGGTTCAGGCGACGCCGTCCATCGGCGAAGCGTTTCATCGCCAGGATCACTGGCGATGCTGCGGCGAGCTGCGACATGAGCGCGTCGCGACTCATGCCGCCTTGTGCCGCTAATGCTTCCAGGCGGGCTGGCACCTCGGTTATCGAATTCGCATGTATCGTCCCGGCGCAGCCGTCGTGACCAGTATTCAATGCGGCAAGCAGATCGATGACTTCGACACCGCGTATCTCTCCGACGACGATCCGGTCGGGCCGCATCCGAAGCGCTTGCCTGAGTAGATCAGCCATGGTGACTGCGCCGTTTCCTTCGGTATTGGCCCCGCGGGAAATCAGATTCAGTACATGTGGGTGCTGCGGCCGAAGTTCAGCGGTGTCCTCGATGCAGATGATCCGTTCTTTCGCAGCTACCTCGCCTAATAGCGCAGTCAACATGGTGGTTTTCCCGCTGCCGGTTCCGCCCACGACGATGAAGGATCGCCGGGCGGAAACCAGCTGACTGAGATTCGCGGCAGTTTCGGAATTGATGCCGCGCTTCGCAATAAGGGTCTCCAGCCGGGCATCAGCGTGCCGAAGCACGCGCAACGAAATACAGGTTCCGGCCTGTGCGGGTGGGGACAAAATGGCGTGGACCCGCACCGTTGTGCCGTCCGGTCGCAGCAAATAGCCGTTGGCGAAACACTGCGCCTCATCAATGCGGCTGCCTGCCGCTGTTATCAGGCGGGTCGCCAATTGGCGAACCTGTTGTTCGGAGTCGAATCGAACCACCGATTGTTCCAGGCCATTGCCCCGGTCATACCATACGGTTCCAGCCCCATTGACCAGGATATCGGTGACATTTTGAATCGCCATGACCTGTTCCAATTGGCCGACCCCGACCGAATCGTGGCGTAATTTGCGCAGCACGGCCAAAACATCACCGTCGCTTAAAATCCCGCCCGCCTCAGCGCGCACCAAACGAGCTATTGCTTCCGGGTCGTGGCTTATTGTGGGGTCAGCTGCCGTTTGTGCGGCGAGGGTGTGCTGGACTTTGTGGGTGATCGCATCAAGATCAAAGGTGGTTGTGCCGGGCATTATGCCACCTGCCGTGCTGGTTGATCGCCATGGTGTTCCGCCACGGCCTGTGTGAGTGTTGTCGCCGCCAGTCGCAGGAGTTTCGGCTGCTGTATATGGCTTAACCCGGCGGTTTCGATAAGACGCGCCAGGCCGGAGATCGTCCGAATTTCCGTGGTGGGGGCGATCCCGACGATGGCTTCCATGTCTGTGCCCGACAAGCCCGACCAGCCGCGATGTCGGATGCTAAGCCCACATGGGATCCGATTGCTGCGCAATTTAGCGATAATACGCTGGGCATTTGCTGCCGCGCGGACTTCCGCCGGGCTTAGCACTTCGACATAGTCGCAGTGATCGGCAACCGCGCTAAAGAACGGTGCATGGCTTGGCAGGTCTACGATGACATGGTAGCTTGCGCTTAAAATCCGTATCGCAAGCTGCAGTTTTTCCTCGGTTATTCCGCTGACAAGCCCGCCGCGCGCTGCCGTGAGTACCGGGAGGTGATTATCCGTGTGCGGCAAGGCGGTAACGATGTCAGTCGGATCGATCGTGGCGTCTGCCAGCCGCAGCTCAGCCCACCGTATCCCCGGGCACAATTCACAGCCTAGAAGGAGATCAATTCCAGCGGATTGCGGATCGGCGTCGATAAGCACGGTCGGAACGTCAGCCGCCATGTGCAGCGCTACGCTTGCCGCCAAGGTGGATGCCCCAGCCCCACCAACCGATGACGTCACGGCAATAACGGGATATCTGTCGGTGGATTGCCTGGTAACGGACTGGTTTCCCAGTTCGCTCAGTAGTGGTTTCAATTCTGCCGGGATGATAAAGGCATTAGCCGCGCCGACGTGTACGGCTAGTTTCCAATCGATGGGGCCGGGTTCGGCAAATAGTAAAAATAACGTGCCGCTCGTTCGATACGCAGACGCATGGGCGGCCGTGGTGGCGTCGACAAGCAGTGCGGACGCCTTGGGCGCATACCGGATGATGTCCCGGGGATCTGTGGTGTCAACGATCTCCATGCCGGTTGCGGCGGCCACGCTAAGCGCCTCGGGGTGGATAACTGGATCGGTGATGGCAACGAGGATAGCTGGGGTGGTCATGCTTTAAGTGTTCGCCACAACCGCCGCGGTCGTGCTGGCGGTGGTACTGGGCTGTGGATAACTCACAATGTAGCTGACGCGTCCACAATTTTTCTGTGGAATTTAGTCCCCTTGCGCCACATGTGCACCACCAGTAACGAGGTGACGCACCGCAGCTACCCCCCGCCCGCTACACCCCTTGACGGGCCATCACCGACATCACCGTCTCTAGTCGCGCCGATTCGGACGCAGAATCATAAGTTCCCAGCCAGACGTCTTCCGCCACCTGACCATCGGCAAGTACCAAAACCCGCTGTGCATGGCTAGCCACCAACGGATCGTGGGTCACCAAAACTATCGTGGAGCCGGCGGAATGGATATCGTGCAGTAGAGCGAGGATCTGAACGGAGGTCGCGTGATTGAGAGCGCCGGTCGGTTCGTCGCCAAAGATAATTGCCGGTTCATTGATCAGCGCCCGACAAATCCCGGCGCGCTGCAATTGCCCACCAGAAACTTCCGAGATCGCCCGGTCCCCCAAATCCCCTATGCCCATGCGTTCCAACAGGCTGTTTGCCAGCTGTGTCACGTCGTCTCGCCCTCGTTTCGCGGCGAGAAATCCGGGCAAGATGATGTTATCGCGCACGCTTATCGACGGCAGAAAGTGCGGCTGTTGAAAAACAAACCCAATATTTTGCAGTCGGAATTGCGCCCGCTCCTGATCGGTTAAGGCGGTTAGTTCCGTGCCCTTAAGGTGCACGGTCCCATCGGTGGGGTTGTCTAGCCCACTCAGGATGTGGAGCAGGGTGGATTTACCTGAGCCACTGGGACCCATGATCGCAACGAACTGTTCCTGGGCAATATCCAGATCGATTCCGGCTAGCACCTGGCTGTCGTAGGTTTTTGTTACATTCTTTGCTTGCAGCATCGTTGTTTCCTTTATCGTTTTCGCTCACTACTATTCCGGGGTAATTTTCTTTGCGGCAATCAGGGTGGCAATCACCATCACACCCAACACCAAGGCGGGCAGGAGCAGGTAGCTGATCGCAGGGTTAGGCAGTAAGTGCACGCCCGGCGCACCTAGCAATCCCAATGCTAAAGACAACAGCTTGGTGCCGCCGAAAGCCGCGATAGCCACTCCGATTCCGATCCCAATGATCCCGACCGTGATGAATCGCGCGAGGTATTGCCCCATGATGGTTTTTCTACTGGCACCGATCATATGGAGGGTATTGATCTGGCTTCGTTCTTGCGCGAATACCAGGATGAGGAACAGCACTGTCATTAAGAACACCAGGCCAAGTGCGGCCGCCGCGGATAAAGCGACGACTATCGCGATTTGCCCGGTAGTTGCCCCTAGGGTTTGCCGCGTATAGTCCGCAACGTCGGTGATCGTGGCGGTGGGGAATTTCTCACTCAGCGCTTCAGTCTTAGCGGCGGCGTCCACGCCCGGTTTGACCGTTACGTACATCACCTGCCATAACGCTGGCGCATTCGTGTCAAAGGTGGCTTTGGCGGTGCGGCCGCCGTTTGTGATGTCTTGATAGATTCCGCTGATCCGCACGGTTCGATTCTGACTGCCATCGGTTATTTGAATGTCCTGTCCAACTGTGGCCTCCAGTGCTTGCGCTTGGTTGACTGAAACCGCAATTTCCGTGTCATCGTCCGGTGCGGTACCGCTGGTGTAGTTAAGCGGGAAGATGGAGTGGTCGCCGCGTTCCACCACGACGTATTCCCACCCTTCTGGCCCTTGCACCTGGAGCCTATTGGTCACGAGTGCGGCGCTTTCGGCGATATCGTCGTCAGCTTGCAGTTCCGCAACGAGCTGGGAGAAATCTGTTTCACTGCCGGTACGCAGATCGAGACGAATATCCGACTTGCCGATACCTAGGTAAGTGGAGAAATTCGGATTATTGAAGGTGGCGAGAAGCGAGACGGGGAAGACCAAGAGGAACGTGGCAACGGCGATCACCGCGACTAGTAGCGTGTGCGATTTTTCGGTTGCTGCTGTTAACCCAAGCCAAATATTTGCTGGCAGTAGTTTGCTGTTAGATAAGCGGAACCGACGATTGCGAGTTCGGCTTCCACCACCGCTGCCGGATAGAACCTCGCTCGGGCTGACCTTATCGAGTCTGCGCAGGAGCAGCCAGCAAAACAGCGCGACGATGAGCGGCACGACCAGCGCCGCCACGATCGGCGGGGCAAGCGTCGCAAAGCTGTGCGGCGGCTTACCTAAGTACAGCAAAACCGGCTTCATTGCTAGCCGGGTCAACCCAACGGCTGCGACCGCCCCGATGAGGGTACCAATAACCGCCAGCACCAGGTATTTCATGATGTACATGCGTTTAATTGCCTTACCTGGCGCCCCAATAGCCTTCAGAGTGCCGATGTGCTTTATGTCGTTGACTATGGAGGTGATAAACGCAAACCGCAACGCTAGAACAGCGATGGTGACAAGCAGCAGTGCGATACACAAGGCGAGCACGGCGGTAATCAAGGTGGTGAGCGCGTTCATGAGTTTCAGCACTGCCGCGTCGATGGCAACCCCCTGGGCGGGCAATTTCGCCTGGGTGTAGGCATCTTGAACCGCGCTGATAGTGGCGCCATCGGCGACCATAAACTCGATGAGATATTCGCTTTCCAAACCCTTTTCTGCGAAATAGTCAAAGTCCTTCGGGTGCACCACAAGCCGTTTCGACGTCACCATTGACGGATTCATCTGCATGTCCCTGGCAAAACCCGCAATCCGCAGTCGCTTTTCCTCGCCTGCGATTTTGACGAGCATGTCATCGCCTACGTCAGCGGCACCTACCGCGCTGTAGTGCACCGGCAGTATCACCTCCCCTTCCTTGGGGTGAACCCGCTCCCCATTCTCGGTGAGGAGGTAATCAAATTTCTCCGACGGCGTCACTAGAGCTGGCTCAAGGACCGATTCCGATTGTGATGTGCCCGCTAGCCACAATCCGTCGGGCGGAATGGGCAGGGTGCGAACAATCTGCACGTCGTCGATATTTTCTTGGGAATGCGCCCAATCGTAGATTTCCTGCTCGTCGAGCGGACCCGCGTGCATTTGCATCAAATCTGGTGGTTGCGCCTTGTTCCACATGGCCGAAACCGCGCTGAAGGTTTGACTCGTCATCGCGGTACCGCTGATTACGAGAGTCGCCGCCACCGCGATTAACAGCGTGAGGGTAATCGATAACGGAACGCTGCGTTTAAAGTCACCGATGAGAATTCGTGTCCACATGATTATCCTTAAGCAAAAAATCCGGTAAATGTACCAGGGGAAAGTTCCAAGAGCCGTTCAGCGGCGGCAAATAAACTTCTCACGCGCGTCGCACTCAACTGAGAAGTAGCCGGGAAAAACCCCTGATCCGGGAGGATGAAACCGGCGGTGAGCAGGATCTCGGCGTCGCGCTCGGGTTGCGGCGACGTGCAGCTGCCCGCGGCGATCCCCTCCGCGATGACGTCACCGAGAATCGGCGCTAGCTTTTCGACGGTTTTAATCACCGACTGGATATGAAATTCCGCATTCGGCGTATCGTGCATATCCGAGACAAGGTCCTGAGCTGGGCCCGAAACCTGCGCCGCCTGAACCACGGAAAGAAACTTCATAGGGAAATCCATTTCTTGGTTCGCTACCAGCCGCGCGCGCTGCGCGATTTCCTCTGCAGTTCGGTTGATGATCTGCATCATGATCTCGGCTTTGCCCTGAAAGTGGTAGTACAAGGTACCTCTGGCGATGCCGGTTGCAGCCAATATGTCTTCAATCGTGGTTTCCTGGAACCCCTTGGTGATAAACAGCGCCAGCGCCTCATCCATGATCTGATCTTTTCGATTCTTCCCTGATGACGACACCATTTCCCTACTTCATCTTCCAACTAGAACTTCTCGACCGACTGTCGGTCTAAAATTGAGTGTAGCAGTTCCCCAATGATTGAGGGTGGAAAAATAAATAAAGGGCGACCTGCGCTAAAAAGGGGGGGTACTGCGCAGGTCGCCAACCCGGCCATTTCAAAAGGGGGGGGATCCGGCCGGGGCAGGCCGCACTGTATATCGGGGCCTTGCATCGCCCATTATGACATACTCACCAACCCCGGAGCAATCCGAACATACTAAACTCTTGACAAGGAGGTTATCGATGAGTATCAACACCAGCCGCGAAGTTACACCACGTCCACCTACGGTCGCCGCTTTTTTCGATCTTGACAAAACAATCATCGCCACTTCCTCCGCCTACGTTTACGGAAAAGAATTCCTCAATTCCGGGCTCATCAGCCCCGCCGAGGCGCTTCACATGTCCATGTCGAAAGCCAGTTACATGTTCGCCGGGCACTCAAGCGAGCAGATGGACGCCACCCGGGATCACCTATCCAACCTGGTCACGGGATGGGATGTTGAGCAAATTCGGACGATAGCGAACGAAACCATGCATTCCGTGGTCACCCCCACCATCTACGCCGAAGCCCGCGCCCTCATCGCCGACCACAAAGCAGCTGGCCACGACGTCGTGATCATATCTGCCTCCGCCCGAGTCTTGGTCGAACCGATCGCCGAAGAGCTCGGAATCACCACCGTCATCGCGACCGAACTGGAAGAAGAAAACGGCAAATTCACCGGAAACATCTCCTTCTACTGCAAAGGCGACGCCAAGGCAGCCGCCATTCTAAGCCTCGCGGCCCGCAAAAACTACGACCTCAGTAAAAGCTACGCCTATTCCGATTCCGCCACCGACCTGCCCATGCTGCAGCTCGTCGGTTTCCCCAATGTAGTCAACCCGGACCGAACGCTGCGCCGAACCGCCATCGAAAACGACTGGACGATTCACACCTTCCGCAATCCGATCCCCCTGGTTCCGCTGCCCAGCGGCAAGGACATCAGCATCGGCACCGGCGTGGTCGCCGGAATCGCCGCTGTCACCGCCGGAATCTGGTGGTGGATGCGCAGCAAACCGCCCGCCAGCTAAACTGCGGCAACGATCCCCGCCGCCTCTTCGGCACCAGCGATCATCGCCTGAAGATAAAACCGCACAAAATCCCGCACCCCATCCGGGCCACTAAACCCCGCGATAAGCTCCGCAAATTCCGCTTTTCGACGCCCATACCACACCTCCGGAACCATCAACCCAAGCGGATCAAATCCACTAGCGACCGCCGCAACCCGACTGGCAACCTGGCCCACCGCACCGCTGCGGACGTCGAAAAGCTCGTGTGCCACAATCTCCCCCAATACCACCGCCGGAATCACCGCCTCATGAGGCTTCGCCACCACAACTTTCCCCAATAGGGACAGCCGTCTAGCCGCAGCCGCATCCCGCGGACGGCCATCACCCCCACACAACACGTCGATACGGGCCAAGACCTGCAGCGGCGCCCGGAGAAACGTCCGCGCCGTCTCCTCCCGCACCGCGGGCACAACCACCCCGAACGCGCTCAACGCTTCCAATTGGGGAACCCAGCCCGCCTGGGCACATAATTTCGCCCCGCGAGCCACCGACTCCGAACACACAACCTGCTCCTGGCGCAAAACCGGCGGGCGGCGATACACCGCCCCAATAGCGGCAGTCGCCTCCTCAATCAACGCGTGCACCGAATCGTCTGCGGCGATATGACCCAAAACATCCATGATTGCTAAGGAGAATAAAGCAAAAAAGTAACAAAACCCAACAAAAATTCCCCTTCCACACAAATTCGTGGCACGATTGGCAGTAACTGATGAAAAAATCGTGGAAGGAACAACCCAAGTGAGCAACGACAACGGAATGTTTACCAGCAACCCTGAAACCTTCAGATCACAGGTAAACTCCATCCCGCTTTCCGACGTCGACACCAATACCCAAGGCTCTATTGGGGAACTCGTCTCCAACGCCACCGAGCAAATGTCCTCCTTGGTGCGGGCCGAAATCGAACTCGCCAAGACGGAACTACGCAGCGAGGTCAAGAAAGGCGCCATCGGCGGCGGTCTATTCGGCGTCGCCGGAGCCATCGCGCTTTACAGCTCATTCTTCTTCTTTTTCTTCGTCGCAGAGCTCCTCAGCCTCTGGCTCGAACGATGGGCCGCATTTTTGATCGTCTTCCTCGTCATGATCAACATGGCCGCGCTGCTGGCGCTTCTCGGTTTCAAGAAAATCCGCAAAATCAAAGCACCAACCAAAACAATCGAATCCGCCAAAGGACTCAAAGAATTGGTACCCGGAAAAGCCGAAGAAAACCTCAACACCAAACGGCGAGGCATGTTCAGCTAGACCAATACCCACCACGCCCCTTCCGTAAAAATCGAAGGGGCGTGCCCGTTTTACTCCACCGGAAAGCCCCAACCGTGAAAAACCTCTCCCCCAATGTGGTAGCACTCGAAGGCGAATTCCACCACCACAACCTCCACACCCGCGGCATCCGACTCCACGCGGCTACCGCTGGTGAGCCGACCAACCCGGCCATAGTGCTGCTTCACGACGCGGTGAGCTGCTGGGCGGACTTCAAAGACGTCCTCCCCCTATTGGGGAAAATGGGGTTTCATGCGATCGCCCTTGATTTTCGCGGATTTGGCATGTCGGACAAACCCCCAACCGGATACGACCTGCGCCACTTCACCGGCGACATCGCCGGGGCAATCCGCACGTTAGGGCACGACAAAGCCCACCTGGTCGGCATGGGAACCGGCGCAACCATCGCTTGGACGATGGCCACCAGCCACCCAGAGCACGTCGCATCCATCACCACCTGCGGAGCAATCCACCCAACGGATATGCGTCGTATAGTGCTGCGCAAACCGTGGCTATTTTCAAACCTGATGACGCACTCGTTGCTCTTTCGGTTGCCAACATCGTTCATCAGGCGGCTGTGCCCAAGCCGGAGTCAATTCATCCGCCGCGATCTTCGCAACAGCACCAGCTTAGACTTCCAACAAACCCCCCAATTCACCCAAAGTATCCAACTACGCGAAACGGCCCTGGCAATCACCAATGCCCCCAATGCGATGATTCGCAGCTTCCGCCTAATGCTACGGCAACCACCCATAAAGTGGCTGGGTGAAAAGATCCAGGTGCCGGTGCACATGCTTGTCGACGAATCCCTGCAGTCCGCAGCCCTTATTGCCGCGGCGCGCCACCGCTGCCTATTGGGGATCCGTTTGACGCACATTCCCGAAACTCGGCTTCAACCGCACTTAGAAAACCCTCAGGCATTCACCTCTTTTGTGGGGGCCTTCGTCAGAGAAATAGAGGACCACTAACTATTAGACTCAAAAAGTCACCCGGTTGGTTCCCAAAATCCCAAAATTAGAACACCAGATGTGACCTGCACAAACATATTCTTAAAGTTGGCGGCACCCCTTGAACCACAGCCAGCAGGTTGCATACGGTTGAAGCATGACAACCGCAATTGAGGAATTCGCCGCCACCGCGCAAAGCGGCTCTCAATTGTTGGCAGAGCTACGCACAACACGACTTAGCAAAGACGAACTGGCCGTCACGCTGGCGATCAGCCGAACCGAAGCCAGTTTGTACTTCTCCGTAGCCAAAACATTCGACGCAGAAGAACTCGCCTACGCCTGCGAACGCAAGCTCTCCTTTTCAAAAATGCGACTCATCGCGCGCACCGAACGCCAATTGGCGAACCCGGACGTGGATCGTCGAAAAGTGCGGATTGCACTAATGGATTTCGCCCGCAACGCCTCCGTCGACGAGCTAAAAGAACACATCACCCACACCATCGCCGAGCTTAACGACGGCCACAACCGCTGCCGCAAATGGTACCTGCGTTACTCCAGCCAAGCCGACGCTGACGGCATGCGCCACCTCATCATGAAACTGCCCAGCCACATCGCAGCCCGCATGGCAGCCTCGCTAGAACCCCAAGCAACCCACCTGGCGGCAACGGGCGAGGCCGTCGACAAAGCGGAAGGACATGCGCGCGCCCTCGTCGACCGCGTCCTCAACGGCTACGACCTCTCCTCATTGGAGAACATTGAAGAAGGCGAAAACCCCGACAACCCACGCGATGTCAGGCAGCGTCCCTGCTTCCTCGTTCCGATCGCCGAAATTACCGAAAATGTCGACGGCACCATCACCAACACCGACGGCGAGACGATAAACCTCCAGGACATGGTCGACGCCAAACTCGCCGAATTTGGTTTCGCAGTTGTAAGCTACAAAGACCGAAACGGCATCGCTCGGCCGCAAAAAGTATTCGAAGTCAAGCGACTTGCCGACGCCGACGACCGATTCCTCAGCATCGTCAGCCACCTCGTCTGCCAAAACCCCCACTGCCGCATCCCCGCAGTACGCTGCGAAATCCACCACATCACTGCCTATTCACGCGGCGGCACCACCACAGCAGACAACCTGTGCCCCTTGTGCCGAGAACACAACCTCCACAACGACGACGACCCCCGAAAACCCCTCCACGGACGCGTTATCACAGACCCCAAAACCGGACTAACCTGGTACAAGCTTCCCGACGGAACCATCACCCGCAACAGATCAAACGCCAATCAACGAAACGCCCTCCACTACACCAATCGAATACTCGCACCTGACTGCGACCATTCCTGGTACCCATTGGAGGAATAATCCCACACGTTATATGACGAAAGGCCGAGCCAATCCTGGCGTCGGCCTATAACTGCTGCCCATTGGGGCGTCGAAAAGCTAATTACCTAATCACACATTCCTGGGTATCCACTGGCTGCGATAATTGGGAAATATTCCCCACCGCTTTTCGTACCTCCGCAGCTGTCAACGCATAGCCAATGTCTGAGGAATCAGCACTTGCACCAAATACGACACCAATGACCTCGCCATCCAAATTCAACATTGGGCCACCTGAATTACCCTGACGGATGGAACCACGTGCGGTATAAGCCTCCCGCTCCACGCGACCTGAAGCATAAATATCTGGACCAGCAATCAATAATCGATCCGAAATTCGGGCGGGAGCTGCCTCAAACGGGCCCGATTCCGGGAAGCCCATCACAATTGCGTCGTCACCGGTTGACGAAACTTCCTCCGCCCACCGCAAAGGATCAATCTTCATCTCGTCAGAGCGCAAAACCGCGATATCAAGGGAAGGATCATAAAAAACAACCGTGGCAGTATGTGTCCCCAATACTGTGTCCAAGCGCACAACCTCGGTTCCGGCAACAACGTGAGCATTGGTGATCACATGATTTTCATCGATAACAAAACCCGACCCCATCAATCGACGCCCACAGGCCTGTGATTCTCCCAATACATGCACAACCGACGGCCGCAACCTCTCAACCAAAGCAACATCCTCAATGGTGATCGCAGGGGCTTCAACCGCAACATTTTTAGCGGAATTAAACGGCGAGATCAGCGGCGGCAAACCAGTCTCAGACAACATCGCCGACACTCGGGTAGGCAAATTAGCCAAAAATGGCGGAGCCGCTTTGTCAACATACCCCAATATCTGAGAGCTCTTAATACCATTCGCGAAACCACCCGGTAGGCCAGTAACCAACGGGATAGCCACCAACCAGGCAACCACCAGGCTCGCCAACGCTTGAAACGCAGAGCCAATAATGGAATCGAAGATTAACGACGAACGCCACCTAATGCGATCCCGCAACGCCGACCCCAATGCGCCGCCGACTAAGTTACCCACCCCTACAAGGAAAAAGATAATGCCAATGGCGAGCAAAAATCGCAATGCCACCGATTCAGTGAGCTCCATCATCAACGGAGCGAATGCGGCGCCGCAAATCAGTCCAGCAATAACACCAACAGTAGACAGCACTGAGGCAAACGCCCCCTGGCGCCACCCCGCGTAAATCGCAAACACTACGATGAGTGCAATAACGACGTCCACTATTAGACCGGATGTAGAAAAACTACTCATTTTGGACCGATCCTGCCTTTCCTAAAAATGCCGCTCATTATTCCGCGAAGCAGCAATCATCTCCGCTAAATCGTAATAGGTATCCTCATCCCATGGCACATCCCAGCCAGCATGAGCCAAAAGGGCATTCAACATTCCGCCAGTAAACCCCCAAATGATGTAATCATGGATCCTGAACGCTGGACCCCGCCAAGCTCCTTTCGACACCACTAGCCTATTCTCTGGCGCCGCAAGTTCCTCAATAGGGACGCTGAATACCGCGTCCGCTTCCACCGGATTCACTACACCAACACCATCATCATTTCGCCGATGCGCCACAATTGGGTGCACCGGATTTCCAGTCACCCTGATGTGCACCTCTGGCAATTGGGCTAATGGCGTAACTGTCGCTCGATCAAGACCAGTTTCTTCCCACGCTTCTCGTAATGCCGCGTCAATAGGATTGTGGTCCGTTGGATCTATTCTGCCGCCAGGAAATGCAATTTGACCGGAGTGCGCCCTAAGGTGCGGGGAACGGTGCGTGAGAAGGATGCTAGCGTCTTTAGGAAGCGCTGTTGTGCTGTCATCACCTTGGAGCAGGATAAGGACTGCGGATTGTTTGGATCGATCTATTGGGACTATTGGCTCAAGGCTGTGTTCTAGGGTTTGGCTGACATTACCGAGGTGAATTTCCTCAATGAGAGGACCAAGCCACTGCGGATGCTGGTCTGGTTGTAATTTTGTGTTTTGTCCAGGTGTGTCGGTGTGGTTGTTCATGAGTTGATTATTTCCCCAATAGAGGTGGTTAGGTCTTCGTAGTCCGTAAAAGCTCTTGCCAGTACTCCTTTTTGCTGCCCATCTTGATAGATGATGGTGATCGGCACGACGTTTGGCAGATTATTGCCAGCCGCGAAAGTATTGTCGCTGTCTTGGTATGAGGGGATCTGTATATTGAGATCGTTGAGCATAGCCGCGCCGTTAGCAGCATTGGGGTCGGCGTGGACTCCAATGACGTCCCATTGGGGGTTTTGGGCGGCGAGTTCGTCGAAAAGCGGCAGTTCATCGCGGCACGGCGCGCACCACCATGCCCACAGGTTGACGATCGTTATCGGTGCCGGTTCGCGCTCGTCTATGTCCGCGCCCAGGCACGGCAGGGTGATGTGTGTTTGGGGGCAGTTGGGACGCTGAGCGATGTGGGTGGTGTCGGATTCTGCGGGGGGTTCGTTTCTGGGGATGGTGAGGCTTAGGAGCGCGATCAATCCGATGCAGAAGATGATGCTTGAGGCAATGATGGTGTTTCGCATGGGGTTACTGGGATGCTAGCTGGAGAAGGTGTTGGCGTTCGGCGGGTTCTGCTTTGATGCGGTTTTGTGCACGGGCTGGGTCGGTTTCCCCAATACCGTAGCTGGGGCACATTGGTGCTAGAAAGCACGCCCCGCAAGCTGGGTTGCGACTGTGGCAGATGCGTCGGCCGTGGAAAATTACCCGGTGGGAGAACATTGTCCATTCTGATTTCCCCAATAGGGAGGCGATGTCCGCTTCGATCTTGTCCGGCGCTGTCTCGTCGGTCAGCCCGAAGCGTTTGACGATCCGCGCGAAGTGCGTGTCGACGCTGAGCGCAGGCTGGTTGAAAGCGTTAGCGAGGACAACGTTTGCGGTTTTGCGCCCTACCCCGGGCAGTTTGGTCAGCTCGTCGCGGGTGTCGGGGACTGCGCCGCCGTGGTTTTTGACGAGTTGCTGTCCGAGTTGTATCAGTTGTGTTGTTTTTGTGGTGTGGAGCCCGGTGGGGCGAATGATGTCTTGTAGGTGCTTAGGGGTAGCCGCCGCTAGGGCGTGTGCCGTTGGGTATTCGGCGAAGAGTTCTGGGGTGACGTTGTTGACTCGGTTGTCGGTGCTTTGTGCGGAGAGGATCGTGGCGACGAGTAATTGGAGCGGGTTGGTGTAGTTGAGTTCGCAGCGCGCATTGGGGTAGCCCAGGGTTAGTTGTTGGTTGAGGGCGGTGGCGCGGTTTTTGGTATTGCGCTGCGGTTGTGTCATGGTTATCACCCTATATTCTTTACGACGGGTTAAGGTAACAGGTATGACGATTGTTCTAGTGCTTGCGGTGCCGGTGGCTTTTGCGTTGTTTCCATTGTGGATGGACCGCTTGGAAAACGCTGTTTTGCGGCTTGACGACGACGAAGACGCCGTTTCATCTTCCGTCGGATAACTAACGTTTACCCCCTTTTTGTCCCCCAAATTCAACTTTTGTGACGAAACTGTTTTTTGGGATGCAATAGTGACGTATTGCATAGTAAAGTTGGGGGAAATTACGAGTGTCAGGCATTTTGTTACTGTGCCATTCACCAAGAGAGTATGAGGAGCACTTCATCGTGGAAGGTGTGCAAGACATCCTATCGCGTGCTGGTATTTTCCAGGGCGTTGATCCCATTGCGGTCGCCAATTTGATTAATGATTTGGAGACCGTGCGGTTCCCTCGGGGGGCGACCATCTTCGAGGAGGGTGACCCTGGTGATCGACTGTACATTATCACGTCCGGCAAGGTGAAGTTGGCTCGGCATGCGCCGGATGGCCGCGAAAATCTACTCACCGTCATGGGCCCTTCCGATATGTTCGGCGAATTGTCCATTTTCGACCCGGGCCCCCGCACGTCGTCAGCAGTGTGCGTGACCGAGGTTCACGCAGCGACCATGAACTCTGACATGCTTCGGAAGTGGATTGCGGATCACCCGGAAATCTCGGAGCAATTGCTGCGGGTATTGGCACGCCGGTTGCGCCGCACGAACTCCGCGTTGGCTGATTTGATCTTCACGGATGTGCCGGGGCGGGTCGCTAAGACGTTGCTGCAGCTTGCTAATCGTTTCGGCACTCAAGAAGGCGGCGCGCTGCGAGTTAATCACGATTTGACCCAGGAAGAAATCGCCCAATTGGTGGGCGCCTCCCGCGAAACCGTCAATAAAGCCCTTGCAACCTTCGCCCACCGCGGCTGGATCCGGCTGGAGGGCAAGTCGGTGTTGATTGTGGACACGGAGCATTTGGCAAAACGCGCCCGATAGAGACGAAAACCGGCCTCGGAGATTCTGAGGCCGGTTTTGTTATGCGGATTCTTCGAGGTATCGCAACGCAACCCGAGTGGATTGTTCGGCCGCGTGGCGTAGCACTGGGTCGACATCGTCGTAGATTTCTGCGATAAGCTCTTTCAGTTCGGCGTCTGGCCCTAATTTTTCGAGCGCAGCGGTGAGTTGTTCCAACCGTTGTTGCCGCCGCTCGGTGTACCACTTGGCGAAGCTGGCGACATCGTCGCCGTCGGGCCCGTGACCTGGTAGTAGCCGCACGCCCGCGCCACGTTTCTCCAATAGGGCGAGAGTATCAAGATACTGCCCCAGATTGCCGTCGGTTTCGGAAATCATGGTGGTGTGGCGACCAGCAATGGTATCCCCGGTAACGATGCCTTCAAGTGTTGATTCATGTGGGGTGCCGGACCAGATGAAAAAACACACTGAATCACGGGTATGGCCTGGGGTGTGTACCACCTCGACTTGCGGGGTAACGCCAGGAACCGTGATGGTTTCGCCGTCGACAAGCGGCTCGGCGGCGTGGCAATACGGCGCCTCAAATGCGCGCACTGGTGCCCCAGTTAATTGCCGGAAGCGATGCGCACCGTCAGCGTGGTCGTGGTGCCGGTGGGTGAGCAGGATGATTCCCACTTCAGATGCTTTGTTGTTGAGGACGTTCAGGTGCCCTTCATCCGCAGGGCCAGGGTCAATGACGATGCTAGCTGGATCACCAGGGGCACGTATCACCCATGAATTCGTTCCTTCAAGGGCTGCGTATCCTGGATTCGGGCATAAAACAACGGATGCTGACGGCGTTACCGGCCGCAGCTGACTGTAAGCGGGATGCTCCATGGTTTTAAAGCTTAGCCACTTGCGGCTATTCACACTACATTTTGCCGAAGAAAATCAGGCCACTTCGACGATGATTTCAATCTCAACAGGGGCATTAAGGGGAAGTTCCGCAACTCCAACCGCCGAACGAGCGTGGGCACCGGCTTGACCGAAAATTTCCCCAATAAGGGAAGAGGCGCCATTGACTACCGCAGGTTGTTCATTAAACCCCGCAGCTGAGGCGACAAACCCGACGATTTTCAGCACTCGTTTTACGTTGTCGATCCCGACCTCCGCATCGACCGCTGCCAGCGCATTAAGAGCGCATTGCCGGGCGTATTCCGCGCCCTTGTCGACGCCAATCTCTGCCCCGAGCTTCCCCGTTTCCGGCAGTTTCCCATCGACGAATGGCAGCTGACCCGAGGTCCAGACCTGGTTTCCCACCGTGATTGCTGGCACGTATGCGGCGACTGGGGCCGCCACAGCTGGCAGCGTGATTCCTAGTTCTGCAAGACGGGCGCTGATCGACATCATTGGACCTCGCGCTTCATGTATGCAACGAGGTTATCTGGGTTGGCACCAGGTAGTACGGTTACCAGCTCCCACCCGTCTTCACCCCAGGTGTCCAGGATTTGTTTGGTGGCGTGGATAAGTAGCGGTACGGTTGCGTATTCCCATTTCTTCATGTGTTGTACTGTAGCGCATGTCGCCACGCAACAATAGGGTTTTTTGACGCCGCGTTACCTGCCTATTCCCGCCAGGTTGGAGTCACGTTTCCACACCAGCCGCCACCCACCCCAAGGATTAGAGTGGATATTTTTGGGCTGGTCTGCTAAAACTTAAATTCCTATGAGCTCGCCGCCGTTTGCTAAGTATTCGGCCCATGAGGTTATGTGCGGATTCTTACGCAACAACGCTCGGCGTTGCCGCTCCGTGAGTCCACCCCATACCCCGAATTCAACTTTGTTATCGAGGGCGTCTGCCCGGCATTGCATGAGCACGGGACATTGGCGGCAAATGGCTGCGGCGCGACGTTGCGCAGCTCCACGTACGAATAGCGCATCGGGGTCGCCGTTGCGGCAGTTTGCTTGCATGACCCAATCGCCACGCTCAGTTGTAGTCGAATCCGAGTTATTCAGGAAAGGATTTCGTTTCGTATCGGATACCAGCGATGTGGTCATCGTATATTCCTCCTGACAATTGGGTACCAAGGCACTTACAAGGATAGGTAATCCCTACTAGACACGTGTAAGTCTATTCACAACAAACAAGCGAAGTCGAATGAATCACACGATGAGGGGTGATTAGCTATTCCCCCTTCGGCGGTTTAGTAGCTAGTGTATGAAGGGTGCCTTTATGGAAACCTTTATCTCGAATTGCAGGCGCCACGGTTATCGCGGGCGTGGCTAGTGCCATTGCGTTGTCTCCGCTTGCCGCGTTAGGCGGCATTGCCATTGCGCGCACAAACGAGACTATGCAGTCGAATATTCAGGATCTTGCTGTTGGGGCCACCCCCGGGGTGACCACCATCACCGACAAAGATGGGGTCCCGTTTGCCTGGCTGTACGATCAGCGCCGGTACGAGCTTACTGGCGACCAGATCAATCAATCCATGAAAGATGCCATCGTGGCGATTGAGGACCGCCGGTTCTACGATCACCACGGGGTCGACATTCAGGGCAATATCCGCGCAGTGGCCACCAACTTCCTTGCCGGTGGCGTTGAGCAAGGCGCGTCCACGATCAATCAGCAGTATGTGAAGAACTACCTGTTGTTGGTGTCGGCGAAGACGGATGAGGAACGTCAAGCCGCCATTGAGACGTCAATTCCCCGAAAGTTACGGGAAATGCGGATGGCCTCGGCTGTTGACGATTTACTCAGCAAAGATGAGGTTTTAACCCGGTATCTCAATTTGATCCCATTCGGCAATAACGCCTACGGGATCGAAGCCGCAGCCCAGACCTACTTTGGAATCCCGGCGAAGGATCTGAACGTACCCCAGTCCGCCATGTTGGCGGGTATGGTGCAATCCTCAAGCTATTTGAATCCCTACACCAATGAAGAGGGTGTTATAGAACGCCGCAACACCGTCCTTAATGCCATGGTGGCGGCGGGAACGTTGTCGGAAGAAGACGCCATTGCCTTCTCGCAGCAGCCCTTGGGGGTATTGGACAAACCAGCCACGCTGCCGAATGGCTGTATCGCCACTGGTAATCGCGGATTCTTCTGCGATTATGTGCTCAGTTACCTGAAGGAAAAGGGCCTCAGCCAAGAAGATTTGCACAAGGGTTCCTACACCATCACCACAACGTTGGATTCTCAGGTGCAAGATGCAGCCCACAACGCGGTCGCTTCGCACGTGTCGTCGCAGACCCCTGGCGTTGCGGAGGTCTTCAACGTTGTGGAACCTGGAAAGGATTCCCGCCGAGTATTGGCGATGACTTCCTCGCGTGACTACGGCCTGGACCTGGAGTCCGGCCAAACCGTATTGCCCCAGCCGACGTCGCTGGTAGGCAATGGTGCCGGTTCGGTATTCAAGATTTTCACAGCGGCGGTTGCGCTGGAACAGGGTTACGGCTTAGACACCCAGTTTGATGTGCCAAAGCGGATTGACGTTTCCGGAATGGGTGTCGGTGGCGCTGTTGGCTGCCCGCCTGGCAAGTATTGCGTGGAAAATGCCGGCCCGTATGCGCCCCGAATGTCTATGCGGGAATTGCTAGCCCAGTCGCCAAACACGACCTTTATCAAGATGATCGAAGAGGTCACGGTTCCGGCCGTGGTTGATTTGTCGGTAAAGCTTGGGCTTCGATCCTACGAAAACCCAGGCAGTTACGACGGCGAACAGTCGATCGCGGAATTCATTAAGACGAATAATCTGGGTTCTTATACTTTGGGCCCGACTGCGGTTAACCCGCTGGAGCTGTCCAATGTTGCCGCGTCAATCGCCTCAGGCGGGGTGTGGTGCGAGCCGTCTCCCATCGTGGAGGTTCGCGACAATAAGGGCCGGGAAGTATTCATCAACACCCCTGCGTGCGAACAAGCCCTCAATGAGGATGTGGCTTACGCCCTGGCCGCCGGGATGAGCGACGACATCATCCGCGGCACCGGCGCGGGGGCGGCAGGCGCTTTCGGCTGGTCAGCACCGCTCGCGGCGAAAACCGGTACCACTGAGTCGCACCAATCCGCAGCGTTCTTAGCCTTTAACGATCGCTTCGCGGGGGCTACCTATATTTATAACGATGGCACAACAATTTCGCCGCTGTGTACCGGCCCGGTGCAGCAGTGTTCCTACGGCAGCTTGTTCGGCGGCTACGAACCGGCTCGTACGTGGTTCCAGGCGGCTACCGCTGTCGCAGCCTTCAATGGGGCGCTACCGAGCGCCAAGTCCGAATTTAGCCAGGGGCGTCGGTCGGAGTTGACGGAAAAGTACTTCGGCCGCCCGGCAGGCGAGGTGGAGAAGGAACTGGAGAAAGACGGGCATGACGTGGTCCAGCAGATAGTCGCCGGTAACGGCACCGCCAAGGGAACGGTGGTTCGGGTGGTGGCGGATTTGCCGCTGAAACCTGGCGCCAAGGTGGTTCTGCACGTTTCTGATGGCACGTCGTTTAGGCCGGATCCTGCCCCTGCGCCCGCGCCGCCACCAGCACCGGCACCTGATCAGTTTGAACAGGATATCGCGTCGCTGGCGGAGGAACTGTTGAATTTATTTGGTGGTAATTAGCTTTACGACGCCGCCAGCGCCGCACGTACCGCCGTGGAAAGCCGCTTGCCATCCGCTTGGCCAGCGGCTTTTTCGGTGGCGATCTTCATGATCTGCCCCATGTGCTTCATGGTGGCTTCCCCTTCGGCTGCGACCACCTCGGCGATGGCGGCCTCGACGATGGCGGCGACTTCGGCGTCGTCAAGCTGCGCGGGCAGGTACACCGCAAGGATTTCTGCCTCGGTGCGCTCTTGCTCAGCCAGTTCGGTACGACCCGCCTCGGTGTAGACCTCTGCGGATTCTTTGCGCTTTTTAATTTCGCGTGCGATCACTTTCAGCACGTCGGCGTCGGTCAGCTCGTGCCGGGCTTTGCTAGCGGTTTCTTCGGCGGTAATTGTGGACAGCAGCATCCGCAGCGCCCCGGTGCGGTCTTTTTCCCGCGCCTTCATGGCTGCGGTCATGTCGGTTCGGATTTGTTCTTTCAATTCACTCATACCCCCACACTTTAGCGGCTGTTCCCGGCAAGTTTCGTCGCGTTGTAGTGTTATGTGGGTGGGAAGAATAACAAAATTCATAACACGACTCGGGCTGACCGGTTTCTTAGCTGGCACATCGGTTGTCAGCTGGGCGGTACGGGAATGCCACCAATTTGAATTGAAAGTGGTGGACGTGCCGCTTCTGCCTGCCGGAACGCTGCGCGGCACGCAGGAATTTAGGATTCTGCATGTGTCCGATCTGCACATGATCCCCCACCAGAAGAAGAAACAAGCGTGGGTGCGCCAATTGGATTCGCTGAATCCAGATCTGGTCGTCAATACTGGCGATAATCTTTCGGATGAAAAAGCGGTTCCCCATGTGCTGCGCGCTTTAGGCCCACTGTTGCAGCGCCCTGGGTTTTTCGTCTTTGGCTCCAATGATTATTTCGCGCCGAAGATGGTGAACCCGTTTGTATACCTATTGGGGAAAAAGCGTAAGGTCTCTGATGTTTCGTTGCCGTGGCAGGGAATGCGGGCCGCGTTTATCGAGCACGGCTGGGTGGATCTGAATAATCGCCGCCACGAGGTGAAGATCAATGGGGTGCGGATAGCAGCAGCTGGCGTGGATGATCCGCACCACAACTTGGACGATTACGACGCCATCGCAGGCCCGCCCCACGCGGACGCCGACCTTGCGCTGGCGTTACTGCATGCCCCCGAGCCTCGGGTGCTGGAGCGTTTCGCCGCCGATGGTTACGGCTTGTCCCTTTCTGGTCATACCCACGGCGGTCAGGTGTGTTTGCCGACCGGCACCGCGATTGTCACCAATTGCGGCATTGACCGGGTACGGGCCGCGGGATTGCACATGTTTGACCAGATGGCGATGCACGTTTCCAATGGCTTAGGTACCTCGAAGTTTGCGCCGATTCGGTTGTTCTGCCGCCCGTCGGCAACCCTCATTCGGGTCGTCGAAAAGCAGTAGTCTTTGCCTTTACTCTCGGCGCGGACTAACATTTCTCTCGGTGCGTAACGCACCATCGGGATATGGCGCAGTTTGGTAGCGTACTTCGTTCGGGACGAAGGGGTCGCAGGTTCAAATCCTGTTATCCCGACCACTTCGCTGGTGAGGTTTTTATACCCCTCACCAGCATTTTCTTTTGTTATGCTTGGTTGTTGTGATTACTCCACTGCCGCCGCTGTCGTCGTTTCGCGCTGTTTTATTCGATCTTGACAATACGTTGCTCGATCACAACCACGCCGCGCATGTCGGCGTAATCGAATGGTCGAATCGGCTCGGCGTCCCACCCGACCCGGCGCGCTGGGCGGAGGTTGAGCGGCGACATTTCCTCGCATTCGAACGCGGCGAATTAAGCCATGACCAGCAGCGTTATATGCGCATCCGCGAGTATTTGGGCCGCCCGGGCTTGACCGACGCGGAGGCCGCGGAGTTGTTTTCGGACTATATTTCGTGCTACCAGGCCGCGTTGATCCCCATCCCCCATGCGGCGCAGACGCTGGCGAAGGCGTTATCGCTTGTTGACGCCCACAACGCAACAGTGGGGATCCTCACCAATGGTGCCGCGGCGTTGCAGACGCGGAAAATGCAGATGGCTGGTTTATGGGACGAGCGGTTGGTGATGCTTGCGGCGAAGGAATTGGGGTCGGCGAAGCCTAATCGGGAGTGTTATGTCCGAGCCCTAGCCGCCATTGACGTTGCGCCGCAGGACGCGATCGTTATTGGGGACGACCTCACCAACGATGTGCTAGGGCCCCGCTCGGCAGGGTTGGCTGCGATTTATTTCGCCCGCGACGGCGAAGGTGCTGCCGCAGCCCCGCCGGGGGTTCCGGTTGTGTCGCGGTTAACGGAGTTGCTGTGGTGATTGGTTAGCGGGTGGTGACTGGCTTAAGACTGTCGTCGCTGCCGTTGTCTATTGGTTTGGTGGGTTTCTGCTGCGCTGTGGGGTTGGTGGTGGTTTCCGCCCCGGTCGCCAGCACTTGGAGTTCCATCCCTTGGATGCGATGTCCGGCGATGGTGCACCAGCCAGCCATGTCGGCGGAGATGACGCCGACGGCGATTTCGGTTTCTTCACCGGGATTGATCCGCCCTGACGTCACGCCATTGTCGAAGGCTAGGTCGTGGGCCTGGGTGTCGTCGTTACGCAGGGCGATCACCAGTTGGTTCCCGG
Organism: Corynebacterium sp.; assembly: GCF_030532965.1. Lineage (GTDB taxonomy): Bacteria > Actinomycetota > Actinomycetes > Mycobacteriales > Mycobacteriaceae > Corynebacterium. Next base: position 32,282 of record NZ_JAUNKC010000022.1, read on the forward strand.
CGGGTACTTTGAGCACGTTTGGGCTAAAGCTCATGTCTTTCATGGAGACTGCCACTGTGGTGGTATTTCCGGTACCGCCGGTGGTTACCGGCGCGGTCGGGGTGGGTACCAGCCCGCCGAAAGCTGCAATCACCAGGGCGAGCGTGGCAAGCCCCGCGGTGATTTGGTTTAGTTTCGGTGACGACGCAGGGGTGAGGGGTTCTCGGAGTTTTCGGATTACTCCCAATTGGGCGCGCACTGCGACGGGGCTTAAGACCACGAAGACGGCGAGTGATCCCATCGCCAAGATGGATAAAACCACCCGCAGCCACGAGTTATCGGTGTAGAGCCAGGCGGCTAGGCCCACGTTAAGCAGGGTGGACCGGTATAACCCGGCGCGATCGTAGACGGCTAGCCCCGTGCGGGTGGCATTGGGGCCGCCGCCGATGGTGGTGGGCAGAAGATAGCTCATCACCCCGATGAGTAATTGGGCGGCAAATCCCACCAGCACCGCCATGGTGGGTAGGGTGATGGCGGTGCTACTTGCTGCGGTGGCGGTGCGGTAGGTTAAGACGATGAGCGCGCCGATCAGCCAGAGCGGGGCGCACAGAACTGATGCGGCGGCGAAGGTGATGCGATCGCGGGGATCGTTCAGCACTGTGTGCACGCAACGCGCCCAGCTGCCTGCGGGTATGAGCAGGCCCACGATATAGATGGCAAGCCCGGCGGCGCTTATGTGGGTGTAGCCGATCCCGGCACCGATCGCGGCGGTGAGGGTTCCGGTGACGAGGAGACTGAATGTGAGTCCGGGGCGTTCGTAGTGCGCCTGGGTGCGCCACACCGCCGGGAATAGCAGCATTAATGCACCAACGGCGGCGCAGCCCACGAATCCCAGAATATTGAGAACGAGGTGGCTTAACAGGAGGTTTTCTTGTAGTGGGCTTGGCAGATCGTGGGCGAGCACCGCACCAACTATGGTGCCGATACTTAAGAATGCGGCGGAGCAGATAAAGGCTATAACGCTGGGCCCGTAGCGGTGTTCGGTTCCGGTTTTCCGGGAGTTTCGGTATTGCAGCGCCAGGTAGATCGCGTGGGTTGCCAGGCTGGCGCTGACGATGCCTGCCCCAATAGCGGTGAGGTACCAATAGTATGTGACGCTGGTGTGGAGCAACTGGCCCGCCAGCGTGATGATGATTCCCAGGTTGAGTATCGCAATCCGGCGCAATTGCCACGGCCGGGCGGATTCCGGCAAAGGTTGGTGGAGGAATTTCTCGGTGAAGTGTTGGGACCACAGCACGATGGAATTGGTGATGATCCCGAGGGTAAACATGTGGATGAGTACCCACCGGTAGTTCGGCAGTGCCCAGTGGATCAGGGAGGTGGCGATGAGGGCAAGCATCCAAAAGGACACGGGTTTGCTTGCTTTTCGGTGCCAGGTTGCGCGGTTGCGGTTTCCCAGGGTCGGTCGGTTCGGGGCGGTACTATCCGGTTGCATTTTCTCTCTTTCACACCCTTGAATGTTTCGGTGCCGAGAAGTCGGTTGCTGTTGATCTTAATCGCTTAAGGTGCATCTCCTTGTTTCATGTGGTGATTGACCACCATAATCAGGACAATCAGCAGCACAAGCCACCCAGTAAGCCAGATAAGGAACCCGTACCATCCGGTGACGTCGTACACGTAACCAGATGCCCAGCCTAAAACGGAAGACCCCAGGTAATACATCAAAACGTACATGCCAGACGCTTGGGCAGTATTGGTGGTGGCGCGCTGGCTGATTGCAGCCGAGGCGGTGGAGTGCATGAGGAAGAACGCTGCAATAAATAGCAACAGTCCGCACCCAAGAAACGGTTCCGTGCCCGCGCACAGTGCCACGCCGAGCACCATGGCGATGGAACCGGCGATTAATGTGGCACCATGGCCGAATCGGGTGATGATTCTCCCGGCGCGGGCGCTGGTGTAGGTGCCCGCAAGATACAGCAGAAACAGCAGGCCAACGTGGGATTCGTGGAAACCGAAGTCGTCGATAAGCCGAAAGCCGATGACGTTGAACAGCGAAACGAATACCCCCATGAGGATGAAGGAACAGCAAAACAGCACCGCCAACGGCACCTGACGCCAGAGGGCAAGAGCGGCGATCGTGTTGTTTTTAACGTTCAGACGTGTCGGGGTGAAACCTCGTTGGGAGGGTAGTACCAGTGCGGTGGTGATGGCCAGCAACAGCGCACATCCGCTGGAGATGAGGATCGACCAGCGCCAATCGGTCACCCCTAGCGCCAGGGTGGGGATCAGGCGGCCGGTAATACCGCCCACGCTGGTTCCTGCGATGTACAGCCCCACTGTTGTGGAAATGTCACGGAGGTGGATTTCCTCGCTTATCCAGGTCATCGCCGCAGCTGGCACCCCGGCTATGAACGCGCCTTGCAGGGCGCGTAGCGCTATGAGCACCTCGATTGTTGGGGCTAGGGGAACCACCAATCCTATGCTGGTGGCGGCAAGTACGGAAATAATGAGGGTTTTGCCCCGGCCATAGCGTTCGGAGAGTATCGCGGCGGGCACCACGCAGAGCGCCAAGCTTGCGGTTGCGGCCGATACCGTCAGCGCCGCGGTGGCGATGCTGACGTGAAATTCTGTGACTATCCGGGGCAGTAGTGCCTGGGTGGTATATAGCGCGTTGAAGGTGGCAAGCCCGGCGCATACGAGGGCAAGTGCTGCACGTCGATAGGCGGAACTTCCGGCGCGCAGTCCAGGTTCGGTGTCGCGGGGCATGGTTCCATGGTGCCAAATAACTCACGGCCCCGGTGTGGTATCAACCGGGGCCGTGAGGTGAAAACGCTATGCGCAGCCTTAAGATTACTTGGCTGCCTCGGCGTAGCGGCGGGCTACTTCGTCCCAATTAAAGACGTTCCAGACTGCTGCAACGTAGTCAGCTTTGACGTTCTTGTACTGGAGGTAGAATGCGTGCTCCCACATATCCAGCAGCAGCAATGGTGCCAGATCGATGGAGAGGTTGCCCTGCTGGTCGGTCATTTGCTCGATAACTAGGCGCTGGCCGATCTTGTCGTAGGCAAGCACTGCCCAGCCGGAGCCCTGTAAACCGAGTGCTGCGGCAGCGAAGTGCTCCTTGAATGCGTCGAAGGAACCGAAATCGCGGTCGATTGCGGCTGCCAGATCGCCGGTTGGGGTGCCGCCGCCGTTAGGGGAAAGGTTCTTCCAGAACAGCGAGTGGTTGGTGTGTCCACCCAGGTTGAACGCTAGGTCCTTGGATAATGCGGTCACAACAGCGGCGATGCTGCCGTTCTCGCGGGCAGCCTGGAGCTTATCCAGAGCAGCGTTGGCACCGTTGACGTAATTTGCGTGGTGCTTGCTGTGGTGCAACTCCATGATTTCTGCGGAGATGTGTGGCTCAAGCGCATCGTATGCGTAATCGAGTTCTGGTAGCTCGTACTGTGCCATGAGTGAAGTCCTCTCTTAAGTAACTTTCGCCGATGCTTGCCGGTTTTTCTTTTAGTGAGCCTGGCAAGGTTTAGGCGCTACATGCCACTATAGGGGAATATGTGACCGGCGCGATACTTGAACGGGTATTTTCGCTATAAGCGCACAAAAGTATGAATTTATGGGAATGCCGCTCCGGCGCTGGGCGTTGTGAGAAGTGTCAGCGACCGAAAACGTGTGATTGAAGGAGAAAATATGGGTTGGTTATTTGGTAAGCCAGTTGGGTTAGTTGATGAGGCGGAGGCGCTTCGGGGTGGGACGCAGCCGGTGTTGCCGCATCCGGCGCCGCACGCGGTATTGGGGACTCCGATTTCCGGCCCGTTTGAGCCGCACCATGAGGTGGTGTACGTGGCTTTAGGGTGCTATTGGGGCGCTGAGAAGCTGTTTTGGGAGACGAATGGGGTGATGTCCACCGCCGTTGGTTTCGCCGGTGGCATTACGCCGAATCCGACGTATCGTGAGGTATGCACCGGGCGGACTAACCACACGGAGGTGGTGCAGGTTGTATACGATCCGCGGGTGATTAGCTTCGAAGACATTGTGGTCAAGGCGCTTGAGGCACACGACCCGACCCAGGGGTTTCGGCAGGGCAATGACGTGGGCACCCAGTATCGTTCCGCGATTTATACCGCCACTGAGCAGCAGGCATTGGCTGCGGCGAAGATTGTTGCCGATTACGGCCCGAAGCTGGCCGCCGCCGGGTTCGGCACAATTACCACCGAGGTTCTGCCGCTTGCCGCCACCCCGGCGGGTGAGTTTTATTTCGCCGAGGATGAGCACCAGCAGTATTTGCATAAGAATCCAGGTGGTTACTGTCCGCATCATTCCACCGGCGTTCCCTGCAGGTAAGGTGCGTGCTTGTCGACGCCTGGTACCGCGGCGCCCTGCGTTAGCAGTATGTTGAGCTGATTATTGGTTGCAACCCTGAGATCTTTCCTCCGTAAAGATTTCAGGGTTTTTTCGGGGAAATACCGGAGGTTTTTGTCGGGATAGGCGAGAAGAGTTATCACTGTAGTTTTTTACTCATTGATATATAAGGGGCACCATGTTCGCAGATCCCAGCCGAAGACGCGGAGTTATCGCTTTCATTGTCATTTGTTTCACCTGGTCATGGCTATCGTTAGCGGTGTGCTACTTAGTGGGGGTTCCGCAGAGCAATCCGGTCGCGCAATTACTCACCATGGCTTTCGTTCCGGCAGTCACAGCGGTGATCGTGCGCACCGCCATCACCCGGGAAGGCTTTGCCGATGCGGGTCTGAAACCGCAGTTTCGCACTACTTGGTTTTATTACCTGTGCGCTATCGTCTTGCCGCTTGCAAGCTTCAGCCTGTACTTATTCCTGGCCTATCTTTTGGGTTGGTGGGAAACTGCGGGCGATATTACCGGGCACCGAATCCTCCAGATCGTTGCAACTGGTGGTCTTTCGGCGCTGCCCGCCGCGTTCTTGTTATTTGGTGAGGAATTCGGCTGGACCGCCTATCTGCGGGATCGCCTGCTGCCGGGTCGCACTACCGCCACGACGTTCCTAACCGGTGTGATTTGGGGAATATGGCATATGCCGTTGCCGTGGGTGGGGTACAGCCCCACCGATCTGAATACCACTGAGAAACTGTGGCTATCACTCATGTGGATTCCTTCGTGCATCTTGATTGAGTTCCTTATTGGCTGGTTATGGAATCATTCGGGTTCCATTTGGCCGAGTTGCATCCTCCACGCCAGTCTGAATCTGGTCCAAGGGGTTGGTTTCACCACGTTGTTCCTGGGTGCGGCACCCCTAATATCGCTCATGGTTCTCGACTGTGTGACATTGGTTCCGTTCGTTGTGCTCGTCATTTATCTTGATCGGCGATCAAAAAATTCGGCACGTAAAACCGCCATTGTTCATTTTCGGGAATAGAAACGAAGCCACTAATTGTTACAGTCAGTGAATGCCTAATACCATCGGCATTGCCTCTAGTAACCTCTGGTAGTTTTCAAGGAGAAAATGATGAAAAAGCTGTATTTAGATCAGGCCTTTCCCGCCGTGTACCGCAGCCTCAATGGCACCACCGAAGAATTGTCGAAAGTGTACGAAACCGCAGGCCTGGATCGCAGCCTCATTGAACTTGTGCTGATCCGCGCAAGCCAACTAAATCGCTGCCCCACCTGCTTATCGGTGCATGTTCCCAAGGGGATTGCGGCGGGCCTTAGCCAACGCAAAATCGACCTTTTGCCGAGCTGGCGGGAAGCAGATGGCGTCTATTCCGATGAGGAACTAGCTGCTTTGGAATTGGCGGAAACCATCACCTTATTGCCTGCGCACCAGCGCAATAGCGCCGCGATGGATGTTGCGAAGAAGGTCTTTAGCGATGAGCAGGTCGCGGCCCTGGCGTGGGCAGTGATCCTTATTGGGGCGTACAACCGGTTGTCCATTTTCTCCCAGCATCCGCCAGCTAAGTACTAATCACAGCTCGGTTGCCGCAGGCACCCCCGGAGCGCCGTTCGCGAGAAAATGTCGCACGGCGCGGGTGGCGCGGCAATCGTCACCGTTGTAACTCAACAACGCCGCTTGGGCGTCGACAAGCGCGGTGGTGATGGGAATATCTCCCTTCAACACCGCCCCAGTCGCCGCGAGGTAGAGGCTTACGCTTGCCTCGCCGTCTACTTCGTCTTCTTCCCAGCTAAAACCCGCCGCGGGTGCCACTATCTTTAGCCCCAGGCCGGAAACGCCGAGCAATTGGGCGCGCACTAGCGCAAACACGTCGATCCATTCGGGGGAAGTGATAAATTGGGTGACTTCGGATTCGCTGGGAAGACCCGGAATATCGTCGCGATACTTAGCGTAGAAGCGCCGGGCGGAGAACCGTAACCAGTGGTTTTCGCCGTGGGCGGAGTAGCAGAAAATTCCGATGCTTTTCCCGGCTTCCTGCGCTTGTCGACGCTTCTTTTTAAGCCACGTCCAGAAACGCGCGAAATTCTCCGCCTCGGCCCGGGAGCCTAATTCATTCCATGTGACAAACGGGTGATATTCCGCGCCGTCGAATGCTCCCCATAGGTATGCGCCCTGATCCAGGTAGGCTTCCACATCAATGTCGATTTCGATGTCGAATCGGGGCGCGGTGACGGTTTCTTTTCGCTTCAGCAGTGCAATACCGTGGGTATAAGCCCGAGCGAGAACGATATCGTCCCGGGAGATGTTCGGCTGCGGTGGCGTAACCTGTGCGAGTGCCGACACCGTGGGAAGGCCACTAGCACGGAAATGCGCGCCCTTATCGCCGGAAAACAGCAGGCTGATGTCATCTCGTGCCAATAGTTCTTCGTGGCAATACGGCCAATAGCGGCAACTGGTGCAGTCTTTGACCCGAAGCGCCTTATTGGGGGTTTCCACCGCGAGGGCTTGGTTAAGCCCCTGCCGGAATAACGAGGTGTCGACGATGAACGCCAATTCGTGGTTCTGGCCAATTAAGATGCCGCGTTCGACCCCCACCCCTAATTCTTCCAGCGCAGTAACACTTAATGCCAAGGTGTAGGAGTCAACCGCATGGTGCTTGAGCCGGTAATTCCCGGCATTGGGTTGCCCCAACCCCAACCGCCTGGTGGCAATGACATTGACGGTGCGGTTTTTGTCTTCCCGGGCGACGCGGTGGTTGGTGACCACAACTGGCATATATGCCCCATCGGGGCGCCGGACCAGGGCGTCGACGTCAATGCGGATGCGGGAGCTGGTTTCCAACACCGGGTCGGTGATAACGGTGGCCCCGGCAGCGAGGGCTTCTAGAGTGGCAAACCAACGTCGCTCCAAATCCTCCGCGCGTTGTTGGGAGGTGTATTCCGACTGCGCTGAAGAAATCCGTCCGATATCGATGCGTAGGAAGTTTTTTGAATCGCCAATTTGCGGTTTAGTGGGGATCAATGATGCTACTCGGGCACGCGCCCGATCAAGCCGGATGCGGCGGGAAATGGTGGCAGCAGTTGGCTCTGCAGTCGGGTGCGCTACCCGCTGATGTAGCCGATAGCGGCACCCCACCAAATCCGAAGGCTGCAAATAGGTATCAATCTCCACAAGTTATAAAGCCTAAGCCAGGATGCGATGTAGTGTGGAATTCTACGACATGTGTACTCAAGGAGTTTGACCATTATGGGATTGTTAAAAACAATTGCCAAAAACCGTCGGCAGCGCAAAGCCGAAATCAAAGCCGCTCAGGCGCGGGCAAAACAAGAGGTGAAATCCGCCGCCAAATTGGAACTGCACCGGGCGAAATTGCTCGCCAATCAAGAGCACAAGTTACTCAAGCAAGAGAAAAAAGAATTAAAAGCGCAACGCAAACACGCGAAAAAAATGGCCAGCGCGGAATTGGCGCGGCTTAAAGAGGGCCGGTTTAACGCCAAACAGGTCATGCGCTATTCCGCCGCGATACGGGCGCTAGCCCCCTTGCTTTTGCCGCTCATTTACAAACTCGTGGTGTCTATTCGGGAAAATGCCAACAAGAAAAATGTTCAACAATTGGGAATCGTTGCCACTGAAACCGAACATCAATCAGCGCGAGTAACCGAACTAAAAAACCGGATATCCACGATGGAAAAATCCTTAAGTGAATATGGAATTCCCGCTGGTTTCAAACGCGACGCCCAGGACCGGCTCAAGCAGCTATCCACCGCGCTGACCAATGCCCAGCGTATGAGCCCGGATCAGCAAGAGCGGGCCTACAAAACCATTTCCGCCGATCTGGATGAACTAAATAAAGAAATCCTGGCCAAATCGCTATAAAGCCGCTGCCGCTTTTAGCCCCATGATTTCGCTAATTGCCAAGCCCCTGATCGAAATGAAACAACGATCAGTTGTGTGCTTGGCATTTTTTATTTCAGCGATTAAATCCCTCAATGAAACTAAATAACGGGCAGCTGATGAGATATTTTGCCCAATAAACCATCCACGCTATCCGGTGGAGTGATGGGCACCAAGCTGGTAATTCAATTCTTAATCCCAAGATTTTCCGTAATTAATGCACGCGTCAACAATATTTAGATTCAATTTTAATGCGCGCCGGTATTGCTTTTAATGGTATTTGTTCTGTACTGTTGACGATGAATTGGCGGAGATATTTCCCCGCCAGTCCCGCAACAAATAATCACAGTTCATACTTTAAGGCTTAACAAAATATCCACCGCGATAGCATAAGCCAAATTGCATTTAATAATTGAGAGGTTTTTAGCATGGCGCGCCGGGAAATCACCCAGATTTTCGACGACCTTGACGATTCCCCACTGAACGAAAATGACGCCCATGTCCTTCGGTTCAGCATTGATGGATCTGGATACGTCATGGATGTATCAACCAAAAACTGCGAAAAATTCAAGGATGCGATCGCTCCTTTTATCGAAAAAGCCCGTCCGGAATCCATTAGCGCCCGACGGAATTCGGAACAGAAATATAATCCGAAAGACGTCCGCGAATGGGCGATTGCCCGGGGCTACGAGGTCGCGGTTCGAGGCAAGCTTTCGCGACAGATTATCGACGATTATCTCGCCGCGCACTCTTAAAATATTTTTTACGGCTCCGGCCGTTTTAAAAATAAAATGCCATTTGTCCCGCCGCTTTTAGTAGAAATTGCGGCGGGACAAATGGCATTTTATTTTTCCAAACCGTCTCGGCGTTAAAGCACTCCCTGCTCCCGGGCTGCAGCCACGGCCGAAGTGCGCGACCGCACCCCCAATTTGTCGTAAATGTGCACCAGATGGCTTTTCACCGTGGCTTCCGACAACAGCAGGATCCGCCCAATCTCCCGGTTAGAAGACCCGCCAGCCACCAGTTTTAACACTTCCAATTCGCGGGGTGTCAGTGAGGTACGCGGGGTGCGCACCCGAGTCATAAGCCGGTTCGCCACCGTCGGCGACAACGTGGAATCACCTTCGGCCGCCGACCGGACGGCAGCCAGAAGCTCTTCGGGAGGTGCATCTTTGAGCAAATACCCCAATGCGCCCGCCTCTATAGCCCCAAGAATATCGGCGTCGGTGTCGTAATTCGTCACGACCAAGACATGGGGCGGCTTGTCCATCGTGCGTTTGATTTCAGCAGCGGCATCCGCCCCCGTTGCCAGCCGCGTGCCTTCAACACCAGGGCCAAACCGCAGATCCATGAGGATCACATCTATCCCGCCAGCTTGCGCGGCGGCGATAGCGGCTTCTGCGGTCGCGACCTCACCGATTACTTCGATGTCGTCTGCGCTTTCCAAAACAGCGCGCAGACCCAATCGGACGATCTCATGGTCATCGGCTAGCAGAACACGAATCATTATGGCGATTCCCCTTATGGTCTTAGACGTGGACAGGCTTAATTACTTAGAGCTTAACTTTAGATGGTGCTTTATGCGGTATTTACGTTGCTCTAATCCTAAAACTTTTTATCTATATGTTTAGTCTTCGTCGATGGCGGCCACCGGAATAGCCACCGTGACTGCGGTCCCCTCCCCCGGCGCGGATTCCACTTCCAGGGTTCCCCCTAGTTCCGCGGCCCGCTGCCGCATCGCATCGATCCCAATATGGCCCAATCCGGCGGGTTTCTCCGCCACCGCGGTGGGATCAAAGCCGGTGCCGTCGTCGACAATGTCGAGGCGCACCTCGTCTTCCTCATAGGTCAAGGTCACGGCACAGCGATTGGCGCTTGAATGCTTCGCCACGTTTCCCATCGCGCCTTGGGCGATCCGCAATAATCCAGCTTCGGTTTTCATCGGCAATTGCCGCTCGTCGCCGACGGTTTCGATCCGCCAGTCGATCCCAACGAATCCCGCAGACACTCGATGCAAAGCGCCCTCGAGGGAGGTTTTACTCAACGCGGCTGGTTGCAGGGCCGCTATCATCGCGCGCGCCTCCGAGAGGTTGTCCGCGGCCGTTTGGCGTGCGAGTTCCATGTATTTCAGCGGTCCTGCTTTTTCGGTATCCGGCAGCGACGAGGTGGCGATTTCGCCTTCTGCCACCCGGAGCAGCATTTGAATGGACGACAGTCCTTGCGCCAACGTGTCGTGGATTTCGTGGGCAATCCGTTGCCGTTCCTTGGCCACACCGGCTGCCCGTTCGGTTTCGGCTAGTTGCGAGCGGGTTTCGATGAGTTCTTCGATCAGGGCTTCGCGCTCCCGCGCGCCTTTCCACAGCGCTTGAAACGCGAGGTGAATACCGATAACGACCAGCGCCGACACCACCGGCCCCATCACCGCACCGTAGGTGAGGTGGGTTCGATAGCTTAAGATCGCCACAGCGGTCGCCCCCACCACTGCGATCATGCCGCGATAGTCGGGCAGTGCGCGCAAGTACAGAAAGAACAGCGGAAATACCAGGTAGACGCTCACCGGCAGCACCGGCAGCATCAGTATCCAAATGATGGTGAGCCCCGCCAACCAGCCGAGCGTCCACGCGAGAGAGCGCCACACCCGGGTGACGGCCATCGCGTAGCCAAAGGCGAAAACTGCGCACAGCAGCACCGCTAGCAAGGCGTCGTTTCGGGGCAGCCGCACCGCGCCACCGAGTGCGCCTACCAGCAACGCCACGGTGAGAACCGTCATCGCACGCCGATAATTGGCGGCACCTGGTTGCGCGTCGTAGGCGATGACGTCGCCCGCTGCGATCGGACTGAGGTCCGCGACGGTGCTGTTTCCTGCTACCGCTTGTCGACGCAGGCCAGTGTCATCGACAAGCGGGGGTGGAGCGCCAGTTTCGGCATTATCTCCGTGGGAATCTAGGCTGGAATCCATGAAACGCACTTTACCCGCTTTGTTCCTCATCGGAACTGCCACCACGCTTCTCAGCGCCTGCTCTCCGACCCCGGACTCCCCCGCCGCGGCACCGGAGCCTGTGGTCAGCACGACTGCGGTTCCGGTTGTTGATTCCAATCTTCCCTTCGATGCGCTGCCCGAAGTGCCAGAGGGCAAAGCTGGTTTTGTGGACTGCCCCTATTTGGATTCCCAATGGGTTGCTAATACCAATGGTCAACGCATGATCGGCCAGGGCATCGATACGCGCTTCGATACCCCCGCCTGTGTGTTCTGGTCCTTCCCGGAAGAGCCTCAGGCTACGGTCATGATCCGGCATATGCCCACCATCGCGGCTGCCACAGCCGTCGTCGATTGGGCGGCACCGATTGACACCACGGAAATCGTGGAAGAAAACGGGTGGTCCGGTGGTCGAGGCAATACCGATGCCGGGGCGGTGTACGCGGTACAAAAAGACACCGTCGCGGTCGTGGTTTTCTCTAATCAACACCAATCCGTCAAGGCCGCATCGATCGCCCAGGAGGCCATTAAAAACTTAGGGCTGTAGCCTAAACCGCAACATCGTTATACGGCATGAACATCGAAACCCACGGAAAGACCACTTCCATGAGGAGGAAAAAGACGCCAACGGCCAGGATGATAGCGAGTAGTGCTTTCACCGGCCACGGCCCGGGGAGGATCCGCCAGATCAGTCCGTACATTAGTTTTTCTCCAATACTTCGGGGCGATAGGCCCCGTCTTTCGGGTGGGATTCGACAAGCATGGCATGGACGATCATGCGTTCAGCATTGGAAAACTGCGGGTGACAGGTGGTCAGTGTCATGACCGATTCCATGTCCTCCGTAGCGGTGTGATCGTCAATGCCCGGTTTTGCGCCGATGGTTGCCACATCCGTGGGCAAGGTGATGTAGCGGCCAAAAACGTTTGCGTAGTCGCCGTTGACGACCCGTTCCGCCTGGTCGGGGCTGAGGCAGTTGTGCGCATCAGCCACGCGCTGTTCGTGATTCTCCCCGATCGGCAATACCCGGTAGGTATTCCACGCCGTCTCGGTTTCCACCACGATCGCATCGCAGGATTTGAGTTTGCCCAGGTCATTGAATGGTGCGCCCTTACCCACCCGGTGACCGGCGACCGCAAAGTTTCCCTTTTCGCCCGGCAATTGCGTGTCCGCATAATGCCCGGGTCCAGCAAGGAGATCTTCCTCGTCGGTGCCATGCACGATGGCGAAATTGAAATCGGAGCCGAACGCCGGAACGTACATGCGGGCGAAAGCGCTGCCTAATTCCGGGGTGAGTTTTTTACGCGGATTGGCACGCTGGGTGTCCCATTCCTGGTCCAATTTGTCGCTGACCTGGGCTTGGATTCGCGCAGACTCGATATTCGTCCAATAGGATTCATAGAAGGCGAAAAGCAGCGCCAGCCCGCCGACGGTTAAGAGAAGTTCGCCGATGATAAGTGAGAGGGTTGGTCGTCGACTTTCGGTGGTCGCTTTTCGACGATCTTCGGTTGGTTCCGAACGAGCATGACGTCCCATAACTCAGCTTTCTTCATTAAACCCAATAAAGTTCCGCGGCAATTATCCAAGTGGCGTGTTCCGCATTTGGATAGCTTCCGCGTACCATCAATGACGGTCAGTGTAATTGGGGTAAACCCCAAGACACAACAATACACTTAAAACTGCTTAAGATTTTCTACAAAAGATTGGTTGTTTTTCCACATGCTTGAGATCTTCATCTATCCGGTTTCGGGAATCATGAAGCTTTGGCATGTTTTTCTCCACTCCGTACTGGGAATAAACGATTCCCTGTCGTGGGTGTTAAGCATATTTGGGCTGATTATCGTCGTACGCGGGCTGATTACTCCGTTCCAATGGTTGATTCTGCATTCAGGTCGAATGTCGGTGATGCTACGGCCAAAGCTACGCGCGCTTAACGACGAATACGTCGACGTTATTGAATATAAAAAGCTCGAAGAAAAGGAAAAACGCGAAAAGGAATTAAAGAAGGAATACAACTATCGGGTATCGGCAGGCTGTATTCCGCCCCTGATCCAGATTCCGGTTTTCTTAGGTTTGTATCAAGTATTGCTGCGGATGGCTCGACCCAAAAACGGGCTGGATACCACCGTTCACGAACCAATCGGTTTGCTGACCTCCACGGACGTGTCGCAGTTTTTGCACGCAAGATTCGGCAATGTCCCCGTTTCCGCATACATTGCGATGTCACCGGAGCAATTCGGGCGGCTGGGCACCAGCTATGAAGAAGTCGCTATTTTCGTTTTCCCGCTGCTTGTGGCTTCCGCGCTGGTCACGTTCATCAACATGATGATCTCAGTCGTTCGCAATTATTTCACCGTCGATCACGACTCCGCCATCGCGGTGGCGATCACCAGAATGCTGGTTATCTTTGCGTTTATCGTGCCGTTTATCCTGGTCAAAGTCGGCGTCGATGGCCCGGTCCCTGCAGCTATCGCAGCGTACTGGGTGGCCAATAACCTATGGACGCTCATTCAAAACGTCGCTATCTACCTGGTGTTATTTAAAAAATACCCGTTCGATGATGAGCTCTGGGCGTTTCAAAAGGAACGCCGCTCCGAACGGATGGAGCGCACCCGCCAGAAGCGGAAATTCATCTGGCAACGCCGCCTCGCCCTGATCGGTTTCGTCATCGCACCGTGGTGGATTCCCGCCCATAAAGCCCGGTTGATCGAAGCTAATGAACATTTCGCAGCCAAAAAAGCCGAAAAGTTGGAAACGAAATTAGCCAATAAAGAAAAGCGTAAACAGCGCAATATCTCCCGCAAGCAACATTGGCGGGAAGAACGACTGGAAAAAGAACGCCAGAAGAAAGCGCAACAGCAGCAGGAAGAACCGGACTCAGGCGAGCAATCCGAATCTTAAATGCTGTAGTCGGCGGGCGGGGCGGTGAGTAATTGCACCGCTAATTCCCGAGCGAGTTTCAATGGCTCCACGGACCTGGTTACCTGGCCACCGGCCAGTCCCCCGTCGAGAAGCAAAAGCAGTTGGTTGGCCTGCGCCCGGCTGGGATATCCGTTTTTCTCCGTTAGCAATTCGGTGAGGGTGGCCAGTTTCCACTCGCGGTGGTCTACCGCGGCCTGGATAATCCCGTATTCGGATTCCGTTTCTGGCCGGGGATATTCGGTCACCGCGTTGTGAAAATGCGAACCTCGGAACTGTTTCTGCGGCTCCTCGGCGATCGATTGGTCAAAGAACGCCAGGATTTTCGCCTCGGGAGTCGTTAGTCCCTCACAGCGCTGTGCGTATGCGTCTCGCCAATCGGCATCGAGTGCCTGCAGGTAGGCTATCACCAGCGCGTCTTTGGAACCATAGAGCGAGTACAGCGATGCTTTGGCTACGTCCGCTTCCCGGAGAATCCGGTCAATGCCGATCACCCGGATCCCCTCGGTGGTGAATAGCTGTATCGCGCTATCGAGTAACCGTTGCCGGGGAGTTGGCCGATTGCGCCGACTTGTAGCGGCCGATCTCGTGGCGCCCTTAGCCTTGGTTCGTTGCGTCCCACCAGCACGGCGTGCCCGAACCTGACCAGTTTGTGAGTGGTCAGTCCCGGTATTGCGCACTTTCGTGGACGACATTACGTTTCCCTCCGTTTAACCTAGACCAACAAGTTCATGGTCTATTGTGGCGCAACTGAAACGGTTAGTCTACTTTTAGTGTAATTGGGCGAAAATAATCGCAAAAGCGAGGAGCACATGCTCCTCGCTTTTGGTTATCCGTCGTGGTTATTTCTTCGTTACTGCCTGGACGATGGTCAGTAGGATAACTGCGCCAATCAAACAGGTAATAAAGCTAAAGATAATTCCAGCACCAGCAACATTCACGTTAAGCAGGCTGAGAAGCCAGCCGCCCAAAATACCGCCGATAATACCAACAACGATATTTAACAGAATGCCCTGTTGCGCGTCAGTACCTTTAATCTTCGATGCAATCCAACCAGCCAAACCGCCAATGACAATCCAGCCGATCCAACCTAGTGCGAGCATGTTTTCGTCTCCTATTTTTCCAAGTATTTGAACCTATGAACATCCACAGTGTCGTAATCAACTGTCGTATCAACTTTTGTTGATTCAACACCGTGGATGCCCCAGTGTACTTACTTATTGAAAAATAAACGACAACGAGTACACAACAACTACATAACGAATTCTTATGTTGTCGGGCGCACTACCACCATTGGGCATGGTGCCGACTGCAGCAAAGCCCGCGATGTCGAACCTAGCAACATACCCCGGAAACCACCTCGACCATGAGAGCCTACGACCAATAGTTGAGCGTCCTTCGACGCATCCACTAGTGCGCGAATTGGCCGGTCACGGGTAATAACCATGTCGACTTCCACGTCTGGATACTTTTCCAGCATGGGGGCTAGCCGCTCCTCCAACAATTGGGTTTGCTCGTCTTCGACGATGTTCCACTCTTGCTGTGCAGCAGCCAAACCGGCAAGCGAAGCTTGCACCTGCATATCCATCCAGGTGTGAATTGCAATGAGTTTGGTTCCGCGGGCCTGTGCCTCAGCGAATGCGAAATCGGTGGCCTGCTGCGACACATCTGAGCCGTCAACGCCCACTACTACCGGACCGTATTTGGTGGCCTCGGTGACATCATTGTCCTCCCGGACGACCACAACTGGGCATTTTGCGTGGGAAACCACTGCCGCGGAGACCGATCCCATCACCATGCCGGACAGTCCACCTAATCCCCGCGAACCCATCACGATCATGGTTACTGTCTTACTCATTTCGAGCAGCATGTCGATCGGTGTGCCCTCGGCGATGGTGTAGGCGATCTTCAGATCGGGTGCCACTTCTAAGGCGATTTGGCGAGCTTCTTCGATAGTGTGCTCGGTTTCGTTCTTTAGCTCGTCGAAAAGCTCCTGCGGCGGAACCATGCCTTCGGCGTATAAAAACTGCGGCATGGTGTAACTAGCAGCTATGCGTAACGGAACGTCACGCTTGGCGGCGGTGTTCGCCGCCCACCGAACTGCGTTTTTCGAGGCATCGGAACCATCAACGGCAACAACAACGATGTCGGTTACAGTCATTGTTCTTCGGACCTTTCTTCTAACCTAACTACCATGTGCGTTACTGCCATTGCGCGTAACCCGCGACAATGGGGAGATACTTTAAAGTGTACCCCGTTATATCCAGCAATGGCACTGGTTAGAACCACCTAGCCCCGAACGGCGAACAGCGAAAATTTTTATTTCTCTACCGGTTTCGGCGCGGTGCTTGGTACCGGATCGGTGGTTGCCGCGTCAGCGTTAGCGGGGTAGAGGAAGTGGTAGATAGCTTTGGCGATATTAGCAATGATCGCGCCAATTCCATCAGAAAAGAACTTCAAGATTGGTTCCAAAACGGCATCCAGGTTCATATATGAACGCTCCTTTAGTAATCGGTACGGTTATTAAGATCATCGTGAGAATGCTACGAGATCGTTACACATAATTTAGCAATACTGAAGCTATCCTTAAATCTCGCGACACCCCCGACTCGTGTAATAGCATTAACCTCCATGAACCGTTCTGCCAACCGTCGTCGGATGCATAGCCCACCACTTCTCATTAAAGATGGGCTCAACCCCAGCCGCGTCCGCGTTCCGGACGAGTGCGCAGACATGCCCGCCTTCGAATTTGTCTGGCAGCTGAAAGTCAGTCAGCGTTACCGGCATCCCGACGACACCCAAGCAGCGCTTAACGCTGCGTTTTCACGCGGTGAAGTGCGGCTTGGTTTGTGGCCGCACGATCAGGAACTTAGCCCAACAACCCCACTCACCCCGGGTACTGACGTGTGGTTTTATCGGATGCCTGCGATTGAACCGGAAGTCCCGTTTGAATGCGAGATCATTGACGAGGACGACAATATTCTCGTCGTGGACAAACCGCCGTTTCTCGCAACGATGCCCCGAGGGAAACACATCACCCAAACCGCTACCGTTCAGCTGCGTCGAAAAACCGGAAATGGGGACTTAAGCCCCGCACACCGGCTTGATCGCTTAACCTCCGGCGTTTTGGTGTTCACAAAAAACCCGAGCGTTCGAGGCGCTTATCAGCGGTTATTTGCCGAGCGTAAAGCAGAAAAAATATATGAGGCGATCGCTACCCCCCAACCCGAGATCGTTGCGGGAACCGTGTGGCGCAACCGGATGGAGAAAACCGCAGGCGAGGTGCAGGGCCGAATCGTGCCCGGCGAGGTTAATGCGATCACGAATGTCCGCGACCAGACGCTTTGCGACGCGCCCCGGATGGCAGCGTTGCGCAGGATTCACGGCGACTCGCTGCCGCAACAATCGATCTACCTGTTGCAACCAGAAACTGGCCGTACCCATCAATTGCGGCTGCACATGTGGGCCGCTGGCGTGCCAATTCTCGGCGACCCGGCCTACCCGAACGTTGAGCCCGAAAACTATGAAGATTTCAGCACCCCGATGCATCTGACGGCCCGCGAACTGCGGTTCGACGACCCCCTCAGCGGGAAGCCACGGGTGTTTCGCGCGGAGCGAAACTGGTAACTTTAGCGATCCAATTGCCGCCTTTCAATCCCATCCACTTCGTTGTGGTTGATCTTCTTACCTACGAGGTGCAGCAAGAAGAAAATAAATAATGGGATACAGAGCCAAATGGGCCAGAAGTACACAAAACCAGACGTAACACTAACAATCGTCCAGATAACGACGTTGAGTGCGGTGACCCCAGCCATAACATAAAACGGCGCGCTTAACGCCCCGCTGATAACTCTTGTCGACGTCGGTTTTTGCACGCCATATGGGTTTTGCGGAACCGGATTCTTCGACGTAACTGCCGCTAGCTGCGGCTGCAGCGGCGCCACGACTGCAAGCGCATCACTATCGGTTGCGGCAGAAGCGACCTTGCTCAAGGTACTATCAAGCTGCTCCAGATCGATAATTCCTAACGAAAACGCTTGATTAGCGACGGTGGTGGCCACCTCATATCCGTCTGCAGGCAGCCTGGGATCTGAAAAAGTCAATTGCATACTTCTTTCGTTATTCGATGTGTTTGGGTGAAACCACCATCATTCTAGACGAAGAACAAAACCTAGAGGTCCACACCTCAATAGATCTATTCCCAAAGAAACGCCGCCGTTTATACGTCCTTAACCAGCCTGACAGAAGTAACAATTGCGGGCGTGACCTAACGGATTTAGGGTGAGTTATTCCTTAAACTTGTGGAATGACAGTATTTCGCCTTCGACTGACAACTGGCCTGGCGTTTCTCACCCTGGCGCTAGCGGCATGCAACACCGATACGCCCACGATGCCACCATCCGTCACTGAAGAAACCACATCCGAATTATCCGACGGCCCCCATGCCGCGGCGGATCGGGTTCTGGCACAAGAATCCACAACAATAAACGCCACAGGTACAGCGCAAATAACAGAATTGGATATAGGAAACACGACTGACCGAGGATACAGCGCCCCCATTCGCGGAGCGATTATCACCCCCACAACGTTTGATAAACCTGCACCCGTTATTGTTCTGAGCCACCTGCGTGCACCGAATTGTGGCGAGCACACCTTCGCATTTCCGTGCCCGGCAGGTGAAGCGGAACACCGTTTTGACCAAGGAATGTACTATCTGGGCGAAGTCTTAGCTGAGCACGGTTACGCCACGGTTATTCCCGACCTTGGTGGGATTTTCTCCGGCGCTGATGTGGAAAGCCCCTATAACCAGGCGGAAATGTGGAAACAATCGGTGAGTGCGCTCGTCGAAAAGCTCCCGAAAGAAAACATTGATCGTACTAACGTCGGCTTATTCGCGCATTCGCGCTCCGGCACGCTTGTCGACGCCGCCGTCGACCTGTTTGGCGAAAGAAACCTGCGATCCGTCTACGCTTATGGCCCGGGCTACGACACCGTTGACCTCGCCACGATTTCCCCAGCACCCGCAGACATTCCTTATTTTTCGCTCGTAGGTGACGCGGACATTGATGTCGGACCATCGGCAAACCTGTGGCTGGGGCACTACCTGGATCAAGAACGCAATCACCCAGCACTCGTCGCGCAAGCACCGGGTCTTGGTCACATGTTGATTAATAGAAATGCAGCGGACGAACGAATCGGCTGTGAAGAAATGGAGTGCCCCGACGCCGCAGAGCACGAACGAATCCTCACCGAATCGGCTACTCAGTGGTTTAATGCAACGCTGTTAGGCGAAACAACAACCACGCTACCTATCTCAAGTGATAGCGAACTTCCCGAATCGCTAGCGGGCACGAATGTACGATGGTTAGCTGCCAGCCCTCACGCGATTAACCGACTCGGCCCTGAGAAGCTTGGCGACGTCTGTCACCACGCCGATCCAATGAACCCGGAGCCGCTTCCCGACGCCTGCCCCGAACCAGAAGTCGGGGTGGTACAAATTCTCACCGGAGTAGCGCGGATCCAGGAATCGCGTGCCGATATTAATGTTTCCGGCGCACGGCTAATCGCACTTCATGTGTCACCGTCCGGTTCGTACCAGACCGAAAACACGGTGACAGTTACGCTGACTTTGGACACCGGAGAAGTAGTGCCAATTCAGTTGGATCCCCACCATCCTGCGTTGCGTAACCGGGCGACGGAGATCGAAAACGGGACATATACCCTTGGTACGATTCGAATTCCGCTCCCCCAACACGTCAGTGAGGCGACTATTAAGCAGATTGAGATTTCCGCGCCTAATAATCCCATTGAAGTGCGGGGCATCGATTTTCTTGGGTGGCTGTTGCTGCGTAACTAAGTCGACAAACACCAAAAACGTCGGTAGAAAGCATCCCGAAAGTGGGGCTTTTCTACCGACGTTATTTCTTTAGTCTGTTATAAAAGTCAACCCCCACCTGTGGTGTTGGGTGGGGGTTGGTTGTTGAGTTTTATTGGTCGGCG
>NZ_JAUNKC010000023.1 GCF_030532965.1 Corynebacterium sp.
GCACTTGTTGTCCTACGCCTCAACCACAAGAAGCTCTGGTGAGAAAACCTCAGTTGTATTCGGTAGTTAGGTCATCGGTGCGATTAGGTAGCACCGATTATGAAGCTTGCCCTTCAGTAGTAACCGACAGCGGCGGCATAGGCTAGCTACCCGTTAACCAATTGTCAGTATTTTTCTCAAACTTTGGAGTTTCTCATGGACACAAAGTCCGTTCAGTATAGCCATCCCGTCAATGACTACGGTCTACCCCAATCCTTACCAGGCACCGAAGCGCCGGTGAAATTATGGTCGCCGTTATTAGAGATCGATTTTTCTGCCCAGAGTCAAATCCGCACGGTTGCCGCGTTGCCGAACGTGCACGGTATTGCGATCATGCCGGATGTACATTCTGGTAATTCCGTAACCGTCGGTAGCGTTATCGCAATGCGCCAGGCAGTTTCTCCGGCTGCGGTTGGAGTCGATATCGGTTGCGGCATGATTGCGGTGAAACTCAGCATAACTATCGCTGACCTGCCAGCCGATCTTTCGAGCATCAGGAACGCGTGGGAATCTGTTGTCCCGGTTGGGTTTGCGAAGCATAAAACCAAGGCTGAAATCTTCAAAACCGATGGATTTTTTCGCCGAGATCTGAAAAAACTGTACTCCAGGTTCAACCAATTGCGGGTTGACGTGTCTAACTTGGAAAAAACTAGCGTGCGCCAGTGCGGTACTTTAGGCGGTGGTAATCACTTTATAGAACTGTGCGCCGATAGCGCTGGCACGCTCTGGTTGATGCTGCATTCAGGTTCCCGCGGAATTGGAAAAGCGCTCGCTGAGCAGCACATAGCTCGGGCACGCAACTTGGAGTGGAATAGCGACTTACCCGACCGGAATCTTGCAGTTTTCCTGCACCGCGATGAATCGGGACACGAGTTTCCCGAATGGAAAGACTACTTGCATGATCTCTACTGGGCGCAGGAATACGCTGCGTTTAGCCGTCGTGTCATGATGGCATCGATCATCAAGGCATTTCGTGCGTTTATTCCGGGATTTAGCTGTGGCGAACCCATTAATTGTCATCACAATTATGTCAGCGAAGAGCGTTTTGACGACCTTGAACTGGTGATAACAAGGAAAGGCGCAATTAGCGCCCGGCGCGGCGAGCTGGGGATTATCCCAGGTTCGATGGGAACCGGAGCATATATCGTTCGTGGGCTCGGGAACGAATCTTCGTTTTGTTCCGCTTCCCACGGCGCGGGTCGCGTAATGAGCAGGTCTGAAGCGCGACAAACGTTCAGTTTGGCGGATTTATTGGAACAAACCGCTGGCGTTGAGTGCCGCAAAGATCGAGGAGTGTTGGATGAAGCTCCTCGGGCCTATAAGGATCTTGACCGTGTGATGGATTTTCAACGTGATTTAGTTGAGATAGTTGCGAAACTGGATACCCTTTTGTGCATTAAAGGCTAAGTAACAAATGTGCCGGTGGAAGACTTGAATACCAAGTCTTCCACCGGCACACCTGTATTAAAAAGGGGGAGAAGTTAAGCGTCGAGATCCTGTTCGATCAAGTCTGCGATCTTTTCAACCGCTTCTGCGTTTTCTGAGGTGACAGTCACCTTTGCGCCTTTTTCTGCGCCCATTGCCATGATCATCATTAAAGAAGCTGCGTCTACCTCTTCGTCTTCCTCACCTTCGAGAAAGAGGAAGATGTCGTCGTCATATTCTGCTGCAGCTTCAGAAATGATGGAAGCAGGACGAGCGTGCAAGCCGACTGCGGAACCTACGACAACTGTCTTGGAAGCCATGTGATGGTCCTTTCTAAAAACCTAACTAGGGAGTTTATTAACTAGATAGGGAAGAGGGATGTGATGAAAGTCGGAGAAGAAATGTCTACTCGGTTTAGAGTTCTAACCTTCAAGTGGTTCTAACTCTAGTGATGTGGATAATTCGTTCTACGCCTATGCCCGATTCTATGTGGAATTCTGTGGTTTCGCCACCAATCGGGCATGGGATTTTTGGTTTTCTTTGCTGGCGCGGGGTGACCCGTGAAGATTATCGATATAACCAGCGGTTATCGAGAGCACCCCGATCCAGCAAGTATCACCAATCCGTTATGGTCTTCGGTTCGTTCGATACCTTCTTTTGGAGGGCATCATACGTGAACCTGGACGATCATTAGACGGTTGCTGTGGTTTTAGCGGTTGCTTGGGCAGCACTTGCAACTAATGGGTTCGGCCAGAATTGCTTGAGGGCGAGGACTAATACGGTAGACACGATGACGCCAGCTGCAATTGCCACCAACCATGCCCAAATCGGATCAATAGCGAAGAGGACGAAGATACCACCATGCGGAGCGCGAGAAGCCACGCCCAAGCTCATCGATAGGGCGCCGGTTACCGCACCGCCAACCATCATGGATGGAATTACGCGCAACGGATCCGCGGCTGCGAATGGAATCGCGCCTTCGGAAATGAATGAGATTCCAAGCAGCCAGGCGGATTTGCCGTTTTCTTGTTCGGCCGGTGTGAAAAGGTTTTTACGAATCAAGGTAGCAAGTGATAGCGCAATCGGGGGAACCATGCCGGCGCCCATGACTGCGGCCATGATGGTAAGCGAAGCGGTATCGCCTGTTGAAAGGCCTGCTGTTGCGAACAGATACGCGGCCTTATTGACCGGTCCACCTAGGTCGAAGCACATCATCAGCCCCAAGATGATTCCCAGCACGAGGGCAGAGGAACCGGACATTCCCGCTAACCAGTCTTGTAGCGCAGTGAGCACGGCAGCGAGGGGGCGTCCTAAGAACAGGAACATCAGGAGGCCAACGCCTAAGGATGCAACTAGTGGGATGATAACGACGGGCATCAAGGAACCCAGGATTCGTGGAACACGCAACTGACCCAACCACATGGCTAGAAGCCCGGCGATGATACCGGTGATGAGGCCACCAATGAAGCCCGCGCCGAGAGTGACTGAGATTGCGCCGCCGACGAATCCTGGCGCGATGCCGGGCCGACCAGCAAGTGCGTAGGCGATATATCCGGACAATGCGGCCACGACAAAGCCCATGGCAGCTTGTCCGATCGCGAAGAAAACAGCACCTAGGTACAGACTCAATCCAGCACGGTCGAAGGTCACCTCAGCGCCGTCGATAAACATGGAGTGGCCAGGAAGGTTGGTTATCGAATATTCGGTGGCGATATGCATCCATCCGTTAGCCATATCGTAGCCGCCGACCAAGAATCCCAAAGCTAGTAGCAAACCGCCAGCTGCCACGAATGGAACCATGTAGGAGACTCCGGTCATGACGGCTTGTTGTAGCCGCTTTCCGATGCTTAAGCTACTTGCTCCGGCGGCGGATGCATCTTCGGATGCTGAGCTTGTGCTGCCAGAAACCCGTGGTGCCTGTGGGTTTGATACTGCTGCAATTGCCTCATCTATCATCACATTCGGCTCGTTAATTGCTCGTTTGACGCCGGATTCAATGACCGGTTTTCCAGCGAAACGTTCTTTGTTTTTCACTCCGATATCGGTGGCGAAAATAACGGCATCAGCGTTGCGAACAATGTCTTCGGCAAGAGAGGTGATTGACGAGGAACCTTGGGTCTCCACATGAAGCACCACGTCGTCGCGCTCTGCTGCCGCCTGCGCGAGAGAATCAGCTGCCATATAGGTGTGTGCGATTCCGGTTGGGCAAGCCGTGATAGCTGCGATTGTGAAAGTGGCATTGCTGGTTGTTGGTTCCTGGCTTACTGTGGTTTCCGGTTGTGGAGAACTCGGTGCCGTTTTATCCGGAACTGTAACAACTTCGGTGACCAGCGCTACTAATTCTTCTTTGGACGATGCGGCGCGCAGGGCGGCCACAAATTCTTTCCGTACCAATGCACGGGCCAGCTTGGAGAGGATTTTTAAATGCGCTTTTCCTGCGCCAGCTGGGGCGGCAATCAAGAAAACAAGGTCTGCTGGCCCATCGGGACCGGAGAAATCCACTGGGTTACTTAACCGAGCAAAAGCCAAGGTTGGTTCGACAACTGCTTCCGAACGGCAGTGTGGAATAGCGATTCCACCGGGGACACCGGTGGGGGATTTTTGTTCCCGAGCATTGGCGTCGTCGAAAAGCAATTCTGCATTGGTGGCGCGTCCGGCGGATGTCACAGCGGAGGCCAGATTTTTGATCACTTCAGGTGGCGTTTCGCCGAGGTTAGCATCTAGCTCAACTAACTGCTGCGTGATGATGTTCTCAGACATGGATAGTCCTTAAGTAGTGGGAAACATGTGGGTTTTTAGTTATGAAATTCCGTTACACCGAGGATCGGCTACAGCGCTGCTTGTTCAGCTGAAGTCTGAGATGGGCGGACGGTCACGGCGCTTGTGTCTATTAGCTCCGGGGTCGGAATTGTCGTACCAGGTAGCATGACAGCCGCTCTGCCGTAAGCTACTCCCAATGCTAGAGAATCGGCTGGGTTAAGTCCGGCAGCTTGCCCCATCACGAAACCGGCCAAGGCGCAATCGCCAGCACCAACTGTCGATACCACTTGGGTTTTCGGGGTATTGGCAACCCAAGCCCCGTCTGTGGTGGCTAAAACTGCTCCCGCCGCGCCTAGAGTGATCAGCGCCATCTCAACTCCCTTTTCCACGAGTTGATTCGCTGCTGAAACCACCGGAAGATAGTCGCCGTTCATCGCTGCTTTTTCTAGTTCGTCTCCGGCGGCTCCAATTATTTGGCCAAGTTCAATGCTGTTGGGTGTCAGCAATGTGGGGGCGTTGTCTGGCAGCGCGTTTGCTATGGCTAACAACGGTTCATTGGACGTGTCGACGGCAATTTTTGGCGCAGGTGACACCCTCGTACGCAGCAATTCAATTACGTGCGTGTACCAGTCAGCAGAAACACCCGGAGGTAATGAGCCAGCAAGTACCACCCAGTCTGCGGACTGGGCCTGAGCTACAATCGCGGCTTCTAGTGCCTGTAAATCGGAGGTGCTCAATTGCGCACCGATGCCGTTGAGCTTTGTGGTTTCACCATCTGGGTCAGCCAATGTGGTATTGACTCGGACCGGGAAGTCAGTGGGGGTTGTCACGAACGGCAATCCCACTTCTTGAACAAGTCCGACGAAGGGGTCGTCCTGGGAGGCCGGAAAGATAGCTGTAGTAGCTTTGTTGGCGTTATGGACTGCGTGGGCGACGTTAATGCCTTTGCCTCCAGCTACGGACACCGCGGCGCTGAGTCGCATGACCGTGCCAGGGATGAGCTTCTCCGTCAGCTGAAACGTCGAATCGACGCTCGGGTTAGGGGTAGCCGTGATAATCATGGAATCACCATTCTTGTGTTAAACGGGCAAAGTTTTTGGGAAAAATCTTCAGGTGCTTGGCGATCCGAAATAACGACATCTATTTCAGAAAGTTGGGCGAAGGATACTGCGGATTCGCGGTTGATTTTCGTGGAATCGCATAACACAACCGAGAACTTCGATTGTTGAATCATTAGTGATTTAATTGTTGCCTCGCGGGGATCGGAGGTGCTTAATCCATGGTCGATACTCAGTCCGTTTGTGCCCATAAATGCGATATCCGCACGTAAACGTTGGAGATCTTGGACTGCCTGGGGGCCGACGATTGCCTGGGTACGTGGTTTTAGAATCCCACCAAGGATGATCACAGAGGGCACGCCAGCTGAAGCTAAAGTATGGGCAATATTTGGAGAGTTGGTGACGACATTCCACTGTTGGCCAACATAGGTGCGTGCAAGTGTTTGGGCAAAAGCTTCAGTAGTTGAACCTGCATCGATAAACATGGCGGCATGGGGGCCAGGAATGTAAGTGACACCGAGCTGAGCGATAGAATTCTTTCGTCTTTGGGACTGCTGAATTGGCAAATCGTCGTGTTCATCGACAGCACGCAATTCACTGGGTTTAGTGGCTGAACCGGACACAGCGCCGCCGTGGACCCGTCGAAGCATGCCGTTGGTTTCTAAAAGTTTGAGATCTCGTCTGATTGTTTCTGCTGTCACATTGAACCGATGGGCGAGATCGGAAACTGTGCAACGCCCATACTGATTCGTGATGGCGGCGATGAGTGATTGACGATTGGAAACTTCGGTGACGGTGGCCATAATTGCTCCGAACTCACCTCCTCAAACTCTGAAACACATAACGATGGCAGTGGAGCTATGTAAGCGTTAGGTGCTGTCTATTGTTATTGGTTCTGTTTTGCGTCAATGGGGGTGTGTTGTGGGAAATAACATATTCAATGTTGCCTTTGTCGACTATACGAAAAATTCCAGGGAAAATACCCTTTTTGACGCGGCGTATTGTAGAAAATGTTGGATTCAAACCCAAGTTTATGCCCATTTGTTTTTGTTTGTCAATGGATTGCAGAAATAAATGTTTTGATTTTCTGTGTTTTTGGTTGCGGTGCTGTGGATTTTATGGTGTCCTAGTCTTAATACCCACTCCAATGTGAAGACAGGTGACTGAGAGTGAATAGTGTGAATAATGGCACTGTTTTTAAAGGCACTGCTGTAGTTCCTGGCGTTCGTTACGCCAAAGCAGTATGGATCAGCCCACGGCCGGAACTTCCTCAGGCGGGCGATGTTATAGATGAAGGACAGCGAGAATCTGAACAGGAACGCTTTGTACAAGCTGCCGACACGGTTGCGCAGCGGTTGACTACGCGTTCGGAACATGCCGAAGGCGCTGCCGCTGAGGTTCTCAAAGCTACCGCAAGCATGGTCAACGATCGCGGTTGGCGCAAGGCTGTGACCAAAGGGATTCAAGGCGGGCATCCAGCCCCCTACGCGGTAGTGGCCGCCACGACCAAATTCATCACGAAGTTCGAAGCAGTCGGTGGAGTTATGGCAGAACGCACCACCGACCTGCGCGATATTCGGGATCGTGTCGTTGCTGAATTACGCGGCGAGCCGGAGCCAGGATTGCCTGACGTCACTGAACGAGTCGTCTTATTTGCCGATGATTTATCGCCTGCTGATACTGCAGCATTGAATACTGATTACTTCGTGGGGCTGGTGACCGAACTCGGCGGGCCAACATCCCACACCGCAATCATCGCTCGCCAACTCAACGTTCCATGCATTGTTGCGGCGGGCGACAAAGTAAAAGACATCACACAAGGCGAGATGGTGCTGGTTGATGGTTCATTGGGTACGGTCACGGTTAACGCCGATCCAGAAACAGCAAAAGCTGCCGAACAAGAATCCAAATTATTGGCAGAACGAATCGCTCAATGGCGTGGACCAGCGCAAACAAAAGACGGGCACCGAGTTCAATTGCTCGCGAATGTCCAAGACGGCGACGCCGCCCGCATCGCGGCAACGCAATCACAAGCGGAAGGAATTGGGCTTTTCCGCACTGAATTGTGCTTCCTAAGCGCAACGACCGAGCCTTCTGTTGAGGAACAAGCCGAGGTTTACAAGAAAGTCCTCGAGCAATTCCCGCATTCGAAGGTAGTTGTGCGCTCGTTGGATGCAGGATCTGACAAGCCAGTTGCCTTTGCGACGATGGCGGACGAAGTCAACCCAGCTCTCGGCGTTCGCGGATTGCGCGTTGCTCGGGCAAATGAAGAACTGATGACCCGGCAATTAGACGCAATTGCGAAAGCTTCTGAAGAATTGGGCCGCACAGAGGAGACCGCCCCGACGTGGGTGATGGCACCAATGGTCGCCACTGCCCGTGAGGCGAAATGGTTTGCCGGATTGTGCGCTGAGCGTGGTTTGACTGCCGGGGCCATGATCGAAGTTCCAGCAGCTTCATTGATGGCGGATAAGATTATGCCGCATTTGGATTTCGTTTCTATCGGCACAAACGATCTCACCCAATACACAATGGCTGCCGACAGGCTTTCACCTCAGCTGGCGTACCTGACTGACCCCTGGCAGCCAGCAGTATTGCGGTTGATTGAGCACACCTGTAAAGAAGGGCAGCGCTTCAATACTGCGGTAGGCGTTTGTGGCGAAGCTGCGGCAGATCCACTTTTGGCCTGCGTCCTGACCGGTTTGGGAGTTAACTCTCTCTCCGCTGCAGCGACTGCGATTGCCGGTGTAGGTGCGCAATTGGCTGCGGTTGACTTCGAAACCTGTAAGCGGGCAGCCGAGGTGGCTCTTGACGCCGAAGGCGCCACAAATGCGCGTGCCTTGGTGCGGGAGATTCTATTAGGGGAGTAGTACCTCTCAATCCGGCAATCATTTAAGCCGCTCCACAAATACTCGTGGAGCGGCTTTATCGTCGTAAAGCATCCGAACTTAGTTCGCAATAATTACCTGCACATCGCGTTCGCGTAATGCTTTAACAAACGACTCAGGTGCATTGGCATCGGTGATAAGAACATCAATATCAGCAACGGTTCCAAAACTAACGAGGTAATCAGTTCCCATCTTTGTGGAGTCGCAAAGAACGACGACCTTATGGGCGTTTGTTATCATGGCGGATTTTATGGCAGCTTCTTGGGAATCTGCCGTTGAAAGACCATGATCAAGCGTTAACGCGTTAGTACCAATGAATGCTACTTCTGCTCGCATAAGGGCCAGCGTACGTAGCGCAGTATCACCTACAACTGCCTGGGTGATCCCCCTCACCGAACCGCCCAGCAATTGAATCTCGTCTAATCCAGAATTGGCTAGCGTCAGCGCAATCGACAGGCTATTGGTGACAATTGACCAGTGTTTCGCTGACGGTTGCATAGCAATCATTTCGGCTAACGCTGCGGTGGTAGTGCCTGCATCTAAAAACATGCCACCTTGAGATTCTGGTAGGAACTGCAGGGCTGCCTGGGCGATGGAGTTTTTTGCGCTTGAAGCGGAACGCGCGCGGGTGTCCAAGCTGTATTCGGTTGTCTGGAAGGTTTGATTCGCAACTGCCCCGCCGTGAACACGATGCACAACTCCCTCACGGTCAAGCACGGCTAAATCACGTCGAATGGTCTCCGCGGTGACGTCGAAGCGGGCAGCTAATTCAGTAACATTAACGCGACCTTCAACCGCGGTCAGTGACGCAATCTGACGGCGGCGTTCCTCCGAGTACATTCTTTCGACGCTCCTTTAATGTGGAATATCAAAAACAATCACAACACCAACTAGTACTTGGGTCTGTCCGATTGCTTATTGGTCTGACGTGCTTACTTTGTTTATTCTTGCACGCCTTAAGCCCACGCAACCGCAGAATTCAAAAGTGAATTCGTGCATTTTCGGACACAAAAGAAGGTGTCTATCAGATTCTTTAAAGCTAAGCGCAGGAAAAACCAACACTCGTGTGAGTTTGAAAGTGGTTTTGTGATCTCCAATACACCCCCTTAATGGGGGTGTATATTGTGGGGTTTTGGGTGAGATTTAAAGCTCTAAAGCGGGCAGCGGAATTACGTAACCGCTGCCCGCTTGTGGGGAGATGCGTCAGAGCTTACGCATAACCGAAACAACTTTTCCCAGTAGTTCTGTATCTGGAGTGACGGCAATAGGGCTAAATGCCTCGTTGTGCGGCAAGAGCCATGTGCCACTTTCGTCTTTGAAAAATTCTTTGACGGTGGCTTCGTCATCGATCATTGCGGCGACAAATTCGCCTTGCTCGGCAACCTTTTGCGAACGGATGACAACCCAGTCGCCGTTGAGGATTCCAGCATCACGCATAGACTCGCCGACAACTTGCAACATAAACAGTTCGCCACTGCCCACAATCTCTTCAGGTAGTGGGTAGTATGCGGATACATTTTCTTCCGCCAAAATCGGGTTTCCGGCAGCTATGCTTCCGACAACTGGAATGAACTGAGGGGATGATGCATCCTCCGATGGGGGTGTGGAAAAAACTTTTCCACCCTTCGTTTTGGGCCCAGCTTTTGGTAGATCGTCACCGGGAAGAGTGCGAACATCTACCGCACGCGGCTTATTTGGGTCACGCCGCAAAAAACCTTTGCGCTCAAGCTCTTTCAACTGGTATGCCACGGAAGAGGTGGATTGCAGGCCTGCCGCGTCGCCGATCTCTCGAATGCTTGGCGGGTATCCTCGCAGGATTACAGCATCTCGGATCACCTGCAGGATGCGGCGTTGACGTTCTGTTAGTGAGTCGAGATCGGTTTTTCCGGTAGGGGTTGTGGTTGCTTTCTTTCGGGGCATGAATTCTCCTTGTTATGGCGATTAACTTCTCAGTTTAGACACTATTCGAACAAACTGCACGTTTTATATGAAAAATATGGTTTAAATTCCATTTGGTGGTGTTCGAAAAAACGTAGCTTTTGCCTTATAGCTTAGTCGAACATTGCAGGTTTGGACACAAGTGTTTGAAAAATTTTCGAAAATTCTTGACAACCATTTGTTCGAAGCGCATAATTCGAATCAAGTTAAGTTTTTCGAACAAACAAGCGGTGAATCTTCGGTTCACGTCAGAGTAGAACGATATCTTGTTTTCAATTGTTCAACGGCACAAGAATGAGGAGAAGGACATGACCATTACTTCGGGAAATGTTTACCAAAAGAGTGCTTCGTTTCTTCACCGTGACAGTGGTTTCGTGCCACAACGGTCACGTGGAACTGTTCAAGTGGTGCCTCCGGCGGATACGTGGGACGGTAATCGGCTTCCTATAGGGGTTGGTGTTGGTCGCCAGGTTCGAACGTTAAATACTCGCGTTGAGCACGCATCTGTGAGTAGCATCGCACTCAATCAGGGAGGCGCTATTGGTTCTGATGCGGCCTCTTGTTCGAATTGGAAGTCGGTTTCCAACGCAACGAACCCCGACATATCGCACGTCGGTGGTTTCAAGAACTATTTATTTGGCCTATTGTTTGGTTCAATCATCGGCATCGGATTTTACTTCGGGGGTCAAGCCGCGATTGACGATTCGATGAACGAAAATTCCTACCCAGCGGTTGTTTATGCCGACAATGATGTAGTTTCGCATTAAACGTCGTTGCGGATTGGCTGGCGGTGCGTTTGTGAGCAATCATCGACGGGGAAGTACGATGTTATTGTTAAGAACTTGCGTGCACCGGAAGTCTGGTTAAGGAGCAATGATGCATTGTCCGTTTTGTCATCACGAACAATCGAAGGTTATCGATTCTCGGGTTATTGACAGTGGCACCGCGATTCGGCGCCGGCGTGAATGCTCATCCTGCTCCGGTCGTTTTACAACAATTGAAAAAGCCCAGTTGTTGGTAGTGAAGCGCAATGGACTGACGGAACCGTTTAGCCGGGAAAAAGTTATCGTGGGTGTGCGCCGCGCCTGCCAGGGGCGTGATGTCAGCGACGACGCGTTAAAACGCCTTGCTCAAGAAGTCGAAGAAACAGTCCGTAGCCACGGTAGTTCCCAAATCCACGCGAACGATATAGGTTTGGCAATTCTGGAACCACTACGTGAATTAGACGAAGTGGCGTACTTGCGATTTGCCTCGGTTTATAAATCGTTCGAGTCTGCCGAGGATTTCGAATCAGAAATTCGACTGATGAATCGACGAGACCGTAGCGTCAATTAGCCGCAAAAGCTATCGTAAGTTCGCGATCTTTTTTGCGATTTTCGACTCAGACACCTTTTCGGCGGTTCCTAACCGTTGGTCAAACAAACTTACGCGAAGTTCTTGCAATAGCCAATAGATGTTTTTTACCTCGGTTGTTTTAGCGCTGCCGGGTGGTAACCCGGCTAGCCGGGTGTGCAATTGTTCCTCCAGGCCGTTAATGATTTCTTGGCGGTCGGCATCGCGATCGGGGTTCACCGACATATCGTCAAGCCGGGTTGCTATTGCTTGTACATACCTGGCTAAGTGTTTTAACCGCGCCATTCCGTGGATAGCTAGGGCATTGGCTGGTAAGAGGAATGCAAGCTGCCGGGAAATGTCATCGATCGCTGGGCCTTCCCATTTATCCAGTTCATGTTGAATGGAAAGATATTGAACCAAAGCTGGTGCCAATGTAACTATAGTTTGCCGCACTACCGTTGGAATTTGTGGCGCTATTTGTTCCGCTAGCGCCTCAAACGCTGCTGGTGTTCGTACTGGACCACCCAATTTCAGTAACTCGTCTCGGATTGCGGCGACCCGCGCGTCGTTGACTAAACCGGCTGCGCCACCATGTGGGTAATTTTCAATTGCGACTCGTTGCTGTAGGGACAAACCATTCAGCATTTTCCGGGTGTTGAGAGTGATCCTTCGCAGCAGGAGAGTCAGCGTTGCTGTGAGCATTGACGCATCAGCTTCGGATTTTGTCCCCAGTACTTTCACGGCAACGCCGTCACTGGTAGCAACCAAAGACGGATATGCGGTCACTTTTTGTCCATCGACTGAGGTGACGATTTCTTCAGCGATTGTGCCGAGCGTTTGCTCTGTCCACTCTGCTGTTGCCGCTTGTTCGATTCCTTTACTGACTTGAGAAACGGAGGACTTAATCTGTCTTGCCCGCCGGTTTTTCAGCTCTGCAAGATTCTTATCAGAATCGATTACTTTTCCACGCTTGTCCACAGCTGCGAAAGTTATCCGTAGGTGAGGTGGTAATGTATGGAATTTGAAATCTGACGCCGAAATTCCTGAGCCGCCGATTGAACGCAAGGCATCTGCAAGTTGTTGTGCCAAACCACCTGGTTTGTCAGGGGATAGTAATGGAAGCGCCAACCGGGCAAAGTCAGGTGCTGGGACAACCGAGCGGCGCAATGGCTTGGGCAAGGTCTTAATCAGTTCCGTTACAAGTTCCTCGCGCATTCCGGGAACTAACCACTCGAATCCCTCCGGCTTCGTTCCCGCTAACAGTGGAATTGGAATATGGACCGTAACTCCGTCTGCAGCGGACCCTGGCATGAATTGATAGCTCAGCTCGAATGTGAGCGATCCATACGCCCAGATGTCAGGGAACTCAACTTCCGTAACCTTTTCTGCTTCAGCGCTAACAAGTGCAGCCGGGTCGAAGTTAAGCAGTTCTGGTTGCGTTCGGTACGTTGCCTTCCACCACTTATCAAAGCTGGGGCCGGAGGTAACATCAGCAGGGATTTTCGTGTCATAAAACGCAAATAGTGTTTCTTCGTCGACAACGATGTCACGCCGACGAGCGCGATCTTCCAAGCCTCGTGCGGTTTGAAGCAAGTCATTGTTGTGATCGTAGAACCGGTGTCGAGTGTTCCATTCTCCCTCAACCAAGGCGTGTTTTAAAAACATCTCCCGTGCTGCGGGAGCGTCTATCCGATGGAGCGGGATTGTGCGCCCGGTAATGATGGGAACCCCATAAAGCGTCGACGATTGTTCCACCATTGCGGTTGCCCGTTTGCTAGACCAATAAGGTGCCGAATACTGATGCTTGAGCAATCCGGCTGCGAGATGCTCTACCCACCCTGGCTGAATTTGGGCGACCCCACGCGCCCACAACTGGGAGGTTTCTACAAGTTCTGCCGCCATGATGTACTCGGGCTTGGCCTTGGCCAATGCTGATCCGGGAAAAATTTTAAAACTGGTATTACGGCAGCCAGCATAGTCTCGTGTTTGTTCATTGCGGATACCGATATGGGAGAGCAACCCTGCCAATAAGGATTGGTGCACAGCATCGGATACTCCGGCAATATCAGCAAGGGGAGAGGAGATAACGTTATCGGCGGCAGCCGCCCCTAAGCGTTCCCAACCGAGTTGGTCAATCACATTGTGCAGCTGACGAACCAAATCAAACCATTCGCGTATTCGCATGTAATGCAGGAATTCCGCCTGCATCTGACGTCGAAAAGCATTACCGCTATTGGTTGCTCGTAGTTGGGTGATGTATTGCCACAGTAAAAGCAGCGACACAAAGTCCGAATTTTTATCTTTAAACCGTGCGTGCATTTGGTCAGCCTGTGCCTGATGCTCTAAGGGGCGCTCCCGCACGTCCTGAATAGTCAACGCAGCCACGATGATAATTACCTCAGGCAGGCAATCTTTCTTATGTGCTTCTACCAACATTCGTGCCATCCGGGGATCGACGGGAATGCGAGCAATGCTTTTACCAATAGCGGTGAGTTTCGGCACTTGTGACTTGGATTTCTGCGGATGAAGCGCGCCCAGTTCGTTTAAGAGTAAGAGCCCGTCGCGAATTGCCCGCGTATCTGGTGCCTGGACGAACGGAAAATCCTCAATATTGCCCAGTTTTAACGCAGCCATCTGCAAAATGACGCTCGCTAGGTTGGTTCGAAGAATCTCTGGGTCGGTGAATTCCGGCCGAGCGTCGAAATCTTCCTCAGAATACAGACGGATGGCGATACCATCTGCGACGCGTCCGCATCGGCCCGAACGCTGGTTGGCGCTTGCCTGGGAGATGGGTTCGATCGGCAGGCGCTGAACCTTCGTTCGTGTCGAATACCGAGAAATCCGGGCGGTACCGAGATCCACCACGAAGTGAATACCCGGAACCGTAAGCGACGTCTCTGCGATATTCGTGGCCAAAACGATGCGTCGACCCTGGTGCGGTTGGAAGACCTTATGTTGTTCCTGGTTAGACAATCGACCGTATAACGGAACTACTTCGACGTCTCGCCATTTTTTGCCTTCTAATGCTTCCCTGGCATCGCGAATGTCTGATTCGCCGGGGAAGAAGCACAAGATATCGCCTTCGCCGTACCCCATGAGCTCGTCGATTGCGGAAATAAGTCCATCGATCGGATCAATATCGATTAGTTTGTCGCCATGTTGTTGTAGTAACGGTCGATACAGAATTTCTACCGGATATGTGCGTCCTGAGACCTCAATGATGGGGGCGGGGTTGCCGGAAGCATCGGCGAAATGGCGAGCGAACCGCTCCGGATCGATGGTTGCGGAGGTGATAATCACTTTGAGATCAGGTCGCTTAGCCAATAATTGCTTAAGATATCCGAGCAGGAAGTCGATATTGAGGCTACGCTCATGTGCCTCGTCAATGATGATCGTGTCGTAGGCATTGAGATATCGATCGCGTTGCATTTCCGCTAGCAAAATGCCGTCCGTCATCAGCTTCACCGCAGTATGCGGTTTAACCTTGTCGTCAAACCGAATTGCGTACCCGACCGACTCGCCTATGTCCTGGCCCAGTTCGCTAGCAATCCGTTCTGCGACAGTGCGGGCTGCTAACCGCCGCGGTTGGGTATGTCCGATTAATCCGCGTCGCCCTCGACCAATCTCAAGACAAATCTTCGGAATTTGGGTGGTTTTACCGGATCCCGTTTCACCAGCAATGATAACAACCTGATGCGAAGCGATTGCCTCGGCAATATCGTCACGCCGAGCTGACACCGGCAGGGAATCCGGGTAAGAAATGTCAGGAATGAGGGCATTTCGCTTTTCGACGACATCTGCTGCGCGTTCCATATCCGCAGCAATAGCGTCGAACGCCTCTGGGGTACGGGCCTTGGCTAATCGACGACGAAACACATGTTCATCCGCGATCGCTACTTGGGCTAACTTTTCACCTAAAGTTCCGCGCAATTTAACAGCCTCAGCCGTATCCGGTTGCTGATGGGGGTGATTGCGTGTTGCAGAACGACGATGAGATGACGTCGTTTTTGATCGCTGGTTATTGTGTTTCGTGGTCATAGCTGTTGAGCGATTTTAGCAGTTAAGTACCCTTATTTAGGATTTAAGTGCTTGATGTGTGGCACCGACGCAACAACCAAGAATCAATTTCCTAAGAATCCCGATCATATAGATCGACAAATTTTTCGCGAAGTTTCTCTAGAATATTCAGATGTGCGGCATTGTCGTCGTGGCTATTGCTTACTTTAATCCCACGAATACAATGCGACAATTGGTTACACAGACTTATTGCCGACAAGGTTTCGTATCGAACGTTCGGTGTCGATTTCCGTTTCGGGGTTCGTCTTCATACAAAAAATCACGAAAGGATTTTTGTTTTGACTAACAACCAAAACAACAATGGTTGGCCTGATCCACAAGATCAACCGCAAAACAATAACCCAGCTGAGTCATCGCAGAATCAGCCAAACGGGGACCATGGCGGCAGCTACCCGGTGGGGAATAAACCAGAACAACCAGCTACCCCGGCTAATGGCACACCACATAACTCACCGAATCCGAATGGATCGGACGGTGCTGACTATCCGCAAGGCGGATATGAGCAGAACGCAGCACCAGGTGGCTATCCGCAAGGCGGATATGGTCAAGACAGCTATGGTCAGTCGGGTTATCCACAAGGAAACAATACCCAGGGCGGCTACCCACAAAGCGGTTATCCACAAGGCACTTATGGCCAAGGTGGATACGGTCAGGGTGATTACGGTCAAGGAAACTACCAGCAGCCGTATTCCACGCAACCCGGTTATGGCCAAAACCAGCCACAAGGCGGATATCCGCAAGGAGGCTACCCACAGGGTACGTCGTCGCAAGGCGCTTACGGGCAAGGCACTTATGGCCAAGGCACATACCAGCAACCGCAAACACAAGGTGGTTATGGCCAAGGCGCATACGCGCAGCCAGGACACCAAGCTGGTGGATACAACCAACAAAATGCATACGGTCAACCGCACATTGCGGGTACCGGTGTGGTCGGATTCAATCCACTGTACAACGTCAACATGGTTACCCGAGAAAAGGGCGTTGCCGTTATGTCGGCAATCAGCTACGGTTTCAAAGCGGTTTTCAAGAACCCAGTTTTATGGATCGTCGGTGCGTTACTGTTCTGTGTCGTAGCATTCTTTTTTGCCTTCGTATTTGGTTTAGGCCAACTTTTCTACGGACTGGATAGCGGAGGACTTGATCCAGAGAATCTGAACGCGTACTCGGAACCTTCGGTTGTGAAAATCTTGCTCAACCTTTTGAGCTATGTCCCTTTAATTCTCGTGTCACCTCTAATTCTCACCGCGGCATTGCTGCAAATTGACGGTAACCAAGTCACCTGGGACGCCATCAAAGCACGAATGAACTACCAACAAGCGATCTATGCTTCCCTTTTAACGCTCCTGATTAGTGGGATACCGCTTGTGATTCAACAGTACCTTTCAATGAGTGCAACCAGCATCGATGCATACGGCGAAGTGCAGTTACATACCGGTAAAATAATTGGTTCATTCCTTCTCGGGTTAATCGTATGGTTGCTCACCATTATTCTCATGTTCGCGATTTATCTCGCGGTTGAATCCCGAGCCACTGCAACCGAAGCTATAACCCAAAGCGCTAAAGCGGTATTCACAAGCTTTTGGCCGATCCTTGGCTACATGATCCTCATGATATTGATCTGTGCCGTTGGTACAATCTTCACCCTGTTTATCGGCATAATTATCCTGGGTCCAGCAAGCGTGAACGCTTCGGCTCATGTCTACCGTCAGGCAACGAACGCCCCTTATCCGGAAATTTAGAATAGCTTCCGCGATACGCCTGGAAACCACAATGCCTCGCTAGTTCAGAACTAGCGAGGCATTAGTTTTTCTCAGGAACGCAATTGCTTGGCGCTCAGCTAGACTTGGCTATACGTACCTTAGGACACAACTTTCCGGAATGCATCACTGATGAGCTCGCCAAGAAGATTGAAATCATCCGAGCGCGTAGAAGAACCACGGTAAACGATGCCGACGCGCCGGGCAGCAGACACCGATGGTGCAAACTTCGCGGTGGCGACACCGGGGCGGGAGCACTCAATAGGCACCGCTGATTCAGGGATGAAAGTGCAGCCTAAGTTACTCGCGATTAGCTGCATCACGGTGGTAAGGCTTGAAGCCCGGGTTTCGGTATGGCTTGCCGTCATCGGGTTGTATTCGGCCTGACGGCATAAATCGACAACTTGATCACGCAAGCAGTGGCCGTCGTCAAGCAACAACAGTGAGATATCTTTAATGTCATCCAATACCAAGTCATCCCGTCCTGCATACTTGTGTCCGCTTGGCACAACCATTCGGAATTTCTCTTCATAGAGTGAAATCTCATTCAGACCAGCGGTGCTGGTAGGTACCGCGACCAATGCGCAGTCGATTGCGCCATCACGCAGCATCTGCAGCAAATGCTTTGTTTGGTCTTCAATGATCTGAAGTTCCAGTTCTGGGTATTTCTCGCGCACCAAGTCGATGATCGTGGGCAACAAATATGGTGCGATGGTCGGAATGATTCCGATGGCCAGTGGGCCGGAAAGCGTTCCGGTGGCGCCATGGGCATGAGCTAAAAAGTTATCGGCGGCATCAAGCGTCGCTTTGGCCAACGGGAGAAGCTTTTCGCCTGCGGGGGTTACGATGACGCGCCGGGTGGAACGTTCGATTAGCTGGATATTAAGGCCTGTCTCCAGTGCAACGAGCGCTTGAGAAAGCGAAGGCTGTGAAATATTGAGCTTGGTCGCCGCCGTTCCAAAATGCTTGTTTTCGGCGATGGTTACGAAAGTGCGAAGCTGTGCCAATGTGGGGCGATACTCTTTTATGCTCATGTCAAAAGCCTATATGCGAAGATTAGGGGGTCGTGGAATAGTTATAGAGCTGTATTGGGGATGGCAATTAATTCACCCCCATTTGTAGGGGGTTCTTATCGGAGCTTCTCTCAACACATGCTCTGAAGTCTGTGTATGTGAAGTATATCCCCAAAACAAAGAAAACCTTAAAAATCTTAAGTCAAAATAAGACATTTTCGAGAAAAATAGGGTTTGTGGGGGTAAAAACACTGGGTTTTATAACCCCCGTCAGCCTCAGTATTCCACTGACAACGCCTCAAACCGCACTTCACCAGCCGCATCAGAGGCGTCAAGATCAACGATCCCAACAACGCTGAACCCATTATCTTCCTGGGGGTCTTTCATGATTTGTCTGACCTCCCATCTCCGTCCGCTCTTTTTCACTATGAAGTATTCTGGGCCGCGGGCATCTGGGCCTAGATCCATATCGCTGTATTCTTCAAAATACGCGTCCAAGGCATCGGTGAAATCTGGCGGATTGTCTAAATAATCCACCATCTGCGCCAATTGTTCTTCCTTTTCCAGGGCAAAAAGTTGAACAATCCGGAACATCCTATTGCGCACCATGACCGTGAACGCACGCTGATTGGCAGTTAAAGCAGTCGGGTCTTCGATACCGAAGGCCAGCTCTCTAGCGACAGTATCGGCCGAGATAGGGGCATCCGGGTCCGCCATCCGCGCCCATTCGTCGACAAGCGAAGAATCCACCTGCCGAACCATTTCACCCAGCCAACTGATAACATCCTCTAATTCTTCCGTGAGGTATTCCTGCGGAATCGTGTGCTGTAAGGTACGCCAGGCGTCAGTGAGATACCGCAATACCACGCCTTCGCCACGAGCCATCCCGTAGGTAGCTATCACATCCGAGAAGGTCATTCCGTGTTCGATCATGTCACGGACCACCGATTTCGGCCGAAGCTCAAATTCCTTAGCCCACGGGTGGTCCTGGCAATACATGTCGAAGGCACGCTCGAGTTCGTCTTCTAAAGGTTTCGGCCAGGTTATTTCTTCAAGGATCGCCATGCGTTCGGTGTAATCGACCCCTTCAAGCTTTAACGCGGCCAATTCCTCGGAGCGGGCCTGCTTTTGCTGGGCAATGAGCAACGCACGTGGATCTTCAAGGATTGCTTCGAAAAC
The DNA here is from genome assembly GCF_030532965.1 of Corynebacterium sp. Taxonomy (GTDB): domain Bacteria; phylum Actinomycetota; class Actinomycetes; order Mycobacteriales; family Mycobacteriaceae; genus Corynebacterium. The sequence goes on from NZ_JAUNKC010000023.1 coordinate 19,470, forward strand.
ACTGATGACGTCCAATGTAAAGGACGCAGAGTTAGGATCCAGCAGTTCCAATGCTGCAATCGCGAATGGCGCCAGCGGTTGATTCAGTGCGAAATCTCGCTGTAACTCTTCGGTAATGTGATACAACCTGCCCGCGGTATCGGGGGACTTAAGTTTCACAATGATCCCGGCATTCACGAGCCCACGGAACAGCTCTACGGCTTTAAGGATGTCGTTGTTCTGGGCCGAACGACTATTGTGGCTTCCCCTGAGGAGCTTCTTTAGATGCTCATATCCGTCGCCAGGGCGAGCGGCAACATTGAGTAACAGGGAATTGGAAACCCGAAACTGGCTGGTGAGATCTTCAGCCTGTGCGTCGATAAGCCGCTGATAGGTCTTTTCCGTCCACACAACCTCGCCATCCCGAGCGGTTTTCTTGCGGAGCTTTTTGAGCTTTGCGGGATCCGACCCGGCGCGTTGCCGTAGCCGCCAGTTTTCGATTTCGTGCTCGGTTGCCTCAATGACGACATGTCCCACCGTGTCGAAGCCAGCTCGTCCTGCCCGCCCGGCGATTTGGTGGAATTCCCGGGAAGCTAGTATGCGGCTTCGGCTGCCGTCGAATTTTGCGAGTCCGGAAAACAGCACAGTACGAATGGGAACGTTGATTCCGACTCCCAACGTGTCCGTCCCGCAGATCACCTTCAGCAACCCAGTCTGTGAAAGTTTTTCTACCAATCGGCGATACTTGGGCAACATACCTGCGTGGTGGACGCCAATGCCGCGTCGTAGGAGTTTGGATAGGGTGTGGCCGAATGTCGTCGTAAACTTAAAATCACCGATTTCCGCAGCTATGCGCAGCTTTTCTTCATCAGAAATGATGCTACCTAGGCTGGTGAGGGATTGCGCCCGTTCGACGGCTTCCTTTTGCGTGAAATGCACGACGTAGATGGGTGCTTTGTCGGTTGCTAGCAGCTTTTCGACGGTCTCATGTATCGGCGTGTAGACGAATTCGAATTCTAACGGAACGGGTCGTTGTGCATCGGTACCAATGAGCGATGTAGTGCGCCCGGTGCGTGTGCTGAGATCTGCGCGAATGGTGGATGTGTCGCCTAAGGTCGCAGACATGAGTAGGAATTGGGCGTGGGGGAGCTCTAACAGGGGAACTTGCCATGCCCAGCCGCGGGACGGATCGGAATAATAATGGAACTCGTCCATAATCACTTGATCGATGGTGGACTGGGCGCCCTCGCGTAACGCTATGTTGGCCACAATCTCGGCGGTGGCGCACATAATCGGTGCTCCACCATTGACTGTGGCATCCCCGGTCATCATCCCTACCGATTCGGGCCCGAAAATATCGCATAGAGCGAAGAACTTTTCGTTCACTAGTGCCTTGATCGGCGCGGTATAAAAGCTTCGCTGTCCGCGCGCGAGTGCTATGAAATGCGCGGCGATGGCTACCATGGATTTTCCGGATCCAGTGGGTGTTGCGAGGATGACGTTGTCTTCTGCCAGGATGCTTAATGCTGCTTCTTCTTGGGCGGGGTAGAGCGAAATTCCTTTCTGGCGAGTCCAGGCGAGGAAGGAATCGAATATCGATTCATCAATGAGTGATTCGGGTACTTCTTCTAAATCTGGCAGCATTTGGGTAAGATTCACACCTTTAAACCCTAGCGAAAAAACTCCCTCACGTATCACTCATTGCCATAGGGGATACCTGTTTATGGTTCCTCGTTGTCTTCGGAATCGTCGTGAGCTTGGGTATCGAGCTCCGCGAGGAAACGCTCGAATTCCTCGCCAAGTTCGTCGCCTGTTGGAACAGGCGAGGCAGGTAGTTCTCCAAGGACAGTCGCATGTGGATGTTCTTCACGGTACCGGTCGAGATTTTCGTCGTATTGCTGTTCAAGCAACGACACGACCTGTTCGATTTCGTGTGATGTAGCCACCTGCTCGTCAATTTGGGCTGCTACCCGTTCAGCATCTTCTTCCAATGCCCCAAGCGGTAGTTCCAGATCAGCTGCGTCACCTACTGCTTCAAGGAGTTTGAGGGTTGCTTGTGGGTAAGGAGATGCGGCGAGATAGTGGGGGACGTGTGCGGTGTATCCCGCCACGTTACGTCCCTTCTTGTTCAAAAGGCGTTCTAGTTGCAGCGCGGCTGAACCGGGAATGCTGAATCGAGAACCCAATTTATAGTGCGGTTCCAGCAACTCAAGGGTGTTTCCGTGGGCGCTGATGACCATCGGCCGTGTGTGTGGAACCGTCATCGGAGCGGAGTACAAGCAAATGGTTTGGCTGACGTTGAACCGCTCAACAAGATCTGCGACAGCTTCGGTAAATGCTTCCCAGCGCATATCTGGCTCTGGCCCGGAAAGAAGAAGAAACGCCTTTCCATTGGTGTCTTTGAGGACTTGAATGCCTAATTCAAGGTTTTCCATATCGACCACGGAGTTTCTGTCGATAGTTACGCTTGGCCGTCGAGAGCGATAATCAATCAATTCATCATTATTGAAAGACGCAACGAGCCGATGATCTAATGCTGCTAACAGATGGGCGGAGCTGGCATCGACTGCGTGTCCAGCGTCGGCGTAGCCTTGAAGGGCGACAATGAGCGTGGGCCCATCTGCACCCTGATCAGTAATAGCGGGTGCGGGGAATTCTAATTCATACATGCGTGGATTTCGTTCCTGCATGGGGCCTCCTTTCTCTAAGTCCATTCACACAGCTACTTTAGCCGAAGTGGTTCATAAAAGCCGCAATGGCTGGGCGGGGGAATATGAAACCTCAGAGAAAAGATTGTGTAAAACTGTTTTTCCTGTTCTTTGTGGAATGTCGACCCTTAAGTATCGAACGTGGTGGATGATCGTGTCAATGGTTTTTCGTTAAAAAAGTGGGCTGTGGATAACTTTCATCAGCATAGAAATTAATTCCACATTGTGAAGGTGGTCGCCCTTGCCGATTGCGTGACAACGACAGACCTTTTCGGTTCTTATAGCTTTATGACCAACTTTAAACATGAAACAAGCGTGCCGGCGAAGATGCTGGCAAACCTCCCGGCTATTTTGGGATTTTTTCCACAGGAGTCGGTAGTTTTTACGGGTTTTACCTTTGAAGGCGAAACGACACTCAAATTGGGCCCGGTACTTCGGGTAAACATCGAGGATCTCCAGGTGCTACCGGAAATCGGAGAGGCACTCGAACGTACCAACATGGATATTGTCTTTGCGTTTGTGATTTCGGAACATGCCAGCGACCAGCATCAACTGCTTGAAGAGATCATCGATATGTTGGTACACGCCAGTGAGACCCAGGTGGTCAACATTGATGCGTGTTGGTACGGCACAGAAATTGCAACTGGAAACTCATATCGATTGCTGTTTGATCGTGTCAGTGCATTGTCGCGTCGGGTAAACACTGGAATTGGTGGCTGGCTACGCGGCACCATTCCAGACATTGCAGCCACGGTGGCTATGAAATCAATGGTGGCAGCAGGTGACGTTCCAGAATTAACTCGGGATGAGTCATTTCGGTACTTTGCTCGCAAGACCGACAATCGAGATCCACATGCAGATTTCGAAACCGAACAACGAATTGCTCGCATCGCAACGGGGTTACTTGAAGACGTGTATGCGTGTCCATCGCAGGTAGAAACCTATATCGACCAACTATCGGAGGTTTTGATTGCGGTTGAAGCCCAACCTGATTCGGCGGAGCCACCCTATGAGTGCGTGGAATTCTGTGCCGCTCTTTGTAATCGGGTGATGCTGCGCGACGCAATGCTGATGACCTTTTTGGTATCACCGCACGGATCCAAGCGATTGTGCCTCGCTGTCGCCAGGACGTTCAGCGGGGTGAGCCGCAACAATGCATTATGCATTTATGCGATGTGTGCGTTGAGTCAGCACCACAATCCGAAAGGGTTTCATGCATTGATAGCCTCAAGCATGGATGATCCGGAACATTCCCTGACCCAATTGCTGCTCAACGGGTTTCAAACGGGAATTATTGATAAATTGTTAGACACTGTTGAAGCCGGTTGCACGCACACGTTGGCCCAGCTGGGAGTAAACAAGGCTGATCCCAACGGTGACGCGCAACATGCCGCTTAACGACGGGCGCTGTGGGCGTTGTCCCCGAGTTTCTCGGTAAACGCCCACGCATCTGACACGATGGTGTGCAGATCGGTTTTTGACGGACGCCACCCCAATTCGTCCTGTGCCTTTCGCGACGATGCGATGAGTACGGCAGGGTCTCCTGCACGACGAGGAGCCACCTCTGCAGGAATTGGATGGCCGGTGATTTCCCGACACTTGTCGATAACTTGTTTGACGGAGTAGCCATCGCCCGACCCTAGGTTGAAAATGCGGTGAACACCAGCAGTATTAGATTCAAGCGCTAGCAAATGAGCATCCGCTAGATCCTTGATGTGGATATAGTCACGAACACAGGTGCCGTCGTGGGTCGGCCAATCGTCACCGAAAATCATGATGTTATCTCGATGCCCCAAAGCAACCTGCAGAACCAATGGAATCAAATGGGTTTCGATTTCGCGGTTTTCACCAACGTTTCCGTATGCGCCAGCGACGTTGAAGTAACGCAAGCTGGTGGCAGCGAGACCATGTGCCTGCGCATAAGATGTGATTGCGTAATCAATAGCTAGCTTGGAAGCGCCATATGGATTGGTGGGCTTGGTAGGTGCGGTCTCGACAATCGGGACAACTTCAGGCTCACCATAGGTGGCGGCCGTTGAAGAAAAGACTAGGTTGTTGACATTGTGGGTGCGCATGGCATCAAGCAATGCCAAGGTGGTAACGAAGTTGTGGTGCCAATATTCTTCTGGTTTAACCATCGACTCGCCGACGAGGGAACGCGCGGCGAAGTGGATAACACCGTCGAAATCACCGCTGCTTAACACCTCATCCGCTTTGTCCCTGATGTCTGCTTTGATGAAAACTGCGCCTGCGGGGATTGCCGATTCATTACCAGTACTGAGGTTGTCGACGATGACGACCTCGTGTCCTTGTTCCAATAGAACGGTTGCGCAGACGCTGCCTACATAACCAGCGCCACCCGTGACCAAAAGCTTCATAACTTCGCACCTTTGAATAGAAAACGGCTAGAAAGAAAAAGTAGAATTAAATACTTTAAGAAATAAGATTAGACCACAATGATTCATTTTTACTGTTCAATCATTCGGTAAATCCAAAAAAGTGGCACCGCAGTGCCACTTGTGACCAAACTGAAGAGGATTAGATCTCTTCCACTCGGATTGCGTGGGCAAGATCGTCGACAAGTTCAACAACCTTGTCACCGTTGATCAATCGAATCTCACCATCATGGTGTTCAAAGTCGACTTCGGAGCCGACCGAGATGCCAGCGTCGATAAGTGCCCGGAACTGTTGCGGATCAACCTGAAGAATCTCGTTAATCTGCACAATCCGAACCTTACGGGGAATGTCGCTTTGTTGCGTATCGATTGTTCGGGTTCCTGGCTCGACCGGATGGGCTACTGATACACCTAAAGATTCCAAACCAGGAATTGGATTGCCAAACGGCGAACGGTCGAAAACATCTAACACTTCCACGAGGCGACGTTCCACTTCATCACTCATGACGTGTTCCCAACGACACGCTTCGTCGTGGACCTTGTGGATATCAAGACCAATGATATCGGTGAGCAGCCGCTCAGCGAGGCGATGTTTACGCATGACAGCCGTCGCAAGGCTGCGGCCTTCCGGCGTCATCTGCAGGCTGCGATCATTGGCGACAACGACTAAGCCATCGCGCTCCATACGCGCAACAGTTTGGCTAACGGTAGGGCCGGATTGATCAAGGCGCTCAGCGATCCGAGCCCGAAGAGGAGTGATGCCTTCTTCCTCTAATTCGTAAATGGTCCGGAGATACATTTCCGTCGTATCGACCAAATCTTTCACGATGAGTGCCCTTTCTATTTTTGTATCGTCGTGCGCAACAAACAGAAACGTTCGAAGCGCTAAAACTAGTTATGCTGGGAAAACAATTGGAAGTCTTCTAATACACCTTAACCTAAAGGCAACAAAAAGTAGGGGACACCACATTTAAAAAGTCATAAATACTTAACTGTGTGTCTAATTTCTTGTTTCCTCTCGGCTATATAAGGCGCGAGACAGCAACAAAACTAGTCCCGGCGCACCTAGCGTTTTAAATAGCGTACTCCCGGAGTTTCTCCGCCCGGGAGCCATCCCGCAGCTTGCGCATAACCTCACGCTCGATCTGGCGCACCCGTTCCCGGGACAATCCGAATTGCCGACCTATCTGATCGAGGGTACGCGGGACGCCGTCGTCAAGCCCATACCGCATACGAATAACATCTTGTTCACGTTCCTCGAGCGTGCCGATTACTTCGCGGATATCTGAGTGGCGCAACGACGCAACAACCGCAGACTCAGCATCCGCTGCTTCGGAATCCTCGATGAAATCTCCAAGAGGAGCTTCCTCGTCCGCGCCCACCGGCATATCCAAGCTCACTGGATCCCGTGATTGCCGCAGTAGAACCTCGATTTTTGACTCATCAATACCGGATTCCTCCGCTAACTCTTCGTTTGTGGCTTCACGGCCCAATTGTTGGTACATTTCTCGCTTTATCCGGGAAAGCTTGTTTACCTGTTCGACCAGATGTACTGGTAGGCGAATTGTACGAGACTGATCCGCCATCCCACGAGTAATAGCTTGCCTGATCCACCACGTTGCATACGTGGAGAATTTAAAGCCCTTGGAATAATCGAATTTTTCCATCGCCCGAATCAGACCCAAATTTCCCTCCTGGATCAAATCCAACAAGGGCATGCCTCGGCCGGTATAGCGCTTAGCTAGCGAAACCACTAACCGTAAATTAGCCTCAAGTAAATGAGACCGGGCTTTCCGGCCCTCCTTGACCAGGATCTTAAGATCACGCTTCATGGCGCGGGTTAATTGCTGGTCAGAATCATGCAAGAGATACTCAGCATATAATCCAACCTCAATCGATTGCGCGAGCCGGACTTCATCCTCGGCCGACAACAATGCGGTTTTGCCAATGCCGTTCAAGTACACCCGGACAAGATCCGCAGACGGGTTGTCATTATTATGACCGCGCCGCGAACCTTTATCTATTTCTTCCCCCTCTTCAAAAGCAACATCTACATCAACCTCGACTACGTCGTCTGCACCGCCTTCTACTGGAGCAGTATCCAAGGCTTCGTTCTTTTTGGTAGTAGAGCTAGGCATAATGTGCCTCCTTTGATAGCGACGTTTCTATCTAACCAACGGAACAGGTGTTCAAAAAGTTCCGATGTGATGAACAATGTTCGAAATATAGAATTCTGTGCAGGTTATTTGATTTTTCTCTCCCTCCCGCAAACGGGGGTGATTTAACACTCAACGATAACGGTAACTGGTCCATCATTGACGCTAGACACTTGCATATTGGCACCAAAAACTCCCTCCGCTACCTCAATTCCGGCATCACGCAACCCTGAAGCAATCTTCGCCACCACTGGTTGCGCCACATCCCCCTTTGCGGCATCCGACCAGGAAGGACGCCTGCCCTTTGCAGTGCGTCCCAACAACGTGAACTGGCTGACCAGCAAAACTGGCGCATGAACGTCCGAAACAGACTTTTCATCACGTAGAATCCGCAACTCCGCAATCTTCCGAACCATTGTTTTCCACGCATCGGGGGCATCGTGTGCGCCAACGCCCACCAAAGCAAGGATCCCTCCGGTCTCCGGGCAGGAAATAGCACCAACTACTTCGCCATCCACGCTCACCTGAGCCTCGGACACCCGAGTCAAAACAGCACGCATATGTAGTAACCCCTTCAACCTCGTCAAAGAGCAGAAGCTGCATCCGTAGGTATGAGAAAACCATGCCGGACCAAATCAATAACAACAGCAACAATGTCCAAAACAACCGAATCCGGATCCAAGCCCTTTGAAACCGCAAACAACTGGGCAACCTCGCCAAGCGAAAGCCCATCTGGATGCAACCCCGCGACGATGGCGGCAATATGGGCGTCAATTTCATGAGACCAACACGGTCCAGTCATCCGCGTCAACCGGATGACGTGCTGGGCAAAACCCATGCCAAGCGCAGCGTCGTGGGTGAAAACCTCCTCCTTCGCCACGTCATTCGACACCATAAATTGACTGTCGAGAATCTCGGCCACATCGCGGTTTCGCAACCAATCGATTCGATCAAAGTACGCCAACGACTCGTCACCCAAATTCCCGTTATACAAATGCGGTAACTCCTCAGCCAGAATCTCACTTGCACCGGCACTCACCACGGAGCCGTCCACCACGGTGGCGTCGTCGAAAAGCTTCACCGCAATATAGCCAAAACCCACTTCAGTTACACCCGCATCGCTGAAATGCTGGAGCCACGCGCGAGTCTTGTCCCGGCCCGCAACGGAACGGGGATCAATCGATTCATCCCGCAACCACGTGCCCACATATCGGGCAGGATCGACCCGATCCCGCTCTACAATCCACGCAGCCACCCCAAATTCCGGAAACCACTGCGCGACCCGTTGACGCCACGACTCATCAACCGTGTGCACCCATGCCCCCAAAATATGAGCGGTACCACCCGGTTGCAAGTGGGCGATCGCATCAGAAATAACCCGTTGGGTGGCTCCATCCAAATCCAAACCAGAATCCCGATACACATGCGAAATCACCGGTGGGCCAACCACAAACGGCGGATTAGCAACAATCCGATCGAACAAACGCCCCGAAACTGGCTCGCACCACGCACCCGACAAAAGTTCAACACGATCCAACGCACCCGCAGCAGCGAAAGTCGCTTCAGCTAAATCCAGCGCACGAGGATGAATATCCGTCGCCGTAATCGAAGTTGCCTTATCAAGCTGACCTAGCGCCTGCACACCCGAGCCGGTACCGATATCTAAAACCGACCCTGCGCACGAAGTCGGCGTTATATTCAACAACGACACACTGGCAGCCCCAACTCCCAAAACGTGATCAGGGCCCGGAACATAATCCGGAAGCATCGACGCATCGACATCCGAAAACACAAGAAAACTCTTCCCAGCGATGATGTGCGGTTGGATATCGATCAAAGCCGTAACAGATACGTTTTGAGACTCACCCAATGAAGCGCCATGCTCGGCATCGTCCGCCCAGAACCAAGACCGGCGCCCTACAACACCGTGTTCTAACAAGGCGTCGCATAATTCTGAACCGAAAACAGCGCGCAAAGACGAAAGCGGCGTCTCATCATGAAGCAAAAACGCAGAAACCAATGTGGCCAACGGTTCATCGTCGCGTCCTGCCAAAGCGCACCGTACCGCCTCCGGTTCACCGCGCCGGGCCGCTGCCATCACGTCAGTGCCGAGGTATTCCACCAATCCCGTGGCGGTAAAACCACAAGAGTCAAAGACTTCGCTTATCGACGGGGCAAGCATCGTCAACGGGGAACGCACAATCAACTCCTAGGTTTGCGGCACAGCAGAAAGCCAACTTAAGAAACTGTAGTCGAAGTTTTCCCACATTCAGGACATGCAACGCGGAAAGCGGAGATAAGGTCAAAACCGCGGTCTCTATAGAATTTCCACTTACAAAATAGTGGCGTTTATTACGTTACGTGTCTGAATCGAGAGAAATAGAGGCGTCTTGTGAATCTCGTGCCGCGCTGCCTGGTGGCAACTCTGAAATAGCGCCAGCGCTTCCCAGAGATGGCGTGTTTGATGCTGCTAGTGCAGTGGCTTCTTCTCGGGCCAGTGCTGGTTTATAAACAGCGGGCGCGCGCGGATCACGCGGTTCTCCGATTCCATTGGCAATGACGACAGCGATCCAGGGGAGTGGGACCGAAATGATGAAAAGCAAAGCAGAAAGCCAAATGTTGTGCATCCACACATAGGTGGCCATGGACACAATCAAAAACGGCAACCGAACTCCCTGAATCCACATGTACTGCTTTTCCCGTTTCTTACGATTCTGGGTCGGGGAATATGAAGCGGTGGTAACCAACGCCACATTGGAACGCCGCAACTGTTTAATGCCCCGAGACATCCGCCTCGTGCGACCTCGTTGCGACAATCGTTCGTTCGTGTCTGGTTCATCGGACTCGATATCGATAATCTCGAATGCATCGTTGGCGGTTGAGTGAGCAGACGACGCCCCCGAGGTGTCGTCAAATAGCCCGCGTTGAGCTTGTGCTTCTTCCTTCGCCATACTTACTAACCTAGACCCGCTTGGCATTGAGAGCGAACGTGGGCAATATAGAGGGGTGACTACGAGTACCAAAACCATCGAACGCCCAGACATTCGCGAAGACATTGGCACAGATGATGATACGCCGAAGTTTTTCCACTACGTCAAGAAAAACCAAATTGTGGAATCGGCGGTATCGGGACGGATGGTCGTAGCGTTATGCGGTGAAACCTTCCCCGTTACCAAACAAGCGAAGCCGGGATCGCCCGTGTGCCCAGACTGCGAGCGAGTGTACAGGAGCCTTCGGAAATAGTGAGCAAGGATCTTCGTGTTTGGCAGCGACAAGCCCTGACGAAGTACCTGATGAACAAGCCGCAGGATTTTCTTGCGGTTGCAACGCCTGGCGCAGGAAAGACGACTTTTGCGCTGCGCGTGGCTACGGAGCTGAAAGAGCGCCGGACAGTTGATCGGGTGATCGTTGTAGTTCCCACAGAGCATCTGAAAGTTCAGTGGGCAGAGTCAGCGGCCCGGGTGGGGTTAAGTCTTGACCCGTATTTCAAAAACTCTGATGCGGTCAATCCCCAGTATGACGGCGTCGTCGTGACCTACGCACAGGTTGCTATGCACCCGTATAAACACTATGCGGTTGCCACCGCTAAACGTAGCCTCGTCATTCTGGACGAAATTCACCACGGTGGCGATGCGAAAAGCTGGGGTGACGGAATTCGGGAAGCGTATCAAGATGCCACTCGGCGTCTCGCTCTCACCGGTACTCCATTCCGCTCAGATGATTCCACAATCCCGTTCGTTCGCTATGAAGAAGACGGGGAAGGGCATCTGGTATCCCAAGCCGACCACACTTACGGATATTCAGATGCGCTTGCCGACGGCGTCGTGCGACCAGTAGTCTTTCTCGCCTATTCTGGTGAAGCCCGATGGCGGACAAGCGCCGGTGAAGAATTCGCGGCGCGGCTTGGAGAACCACTCAACGCTGAGCAAACTGCACGGGCATGGAAAACTGCACTCGATCCGAAGGGTGATTGGATTCCAGCCGTCCTGCAGGCCGCTCACACCCGCTTACTGCAGCTGAGGAAAACCATTCCGGACGCAGGTGGTTTGGTGATCGCAACGGACAAAACCACCGCCCGTGCATATGCCCGAATTTTGGAAAAGCTTTCCACGAAACCGGTGTCGGTCATCCTCTCTGACGAAACCGGGGCATCCGAACGCATCGAGCAGTTTTCTGGCAACGATGATGAATGGATGGTTGCAGTCCGCATGGTCTCGGAAGGTGTGGACGTCCCCCGATTAGCGGTCGGCGTTTATGCAACAAGTTCCTCGACACCGTTGTTCTTCGCCCAGGCAATTGGTCGGTTCGTGCGCTCCCGCCGCCCCGGCGAAACCGCTAGCGTGTTTCTGCCTTCTGTTCCTGTTTTGCTTGACCTTGCGGCAAAGCTGGAAGTATCCCGCGACCATGTTTTGGGTAAACCGCACCGGGAAAAAGAAGGATGGGATGACGATCTGTTAACCCAAGCCAATAAAACCGAAACGGAACCAGACCAGCTGCGTCCGTATGAATCCCTCGGTGCTGAAGCAGAATTGGATTCGCTCATTTACGACGGGTCCTCATACGGCACGGCAACCTTTGCGGGTTCTGACGAAGAAGCCGACTATTTAGGGCTACCAGGATTATTAGATGCCGAACAAATGCGACAGTTGCTTCGAAAGCGGCAGGAACAACAGCTCGATGCGAGGGAACAAGAAGCAAAATCCGCAGCGGAAAAGGCGGAACTAGCGAAACAATCCAAAGGCCGCCAGGAAGCAGAAGAACGGGTTGCTAGCCAAGAGATCCCGCAACTGCGCAAAGAACTCAACGCATTAGTCGCTATTACTGCTTCCCGTACCGGCCGACCACATGGCTCTATACACACCGAGGTGCGGCAAAAATGCGGTGGCCCGCCAACCGCGATGTGCTCAGCTGAGCAGCTACGGGAACGGATCGCCTATTTACGTCGGTGGTAATGGTAATGACTATCCGTTTATTTAAAATCATGACACCTCGATTCTGGATTATTTGAGAAAATAACCCACCAATCTGGACGTATAGTCCTATCACATTCAGCATCATATTTGCCGTACTCTCGTCTTCCCCGCGTTGGGTGTCGGTCTTAGTGTCCCAGGTATCGGCGATTTTCTTTTGGGCGATGTCGACGAGAGTGATGGGCTGGGTGTCGCAAAACTTTCATTAATCCCGTTTTCGGTGTTGTGCATGGCGGGAATCGTGGCAAAGCCCCTACGCAATTTTATTAAGATTTGATGACAATAATCGGCAAAGTTCTTCATAAGGGTGGGGAACTGTAACTGTTTTCTATTAAACTTTGGAAGAGTTGTTTTTTCGTAGAAACTTTGAAGGAGTTATTTTGACCACACCACCAAATCCGAATCCATATGATCCAGCTGGAAATACGCCACAAGCCGGTGGCCCTGCAGCACCCCAAGACATGAACTACGGGGCACCTAATACGGGCGCAGATTATGGTGCCGGAAGCTACAATGCAGGTAATTATGGTGTTGGCGACGCTGCGACGTACTCTTTCCCCGACACGGACAATACATTAGTGACTGCCAAGAACGGTCTTGCACTTGCAGCTCTGGTCGTATCGCTGATCGCATTGTTATTCCTTGTTTCGGTGTTCGGAACCTTGTTCGCGTGGATTCCGGGTATCATCGGCATCATCCTTTCGATCATCGCTTTAGTGAAAGCGAAGAACTACGTTGCGCCAAACGGGCGTAAAGGAATGTCGATCGCAAGCCTTATAATTTCGCTTCTCGTAGTCATCATCTCGGGATTCTTGGCGTTAACTGCTTTCTTGGTCTACACGAAGTCGGCAGAAGCGTGTTCCCAATACTCAGGTAACCCGGAGGCGTATTCTCAGTGTGTTGCTGAATTCATGGCTGAGCAAACTGGAGTTGATATTAAAACTACTACCAACTAATTCGGTTGGTAAAGATGCTCGAATACGCTGTTCGAGTGTCATCATTTGCAGCGTATGAAAATAAACCGTAGTCCTTGGGCTGCAACACAGGCTGATGAGTGTTGTTTCCAAGGACTATCTGCGTTTATGACAGAAAGTGGACTTTCCTTATGACGTCTTCTGTGCACAATTCTTCAAGTCAGAATCCGCAATCCTACAGTAATACGTTGGTGGATCGAAATAAGCGACTTATCGCGCCGGATTTGGCGCGTGGACTCGTCCTATTAGGGATTGCGATTGCAAACGCAATCACCACGTTTGCGGTGCTAAAAGTTTCGCCACCTGACGCCGTTGTCACCGCCGCGGGGAACATATACAACGATTCAATTGCCGATAAGATCTCGGTGATGTTTGGAACGATGTTCATTCACGTGCGAGGGTTGCCGATGTTTGCCACATTATTGGGGTACGGCATCGGCATGATTTTCGTTCGGGAATGGCGCAAAGGTGCTACTGCAAAACAGGTGCAGAGTACCCTTGTGCGCAGGTATAGCATTCTCATTGCGTTTGGTCTCGTTCACCTCATCTTCCTTTTCTGGGGCGACATCATGCTCCTGTACGGATTGATTGCGCTGACGTTAACGCTGTTGATCAAAGTTTCCGATAAAACTCTTTTCTACATAGCGCTGGGACTGTATTGCGTCGGCGCAGCCGTCGCTTTCCTAACTTCCTATTTCGTTCCGGAGCTTTTCCTGGTGCGTAATGGATACGGTTCTGGTTATGTGCGGGATCAATTGTTCCAAGGGTTACTTATAGCAACTGCTATACCAATCACGTTTTTTGCTTTTGTTCCGGTGATCGGGCCGATTGTTTTTATCGGTTTCATTGCTGGTCGACGTGAAGTTTTCGTAAATCCAGAACCGTACCAAAAATACATGCGGATAGCCGCCGCGCTCACGGTTCTCGTCGTCGTGGGTATCGGAATCCCGTGGGGTCTGGCCGAATTAGGGATCATCCCCAATAGCATTTTTTGGCAATCGTTTAACCAAGCATTTGGGTTTTTGAGCGGACCTGGGTACTTGGTTTGGTTGTACTGGTTTGGCAAGTGGATTGAGAAACACAAGTGGCGGGAATCTCTTCCAGTGCGGATGATCACCTCCCTGGGGCGGATGTCGATGTCAGGCTACGTCATGCAATCCGTGTTGTTCACGGTTCTCGTTTTGCCGTATGGGCTGGGATTCGGCGCAGAAAAGGGCGCATTTGAAGTAACGCTTATCGCAGCTGGCATTTGGGCGATAACGGTTGTGCTCGCATGGGCTTGGTCACTGACTGGTCAGCGGGGACCGTTGGAAACGCTTTTTAGAAAAGCTGCGTATTCGACGAACCCTGCGAATAACCGTAGAGTTTCACCACCGACTCCAGCGGTTTCCCAGATCGAAACCCAAAGTGCGCAACCAGGCTCTGGAATGGGGGAGACGCCAGTGCGCGGACAAGAACCTACGTCTGGCCCTTCCGACGACGGTGCTTTTCGACGCCCCGATGCGCATTAATCTAGCCGACGGGCGATGAAATGTCGCGGAAATAGTGGGCGGCCGTCGTCTAAGCGGCCAGGATCATGTGAAGCGTAGCGCGTTTTACCCACATGAAAACCGCCTCGTGGTTTCCAAGCGAATGAACCACGAGGCGGTTTAACTCTATTTAGTCTAGGTAATCGCGTAGGACCTGCGACCGGGATGGGTGACGAAGCTTAGACATCGTCTTCGACTCGATCTGGCGGATGCGTTCCCGAGTAACGCCGTATACTTGGCCGATCTCGTCCAACGTCCGTGGCATTCCGTCGGTAAGCCCGAAGCGTAGCTTGACGACACCAGCTTCACGTTCCGAAAGGGTGTGGAGAACATCTTGCAATTGGTCTTGAAGCAATGTAAACGACACCGCGTCGACCGCAATAACTGCCTCGGAGTCTTCGATGAAATCACCTAACTGGGAGTCACCTTCATCGCCGATGGTCTGATCCAAGGAAATCGGTTCACGCGCATATTGCTGAATCTCTAGAACCTTTTCCTCAGAAATGTCCATTTCTTTGGCGAGTTCCTGCGGGGTCGGTTCGCGGCCAAGATCCTGCAAAAGTTCACGCTGGATGCGGCCGAGCTTGTTGATCACTTCGACCATGTGAACCGGAATACGGATTGTGCGTGCCTGATCGGCCATGGCGCGGGTGATGGCTTGCCGGATCCACCAGGTGGCATAGGTGGAGAACTTATATCCCTTGGTGTAGTCGAATTTTTCGACGGCGCGGATAAGACCCAAGTTTCCTTCTTGAATCAGGTCCAGGAACGCCATGCCGCGACCTGTGTAACGCTTCGCTAGCGACACAACCAGACGCAGGTTGGCTTCCAGCAGGTGGTTCTTCGCTTTCCGGCCGTCACGAGCAATGGCGCGCAAATCGCGTTTGACTGCGGGCGTCAACTTGGCGTCTTTATCACCGTTGTTGTAGGCCTCCTCCATTTGCTCCATGCGGTAGGTTGCATAAAGGCCAGCTTCAATGCGCTTTGCCAACGATACTTCTTGTTCAGCGTTGAGCAAGGCGACCTTGCCGATTTGCTTGAGGTAGGCGCGAACCGAGTCCGCCGAGGCGGTAAGCTCTGCGTCCTTACGGGCCTGACGAAGTGCAGCGGATTCGTCCTCGTCCCAGACGGAAGAGCCGTCTTCGTCTTCTTCCTCGTCTTCGCGTTCGTCCTCTTCGCCGTCTAGATCGCCGTCGACATCAGTGTCTAGCTCGTCGTCTTCATCGTTGAAATCTTCGATGTCGGAATCGTTGTAGTCCTCATCGCCAAGATCCTGATCGGAGTCGAAATCTGAGTCGGCGGTGGTGTCAATGGAAAGATCGTCTTCTTCAATCAGATCGGAAGCGGAATCTGCTGGCGCTTCCTCTTTTTTAGACGAAGTGCTCTTGACCTTGGTCGTGGTTTTCTTAGCAGCGGCCTTTTTTGCAGTTTTCTTCGCAGTCTTCTTTGCCGTTTTTTTCGCGGCTTTCTTGACTGGTTTCGATTCAGTAGCGGAATCAGAAGCGGCTGCACTGGTCTTTTTGGTGGTTTTTTTAGCCGTCTTCGTTACCGCAGCTGATGCATCGGATTCACGGCTGTCTGTGGTTGCTGAAACGGGTTCGGCGACCCGAGGGGTGGCTTTGCGGGCAGTTTTCCGCGCGGATTTTTTAGCAACTTTTTTAGGAGTGCTGGTCACGGATGCTCCTTCGTCGGAGGTGCCTCCAATGCGTGCGGTTGCGGAAGTTTCTGAATTATCAGTGGCTGCCACGAACGCCCTTTCGCTTGGATGGATGAACAAATTGGTGAGCAACAAACCTCTCACTGGGACACATGTAAAGGTGGTGTCTTTCCACCCAGTTTCTCAAGCCACTGGGGCTGGTAACCGAACGTTTTTTGAAACTGGGGGTTGAGAAAATGTTTCCTCGCCTTGGACAAAGTGCCATTATAAAACATTTGCTAGAAAAATGTCGTGTTATGCCGTCAAAATATAGATTTAGTGGCGGCTGTGTGCTACGGCATGTCCAGGTTTTTTGGTGATGGGTGAAACTTCTACGGCGCCAAGTGCTTTTCGACGGCTAACGCGGCGCCGACGATTCCCGCCCGATTCCGAAGCTGAGCGGCCACGACCGGAGTTTCACAACTCAGGTGAGGAATCCACTTGTGTGACTTTCGGGAAATGCCGCCGCCAGCGATGAAAAGTTTGGGGTTGAAAAGTCGCTCGAATTCCTTCAAGACTGTGTCGACCCGGCCAGCCCATTGCTTGTAGCCGATTTCGTCGCGGTCTTTTGCCCGAGAAGAAGCAAATTCTTCCGCCTCTTTGCCATCGATGATGAGGTGACCGAGTTCAGTATTGGGGAAAAGTGTTCCGTCGACAAGCAGCGCGGAACCAATGCCGGTGCCGAATGTCAGAAGCATCACCGCACCATGGGAGGCGGCGGGGTCGCCGAAATGGACCTCAGCGAGTCCCGCTGCGTCGGCGTCGTTAAGAACGCTAACGTCGCGGTTGTTTAGGTGCTGCTGGAAAAGGTCCGCGACATTCACGCCGATCCAGCTTGGGTCGATATTTGCGGCAGAAAGCGCTGTTTGGTTCTTAATCACGCTAGGTAAGGTGATGCCTACCGGGCCATCCCAGTCGGCTTGGTTGAGGATTTCGGCGCAGGTTTCTGCGACTGCCTGCGGGGTTGCTGGTTTGGGAGTAAGAATCTTTATCCGATCACCAATGAATTCCCCGGTTTCTAAGTCCACCCGGGCGCCTTTGATTCCGGAGCCACCAACATCAATTCCAAATCCAATTTTTGCCATGTGATTAGTGTACTTAAAACTTCCGGAAAATACGTTTTGGCAATCGTCGAAAAGTATGTTGGCATCTGTGTGACAATGGCGACAAAATAAAGCCAGTATTTTCAGTTTTTATTTCTGGACTCGGAGTAACCTAACAAAGGTGTCTCGATACCCATGGCAACCTTCACTACTGACCGATGAATCACGCGGTTTCACACCGCCAACTCAGTGCGAGTCTTTTGACTACAATTTCTCTGCGGTTTATTCGCAACTTACAAACGAACACATTGGTGAGGTCGATCGTCGCGAACTTTTGAGCGTTCTATTCGAGACGCTAACGAATGCTGCTTCAACGATTGCTCGGGAGCGCAAAGCCATTGTGGAAACGGGTACTTTCGCCGACGTTACCCGAACCAAAAGTAGCCAAGAAGATCCAGTAACTATTGTGGATACTGCGGCTGAGAAAACTATTGCGGCAACCCTGAAGAAGCTTCGACCACACGATGGCCTCATCGGGGAAGAAGGAAGCGATAATCCCGGCACAAGTTCTGTTGTGTGGATCGCAGACCCCATCGATGGAACAGTGAACTTCATCTACGGGCATCCGCAATACGCGGTGTCACTTGCTGGCGTAGTGGCGGGCACGATCACTGTTGGTGGTGTCCTGAACGTCGTGACCGGCCAGTTATGGTGTGCTGTTTCCGGAGAAGGGGCATGGAGCGTTTGGCCGAATGCTGCTGGCGGACAAATAACCCGCTTGGGTTGCTCTGGTGGGGGCACATTGGGGCTTGCGTTAGTGGCAACCGGATTCTCTTATTCCGCAGATTGGCGGAAACAACAGGCCGATTTTCTGCACACAGTTTTGCCGCAAGTCCGCGACATTCGGCGGCGGGGAAGTGCTGCGTTGGATTTGTGTGCTGTCGCCGAGGGATTGGTTGACGGCTATTATGAGCACGGAATTAACGCGTGGGATTTTGCAGCCGGTGCGCTCATCGCTGCTGAAGCAGGGGCGATTGTTTCGACGCCAACGCTTAAAACGCCGGGTAGTTGCGGTGAAATTGTATGGGCTGCAGCGCCCGGTATTGGTAAAGAGTTCGCCGAGTTAATTGCCCAATTGCCCTCTGCATTAACAACAAATTCAACGATGGAAACGCGTTAATTCTGTGTAATTGAGTCTGGCGCGCGGAGGATTTGGTGCTGGGACGCTATTGAAAATTTAACGTGGTGTGAAACTCGCATTCGTAGGATTGTGTTAATGATTGTGAATGCAGCACTTTTGCTCAAGCCGGGCGATGGTGTGAACAATTAGTTGGTAAAATTACCCCCGATTAGTTTCGGGTGTCGCTACGATTTTCGCCTTTCTGTGTATAGCGGTTAATAGTTATTGAACTGCGATTATCCTGTCTTCATGTGGCGCTAAACTTTCTACTTTTTGGCGTTTTAGGCGGGGGCACCGCCCCGACACGCCAATGTGAAAAAAGCAAATGTGTGACAACAGGTGTATTTCACGTGTATAACTATCGCCAATAGCTGACAATCACTTGAATCCACAAAGGAATCATGATGGTGTTTCGCGGGGAGTTAATTCACAAATGGTAGAAAGTTTTAACTCATTACGATTCACCATCACCTTTGGTTACACCTAGAAAGCAGAAGTCACATGGCAACCGACTACGACGCGCCACGACGTCGCGCAGAGGACGACATTGAAACCGATTCCCTCGAGGGACTCAAGGCCGCAGAAAACGTGTCCAGTGGAATAGACGATGATGGTGAAATTGTGGAGCCCTTTGATCTGCCAAGCGTCGATCTCACCGGCGAAGAGCTTAACGTCACCGTCATTCCACGTCGGTCCAATGAGTTTACGTGCTCCAGCTGCTACCTGGTGCAAAATAACAGCCGGATCGATCACACTGAGGACGACGGATCGATCATCTGCAAGGATTGTGCATAAGTTCAGCAGGTAGTGCTACGTAAAAAACCGCATGTTCACATGTCAGATTTCTCTGGTTCTGGTTGAACATGCGGTTGTGTTTTATTGTAAATTCTTCGTGGCAGAAGCAGCCTGATCGGGAAGGAATGCCGCAAGCAACTGTTCCGGGTGTTTTGTGGCAATGAGCCAATACGGGGTCGGATCCGCAGGATCGTCAAGGACCAACATCACCATTTCTGGCACCCAGCCATGAGAGACGACAAAGGCAGCAGGATCTAATTGCCGTCCCATTGCATTTCGTTTAGCGGTCGCAGGTACCGCTAGCGACCGGGAGACCACAGAATCCGGCAAATTCGCTTGGCCGGTGACGAGCCACCGAGTGCCATCTGGGTCTTGTTCGACCCTAATCGTGGTATTCGACATATAGAACAACACCCAAACCGCCAGCAAGCTCAGTACCACAGCGGGAATATAAAGCCACATAACAGATCGGTTCCAGCTGAGCTGTGCAGAAATCAATGCGACGATTAAGGTTGCTAAAAGCCACCAATACCACGGCACCCACTGCCGTTCCGAATACAAAATGCGTGGTTGATTCGCCGGTTGCTGTTCCTTGTTTTCACTCACAAGACATAAGTGTACTTCACATACTTTTAGGCGCTATCTTCGCAGCAACGGTCCCCGCCGTTTCCCACAAAACGATGAGATGATACCGAACGAGAAACCTAAACAGCACCAACCTATGGTGGGGTCATCGCCAGATAACTGCGGCGTCCACTCGGACCGTGGAACTGCCGATCTCCACGCCCAACAACTCCACCCGGTTGAAGCGCACCGTTTGAACCGAATCAGCAGATCGTTGAACTACGAAGCTAACCGTCGAGCGACTTTATCGGAGCCGAAAATACACAAAATCGGTGCGCAGCCAAGAATGACCAGACCCCACCCAATAGAGACGGCTTGGGAAGCACAAACGACACCGAGTGCTAAAATCGAAATACTCATTGCTGGCCATAACCATAATCGGAACACCCATTTTTGCGCCAAGAGCGAAATCATAGCGAAAAGCGCCACGATATACACCGCAGTCGGAATGGCGACACTCAAAAGAACCGAACGTTGCGATAACTGAGTCTCATGCTCGACATAAAAGCCGACTAAATGAAGACCCGCACCTACCGCAGCGATGGCCATATAAAGTAGGACATGGAGCGCAATGAATCGAACAATGCGATCCGCATGAATCCGCAGCATCGCACCATAATCGGCGTAGAAATAAGCCCACCACATCGATGCTGTCAAGGCAATACCAGAGAGCACCACCAAAGCCGATTCAAGATTCCACCCAGTTTCAGTCACCACTGCAGTCATCGCAGCGACTGTACCCACTACGCCTTCACCCAAGGCAACGATTATTAAAAGGCTGTAGCGCTCAGCTAGATGCTCCGCATGCCAACGCGGACGCCCGAACCTCCGATTAACCAGCGAAATGCCGCAAAACTCGAAGACGAGTATCGCTACCGTGACCAGCAGCGCAGGAACTACCGCAAGCTGAACGCATGCAAACGCCACCTACATCGCTTGAGCAACAACGATGACCACGATATGCCGCGCGGCAAGCTTGCGAAATTCCTGGTTACCGGCGTACACCCGACTCCATTGCCACACCAGTGCTAGCCGCATAACGACATAACCGAAGACAATGACACGGTTATCCCATAAGTAGTCGTCTATAGAAGCAAAAACATCCGGCACGCCGATTGAAAAGATAACAACACCAACCATCGTGGCGAACGCCGCTAACCGGTACAACCAATCATCAGTATCAAAGGAATTAGCAAACCAAACGAAGTAAATTCAAGCCCACACGAGCGCGAAAATGCAGAACACGAAGCCAAGCACCCCGGCAACTATGTGGCTTCCTCCTTCCGCCACATAGTGGGCAAACTGTGCTCCTACCGTGCTGAACCCCACAACAAACACCAGATCAAAAAGCAGTTCCAAGGCAGTAGCTACCCGATGTGGCTCATCCGGATCCCGATTACGCATGTGCTGTAATGTTGCCCGGGGATTAATGGCGATTTGTAGTGAGTGCGTGTCCATGGTCAAAACTTTAGCGGGTACCGAAACCCGGGAAGGTAAACCTGAGCCTTAACACAAAATGCAGTAGCGTTGGGGACGTCAACACCCTTAACATTTGTCTCCGAGCAGACAGCCACAACCAAAAAGGAGAAAAGAGTTTTGATACACAGTGCAGAAACACCACACAACGCTGATGAGATAGTCCAGCCATGTGAGTCAGTGACCACAGTTCAACTCCGACGGTTAGACCCAGAACTACCAATTCCGACTCGTGCCCATCGAGGAGACGCCGGAGTCGATTTATACTCGGCGATATCAGTCACGATTGAACCCGGCGAACGCACACTGGTTCCCACCGGGATCGCGATAGCCCTACCGCTGGGGACTGTAGGACTCATACACCCACGTTCAGGCCGAGCCTTAAAAGAAGGACTCAGCATTGTCAACACGCCTGGCACCATCGACGCGGACTATCGGGGCGAGCTAAAAATCTGTCTCATCAATCTAGATCCATTGATACCGATTGAGATTGAACGCGGCGAACGGATCGCACAACTGGTAGTGCAAAAGGTAGAACTATTCGACTTCGAAGAGGTCGAAGAATTATCTGAAACAGTACGCGGAACCGGTGGTCACGGATCTACGGGAATCAATTAAACTGCCCACAACAACGAGCACCAAAACGTCACATCGATACGTAGCGATTGCGTCGCTAGTACCGATAGGCTGCTATCCTTTTGTTGTTGTTTCGTTACAAAAATTGCCATTGCAATAACGCTGCGGAGCACACCGCAGGCATCCACAAAATCTGAAAGCTCAGATTGGTGAAAACGAAAGGGAAATAGACATGGCACTATGGCCGTTTTCCAAGAAAAAAGACAAAGAAAAAACATCAGTCGAAAAAGAAGAAGTAACCACTTACACCCAACCCGATGATGCCGCCGCACCTGAAACGGACACGATTTCAGAAGACAGCGTGCAGATCGACGATATAGCCGAACCAGGTGAAGAAACTGAACCGGTCGCAGAATCGGATCAATCAGAATCCGGCGACGTCGACGATTCAGAACCCGACCCGATACACGATGCTGTCGGTGGTGACCGCGGCCCATTCGACGGTGACACCGTGTCGATTGAGGATTTCGACTTTTCGGACTTCAGCAACGGCGTCCTCAACCTCGGGTCCATGCTGATCCCGCTGCCGCACGGTTCCGAAGTACAAGTAGAAATGGGTCCCGAAGGCCCAACCATGTTGCATGTCCTCACCGAATACGGCCGTTGCACGCCTGTTGCATTCGCCGCTCCGCGTACCGCCGGACAGTGGCGCGAGACGGTAAAAGAATTAACAGAGGGCATGCGAAACGACGGCTTAGAAGTACGCATCGAATACGGTCCATGGGGCCGCGAAATCGTCGGTTCCGCGCCGGGTGCTGGTGGGGTAGTCCGAATCATCGGAGTGGACGGTCCACGATGGATGCTGCGGATGACATTAGCGGCTCCGGTTGAGCATGCTGAGCAGATGGCTGAACTAGGCCGGGAAATCACAGCTCGTACCTTCGTTTTGCGCGGGCAGGAACCAATTCTGGCAGGTTCTTCTCTCCCCGTGGCTCTTCCTGGTCCACTTGCAGAGCAAGTACAAAAGGAAATGATCCGGCGGCAACAAGAAGCTAACGCCCAATCGGATAACTAACCGGTTTTTCGATGAAATTGTCACAGTGGTCGAGAAACTAAGAAAGTTACATGGGCGCGAAGTTGCTAAATAAAGATACGAAACTGCACGTTGGCGATGAAATAACGGTGGAGATCGCGCGTGCAGCACACGGCGGCGAGGGAATTGGGGTGATAGACGGCATCGTTGTTTTTGTCCCCGGTACGTTCATCGGTGATGTCCTGCGGTGCGAAGTAACACAGGTGAAAAAGAACTTCGCGCGGGCAACGGCCAAGGAAATCACCACGCCATCGCCGCTGCGAGTAGATAGTAGATGCCCGGCGGCCAATCTAGGCGCTGGATGTTGCGACTTTGCAACCATAGACCCCGAAGCCGAAGATGAATACAAAGCGGCAATCGTGCGCGATCAACTGAGCAGGCTTGCTCGGGGTGTAGACATACCGCCCATTCGAATCAAGGACCTGGGTTTGTCCACGCAGTGGCGCAGCCGAATGCGGCTCGGGGTAGATAGCAATGGGAATGCGGGCAGCAGGAAACTTCGGTCCAACGCCGTGGTTGCTGAACACCCCTGTTCGCAAGCTGTTCCCGGCTTATTAGATGGAATTGTCGGCCCAGGCGCTCAAAAATTTAGCCCAGGAGCTGAAGTTATCGTTGTGCTTGACGACGCAGCAAACCGCCATGTTGTGGAAGTCCGTCGGGCAGCGCGCGGTCGGCGTAGCGAAAAGATAACCAAAATTATCGAAGGGTCAGGGGAGGCATTACAGACGATCGGGGCAATCGAATTTCGGCTTCCTGCTACCGCATTTTGGCAAGCGCATATCGGGGCGCTACCCGCGTACAGCGAGATCATAAGCACAGCCCTAGCGGAAACTTGTTCCTCCCCAGGTGTGGCGTGGGACCTCTACGGTGGGGTGGGTGCTTTCGTTCCGGCGATCCAAGCGGCGTTTGGTCCACGCACTGAAATTCATTCAGTCGAGGTATCTCCTCATGCTGCTCGTGTTGGACAAAAGACATTTGATTCGACTGTCCATTTTCATACGGCTGCGGTGGAAAAAATCGTCGAAAAGCTACCACCACCGACCGCTGTCGTGCTTGACCCGCCCCGAAGCGGTGCGACGGCAACGGCAATTTCCGCGATTGCCCAGGCACAACCGCAATGTGTTGTCCACATTGGCTGCGACCCCGCAACCTTCGCCCGCGACGTAAAAATCTGGGACGATAAAGGCTATCAAGTTACTGCAATCACCATGCTCAACGCCTTTCCTGCCACCCATCACTGTGAATCAATCGCCGTGCTCGTTCCCACTAACAACTAAAGATGGATCTAGATTTTTCTTAGTAGAGGGCAACAACAGAGTAAGATGATTACAACATTTGCATTTGGCTACATCGCCTAGGCACATGAAACTCTGACCACCATTAAATTGCATCGAGAAGGGTGTACTTTTAAACCGCTTATGGGCATTCTCTCAACTATCTCAACCCCCGCAGATCTCAAAGCACTGCCGTTCGACATGTTGGAACAGCTAGCTCAAGAGGTGCGGGATTTCTTGGTGGAAAAGGTATCAGCTACCGGTGGGCACCTAGGGCCAAATCTCGGCGTTGTCGAGCTTACGATTGCTCTCCATCGAGTTTTTGATTCGCCACGAGACCCAATAATTTTCGACACTAGTCACCAATCATATGTCCATAAAATTCTCACGGGACGCGCAGACCAATTCGATACTCTGCGCCAAAAAGGCGGCTTGAGCGGCTATACCTGCCGTGCTGAAAGCGAACACGACTGGACAGAATCATCGCACGCCTCGGCTGCCCTCAGCTACGCGGATGGTTTGGCGAAAGCCTTTGAAATTAAAGGCGAAACAGACCGAACCGTGATCGCTGTTGTCGGCGATGGAGCCTTGACCGGCGGGATGTGTTGGGAAGCGCTGAATAACATCGCCGCATCTAAAAACCGAAAAGTCGTAATTGTTGTCAACGACAATGGTCGCAGCTATTCGCCAACCATCGGTGGTTTTGCCGAGAATCTCGCTAATCTGCGCATGCGAACCGGCTATGACAAAGTCATGGAACACGGCAAAACAACTCTGAAATCCTTAGGTTGGGTCGGGGAGCGGACATTTGAAGCACTCCACGCCTTCAAAGAAGGAGTAAAATCCACCGTTATCCCGACCGAAATGTTCTCGGATCTCGGCATGAAATACATCGGTCCAGTCAACGGACACCACCAACGCGCGCTTGAATCCGCCATGTCGTATGCCCGAGATTTTGACGGCCCGATCATTGTTCACGTTGTAACAGAAAAGGGACGTGGCTATGCGCCTGCCGAAAACGACACCGAAGAGTTGATGCACTCGACCGGCCAGATAAACCCGGAAACGGGCTTGCCGCTTAAGCTCTCCAACCCAGACTGGACCAGCATCTTTAGCCGCGAATTAGTCGAGGCCGGGCGAAATCGCGATGACATTGTTGCGATAACCGCAGCGATGGCCGGCCCCACCGGACTCGCAGAATTTCAGAAACATTTTCCCCACCGGTTCTTCGACGTAGGAATCGCGGAACAACACGCCTTGACCTCCGCAGCTGGTTTGGCTTTAGGCGGTTTGCACCCAGTAGTCGCAGTCTATGCCACCTTTCTCAATCGCGCTTTCGACCAATTACTCATGGATGTCGCCTTGCTGGGGCAGCCAGTGACTGTTGTCCTCGATCGGGCTGGTGTTACTGGATCTGACGGCGCAAGCCACAACGGTGTGTGGGACTTTGCCATCACCAGTGTAATTCCTGGAATCAGGGTTGCAGCCCCTCGAGATGGCGAGCAATTGGCGGAGCTTTTTCATGAAGCTATCGCTATCGACGGGCCAACGGTTGTTCGGTTCCCAAAGGGGGAGTTACCGCCGACCATCCCGGCACTTGACACGCTTTCCGACGGAGTCGAGATCCTGCATTACACAGATTCGCCGCTGGGTGAATCTGCACCTGCAGTTCTCGTTGTCGCTGTGGGCGCGATGAGTCAGCAAGGTTTAGCCGTGGCTCGAGCTCTCGAAATTGATGGCTTAAGTGTTACCGTCGTTGACCCGCGCTGGGTTGTTCCAGTAGCACCAAGTATCGTGGCTTTAGCTGCGGAGCATGACCTCGTGGTCACTATCGAGGACGGGGTGATCCATGGTGGTATAGGTGCGATGATTTCCGAAGCGCTTTCCTCTTCAATCGTTGATACCCCGGTACGTCACCTGGCTTTCCCGGAAATTTTCCCGCTGCATGCATCTCGTAGTGAGCTGCTTGCTGAAGTGGGACTGGACGAAACAGGGTGTATCTCGGCAGTACGCGAGTGGGTCGATCAGCTGTTTCCGTCTGAATCCTCACAATAAGTGATCCAGAAGCACCTGTTGACACAATTCTTGTTGCCACGGGCGTACCTGAAGTCGACGCAATGCTTTACGAAGCTCTACGTCGGAGGTTATGGGGGATTCTTGGCTGTGCCACCAAACGATTTGCTTTAAGGCAGCTGGTTGAAAAATATTCTCGACCGGGACTGCCGCTACTTCCGCGATTTCGCGAAAATCCGCACGAATATCGCGGAGAATCTGATGCGCCTCTGGATAAAGTTGTGCCCAGTAGTGCGAGGCAACCATCGTGTCGGCATCATGTGGATCTTTTATTGATGTCGGCCACGTTGCTCGCGGCGATTTCAACGCTGCACGAACGACGGCCACCCAGTGGTGCGCACTGCGATGAAGCCGCCGGGGCACGCTTGGGATTTCACACAGACTTAAAACCGTGCGAGGGGCTACCTGAGCGATAGCTATTAATGCCTTGTCGGGGAGAACAATTTGGCGGGCACGATCACGCTTTTGAGCAATATGTTCTCGGTGCATCCAAAGTGCTTGGGCAATCACGAGCTGCTTCGGGGTTTTCAGCGCTGTCAGCCCTTTAACATCCTGCCACCGAGGTGCCGACACAGGGGCGCTAGCACAGGTTGACACGATGTGAGCAAACTCTTGCTGCGCCCATTCCAGCTTCCCCTCGCACCGGAGTTTTTCATGCTGGGCGTCTGCTAATTCGATCAATAATTCCACATCAAGAGCCGCGTATGTCAGCCATGACTGGGGAAGGGGCCTTGCGGACCAGTCCTGGAAACCGTGTTCTTTCCGAAGTTCGAACCCAAGAAAGTGAGACACCATCGAGGCTAGGTTTACTCGTTCAAAGCCTAATAGTCGACCAGCGATTTCGGTATCAAATAGGCCACCAGGAAATAACTGCAGCTCAGCCAAACATGGTAAATCAGATACCGCTGCATGCATGACCCATGTTTGGTTATTAAGCACCGGTGCGCAGTGCTCAATGACAGATTGTGAATTATTCTCCGGGTCTATTAAATGTGTTCCAGACCCAGACCGCCGGATTTGAATGAGAAAAGCTCTATCGTCGTACCGGAAACCGGATGCCCGTTCCGTATCTATCGCAAATCGGCCAGAACCGTTTCTAAGCTTTTTTGCCGCAGAGTGGATTTTAGCTGGGGTGTTGGCGACAGGAGGGGTACCGTCACGGGGTGATAGTAGCGGTGCGGACATAAATGCCTCGCTAATTTATTGCAGTAATTCCTTCGGGTGGAAGTCCGGCAACATTTGCTAGAACTTTAGAAAACGCGACAACGTGCGCTGCCAGTTCGTTAGTGCTGGCAGTCCACGAAGCGCGCATTTCTAATTGATACGCGCTCGGAGGGCCGCCAATATCGCCGAAGCGGACTGACGTGGTTGAGGTTACTGTACCGCCAAGGTTGGTAAAGTCCGCTCCGCCTTCGCTGAGCCCCTCATTAAGCCATTGCCAGGCAACTTCGGGAAGCAATGGGTCTGATGCCACGGCGTGTTCCATATCGGCTTGGATATAGGCAACAAGACGCATGGAACCCTCCCAAGCGTCATCAGCTTGCGGATCATGTAAGAGAATGAGACGCCCGAAAGCATCACCCTCGGCCTCTGTCTCATTCATGGCTGAGGATTCGGGACGAGTGACTTCCAAACCGATCGCGTGGCTAAACGGTGCCAGGCGCTGAGGTGGCCGAATTGTGCCCAACGTTATTTCGCTTCGAAGCACGGCTTCATGCATTGAGTCCACTGCGCGGCAAAAGTCTGCCGGTGCGGACTCGGGGGCAGGTGTTGCGGATACCGGAGTTGGGGATACAGGGGTGTCAGTCACAAACGCAAAACTAGCGAAATATGGTTCAGTGTCGGCGACGCCACGCCGAAAGCTGAATCACAATGCCGTAACGTGGGGAAGTGCGGGGCGGGGGCAAAGATGCAGAAGCTGTGGTTACGCTGCTTTTTAGTTACGCGCTTAGTACAAGAGGCTTCAGAGTCATGGTCAGGTGCAAATGCTAGCCGGCGCGGTGACTGGGGGTGGTTCGGGGGTAAACCTACGGAATTTAACATATGCAACTTATGATCGATATCATTGGCGTTGTGGCTAAACCAAAGCTGACCGTTTTGCCTTTGAATATTAGCTCCTACGAAAAAGGTGAAATGAAAGCTGCTAGCCAAAACCATGCCTGGCGCTGGCAACTGGGCAACTGTGCGGGACGGTCGGAAATAGACGTGGATTTCCGATGAAACTACGACGTAAGCCTGTAAGAAAGGACTTAGCTGACAATGGCTGAGAAACTTAACTTTGAAGCCCTCAATAAGATGCAACAATACGCTCAGTGGGTAGTATTCCGAGCAATTCCTGGGGCTTTGGGAACTGAACGTGATGAGATAACCGCGCAAGCGGCTGAATTCTTTCACACGGTGGAAGAGTCGGGCGGTGTTATAATCCGGGGGATCTACGATCTTGCGGGTTGCCGCGCAGACGCTGATTTTATGATCTGGTGGCACGCAGAAGAATTCTCCCAATTGCAAGACGCCCTTAGCGCTTTTCGACGAGACACGGCGCTTGGCCAGCTGGTAGAAATAGCGTGGATCGGAAATGGCCTGCACCGACCCAGCGAGTTCAACAAATCTCACCTGCCCAGCTTCATTATGGGGGAGACCCCTGGCGACTGGATTACGGTATATCCATTTGTTCGTTCCTACGACTGGTACGTCATGGATCCAACCGAGCGACGTCGAATCCTTGCCGAACACGGCATGGCGGCACGGGATTATCCTGACGTTCGCGCAAACACCGTTCCAGCATTCGCTCTTGGTGATTATGAATGGTTGTTGGCCTTTGAAGCGCCAGAACTTCACCGAATTGTCGATCTGATGCACACGATGCGTTACACCGACGCTAGGTTGCACGTTCGGGAAGAAATCCCATTTTTCACCGGTCGGCGAGTCTCGTCAATCGCTGATGTTATTCGGGTGTTGCCTTAGCCAAACGCATAAAAATAGATTGATAGATGGGCTCGGTTTTTATGGCTGAGCCCATCTATTGTGGTGTTAAAAAGAAGAGGATCTGTTAACTGATCGGCTTTTCCTCCAAAGTGAGGCAAATGGAATTGATGCAGTAGCGCAGATCTGTGGGGGTATCGTAGCCTTCGCCCGCGAAAACGTGCCCTAAATGAGACTCGCAGGTAGCGCAGATTACTTCGGTACGGACCATGCCGTGGGAACGGTCCTCGCGTTCTACGACTGCATCTCCGGCCAGTGGTGAAAAGAACGACGGCCATCCGCAATGAGAATCGAATTTTTCAGTCGATCGGAATAGCTCACTGCCACATGCACGGCAGGAATACACTCCCTCCGTGGTGGTTTTGGTGTATTCGCCTACATGCGGTGCTTCGGTTCCTGCTTGTCGTAAAACCCGAAATTCCTCATCCGTCAATCGCTCGCGCCATTGATCGTCGCTAATGAATTTAAAATCAACCATAGGGCTATCTTAAACGACAGCTTGTTTATAGCTGAATTGGGGTTTTTGAACGTCGAAAAGCGGCGACAGAAAACGCCGTTACCGCGGCAATAATAATTGCCCAGCCAATCGTCGCTTGGAAGGTATTAAACCACCTGCCCCATATTGAAAAGTAAACCGATACCCAATCAAGCGGCGACAAACATAAAATGGTGCCTATCCATCCGGCAGCTGAATGCATGGGTGACCGATCCTTGAACACGGTGAACAGTAGTGGAAAGAGCATCATGGAATAATACATTTGCCCTAAGGACGATAGTAAGAACGCGCCAGCTAACAACACGCCGGATGTGGCGGAAACCCACAGCAACGGATCGCTATTACGAAGCCGAAGTAAGAAAAACACCGCAATGATAACTGCAGCTGCAAATAGCGCGAAAACCAGATTTTTCACCCATGGATTTAGTCCGAAATATACCGCTAACCCGGGAAATGAGCTGTTAGCGTAGTCGCGAACCTCGCCCAGGTAGGGAACTGTTCGGTGAAGGTAATCCGAGGCGCCGGGAATAACCGGCCATGCAAGAACGTTGACGATAATGGGAATGCCGATCGCAGCAGAAAAAGTTTGCCAGTAAAACTTTACGAATGGAATCAGAAGCAAAGGAGCGAAAACCGGTTTAATCAGAATCATTATCCCCAAAATTATCCCGGCGAGCCATTTTTTATCGCGCAATATTGCCCAAATGAATCCGCATAATGCGCATAATAAGATCCCATTGATATTGGCAAAAACCAAAGTATTAATAACGGCTTCCGTGCAAAAAGCTATAACGATAACTGCGGGGAAAACCACACTGTTAAGCGCATGGCCAAATAGGCGCGTGAGTATTGCTAAGCCGCCAATTATGAAGAGCGCATTAATGACGATAAATCCGATTCTGGCGATAGTCGGATCCTCGACCAATCCCAACGGAGAGAGAATTAATGTTGCGCCGGGGTTATATAAATAATGAGGATCGACGAAATGATACGTCTCGTTATAGACCGATTCGCCGCTTAGGAACCTTCTCAGGGCTTGATAGACCGTAGTGAAGTCATCGGTTTTGCTCCCGTTGCCCGCCAAGATAAACACCCGATGAGTTATTAAAAATATCGCTAACGGCCATAATGCAAGCCTGCCAATTGCCTGTAACCGGGCTGCCTTGCCGGTGTGGTCTATGCTCTCAGCCTGGTTGTGCCCAGTATCAGAAGAAGGCTGCTGTGGTAGTGGCTCCGCCCACATTGTTTGCAGTTTGGTCATCGAGAAAGTGTTCACTCTCTTAGGTTAGCGTGGCTCAAAGTTAATGCGGGCATGGCTCGGAAATATTCTGTAACTTTCCGATACCTAACCTAATTGCTTCGCATCTACTCGTGATTCTCGAGAGAACGAGCCGAGGATACGTGTTGGTGTGCGCGTGGCAAGCACGTAGTTTTTACTGCTTGGGAATCTGATACCGGAGAAAGACGAAACCGTCAGTACTAGCCCCACACTGGCTTAACTCAAGGTTTATTGCCGATGGGCAGTCTGTAGTCGACAACGGAAATAGCGGTGATGTGATCGCAGTGACGCGGGGGTCAATAGTGAGATTCAGTGAGTCGACCAGACCGTTAGACAAAAATTGTGAATATATCTGCGGCCCGCCTTCCACACTGAGGTGTTTAAAACCTAGCGCGGTTAGCTCAGCGATGATCGATGTTGCATCTAAATTCGCAACCATTATGGTCGTTGCGCCGGTATCCGCGATTCGAGCGAGTGCTGAAGGATCCGCAGTAGCCGGATCGGTGATGATGATCGGGGGGATAGGGGTGTCGGTGAACAATCTGGATGTGGGATCTAATTGTGCATGTGCCGTTATTACGGCGATCGGGGCGATAGGAGATTGGCCGCGGTTTCTGCGCTCATTTTGTTCCGCCTCGGTGAAGGTGACACCGCCGTAGTTTTCCGCACGAGCGGTTGCCGCGCCGACGATAATGCAATCGGCGAGAACACGAGACTTGAGTAACAACGCGGTATCGACGTCATTTCCCAGCGCCTGACTGGAACCGTTTATTGTTGCTTGCCCATTAAGTGTCGACACGGCAATTGCTTGAACATAAAAATTCTTGGTTGTTCTTGGGCAGAAAGCTGGAAGCAGTTGGGAGATGTTGTCAGTGGATAAGGGGTCTGTAATGATGCGCGGTGACAGCTTGGGGGTGGGGAACATGGGAAATGTGGTGTGGTTTTGGTGGATAAAAAAATAACCGCAACCATCAATATGAAGGTGCGGTATTGGTGGTCCTAGCTGGGATCGAACCAGCGACCTTTCCGGTGTGAACGGAACGCTCTTCCACTGAGCCATAGGACCTGAGAAAGATAAGTCTGCAATGAAGCGTGACCGGCTTTCGTTACACAAAACTAGCACGGCTAATCGCGGAAACCTAATTTTTAGTTTCTTCTGTAACGGCGGGTGGAAATCCTTATGTCACCCAAATTACACCGATGTTGTTTCACGCCAAGTGAAAGCGCCAGAGCCTGCACGAAATCCAGTGAGATTACGTGCAGATTTGTGTTTCCTGGGTGGAAGCGGCTAATGTTTTTTCCGCACCAAAAAAGAGTGCATGCGGATGTAGCGCAGTTGGTAGCGCATCACCTTGCCAAGGTGAGGGTCGCGAGTTCGAGTCTCGTCATCCGCTCCACATTCATTTATGAATGTTGGTTGCGCGTTTAGCTCAGCGGGAGAGCGCTTCCCTGACACGGAAGAGGTCACTGGTTC
>NZ_JAUNKC010000051.1 GCF_030532965.1 Corynebacterium sp.
ACCCCACCACCAACACACCCAAACAACCTAAGCTTTTGAAATGAGACCGCTATAGTTAACCTCTGGATGATTGGGTTATCGGCGCTGGCACTGACGTTTCTGGTCGGGCACTTACGGGCCATTGCCCCACTACCCGGCGGCGACGGTGTTGATTTAGGTACTACACTGACGGTGCTAATAGCCTTAGGGGGCATCGTCGTCTGGTCCACCAAATCCTCAAAAGGTGCGGATACCGCACCG
Source organism: Corynebacterium sp. (assembly GCF_030532965.1). Lineage (GTDB taxonomy): Bacteria > Actinomycetota > Actinomycetes > Mycobacteriales > Mycobacteriaceae > Corynebacterium. The sequence continues at coordinate 241 of NZ_JAUNKC010000051.1, forward strand.
CTCACCAATAGAATCCGCGCCTACACTATCGCAAAAATCGCTGGCTTTTCCGTCATATGCATCTCAACAGCTTCGTTACTTCTCAGGTAGAGTCAAGCGGCAATTAGCCCTTCCGTACAGAACCACATAACCTGGCACGATATCGCGAATTTTTATTCCGAGATCTACCGTTCAGTTACCGCAGGAACATGGTTCGAGCTCATCACATTGATCGCAATATTCAATGTCTGCTACTTCTTCATCGATATGGTTCCCCAACCCGTGCTCGGAGTGGCTGAACTTCGATCCGAAATCCAATCCGCCAGGAATCGGCTATCAGCCCATGCCTCCCAATTGAAAAATCCCAAACCCCCAACCTGGAAATGGGCATCGTCACTATTTCCCTTTTTTGAACTTCCGGTAACTCTCTACTTATTTTCTGCTTCGTATGCGGAAATTCTCCCTACAGTTTTGGTTATCACGTGGTTCGCAGCTTTGAAATTTGTCTGCTTTGCCCTGTTCTATGACGGGTACCAGCAATTGTCCATACGTTCCCAATGGTCCACCTTAAATCTGCTCACAGCATCAGGGAACCTGATTATCGTTCCTATCGCAACGCAGTCGCTTAGCCTTTTTGATGCAGCGCGGCAATGGGGCATACACCCATTCCTCACATTCCTCATCGGAAGTACTCCAATATTTCTACACATCGCCATAATGACAATTGCAATCATGTGGAACAAGCAAATAGTCAAGACACTACGAAAGCTTCCACATAACGCCATAACAATGGCGATTATCGTTCTAATAACAGTCGCTTTATGTGTATTCGTCTATCGGCCAGATTTCCCGCGGGGCTATTCCCTACTGCTATCCATATCGGCGATCTTATTTCTAGCCTTAGCGTGGTGCTATTTGCCCGGCAATCGGGTTGAACGAGAAATATTCGCCTACCATAAATCCACCGTCACGAGTTTAGAAAAACGGCTTCAAAACACAATGAAAACCACAGTTCACAACCTCAATACCTCCTTCGATTTCTATCCCCTATCCAACCGGACAGTAGCGACTCCCCCTGCCACCAACGGGGAGCGACAAGATCCACCAGCACTAACACTCACGACGTACACGGTCGGGACTCTAGTAATCGAAGGCACTGACATTACGGTGTCCGACCCAACCCACCGAAGCGATAGTGAGATTAAGCTACCTGCCAAAGCTGGGGAATATGACGTTCTAGTAACCCTCGCTGGTGATGAGAAAAACCCCGAAGGAATGCCCGGGCAGCCAGCATATCTGAGCATCTTGTTTTCCGAAACACCAATTTCACGGTTCGGAATCGTCGATTTCAACATAGGCCAAACACCAAAGCACACGTCCAACAACATAAACACCACGTCCGGCATTGTCGGTTTTGCAACCAAAGCCCCGAAAACCACAGTGGCGGCAGCAAGCCTGGATGCACACGGCATGATCGGAGACACCGCCGCGTATTGCCGCGTCGAACCAGGAAGCAATTACTACGTGTGGGCAAGCCTCGATAGCTCCGGTGAAATCACGGGCTACCACATCGATTGCGCCGTTTTGAATATGCGTAGTGAACAGGCAATCCATCTCAATCCCGAAACATCAGCGCTCGTGACACTCCCCGATAATATTGATCCGCGCTTCCACCGCCTGTTGGTGCAGGCCGGTTGGCGCTGGGACCGACAATCTGCTGCACCTGAATGCAAGAAAGCACCAGAAACCATCCGTTGGTTTGTCAAGGCGCTATGGGGCTTGACCATCGTCGATGAAATTCTGGGGTTTGATTCCTCACACCACCCGGTTACGCTTTACAACCGTTTTCAATTCGGGCCGACAAAGGAAAAATCCGAAATGTTCGTTCTCGGAACCACAAATTCCGCCACAGTGCTTATCGACGACGGCGGGCGTTTCTACCTACGTAACGTTGGCGGTGCCGAGCACAGCATCCCCGGCGAGTTTTACGAGGGGCTATACAACCTCATCTACAACCTCGTCCGAAATCCGGGCGCAACAGATACGGCTAATCAGTAAAAACCTAGTCGCATGCACTATGCCCTTTTACAATTCCGATGACGTGCACTTTGTATATATCTAGCCCGATAGCCCCGACCAGCAGGAACGCCGCCCACTGAAGTGCCCCAAAAAGCCTTCGTTAATCGAGTTCAGATGGATACCCAAGAGCAAGTGCAAAGAGCTGATGCCTAGACACTCCATCGAATTCTATTAGATTACGCAATGGAGAAGGTAAGAGTCCCGCAAAAACAGAACCAACTAAGCCAAGCTCAATGGATTTTAGCCAAGCGTGATAGGCAAGCATTGACGCTCTAATCATCTGTTCACGGTATTCATGAGCATTTGAATTCGATAAGTCGGTTCCAATGGTTATAAGAACAGGTGCCTTCTCAAATTCTTCTTGCAATACAAGTCCCTTAAGATCATTTCCGCTAGTGGGTTTAAAAACTGGATTAGCTGTCCGACGCATTACGTCTAATTCATATATGGCTCGAGTTAGGCAGTCGACTCCATTCGCTATCAAGATAATTTCTAAACGTGGAAAATCAGCTGCCCGATCTTCCTCGTTTAGAAATACAAGATCCCAAGCGAATCTTAAAATCTCAAACAACATAGTAGCAGGTACGGTACGTTGTGACCATATTCTTGTAGCAGTTCTTTTGTGTAATGCGGAAATAATTTCATCTCTAACAGGTGAAGAATCTCCGAAAGGGATCGCAATTTTTTCCCCACAAGTCGAACGCTGTTTCCTTACTATTTTTTTTCTGGGGATATCATTATGTGTATCGTCTAATAACTCTTTGATCAGTTTACGGGTGATATCTGCACTATCTAACATGGATCTTCCTTTTATTTTAGAACGTTACATCAAACATTGCCGTAACGGGTTCTAGTTCAGGATCTAGGGAAAGAAAATGATGTATCTTTAGATCTTCTAGGTGTTTGTTTCGTTTAAAACTCCAACCGAATTTGGCCGTAAGGCGTTGTGCCGTTGCTAAAGCACAGCCACTGTCCAAAAACAGAATACGCAAAGCAAATGCCCCATACTTAGAAGCAACCTTCAAAAAATCGCCGGTTAAAATAAAAGACACGGGGGCTGTGCTTTCAAAGGCCGTTATATCAATACCCAAATTTGCCAATGAGTTATCTTTGGGAACCCATGCATAAATACCAGGAGGCACACCGATAAAATCACGGATAACGACGTAGATCATTACCGAGCCAATATTTCCACCAGAAGCAGTCCACCTCTTCACCTTATCGTTTGAGATTTCTTTAAGCCCTGCCATGGAATTAAGAAGTAGACTCAAGGAATCAAGTGCCGAATCAGAGCTCGCCTGAGTTTTTACAAATTCTTCGTCAAAAACTGCTGGAGGTAACTTTGTTTTGGGGAATATAGGCCATGTTCTAAACAAATGTTGCAATTGGAGATTACTTGATTTGTAATGAACCTGATGAGCTTTGGGATCTGCAAACTGTTTCGGTGGCATTGAAACGCCGGCTTCATATAGCACTGGAAGTGGAGCGGGAATACCTTTATTTTCATCAGATGGTGCCGCACATGTGCAATTCGTACATCCTGGCTGGGATGAAGCGAATACTTCATCAACTGTTAAACTTTGCAAATCAACCGAACGCCACTTATTAGGAAGTGGGGAAGGACATGACCTTGAAACTAGTGCGAATATCTCACGACAAAAAAGCGTAATACCTATTTCTAAACTAAAAGGCTGTATCTTTTGGGTGCTCGGAGAAGGATCATATGTAGTGCTGCAATCGAAACAAGGTGTTAATCCTCTTAATAAATAAGGACCAAGTTGTGCAACTGAACTGGTGATTCTAAAGCAGAGAACAGGCTTTTCCAGTTCCCACGCTAAGCTTATCAATTCCTTTGCGGTCTGGCGGTTTTCGCCGTCTTCTAGCACCAGGATCAGGTCAACTCTGGATAACCGGCCCGGATCGATTTCGTTGATTTGCTCGACTTCAACTAATGAATCACGTTGGAGCAGATTTTTCAGCCGTGCAGACAACTCCCTATTGCCCCAAATTGCAAAATGAGTATTTGACCATCTGGTTACAGCATCTTCCCAGCAACTATTGGCAGCTGTCGAATCTCCGATTCGTGACACAAAGTTCACTAGAGCTTCATTTTGATCAATTTCATTTGAGCCGATCCTCGGTGAATTTTCTTCAATCACTCCGCTAGTCCACAAAAGCGCTAAAATCCGAAAAACTATTTCTTCTGAAACTTCAAGTTGTTGAGATAGCGCTTGATGGTCATGTTTTCCATCAAGAAGATGCATGAGTTTAGGTAAGATTGTGGCAGCGACACTGCCCCGAAAAATTTGCCGCTTTGGAGTACCCGTGACAACCAATTCGTTTTCATTTTGTTCCACATCAATGTCTCGTCGAATTCGGGGAAACTTCGGAACTCGTAATTGGGGGTCGAATTTTGCGGCCTGTCCGATATGGTTAGCGCTGAGACCTTTTTTTGTTTTCATTTTAACCTGTATCTGTAGACTTATTGACGATGGTGTTTTCTAAAGAATGATTTTCGATCGATGACATTAAGGATTGCCAGAGTTTGTTTTGGTTTTCTATTTTCTCTCCAAACCTCCCACCGCACCGTTTACATTGGTCAATGCCAATAACCGGATGGGAAGTTAACGTTCCTGTCACTAGATCCAAAAGTCGTGCATTTGCTCTTTCTGAACTATCACCGCTATGGTTACAAAGGTTATAGAGTTCCCAATTTGAAATGGCTGCAACTAATGCAATTTGGATTTCCAAAATAGAGTATGCTCTACTTAAACCTTGAGGTATACCCTGATCGGCGGAATGTGCAGTTCCGTGTTGGCGACGGCGTCGTTCAACACATGAATAGCAAGGTGTAATCTTTGGTTTTATGATCGGACCAATTTGGATTTCTGTTGGTCGCGCTATGATAGGAAACCACGGAACATTCCATCTATAAGCGACCTGTTCAACAGTTTCAGCGATATGTGGCCGCTCATAACCGATCACTAGTACGATCAGATCTGCCCAAGGCCAATTGTTTGGATGGGTTCCGTTTTCGATTTTAATAACCGTCCCCGCCCAAGTTCTGGCTAATTCTTCGGAAACTTTTGCACCAAATTCGTCTGCTGCCAAATATAGGATTTCTTTATTTTTTTGAAACGCTTTCAACATTTTTGAATTAGTTTCTATTGTTTGCATATTTTACCTATCTATTTAAGCAAATGGTTGAAGGTTGGGATTTATTTTTTCTTCAGGTTTGCTTTCATGCCCCATGGCAATTGGCGCTTCATACAAACGTGGGTGGCCCAAATATCTAGCGCGGTGAACGAATGATAGCGGCATCAGTTGCGGTATCAAAACCCTGACAACATGCGCCCCGATTGCGCGTGCTTCATCGGTAGTTAAGTCTACTACGAGTACTTCGCACCCTTTAAGTGCTAGTTGGTTGACAAGTCCATGTAAGGAATTGTCAAACTTATAATTTCTTCCAATTTTTGCCAGAGTTGTTTTTTCACTCTTATTTTCTAAGAGAAAATTATAGAGAGGTCGGTTAGCAAGTTTCCCGTTCAATATAGCTCCTCCGAAGACACTAATAGTATCTTCGGGATCGTTAAGCATTGTATCGCTATAAGCATTCGATAACGACCTTAATGCAATACGAAGTGATGCAGACTCACGCAATAATTTTGCGATTGCTTTGCTTGGATTAAGGTCACAGGTTGCGGCAACTAAAGTTGCTAATTTCTCGTCGTTGTCCGCTAATTGAAGTCCATAAATTACGGGAATTCCTAAGTCAGTGGTTGCGTCAAAAAACCTAGTTTTAAGGAACGGAGATTGACCTTTTTGCCAAAAATCTTGGTGTTCAACGTTAAGATCTTCTTCGACGATTTCTATTTCAGGTAGGGGCAACTCTTGAAGCCATGTTAGTGCGATTGAATCTCTTTCCACCACTTCTAGAATGCCGTTTTTGACCGCTTCGATTGGGTCTGTATGCGCTGCACACCCTGTTGAAACGGGATGCGTGTACCTTTCGGCTGCACTTTCTGGAGTAATTTTTAAGTACACTTGAACAGCTGGTACGTAGACTGCTTTATTTCTTGTCAATGACCAACTTTTCACCCACCTGATTGGAATTCTAGGATCGCTTGATACCAATCCCGACCTAGGATCGCGTAGTTCATTCTCTGAGCAGTTTGGCCATTGGGCGGGTGCTATTCCATCCTCGCCCATTTCGGTTGCACTAGCCCAAACGAAATGGTCAGGATCCCATGAAATTGATGCGTAGCGTTCCAGTGACTCTGCGATGCTCAGATATGCCGCCACTCCTTTATCTATGTCACCGCCCGCACCATCAAAGTTTCCAGAATTTGGGTCATGTGACCATCCTTTTTGAGTTCCGAGTACTTCTCCCGGATTCCCGAGAGATCCCGTGTAAATTGGATAACGGGGTTCTCCTTCTGTGGACGGAAGCTGTTGAACCCTTGAGACTAGTCCTAATGGAGATAAAAGGTCTCCAAACGGAAGTAGTGAAGGAGGTATGTTCCCTTCAGGTAACATTTTTTTACTTTAACCATTTATTTCCTTTAGCCTGTTGATGAGTAAATGCTAAGTTTTGTCGTTTAAATGTTTATTTAATGTTCCACATACATGATTACTCTTGTTGGCATTTGATAGTTTGTCAGTGGTTTAGTGAGCAAGAAGCACTTCTAGAGAATGCACAACTCAAACTAAAACTATTCAGGAATGTGACTTACTTAAAAACCTCTCACTACCCTGGTCACACGGGTAAAGATGAATAGAATCATTACACGTCACTGGAACGCATCTCGCCCGAGGAATACACAAAACCAAACCACCCACATTCCACTATTAAGACAATCCCCACCAATGCTATGGAGAAATTCCTCTGCCCCATGCAACCAGCCAAAACGCCTGGCCAACAGAAATTAGGGTTTTAACAGTCAATAAAAGATCACGTACCCCATCAAGTGTTGCCTAGTTATCAGACACACCCACACAGGTCTTCATCAGCTGCAACGAAGATTCAAAGTCCAACACGGCTACTGGAGAATTCATCGTGCAAAATCCAATTTGCATAACGTACTAAGCCCACACAACGAATGAGCGAACCTAAACACGAAAACCGGTACCCATCAAATAGAAACGAACCCTCATTTGAGAACACCGGTCACGTGCTTCAAGACAAAAGTGTCAAGAGTATCGCAGCTCAGGAAGTTTGGCGTACTTCTACATCTTTGTCGCTGGGGTTCCTCTTAACTAAAATGATTGCACGTCAATCCGCACTTTCATTTAACAAACATTGTTACTTAAAGATGTTCTTGAGGAAATCCCAAAGGTCCCAGTACTTAACGCAATGAGATTCCAATTGTCCAGTAGGCCCCACGAAATACTGGCGCTCTTTACAGGGCCATCCGGCTGCAGAAGGTGTGAAGAAGTCAACAGCCTGAGCTGGCATTGGAGCCACTAATAGCGTGCATGCAATTATTGCTGCAGCTGGTATTGATGAATATTTTTTCATGATCACCACTTTCTCTTATAGTGAAATCTTACATAATGGAGTGTAGCACATTTGAGCTTGCAGGTGGAGGATTATCCCAATTTTCTCATTGTTTTGGTTGTGGTTGATATGCAGGATAACGAAGGGCTTGGTGATGGGTATAAGGTTAGTCGGTGTGAAGTGTTCTAGGTGAACTGCCCCGGGTTTTGTTCCTAGGCATTTGCCTTGTTTCCCATTATTTGTTGTTGGCGGTTAGTTTTCCAATATTCCGTTTCGACCTCGACTGGTGTGCGGTAGCCTAGGTTTTCGTGGAGTCTGGTTTCATTTCACCAAGTAACCCATTGGAACGTGGCGATTTCAATTTCTACAGCATCAGCCCATCTGTGGGGATTGATGAGTTCATTTTTGTAGGAGCCGTTGACATTTTCCGCGAGGGCATTGTCGTAAGAATCCTTTTGCCGTGCCGGTTGATGCGGTAATTCCTGATTCTTTCAGCCGCTGAGGTTTTCTCACCGGGGAAATGGGTGTGAATTTTTGACCTGTGGTTTTGGAGTTTTGGTGGGTGTGTCGTAACGAAAGGCACGCGGAAAGATCTATCAGCATTGTTTTTGTCAATGAAAACAAACGTCTGAAAGGTTTTCCGCGTGCTCTGCTATTGTGCCACACTTGACGTCCCCATTACTACTGTCCGCATCATCAGCGCATGGCTTCAAGCGCATCGTAAGCGCCACGACCGCCGCTCTTATCAGCGTGCCGCCACCTGCTGGACACAAGCGACTATGCTGTTACGCTGGCTGTATGACGCAACTAGCATTGCTACCATTGCCCGTGACGTAGGTGT
>NZ_JAUNKC010000024.1 GCF_030532965.1 Corynebacterium sp.
CGTTTGGCGGGTGTGTGCGGTAAAAGCAAAGGTAAAACCCCGATCACCACCCGTACAGGCACCAAGCAGACACCCGACCAGACGTGGTTAACCGTAACTTCACAGCCAGTTGCCCTAACCGGTTATGGGTTGCTGATATTACCTATGTACTAACCACGAAAGGGTTTGTGTACACCGCTTGTATCACCGATGTGTTCTCCCGCAAGATCATCGGCTGGGCTTTATCAGATTCACTGCGTACGTGAGGCTTTGCCGTTGCAGGCTCTTAACCAGGCTATTGCTTTAGCGAAGGAAACTACTGGGCTGATTCACCATACAGGCCATGGCACACAGTACGTCAGTGTTGTTTACAATCAGCGGCTGAGAGAATCGGGGATTACCGCATCAACCGGCACAGCAAAAGGATTCTTATGACAATGCCCTCGCGGAAAATGTCAACGGCTCCTTATAAGAATGAACTCATCAATGCCCACAGATGGGTTGATGCTGTAGAAGTTGAAATCGCCACGTTCTGTTGGGTTACTTGGTGGAATGAAACCAGACTCGAAGAAAACCTAGGCTACCGCACACCAGTCGAAGTCGAAACGGAATATTGGAACACCCAACCACCAACAAGAAAAATTAAGGAAACAAAGTAAACGCCTAGGAACAAAACCTACGGCAGTTCAAAATTTTTCCATTTGAGAGATGTTTTAAGATAAAAATGGCAAAAGTTATTGAAAAATGTATCGATGTTGATTTAAAGTAGTAAATGTTCCACTCCATTTATTCATTTCACTACATATATTAAGGAGATTATGGATATGGAAAATCCTGTTGTTATTCTCTTATCAGGAGGGCCGGACTCTTCAACACTTGCCTACGACCTAGTCAAACGTCAAGGGAAGAAAGTTCTTGCGATTACCTTTGATTTTGGGGAGCGGGAAGCTAATGCGGAAATCGCTGCAGCAAAGAAAGTCGCAATGGATCTTGGCATTGAGCATCACATAGTCGACTTTTCCGCCCCCATGCGCGAGTTGTACGGCCTCCCTTTCCCTCAGTACCTTCGGAAAGCGGCAGGGCCGATTTTGACCAGTGAGCATGCCCCTGACCAATCGAAAGATGTGCAGCCATTTGGTTCCGCAATAGCACTGCTTATGGCAGCGTCATGGGCCCTGAAACAAGGTGCAAGCTCAGTTTATTACGGTGTACATTTCAACGACACCGTGTATAAAGATAACAATTCAAGCTACTTTGAATTGTTGGAAAAGGTCACGTCATCATGCGAAGGTGAAAGCTATGCGGTTCAATTTAAGACTCCATACTTGGAATTAATGAAGAGCGACGTAGTTGCATTAGGTCACTCACTTGGACTGCCGTTGGGAGATACCTGGAGTTGTGCTGCTTCAGACGAAACCCATTGCGGGCAATGCGATCCTTGTGTTGACAGGATTGAGGCATTTAAGCAATCTGGAATTGAGGATAGTACCGAATACGCAATGGATCTGTCGGCTACGGCTAAATAATGTTGCATAGATTTTCTTGGTCGTTTTGGTACCTAGTGATAGGGCAAGCGCTTCAGTCGCTTGCCCTATCAGCATTTTCATTAGGGTTGATTTTTCTTGGGTTTGAGGAATCGAACCCGACTGGAATCGGACTTGTTTTAGCGATGCGTACGTTGCCTACCATGATGATATCGCTAGTCGGAGGTGTAATTGCAGATAAATATGATCGGGTTAAACTTGCCAGTCGTACTTTAATAGTAAGCGCATTACTGCAGTTTATTCTTGCTTTTTGCTTGTTGCGGTATGGGCTGGGTTGGCAAGTGTACGTAATTTCTTTTATCACTGGTCTGGTAAGTGCCTTTGGTGCGCCTAGTTTATATGCGCTTTTGCCATCCATAGTGCCAGCAGAAAACAATGTGCGAGCGAATGCTATAGCACGCGGTAGTCGGAATGTAATGTCAGTGATTGGACCATTATTAGTAGGCATCACTATCCCAACATTTGGACATAATTTCTTATTTTATATGGTGGCAGTATTGATGGGAGTATCTGGCGGCTTTATTAATAGTATCCGACTAACATCACCGTTAGGTATAAAACAAGGTTCTGACGAAGCCGTTCCTTGTCAAAAGCTAGGACTTTCTGGACTTAATAAAAAGTACCCATGGTTTGTTTTAGCAATCTGCTTTTGGTCAGCGTTGCTTTTTCTGGAATCGGGAGCGGCCGCTGTAACATTACCGTTTGTATTTTTAGAAACCTGGACTCAATCCCAATGGGCGTTGACTTTGTCAGTAACATCCTTGGGGTACATTATTGGTGCTATATACTTGTTGCGTTTTCCGGCTAGAAGTCAGTTGCTGTCGTTATCATTTTTGGTCTTTCCACTTTCAATTTTTCCATTCCTTGCGGTTTATTTGGAACTTTCGTTTCCAATAATTCTTGTTTGCTGCTTAATTGCCGGTATAGGTTTGGAAGTATCTGGTTCATTGTGGGGTTCTGTACTGCAAACGCATGTGAGTCAATCAGAAATTGGTCGAGTCTCTTCGATAGATTACGCGATTTCCTTTGGGTTGGTACCAGTTGCTTATATTGTTTATGGGATGCTTAGCGACGTCTACTCAGGTGATATAGTATTGGTTGTTTCAGCTGGTGTGATAGGTATACTTAGTTGCAGTGCCGCATGGTGCGGCAGGGAAAGTCGTTTATTGGATTTTTCCTCCCGCAAACCGTAGAAAAGCACAAACAAAAACCGCCTGGCCACGGCAATCAATCATCGTGACCAGGCGGTGTTTGTGGTGGTTAGTTGTATTCCTTCTTATCGGTATCGATATTTTGGTGACCTGGGTTCCACAACCCGGAGCGGGTTATAGATTCGTGGTCGATGATTGCGCCATCCGGAATATCGCCCACCGAATTCGGGCGGATCTGGTAGCGTTCAATGGAACCCCAATCCCGCAGCCAGTCGTCCTTGGCGTAGGCCGGGATTTCATAGGAATAGTTCACGGTCTCAGCTGTGCCCAAGACGCCACCGCCGTGATAATCCTGGAAGCTGGTGCCGCTGCGCTTGCCCTTGTAGTCCGGGATAATGCGGTACGTCGGGATTTCCGCCACGCCCGCATAGTGGTTAAATGGCCGCTGACATGGGAATTGCAGCGGAACCGACCAGTCGAGCAGGCCAGGTGCTTCCGAACCGACCGTATTGCTTAAGGTATCGAGCTTCGGCACCCGAGGTGGGGTGAATGCCAACCATTGCTCCTCGTCAAGGGAGGAATCGACGGCATGGATGCGGATAACGTCCGCTTCATCCGGCAGGTCGGATAGCGGAAGCCTGAGGTTACGCCACTTGCGCATCGGCCCGATGTCGAGCATTTGGGTTTCGCCGAGCTTTTCGACGCTACCATCAGCGTTCGACTTGCCGTATTGCAGCACAAGTTTCTGGCCCTCTTGCTCCACCCCGTCCGCGTCGACACCCTCGATGATGCCAGCCGCAGATACGACCACCAGCGGAGACTCCTCAGTTTCTTCCGGAAGCTTGTACCAATCGGTAGTGGTCTGGGCGTAGAACTGGCGGCCCTGCGTATAGGAACCGACCACCGGGACGGTGTCCGGGTCGAGATTAAACGGCAATGTCCACGTGGAGCCGTTAACACCCTTCTCGCTGCGCCGCCCGCCGTCAACATTGAGCAGCTCCGCGGAACTGACCAAATTAGGGAGCTGGTTCGTGCCCAGCTGCGGCAAACGATTCGGTTGGAACCCTCGGGTTTTATCGTTGGTGAGGGAACTGCCCAGCGAACTATTCAGCGGGCTTAAGAAGGACTCATTGGTGTTGGTTTCCACCAGCACATAGTCAGCCAAACCGCAGGCCTTATTGGCCACGCTACGCACATTGCCCAGGCCGACCGAATACGCCGGATACTGGTCAATGAACGCCTTGGCGAAGGAAGCGAGGGAGAACAACACCGCGATCGCGCAGAAGAAGGCGATTGGGGCGGCGAAGAGATTCGCGAACCGGCTCGGACGTCGATCTTTGCGCTTGTAGGCGGTGGAGGCGTCGACAAGCTCAGTGGCCAAACCGCTGCGGAACGACTGCACCACGCCGATAATCAAAACAACCAACGACACAACCATTAGCACGGTCGAAGCCTCGATAGCTTTGAACTGAATCGACTTATCCCACCACGGAATGCCGTAACTAGAGACGTACCAGAATCCGTTGGTGCCGGATAACGCGAAAGCGAACACAAAGAGCAGACCACCGAGCACCAAAGTACGGGCATGGCGGGAACGGGTGGCGATTTCGCTCAACGCGATCGCGCCCAATGCGCCCAGTGCGGCGGCGATCCCCGCCCACACGCCGAAGTGGTGGGTCCACTTGGTGGGGGTGAAGCTCATGAAGAATAACGTGCCGAGGAAAACCATCATCAGCCGCAGAGCCGGGCCCTTGTTCGAGCCGGGAACCTTGCCGTTTTTCAGCATGGAAGAGAAGATGAAGATCACGCTCAAAAACGCCATGAGCACCGCGAAGCGGCGCGAGAACGAACCGTCAACCGCCTGCTGGAACAATACTTCGTAACGTACCCACTCCTGGTACCACTGCAAACTAGGGCCCTTATCGCCACGAACGTGGATCGACTCCAAAACCGTCATTAAGGTTTGATCGCCGAAGACAGCTAGGAAAACCGCAGTACCGGCAGCCGCAAACGGAGCAAGCAACGCCGTCCACCCAGCAATGAGAGCGCCGCGCGGCGACGCATCCGTTATGCCGAAGTACCGCAACCTACGGTGCATCACGCGAATAAGACTGGACAAACTCACCAGCAACGCCGCAACCGCCATCAAACCCGTCGGGCCACAGGCTAGCGTGAACGCGGCGACGATGGTTCCCACCGCAGCCGGGAAGAGCCGGTGCTGTTCAATTGCACGCTCGAACGAAACCCACGCAACCAACGTGCCAAGCGCGATGATCGGTTCCGGCCGCAGGCCGTTGTTATAAGGCAACCAGAACGCCAAGAACATCAACGCCGCGGTCCAATGCGCCGCCTTGCGGGCATTGATGCCGTCACCCAGACGCGGCAAAATCTCGCGGGAAACGACTAGCCAGATCAAAATGCCCGAAATGAGCGAAGGCAACCGCATCCAGGTAGAGGCGGTGGACACCGTGGTCATCAACGCCAAGAAATCGTAATACGGCGCACCGAACGGTGACTCCGGAACACCAAACCACCGGTAATAATTCGCCATGTAATCCGATTCCAGCGACACCCGAGCCATGGTCATAATGAAGCCGTCATCGGAAGTATTGGCGCCGAAGAAATACCACGCCACCAAGACGCCTAAAACTACGCCATCAACCAGGCGGGGTTTAAAGAAACCGGCGGGCCAGAACTTATAGCCCCCTTCGCCATCAAGCCGGTCAAGCCGATACAAAGCAACCAGTGCGATGAGCAGGAAAAATGCGCCGCCGAACATGGTTGCGTACTTCCACATAGTCGGGGAAGAGGTGTAGCGGGAATTGATCTCAACATCGACGGTGAGCCCGGCGTCGATAAGCGACTTAGCGTCACCTTCTAACTCCGTATAAATGCCGGTGATCTGCGGACGCTTATCCTCTTCTTCCTCGCTGGTCACGTACAGCGGCTCGCCTTCCGCGTCCACCGCGCCGGGGATTTCCACCGTCGTGGTCTTCAGCCCGGAGGTGATATTCAGCACCGAATCAGGAGCTAAAGCAGCTACCTCTTCCGCCTCCAATTGGAAATACACCGTGTCACGCACCAAAACATCGATGGCGCCGTCGAAAGAGCGGACAAACAAGCCGCGTGACGTCGACTTTTCGCTATCCGGCGGCAAGGTACCCACCAGTAGATTTTCGTCTTCCCGCAGCGAGTTAATCGCGGAAATCGGAACGCTCAGCCTGATTTTCTCCGGCGCGTAAGACTCCAACGGGGCGTTGACGGAATTCAAGGAATCATTCTGCGGCCAATGCAAGGAGGATTGCACCTGGCTGACCGGCATAAACGGGGTGAGGATAAACAGCAGAAACCCCATGATGCCGCTGACAATGGCGATATTGCGTAAACCGCTGTGCGTAGTCGCCCGGGCAGGCGTCGTGGTAGTGGTCATGACCGGGTCACCACCACGAATGGGCCGATCTGGGTGGCATCCCACATGGTGCCCGATCCGAGGAATACCTCCGGATTAAACCGAACACCATGGAACCGAACATTGGGGTTATTAGGATAAATATCCTCCGCTAGGTCGAAAACCCAGCCAGTGCTGTCTTTACTACTGTTCATATCTTCGATTGTTGATTCAAGATCGGCGCGGAACACGAATGCCTCGGGGGCCTTCCATTCCGCTTCGTCGAGCTTTTCGACGAACGATTGCGGGGTCTTAAACTTATTCCAGCTACCCAACGCCCAGCTGGTGATCGCCTCGTTTCGACGATCAAACTCACCCAACGGATTCGCATAATGGCTGGTAAAGGCCTGGAAACCTCGGAATGGGTGATAGGACATGAAGTTGCGTTCATCCGTCAAGATCACGGTGTCGCGCGGCAGCTTGCCCCGCTTCTTAGCGATATGATCCGCCACTTCCGCGTAATACTGGGTGGAATCAGGTGGATACAGATCCGCCCGCTCGCCGTAACCATCCGTATCGGTATATGCCCGGTCGATAGCATCAGCATTATCGTTCGGGATATTCTGCGCATACGCTAACCCAGCCGCCATGAGAACCGCCACGAATACAACGGTGATGGTGCGCGACGTCTTAACATCGAACGCTTCCGGGAACAACCGGTGAATGCTGTAAATTCGCAGCTCGGCGAAACCTAAAACACCAGCGGTAGCTAACTGTAAGGCCACCACCACGTCCAACCGGAAGCCCAGCAACGTGGTGCCCGTGACGGTAAAGGCCATGGATAATGCGACCCAACCGTAGAACACCATGAGGCCGATGCCTAACATGCGCACGTCGTAATTGCTGGCCCGCATGATCATGTACACCAAACCCACCAGGCATAAAATGCCAATCAGTGTGGGCGCCAACATCGGTAATGGAACCTGGGTTCCCTCCAACGGCAAATAATGAGCCGCAGTGGCACCGGAGGCAGGATGGCCGTCCAGGATCGCCAAAACGTATGGCCCCCACCAGATCGCAGCGATGGCCATCGATGCCACACCAATAATTATCAATCGGATAATCGGAGTGGCGGACTTCATCAAAACAGCAGCGTAAAGCGCGGCGATCACGATGGTGCTCAAGGCAACGACGGCCGTATATAGCGTGTAGGCGGAAGCCGACATGCCAAGGTAAATAATCAACCCAACCATGGCCAGGTTGCGGCCAACCAGGGCGCGGCGCGCCAGAATGCACGCGGCAGGCACGCCCAATGCGATGATCGCCGCATAGGGTTCCTCCGCGCTCATGACCAAGGTGATGGCGACGCTGACCAAGGCGATACCGGTCGCTACAGGCAGGCTACCGACAAGGCGTTGCCACACCGGCACCAATACGCAACCGGCTGCCGCGATAGACATCAGTGACCACGGTTGGAATACTTCCCAGCCGGGAATGTCCAAAACATTGGCGACACGCCCACCGAACCAGAACCACATTCCTGGATAAAAGGTGGGCAGGTCGATGTAATTCATGTCCGATAAGGCCCAGGAATCAGCCAACCTGGTCATGAACTGGGTGCGGAAACCCTGGTCAACCGTAATGCCATCCAAGTACAGCCGAGTCGCCGATAGCGGAATAGCGGTGGAAGTGACCACCAAACCAGCCGGGGAGAGATAACACAACACGTAGGTAAGCGCGGTGCGCCAGAACGGTCGCTGTGTTTTCTTTTTCTCATCCATCACCCACAACACGACCACCGTGGCGACCGCGGCCAATAAGATGATGGTGCTAAAAGTCGCCAACGCGCGGCTGACCATGGATGGGCCGAACGCCGGCAAATTGGTGGTCTTGAGGACAAACCAGCAAGCCAAAGTGAAAACCAGGCCGCCCAAAGCCGCCACCACGATCCCTAGCAGCGTGTGTTTCACGCTGGGCAAATCGGGGTGGTACTCATCACGATGCGTGATGGCTCCTGGTTGCTCGTGACTTGATTCCTGAACAGTCATACCCATAAGTCTCCCATATCACACAGGCCAAAGCCCCCTTGGACAATGCCAAAGGGGGCGAAGAAACCGAAACTAGAACGGAAGTTTGCGGAAAATTGCCTGTGGAATGAACTTGAATGCCAACGAAACGTACTGGAAAAGGGGGTGCACGAAGATGGCGTCTTTCTTATTCAATACGGCGGCGACTACGGCCTTGGCTACGTCGTCACGCTCGACAGTCAGCGGTGCCTCGCCCGCATCGGCGGACATCTTGGTGCGAACCTGGCCCGGGCGAACCACGAGGACATTCACGCCGTGTTCGCGCAGCGCCTCACCCAAATTCACGTAGAAACCATCCATGCCAGCTTTCGCCGCGCCGTAGACGAAATTGGAGCGGCGAACCCGCTGGCCAGCGACTGAGCTAAGCGCAACGATGCTGCCGTGGCCTTGAGCCTTGAACTTTTCGCCCAACAGCACACCAACCGACACCGGTGCCGTGAAGTTTGTCTCAGCGGAGTCAACAGCAAGCTTCTGGTCCTGCCACAACGCTTCCTGGTCGCCGAGCGTGCCAAAGGCCACGATGGCGACGTCCACATCGCCGTTGGCGAAGGCCAAGTCGATGGTTTCTGGGTGGGAAGCGAAATCGGTGGCGTCGAAATCGATAACCTCGACGTCCGAAGCGCCAGCGGTTTTCACCTCAGCAACAGCGCTTTCGATCCGGGGGGAATCCGGACGGGCTGCCAGGATAACCTTGGCTGGCCCGTTTTTAAGAAATTCGGTGACGATGGACAGGCCGATTTCGGAAGTGCCACCGAGCAGAAGAATATTTTGGGCTTGGCCCACAGCGTTCAACATAAGGAGAAAACCTTTCTATTAATGCAGCTCAAGGCGGCGAGACATGTCGGAGGCGAAAACGCCGGTCGGGTCGATGTCGTTACGAATCTTGAGCCAGTCGGCCATGCCCGGATACATCTTGTGGAAGTTCTCGGCAGAGGTGCGGGACTCTTTAGCCAGATACAACCGGCCACCGAATTCCATGACCCGGCGGTCAAGATCATCAAGGAAATGGCCAAGACCCCGCTTGATGGGGAAGTCCACGCACACATTCCAGCCAGGCATTGGGTAGCTCAGCGGCGCACGGTTACCGGGGCCGAAAAGCTTGAACACGTTAAGCGCGGAATAGTGGCCGGAGCGTTGAATGTCCCGAATGATGTCCTTAAACGGTTCCACCGCATCCATAGGCACGACGAATTGGTACTGCAAAAAGCCCTTGGAACCATAACCCCGGTTCCACTCGCCGATGAGATCCAACGGCTGGTAGAACTGGGTGAGGTTTTGTACCTGGTTGCGGTAGGTGCCCGATTTCAGCCACCACAATTCACCAATAGCCATCATGGAGAGCTTGTTCATAGTGAACGATGGGAAAATATCCGGCACGGTGACCAATTGCGGCGCATTGAATTTCAGCGGGTCTTTAGCCAGCTTCGGATTTAATTCCTCCAACTGGGCCAGGGTTGCCAGCGAACCACGCGAGATGGCGGAACGGCCAAGCTTTGGCTCCGGCGAGATGGCGTCGAACCATGCGGAAGAATATGTGTAATTGTGCTCCGAACCGTCGGAGTGGAACTCGATGGTTTCGTCCAGATTGGCGGTCAGATCGCCGTCCGCGATGAAATAGGCGGTTTCGGTCTTGGTCATCTTGATCCGGGCCCGCAGGATAATACCGGTCAAGCCCATGCCGCCGACGGTTGCCCAGAACAGCTCGCCGGTTGGGTCGTCGTCGGAACCTTCCGGCTCAAGGTGCAGCACGCGGCCGTCGGCGACCAGCAATTCCATGGACACGACGTGATCGCCGAAGGAACCTGCCGAGTGGTGGTTTTTACCGTGAATATCCGGGCCGATAGCGCCGCCGATGGTGACCTGCCGGGTGCCGGGTAGTACTGGTACCCACAACCCATAGGGCAGGGCGGCTTTCATCAGCTGATCCAGGGTGACGCCGCCATCGACATCCACGATGGCCGTTTCCGGGTCGATGGAGTGGATGTTATTGAGCTGCTGCATGTCGATGACAAGGCCGCCCGCGTTTTGGGTGGGGTCGCCGTATGAGCGTCCCATTCCGCGTGCGATGACGCCGCGTTTGAGGTAGTCCGGTTTATCGGCGTTGTCCTCGGCGACGAGCGCGACAGCGCGGATGATTTCCTCCACATCTGGGGTAGTGAGAACCTGCGCGGTGGTGGGGGCGGTGCGGCCCCAACCAGTTAATTTCTGGGCGCTGGTTACAAGTGGGGAGTTTTTGGTCATGAGGGTTTTATCCACCTTCAAATCTGGAAAATGGTTAGAAACTTATCTCGCTCAACCCTACCGATATTTGGTGTGCGACTGGGAAAGAAGCGACGTTGCAAAACGGTTACAAATCCAACATTTCGCGTATTTCCGCTGGTAATTCCTCTTGGCTCGTGATGGTCGGGCCATCATACGTGTTGAGTATCTCATAAACGCGCACCCGAGATGCTGAGTCCAATAAGGGAAGCTCTTCTGCTATCAGCCGCGTCATGTGCTGGCTCATGGGTAGGTTGGTGTGCTCCGCCGCGATGTGGCCGGGGGTTTTCTTCTTTTTAAATAGACCGAACATGCATCAAGTCTATTTCAGTCACCAGGTGGGCGTCGATAACGGTATTTGCTTTTCGACGCGCTTCGGTTCCAACACACCAATCATTTCAAAGATTCCCAAACCCCGTCGCCCCTAGACATTCATCCATACATGCATGTAGCAGGGATGATATGCAACAGGGTATTTGGGTTTTTCAGGGAATTGTCACACGAATTATTAATTAATAAGCGCACGTTAAGAGGTATTTAACTTGTATCCGTCCGTCATAATTCAAAATTTACCGCTACCCTAGGGGCTATGTCCATGCCAGTCAAGAGCAATTTTTCTACCTCATTGGGTGCGCTACGTGCTAAGAAGGCGTTAATCCTTCAGGCAACGATCGCCACTCGCGGTGAGGAGATTATTCGTGATGTAGGCATTGGTGGCGATGCGACAATTGCCGACCTGGGGAAGACATTAAGCATTTGCTTTGGTCTATCTGAAAGTGAAAAAAGCTGCTGCTGTAAAAATGATGAAGAACTGATTGATGGAACCCGGTTGGACCGCTGCTGCCAGAACCAGGGCGATCAATTGCTATTCACCGTGCAGCGCCACGATATTGCCGTGCGGCTCGTGGACGTAGTGGACTGCGACGATAGTGCAATGTCCGCGCTGTGCCTGGGCGGAACGGGAAGCCTTTACCAACCATTTGAACTTACCGACATCAACGCGACGTTGACGGGTGGCGATACCATGGCGCTGATCCGCCCTGAAGTGGTTCGCCTGATTGAGGATTCAGGCATCGAAGACTTTGTGCCGCTGCTGCGGGCACTGGATTTCTCCCATGCCACCCCGGTCGCCCCGGATGTGGCGATGGTGTGCGCGGTGCTTCCCGTGGAGCGCTGCTTAGAAAGCCGAACCGCGTTTTGGGCAACCGTGTTAGCCCATAGCTGCATGTGCGACGATGAGCTCACCGATCGCATAATCGAAAGCATCGTTCGGGCATTGGGTTGGCGCAGCACCGCCGATGAGGTGCGGCATAGGTGTCGAACCTCACTCCGTCAGCTTTTTCAGATCGGCGGTATGCGCTGCCCGGTGGAACGCATCGATATTTATCGGGAATTATTGCGGCGCTAAAACTCCATTTTTTCCCAATCCAATTGGGCAAACTCCGGTGCGTTATCCAGCCAATACCGCATCATTTCGGCAACCTTCGCCCCACCCGTGACGAAGGTGCCGTAGTGATCGTCGGCACTACCTGCACGATATTCCAGCCGCCAGGAAACCTCATCGTGGTTGTTGGAAACTTCGTCGATGTCCTCCACACAGGTTTGGATATAGTTTTCATCATTGGTGGCGTCGGAGAGAATGAAATACGGATTCACAGCTTCGTTGTCCACAATGTAGTCGAAGTTGTATTCCAGGGCTGCCCGGGAAAGCGCCGGGACGCCCCATTCGGCCGCTTGGACGTGGTAGCGGGGGTCTTCGTCGCCGTAGAGCAGGACAAAATTATCGCTTGCATCCGCCAAACCCAGCCCATGTGTGAGTGCAATCTGAATGAGATAGCCGCGGGCGGCATCCTGCGAAGAATACGTCACCGGCACGCAGATCACTCGATCGCCCGCCACGCTGGCACTTTCAATGAGGGCGGCGTGGGGTTGGGTAGTTAGCTGTTCGATGTCGTTGGTTATCAGTGCTGCAACCGCATCAAGCTCCGGGGTGGAGTTCACGGTTTCTGCGAAATAGCGGCGCAGTAGCACCGGGTTGTGGGCAAGATCGCGGGGGCCAACGGCAACCTCGCCGTCATCTGTACGTTCCGGGGCGAAAAGGAAGAAATCGTAGCTCATGGCATTTATTCAAGCACAGCGGTCTAACATGGAGTTTTTTCTGCCGTTACCAGCGAAAACGGTAGAAAGCTCGGACTTTCGCTTTTCGACGCTTTCCGGCTATCGTGGTTGGTCGCTGAAATGGAATGACTGCGTTGGGCGAAGCGGCCGGGGAGACGTCGAAAAGTAATCATTGCGCGGGGATACTGCTAGGGTGTGTTTTCATGACTGATGCTGCAACATCACAAAATTCGTCGTCGTTGAAAACCCAGTTATCGCGTTTTATCGCGGTGGGAGTTGTCGCGGCGATCGTCGACTTTGGTTTGACGCTGGTGCTGGATTACCTGCTCGGCGTGCCGCGCGCCTGGGCGAAGGCGCTGGGCTGGGTCGCGGGAACGATCACCGCGTACATTATGAATTCCAAATGGACGTTTACCGCCCAAACCTCCGCGAAGTCCGGCGCGGCGGTGGCGGTGCTGTACTTATCGACGTTCGCGGTTCAGAACTTTTTGTATTGGGTTTTGGAAGGCCCACTCACGGCTACCGGAATGCCAGGCGGCGCGGTGGATACCGTGTCATTCATAATCGCCCAAGGCGTGGCCACGGTAACGAACTTCGCGGTGCAGCGGGCGTTTATCTTCAACGATAAAACCGCGGCCGCCAGCAACCCTACCGCCTAGTTTGCGCGGTCATCGCATTCGCCGTTACGGCCGGTAGAACCGTTCTTTCCGGCCTTGGCGATGCAGTTTAAACCATTCAATAAAACCACGCGGGTCTTTCTTCTGCACCAGGAAAAACCAGCCGAAGCGGGCGTATTCCTGCGGCAAAAGCCGCCGCATGCCGGGCTGATTCATCAAATAGCCGCGATTACGGTAGGTGAAATAACGTTTATTGTCGTTATCGGGGTATTGGGTGTGCATGCGACCACCTAAAATCGGCTTAAACTCATCCGAACCATCCGGGTGCAGATAAGCGGTAGTCAGGCAGGTGCCGAAGCGCAGTCCGGAACGCACGAGCCGCCGATGGTATTCCACTTCGTCGCCCCGAATAAACAGCCGCAAGTCGGGCACCCCGATAACCTCCATCGCGGCGGCAGAGATAAGCGCGCCGTTAAACAGGGATGCAATCCCGGACAACAGATCGTCGCCGGGGTTTTCCGGGTCGATAAGTTCGCTGCGCAACCGACGCCACTCCACGCCCCGGCGCAGCGGAAACGCGAGTTTTTCCGGTTCCGACAAATTGCACACTACGGGCGATACCTCATCAAGGCCGTGACGCTGCGCGCATTCCTGCAAGGTGGCCAGCACGGTTTCGTTCTCGGGGCGGCCGTCGTCGTCGGCGCACCACACCGCGTCGGCTCCCAACGCGAGGGCCGTGAGGAAGCCGTAGGCGAAGCCGCCAGCACCGCCGAGATTGCTTTTCGACGCCAGATACACCCCACGGTCACCCGCGACGGTTTCCACCAGGTTTTTCACCCTGTTGTCGCACCCGTTATCCACCACGATGATCCATTCGACGGGGGCGGTTTGATGTGCGACTGTTTCCAGTGAGGCACGCAGTAGCTCGACCCGATTGTGGGTGACGATGACGGCAGCAACCTTGTCGGTGGTGGAAAGACTCATGGTTTGTATTGTTTCACATCACGGGATGATTAGCGGGGTCACGGCTGGTGGTGGTTGTGTCGGATGGGTATACGCGGCGTGTAGCAAGGCATTCAGATCGATGAACATAAAAGTTGGTGAAAATTTTCCAGGTTAGGGCCAGTTTAGTGAAATAAAGCATTCATTGCCTACCCCCATATTGATTCATACGGGAAAAACCCGGCTTAAATGGCGTTTAAGCTGAATGGCTATGAGAATCAATTTCAAGAAAATCGGCGCTGTACTCGCAACAAGCGCATTGCTGACCGGCGTAACCGCATGCGCCACCGATACCGCTAAAGACACGGCTAAAGCCGAAGGACTGACCGTCTTCGCCACCACCGGATACATCGGCGATGCCGTGGCAAATATTGCCCCCGACGCAGACCTCACCGTGATGGTCGGCCCTGGCGGCGACCCGCACACCTACCAGCCAACCACCCAGGATATTGAGAAAATCAAGAATTCTGACGTGGTGTTCTGGACCGGTCTACACATGGAAGCCCAGATGATCGACCAGTTGGAGGCCCAAGGCGACCGCCAGGTGGCGGTGGGTGAGAATATCCCTAAAGAAAAGCGGCTGGATTGGCCGGAGCTGGGCGAGGGCGGCGAAAAACTCTACGATCCGCACGTATGGAATTCCACCGAAAACTGGAAGTACGTTGTGGAAGCGATCACCGAAAAGCTCGTGGCAGTAGATGAGAAGAACGCTGACACCTACAAGAAAAATGCGGAGAAGTTCACGAAGGAAATCGACGAAGCGGCCAAGTACGTCGAAGAAAAGATCAATACCATCCCAGAAGAAAACCGCATCCTGATCACCGGCCACGATGCCTTCAATTACTTTGGTGAGCAGTTCGGGCTGGAGATTCACGCCACCGACTTTGTCACTTCCGAATCGGAGCTTTCGGCAGCGGAATTGAAGGAACTCGGCGAGTTTATCGCGGAGAAGAAAATCAAGACGATTTTCCAGGACAACCTCGCAAACCCGCAGGCCATTAACTCGTTGCAAGAGACGGTCAAAGCCGCAGGTTGGGACGTAACCATCTCGGAGAAGGAACTGTTTGCTGATTCCTTAGGTGAGTCCGCGCCGACCGACACCTATATCGGTATCCTCAAATACAATGCAGATACCATCGCTGAAGCACTCAGCTAGGGCAATCAATGGATGCATTGACCATCAACGGGCTCACCGTTGCATACGGTGCGACCATAGCCGTTGAAGACGCCACCATTACCGTCCCCACCGGGGCGGTAATGGGGTTGATCGGCCCCAACGGTGCCGGTAAATCAACGGTCATCAAAGCCGCATTGGACTTGATTCCCAGCACGTCACGTGAGTGCTTGTTCTTCGGGCAACCCCTCGATAGCGTGCGAGATCGGGTCGCCTATATGCCGCAGGCCGCCGCAGTGGATTGGGACTATCCCATCACCGTGGAACAGGTGGTTGCGATGGGCCTGTATAGCGAATTGGGTTGGTTTAAACGCATGACCCCAGCCCACCGCGCCCGGGTCGCCGACGCGATGGAGCGGGTCGGCATCGCTGCTTTAGCAAAACGGCAAATCTCGGAGCTTTCCGGCGGGCAACGCCGCCGCGTCTTCGTGGCTCGGGTTTTGGTGCAGAAACCGGATTTCTACCTGTTGGATGAACCATTCGCTGGGGTAGATGCCGCCAGCGAAAAAGTGATTCGCGGCGTATTGCACGAATTGCGTGACGCGGGTGCGACCATCGCCATCGTCCACCACGACCTTTCGACGGTCACGGAATTGTGCGATCACGTGTGCATTCTTAACAAACATGTCATTGCCTGCGGCCCGGTGGACACCATGTTTAACCGGGACAATATCAACGCGGCGTTCGGGTTGGGGTTGTTGTGATGAGCCTGCTCGATTTTCTTTCGGAGTTCTCCTACCGGCGCATCGTATTAGGAACCGTGCTCATAGGCGCGTGTTCCGGCGCGATGGGGGCG
Organism: Corynebacterium sp.; assembly: GCF_030532965.1. Lineage (GTDB taxonomy): Bacteria > Actinomycetota > Actinomycetes > Mycobacteriales > Mycobacteriaceae > Corynebacterium. Next base: position 16,116 of record NZ_JAUNKC010000024.1, read on the forward strand.
TTTTTGTACTTGCGCCGTCAATCATTAATGTCCGACGTGATTGGGCATTCCGCCACCCCAGGTGTGATGGGCGCGTTTCTGATAGTGGGGATCACCGCCGCCGGTTTCGACGCCAGATCCATGCCGGTGATTGTGGTCGGCGCGCTGGTCACCGGGCTGTTGTCGGTGGTTTTGGCTAATAAAGTGGCAGAGACAACCCGAATCGGAATCGATGCCACGATGGCCGTGATGCTGTCGCTGTTTTTGGGCGGCGGGTTACTGCTGCTGCAAATCATCCAACGCTCCCGCATCAAAGGAAAAGGGGGCATTGAGGAATTGATGTTTGGCAATGCGGCGACGTTGACCAATCTCGATGTTGCGACGATTGCAGTGGTAACCACCGTGGTTTTCGTTATCGTGGCGTTGATGTGGCGGCCGTTTAATGTACTCACCTTCGACCCAACCTTGGCGCAGGTGAGCGGGGTGCGTACCCATCGGATTTCGCCGGTGCTGTTTGGCATTATCGTGTTAGCGATCGTTATCGGGGTCAAAGCCGTGGGGCTCATCCTCATGATCGCATTCGCGGTGTTCCCGCCCGCGGCGGCGCGACAATTCTCCCGCACAGTCGGCCAGATGGCTTTGTTATCTGGGGTATTTGGGGCTTGCGCGGCGGTGATAGGCACGTATATCTCAGTTGCGGTCGGAAAGGTGCCCACCGGACCGGTCATCGTGATCGTGTTAAGCGTTATCGTCGCTTTATCCATGGTGATTACACCTAGCCGAGGAGGAGTCGGATGAGCTTCGCCGTTTCCGTGTCATTACTGGCCGCAGTGGTATCCATAACAGCTGCCTTGCCGGGGGTGGTGCTGGTGTTGCGTCGACAAGCAATGCTGTCGGACGCGCTAGCACATGCGGTTTTACCCGGTATTGCGGTGGCCGCGCTCTGGGCATCGTCGCCGCGCTCACCGGTCCTCATCATCGGCGCGACCGTCGGCGGGGTCGTGGTAATGGCGACAACCGAGTGGCTTCGGGGCCGCAAACGGTTCACCGAAGATTCGGCCACCGGGCTGATTTTCCCGGCGTTTTTCGCCATCGGCGTGATCTTAATCTCCACCCGGTTCACCGCGACCACCATCTCCGAACACACCGTTTTGGTCGGCGATTTAAACGTCGCAGCACTGACCCATTTGGAAGTAGGGGGCTACGATCTAGGGCCCAAAGACATGTGGGTGGTGGGTGCCGCGGGGTTAATCACTCTGGCGGTGATCGTTTTAGCCCACCGGCCGTTGAGCATAACCACCTTTGATCCGGTGTTTGCACGCAGCATCGGCATCAAACACCGACTGCTGGATTACGTGGTGATGATCCTGGTGTCACTGACCGTCGTGGTTGCCTTCAACGCCGCTGGTGCGGTGTTAGTGGTGGCGCTCATGATCGTACCTGCGGCCACCGCGCTGCTTATCACCCATTCCCAAGGAATGATGCTGCTGGTCACCCTGGCGGTGGCGCTGATCAGCTCCCAAGCGGGGTTCTGGGTGGCGTATCACCTTGATACCGCCACCTCACCCACAATGGCGTTCGTCGACGGGCTGATATTCCTCGCCGTATGGCTCGTTCACCGCGGGCTTATCCGCCGGCAACCGGCGGCCGCCACCTAATCGGCCGTGGGCTGTTCCGTGGGAACCAGCGGATTGGGGATATCGACGTAGATATCCCCAGCCTGTGGGTCTAAAGACATCCGCACAAACGCCTTTTGTTTGATGGTCGGGGACAACAGCGCGTCAATATCCTCCTGCGGTGGATTATGCGTGGCGATCAGCTCGTCGACGATCATGCGAATGCGATCCCAATCGCAGGGGAAGCCCGCCAAATTGCCCAGGAAGGTGGCGTAATAGCCCTTATTACAAAACTCGGCGTGATCCTCGGTTAAGGTGACCGCGCCTTCTTCCAACGGAATGTCCGTCGCGCGTTCCTTCAACGCCCTAAGTCCGGAGAAATCCCGCAAGCCTAAGCCCGTGTAGGTGCCGGTGTCGTCGAAAAGCAGAAGGGCATTTTGCAAATGCGCCTCCAGCGCTATTCCGTGATTCCACATGGTGGGCAGCACCGTTTCAAGCAGGTCGCGGACGTAGCCCTCGGGTGGCGCTTCGTTGCGCAACGCCGTCGCGGAAATCGCCACCGTCGCCGAGCCAATATCCGCCGACCGGATAAGCGTGCTGAGGCTGCGGCTAATGCGGGGATCGAAAATCACGCCCCGGTAGGCGCAACCAGCGATTTCCGGCAGCACCGTCACCGCGGGATTGGTACGCGCCAAAAGCCGGGCAATATAATCCGCCACTTTCGGCGTTCCCAGCGCCGAATCCGCCGACATCGACCGACGGGTGGAGGTCAGCACCACGTCGATCGACGTCTTGATATATAGCCGCTTCCCCGAGGTCCCCCGATGATAAGTCAACGCGGTGCGCATGGAAATGGTCGGCAATACCGGCAATGTGACACCGAAGTCCACCACCTTTTCGCCGAACTGCGGGGCAATAATATGCTCCCACTGCCACGGGTGCACCGGGACGATACGCAGCGGCGTATCCGGCACCAGATCGGGAAATTCCCGCCGCAGAATAGCGGTGACATCGCCGGTCTCATTGAGCATCCCCACCGGCACCCCAATCAGCTTGAGGTGGGTGACTCGGAAATTCTCCGGCCCGTACAACCGGGAATCTTCCGGGCTAAAACCCCGCCGTAGCTTTGCTAACGGGTGGACGTTATGGCCGGTGATGGTCAGCGAATCTGCCAATACCCCCACAAAATCGACCGGAACTACCGGAAGATTCCGCCGTCGCTTTTCGACGACCTGCTTAACCTGCGCCAACGTTGCAATCGCATTGTCAATATCCTCGGCGTTGGGGTCCTCAGCCACCTGCTCCATCTCTTTAGCCGCAGCTAACCGGCTACGCACATGCTGCCGGGCCCACTCGGTTTCATCGATGCGTGGCGGCATGCTGATCGGATTATCAAACCACACATAGTCCTGTTCGGTCACCGCACCGGATAGCCGCATTCCCAACACCCGCTTCCGCGGCAGCCGGTGTGCTAAGCCATCGATCTCAATATCGGCCGGGTCGATCCCGGCGGCGTCGCAAAGCCCCAGAATCAGATTGCTAATCATCGGGTAGATCAGTTTTGCCCGAGCAGTGTCATAATCCGCGCAGATCAAAGCGGTGTCGGCCAAGAATCCCCAATCGCGCTGGCGGTAAAACGGCGAATCCGCCACGATGCGGCAGCCGCCGAAATCCCGGACCGTCACCGCATAGGGCATACCGTCGCGCAGCTTGAGCACCGTATTCTGCGGGTGCGGTTCCAGCGCCAGGCCGTACTCCGCCAATTCCAGTGCCGGAGTGATGAGAATATGCGCTAACCTGCCGAACCACTCGGCGGCAGTCACACCCGATTCGGCTAAGACCTCATGGAACAGCAGTTTCCCGGTGATCGGGTTGGTGGCCATGAGTGCCGCCACCGGAATCCCATCCGGCTCGGCACGCACGATCGCCCCTAATTCGTCCGAGACCCGCACCCCGGCCAAATCGTGGCCCACGGTAAACGCGGGAGTGTCGTCAACCGTGTACGGTGCGATGCCGCGTCGTCGAATAGCGGCGAGCGCCTCGCCCGCGATGATCGGACCTGCCAACGCCGCCCGCGAAATCCCCCGGATCGCACCGGTGAGCTGGAAACTCACCGAGGTTTTAATGTGGACGCAGCCGGTCTCGTCGGACACCCGCAAGGTACGCACACTCATCAGCGGTTCCGCCCGGGCGGTCGTCTCTAACAGCCGAATATCGTCCGAGAGCTGCACCACGTTCGCCAATTGCCACGGGTGCACCGGCACCACCACAAAACCCGGCGGCACTTCGGCCAACAGCCGCGCGGCCAAGCCGGGGATGTGTTCCTTAAACGCAGCGATCACCGAAATCCCGCTGTGCTCCGCGATGGTTTCCCGCACCGCCAAAAACGGCAAGGCGAAGCTTTCCACCTGCTCCGGCAGCACCTGCGCAAACCCGGGGCCTAATCCCAATGTTGTTTTCGCACACGGGTGCTTCGGGTGGCCTTCGCAGATGATTTGCTCTAAATTTCCAAGCTCAGTACGGCCTGCGTAGCGGCGCGCCACCCCGGCGCGGGCGCGGGCCAAGCCCACGACGCTATCGGCTAATTCCAAAGCAGTACGCTCAAAATTGGTGGCTGGCACCGCCAACACGGGGCGCACCGCTTCCAAGACTGCCACCGGGTCGGCATCCGGGGCGATGGAATCTACAACCGAGTAATCGGTGAGTAATTCCTCTTCCCGCAGCGCGGTAAGCAACCGGGACAAAATGGTGCGCTGGGCAGTGTCAGTCATACTGTCATTGGTAGCACGGCAACCGCCCGGACTGGGAACCCGGTGCCCAGCGCAGGTTTTGGCCAGGCCGCAATCAGCAGTGCCCCGGTTGCTGGCACCAGGTCAAGTCCGGTCATGCGTTCAATCTGCCACCGGCCTAACTCCAAGATTCGCAATTGTGCCGGAAACTCCTCCCGCGACACCATAACACCCGGGTCGGTATCAAGAGTTTCATGGCCGATGGCGGTGATACTTCGTTCAGTCACCAACCATTCGATAACTTGAGGAGTCCAACCAGGGCAGTGGGCGATGCCATCGGCGTCCTGATTAGTCATGAGCTCCGGATCGGGCCACCGTTTGGACCAGTCGGAGCGAAACGCCACGAAGGCGTGTGCCGGTATTTGGCCGTAGTGTTCTTCCCATCGCTCAATATCGGCGATGCTCGGCGTGAAGTCCGCGTCGGTGGCCACCTCGGCTGTGAAATCCAGGACCACCAGCGGCAGAAGCATCTCGGAAACGGGAATATCGTCCAGTCGCCGTCCGCCCACCACCGCATGCGCCGGGGCGTCGACGTGGGTTCCCCACTGGCCTACCAAGGAAAATACCGTTGCAAGGCAACCGAGTTGGGGGAGGTCTGGTATGTCGCGTCGTACCTCATCCGGATCGGTCGGGAATTTCGGGATTCCCGGGCCAAACCCATGACTGAGGTCCACGAACTGAAGGTGACGCAGCTGTTCAACGACCTGCCACAGATCCGACATGTCAGTACCTCCCATGGTGATGTGCGGGTGGTTTACACGATAGCGAAGGCGCGCGCCGGGAAGCCAGTGCCGTTTAATGGTTTCGGCCAGGTAGCCACGATGAGTGCACCGGTGGCAGGCACTTGGTCCAGGTTGGCTAACAGCTCAATCTGCCACTTATCGTGTTGGAGCAGCAGCAATTCAGCTGGGAGCGCGCCGCCGGACACCACGATGCCCTGGTCGGTGTCGGTGGTTTCGTGGCCGATGGCGGTGATGTCGCGTTCGGTAATGAGCCATTCGATAACGTGAGGAGTCCAACCGGGGTAGTGGGCGATGCCGTCGGCGTCTTTGTTGGCCACCAGCTCCGGATCAGGCCAGCGCTTGGACCAGTCGGAGCGAAACGCCACGAAGGCACCCGCCGGGATCTGTCCGTGTTGTTCTTCCCACCGCGTAATGTCGGCGATGGTTGGCGTGAAGTCTGCGTCGTCGGCGACCTCGGCGGTGAAATCCAGGACCACCAGCGGCAGAATCATTTGCTTGACGTCGATATTGTCCAAGGTGCGTGCGCCCGCCACGAAGTGTACGGGCGGGTCAACGTGGGTGCCCCATTGGCCGACGAAACTGTATTGGGTGACCTCAAATCCGTGTTCCGGGACGTTAAATAGCGTGGTCCGTTCTTCGTCGGGAAGCAGGTGGAACCGGGGCTGTCCGGCCTGGAAGGCGTGGGTGAGATCGACGAAGGTGTGCTCGGTGCGTAAGGTGTGGGCTAATTGCCAAAGATCTGTCATGGCAGACAACTTAGTCTAGGAATATTTGAACCGCATAGTCTAGCCCGGCGGCTATGAATAAAATTCTGGTTGCAGCGAATTTTCGGCATTGGCTAAGGTGGGGGAATGGATACTTTGGCACAGTTTTGGCCGCCGTTTGCGCTGACCATGACCGCCACGGACGGTGAGCGCTCTATCATTCTGCGGGTTGTTCGTGATGACGATCTGGTTGAATTGAGCGACATTACCGAAGCGGATATTTACGGCTCGGAAGTGCCGTCCTATGCTTTCGTGTGGCTCAATGCTCCGTATCCGGAGCGGGTTGCCGCATCTTTCCAATTCCGGTGGAATAATCGCGCGCAATTAAAACCGGAATCCTGGTCCTTGGATTTCGTCGCACGCGACGCCAATACCGGTGAGGTTATCGGTGGGATGGACATACGGGCGACTGATTTCGCAAAGACCCGCACCGTGGAAACTGGCTCTTGGGTGTTTCACAAGCACCAGGGATCCGGCTACGGCTCGCTTATGCGCCACGCATTAATCCAGCTCGCCTTCGATGTCTTCGGCGCCGCCCGGGTGGAAACCGGCTGGCATGAGGGCAATATCGCGTCTGCGCGGGTGAGCGAAAAACTCGGGTACAGCGTTTTCCCCACGGATCGAACCAGCCCGGTTTATGACGGATCGTTGCAGCCAGTCATCGGGGCGGCGCTGTCGCCGGAAGCTTATCGACGTTCAAACGTCGTCGTCACCATCGACGGCGTTCGCCCCGAACTGGGGGCGATGCTGGGCTTAACGCAGGCGGACCGACAGAAGTAGTACAACCACCGCCCAGGTGGCGGTGTTCTACACCACTTAGGGATTAGCCTGGGCCTTTTGCTTCTCTAAATCCATAAGGACCCGGCGCACGTGATTGGCTGCTCCTTCGCCTTCGTAGGCTTCGACGATATCGGGGATAGGGCCAGCCTGCCGGATTTCGCCATGATCCACCCACAGCGCGGTATCGCACAGCTGAGCCAAGAAGTCATTGGAGTGGGAGGCAAACACCAAAATGCCGGAACGCTCCACGAGCTCTTGGAGCCGGGTGCGCGCTTTGGCCATGAATGCGGCATCCACCGCGCCGATTCCCTCGTCGAGAAGCAAAATCTCCGGCTCAATGGAGGTAACCACACCCAACGCTAATCGGATTCGCATGCCGGTGGAATAGGTGCGAAGCGGCATGGCCAGATAATCACCCAACTCGGAAAACTCGGCGATCTCATCCATTTTCTGCTTCATCTGCTTCCGGGTCTGGCCTAAGAACAACCCCCGAATAACGATGTTTTCAAATCCGGATATCTCCGGATCCATTCCCACGCCCAGGTCAAAAACTGGTGCGACCCGGCCCCGAATGTGGGCGGAACCCCGGGTTGGTTCATAAATTCCAGACAGCAGGCGCAGCAGCGTGGATTTACCGGCACCGTTGTGGCCAACCAGGCCCACCCGGTCGCCCTCCCGAAGATGCAGATTGACGTTTTTCAACGCCTCCACCACAACGGTGTTGTCTTTATTCCGGCCGATGGCGCCACCGGCCGCCCCAAGGAATGCCTTTTTCATCGAACGGGACTTCGCGTCAAAAATAGGGAAGTCTACGCACGCGTTGTAGGTATCGATCGAAACCATTGAAAAACTCCTGCCTTAAACCCAGTAACTAACCCTAAACCGCCACTGGCGCATGGCCAGCATGGCCACCGCCAAACCAGCCACGGTGCACGCAAGCACCACCCACCAGTGATATGTTGGCAAGTCGGCTCCAATCAGCGGCGCACGCACCACCTCCATGTAGTGGTACAGCGGGTTAAGCTGCGCGAGTTTAGCCCGTTCCGAGATCGCCCCGCCTTGGTCTTTAAGCGTTTGGGTCATCCACACGATCGGGGTGACATAGAACAACAACTGCACTCCTGCTTCCAGCAGCGGGGCGACGTCGCGATAACGAGTGGCGATAATGCCGAAGAACATCGAAACCCACACGCCATTGGCGATCAACAGCAGCATCGCGGGGATCGCTAGCAATAAATCCCAGCCCAAGGCGCGGGGGAAAATAAGCATGAGGATTACCCAGATAACCAGGTTATGGCCTAAAAACAACGTTTGTTTCCATACCAACCGGTACACATGGACGGACAATGCTGAAGGCAATTGCTTAATAAGACCTTCGTTTTCGATGAAAACCTGGGCTCCTTCCTTGATGCAGCCTGAAATAAACGTCCACATGATTAAGCCAACTGTGACGTGGGGGAGAAATTCGGCTACCGGAATTTTAAACAAAACCGAGTACAACAGACCAAGAGCCAACGCCATCACACCGGTAGCGATGGTGATCCACAACGGGCCTAACACCGAACGGCGATAACGCTGTTTGATGTCTTGCCACCCCAAACTCAACCACAGTTCGTGTTGCTTAAAACCACGAAGCAAATCGTGCCATGCGGCCTTGAATGTCTTAGATTCTGACGGTTCTGGGTCCGAAGCGGCCGCCGCAGTGATACGGTCAATTTGATTCGACAATTTAGCCCTCAGGGCTGAGTCGAGCTTTTTGTAGTCTTCTTGATCCTGCACAAATGTTTAGCTTAGCTGGCTTGGTGCGCTAAATGGGCATGGAGGGCATACTATTTATGCGTTGGTTGTGTACACACTAAAGGAGTACTGATGGTCTTTGACGTTGCCCGCGTTCGAGGTTTGTACACCTCACTTGGTGATGGCTGGACATATTTGTGCGCCCATGCGCAGCCACAAATACCCGAGCGAGTGTCATCGGCAGTTGCACGCGGATTTCGGCTTTCCTCGGTCGTGGAATTCACAGATCCCTTTAAGAGCAACCACATGCTTACCCCCGAAGGAGGGCGATTGGGGGCAGAATCACAATTCGCCTCCGCGCGGTACGCGATCGCAGATTTAACCGGCACCTCGCCCGAAGCAATTGTGCTAGCCCCTAGCCTTGATGTTTTATATTCACGGCTGAATCAAGCGTTGCGCCCGGTGCTCCGCCGAGGCTCACTCCTTGCCTCCCGCGCCGACGTTCGACAGATCGAACACACCGATGTTCACTACGCCGAACCCGACCTCGGCAACGGCGAAGTCCCCGCATGGCAGTACGCAAAACTGGTCACCGGGGCGACCCGGCTCGTGACACTATCGGCGGTGCACCCGCAGTTGGGCACGGTGAATAACGTTGCCCGTATCGCGGAAAACGTCCGGGACCATTCCCGCGCCTGGGTATTGGTTGATGCCACGGGGCTCGCTGGGTTTTCCTCCATCGCGGTAGAAGACCTCGGCGTAGACATGGTGGCGGTCGACTGCACCGCTTTTGGCGGCCCGCAGGTTGCGGCCCTGGCGCTGCGGGATGTTTCCATGTTCCCCCGGATGGATATGAGCGCCTTTATCAACGACGTCGCGCCGGGATTGGCGGCCGGAGTGCCCGCCGCCGTCGACCACATTGCTAACTTGGTGGAACAAGATCGTGGGCGTCGCCGGGACCGGCTGATGACGAGTCTGGAAGAAGCAGGTGGTTACCTGCGCTACCTGGCGGATTACCTGGCCGATTCGCTCAATGCCATGACCCGCTTGCATGTCTTTGGCGTTACCGGCGAGGTGGCCTTTGGCTCCACTGCGATTAGGGTGCCGCGGGTAACGTTCTGCATCCCAGGCGTGCCGGCGGAGACGATCCACAACCGGTTGATAACCAACCGCATGGTCACCACCATTGCCTCTGATGATCCGGTGTTGACCTCAATGGGATTGGCGGAAACAGATGGTGCCATCACCGTTGGTCTTGGCCCCTATAACACCACGCATGACGTGGACCAGCTGGTGCGGGTGTTGGCGTCGTTAGCTTAAAGCTTTGCGCCCCGCCTAAGCTTTTCGACGCCACCTAGGCGGGCCGGTGATCACCTTAATCCATGGTGAGTACGAGTTTGCCCGTCACCTCGCCATTTTTCAGCATGTCATGTGCCCGCTGTGCTTCCGCGAGTGGCAGGGTGGCGTGAATCTGATGCTTAATCACACCTGATTCCAGCAGTGGCCATACATTCGTGATGGTGTCCGCAACGATTCTGGCTTTGTCGTCCCGATCGCGGGCCCGCAACGCGGTCGCGGAAATCGTGCCGCGTTTTGTCAGCAGTTTGCCGATATTCAATTCGCCCTTGACCCCGCCTTGCAAACCGATGGTGACCATATGTCCATCCATCGCCAGGGCGGTGAGGTTTTGATCCAAATACTTAGCCCCCATGATGTCGAGGATGCGGTCGCAGCTGTTTTTGAGCACCTCGGCGAAATCCTGTTCCCGGTAATTGATGAGGATATCCGCCCCCAATTTCTTACAGGTTTCCAGCTTCTCGGCGCTGCCTGCGGTCACCGCGACGGTTGCCCCCATGTGCTTTGCCAATTGAATGGCGAAAGTGCCGATGCCGCCCGCACCGCCGTGGATCAAGAAAGTCTGCCCAGCGTTAAGCCCGGTCAACATGCCAATATTCGACCACACGGTGGTGGCCACCTCGACGATGGCGGCAGCTTCGGCGAAAGAATAGCCCTGTGGGATCGGCAGCAATTGCCCCTCCGGGACGGCAACGAATTCAGCATACCCACCGCCTGCTAAGAGGCACGCAACTTCTTCGCCCACTGTGCGATCAGTCGTCCCCGGATCGACGATCACCCCAGCGCATTCTAGGCCGATGATGTCTGATTCGCCTTTCGGCGGTGGGTAGTGGCCCGCGGCCTGGAGGATGTCGGCGCGATTGACACCCGCGGCACGGACTTCAACGAGGACTTCGCCGGGTTGTAGGGTGGGGGTAGGCGCTTCGGTGAGCTGTAGTTTCTTCTCGTCAGTGACGGATATTGCTTTCATACTCACCCACGTTAGGTGAAATTCGGGCGGAATGCGCTACACTCTTAAAAGTCTGTTGCAAACCAGACATCAGGAGATATGGCAGAGCGGCCGAATGCACTGGTCTTGAAAACCAGCGTAGGGAAACCTACCGGGGGTTCAAATCCCTCTATCTCCGCAGGTTGAAAGCCATGGGTGAAGAAAACAAGCCCATGGCTTTTTACATTCTCTCCTGCAGCGACTTCCAGGCGGTTAACAAAGCGTCAGACTCGACCTGGTTGGTTACGGTGATCCGAAGTCCCTCATCGAAAGCCCGCACAATCACCCCCGCTTCCGCGAGCTGTGCCGCCACCGACTGGGCATCCGGCAGTGGGAGCCACACGAAATTCGCCTCCGACATAGCCGCGCCGAGTTGGGTGGCCACCCGATCACGCTGCGCAACTACCTCGTCGGTGCGCTCTAACAGCTCATCGCAAGCATTCAGGCTGGCAATAGCACCCGCCTGCGCGACCGCATTGACGCCAAATGGCAGCGCCACCTTATTGAGTGCTTCGATCACCGCAGGATGCCCACATGCATAGCCGACGCGGACGCCAGCAAGACCATATGCCTTTGAAAACGTGCGCAGCCCCACGAGGTTATCGAATCGCCCAATCAGCTCGGTGGCGATAGGGGTATCGTCGGCGCGGACATATTCGAAATACGCCTCGTCCAATGCCACGATGATGTGATCGGGGACCTGTGCCATGAATTCGAGAAACTCCGACTCGCCAACAACAGTTCCGGTGGGGTTATTGGGGTTGCAGACAAAAATTAGTCGGGTGCGCTCCGTAACGGCGGCAGCCATAGCAACCAAATCGTTGCGTCCGGCGTCGTCAAGCGGAACCGGCACCGGGGTAGCGCCGGTCACCTGCGTGAAAATCGGGTACGCCTCAAAACTGCGCCACGGAAAAATGACCTCATCGCCCGGCCCCGCAGTAATCTGCACTAACTGCTGGCACAGCGCTGAGGAGCCGCACCCGACCGCTACCTGCGACGGTTCAACCCCTAGATGTTCGGCGAGCGCAGTGACCAACTCCGTCGCCGCCATATCGGGATAACGATTGGCCCCAGCCGCCGCCTCGGCCATGGCGGTCACTGCTGCCGGGAGGGGCGGGTGGGTTACTTCATTGCTGGATAATTTGATCACATTAGGCCAACGTTTGCCGGGGACATACGACGGGATAGTGCGGACATCAGGGCGGATAAACGGCGCATTCATGCAACATATCCTAACCACTTCGCCCCTGGTGTGAAGCGTCCGCACCACCATTTTTATGGACATTTGGAACTAGGCGCTGGATTGAGTAATATTGGGCGGGATTCAATAATGAATCTAGCTGGAGACGTGCCAGAGCGGCCGAATGGGGCTCACTGCTAATGAGTTGTCCTTTTAACGAAGGACCGGAGGTTCAAATCCTCTCGTCTCCGCAGCTTAAACCCGTTTCGTGACATATACGAAACGGGTTTTTCATACGCACTTTTCCGCCTTTCCATCCCTTAACCCCCTTCTAAACGGTGCACATGCACTCAGGTTTAGGTCCAACGGGGCAAGTGCTAAACCCTCGTTAATGTCGGAAGGCTGGGTCGCTCCTTGATGGGTGGCGTTGCAAGACTGACGCGCCATCCAACGTGAGTTTTATCTAATGGAGGAAACCGGGTCTGGGAATACCTTAACATCAACCTTTTGCTCGCCCCTTAATAGGGGGATAAGGGCTTGGGGTTGGCATAAATTCGGCCGCAGGTAATGCCAATAAAGGCGGAAATTAGCGTAAATGTAGGGGCACAAAACCATATTTACGCTGTGGGGATTGTGGGTTTATGGGTACGCTAAGGGAGAAATAGGTTTTCAATAACAGCTTTTCTTGAAAGTGGGGCTGTTGCGGGAAGCTGTCTGTCCCAACCGAAGGTTACTATCATGAGTACCCCCATTACCCACGAATCCTCTTCGCATGCACTCGCCGAAGACGCTGAGATTCGTGACGTTTCCGAATGGCGCCGACAAATCACTGGCCTGGTTATCGGGCTGGGCCTAGCGCTTGTTATCTATCTAGTATTCCCAACCGGGGCGGCGGACGTTGTTGCCAAAGCCGACCCCGAACTCGACGTCAGCTATGAAGCGCTGCGGATAACAGCTGCCGTTGCCGTACTCATGGGTGTCTGGTGGATGACGGAAGCAATCCCGCTCGCGGCAACAGCATTAGTGCCGCTGATCGCGTTCCCATTATCGCAGGTGATCACGTTTAAAGACATTGCTGCGCCATACGCCTCGCCCACAATCTTCCTTTTCATGGGCGGCTTCATCTTGGCGCTAGGCATGCAACGGTGGAACCTGCATCGTCGGCTAGCGCTTAGCGTGGTGCTTCTGGTGGGAACCAAACCCAAGCAATTAGTGGCCGGTTTCATGATTGCGACTGGGTTCTTGTCCATGTGGGTATCGAATACCGCTACCGCCGTCGTGATGCTGCCTATCGGTGTCTCTGTGCTGCAATTGACCGCCGAAACGGTCGGCGGCATGCGCAACCAAAAACGCTTCGCCACCGGCCTGATGCTCGCTATCGCCTATGCCGCCTCCATCGGGTCGTTGGGAACGATCATCGGCACCCCGCCGAACACAATGCTGGTCGCGTACATGGCGGAATCGCACGATATCCACATCGGGTTTGCCCAATGGATGATCGTCGGTGTGCCATTAGCGGTGATTTATATGGCTATCGCGTGGTTCGCCTTGGTTACCATTTTTAAGCCCGAAGTAAGCTCCATCCCCGGTGGTCGCGAATTGATCCGCGCTGAATTACAGAAAATGGGCAAGATGGGAATCGGCGAAACCCTCACCGCCATTATCTTCGCCGGCGCTGCGCTGGCCTGGGTTTTTGTGCCACTGATCATTGACAAACTCGGGTGGAAAATTGAAATCAGCGACGCTGCCATCGGCCTTACCGCCGCAATGCTCATGTTCATCGTCCCCGCCGACGTGAAAACCGGCGTGCGCATCATGGACTGGAAGACCGCCAACGAACTCCCATGGGACGTGCTACTACTCTTCGGTGGCGGCTTAGCGCTATCAAAGATGTTCTCCGACTCCGGCCTATCCCTGTGGATCGGCGAACTGGCTAAAGGCCTCGGCGCGCTGCCGTTGATCCTGCTAATCTTCGCCATCGCTGCCCTGGTGCTGATTCTTACCGAATTCACCTCCAACACCGCCACCGCCGCTACCTTCCTGCCCATCATGGCGGGTGTTGCCATCGGCCTCGGGCTGGCGCACAACGGCGACCAAAACATCCTCCTTCTCACCATTCCGGTCGCACTGTCTGCCACTTGTGCCTTTATGCTTCCGGTCGCCACCCCACCAAACGCCATCGCGTATGGTTCCGGCTTCGTGAAAATCGGCGATATGATCAAGGGCGGCATCTGGCTCAACATTATCGGCGTTGTCTTGGTGACAATCGCCACGTACTTCTTGGCGGTGCCAGTATTCGGCATGGTGCTGGGGTAGCGGCGACACAGTGCTTTTCGACGCCTAAAACGCCGATCTAACTGCAATTTTGCCAAAACTGTGTAACGAGTGTATTGTTCTTTCTTGTTGCACAGCAACCCTAAGCGCCCGTAGCTCAACGGATAGAGCATCTGACTACGGATCAGAAGGTTGGGGGTTCGAATCCCTCCGGGCGCACACTTAAAAACCCCAGGTCAAACCTACAATGGCCTGGGGTTTCCGCATGCCTAAACCGCACATAGCACCAATGATATTGTTGCAAGTTGTTGCAGGTTGTTGCTTCTCGCAGGGAACACTGAAGGAACACATAAGGAACAGATTGGGAACAGATTTGGCGAGAAGGCCCCAAAACGCGTTTTTACCCCCGATGCGGTTGGACGAAACGGAATGGGTTAGACGGTTAGCTTCTATGCCGAAATGGATAACCATTTAGTTGCTAACGGTCGAGGTTCTTTCATCGACCCGTTCATATCGAAGCCCAGCCAGTGTTATGCGATTGGCATTGTAGTTCGCTTTTGCTTACCACCCCTTCGATAGTGGTTAGGGAAAACGTGAGGAATCGCGCCAACAAACATGCGATAATGGGGGGCACCACTATGAGGAAGGAGAAGCGTGATGAGTGAAGTTTCCAAATCCACGGACGCGTTGTATTCAGATCGCATCCGGTTACTCCAGGTCGATCCAGAACGCTATTTTCAGTTGTACCCTCGCCCAAAATTTGGCTTTCAACCAACGGAATCAGATTCTCACAGCGAAGAGAAATAACTAAAAGTACCGAGCCAGCGCATTCCCTGAAACCTAAAGATGTCTGCCAGCTTTAGGGTTGTAGCCTCCGTATCTAGAGTTATTTCAGCCACAAAACCCCGCTAAGCGGGGTTTTGACGTATGGGGCAAGGAGTAACCGCATTTTTCCTTCGCCGGATCCTTTTGCACCATTTTCTGAAAACTACTCACCCCTAAAAGGCTTTCAGCTTAACGCCGTTACCCCTTCCCGTTTTCCCACAGTGCTTCAATCCGCGCCCCGAGGCTTTCCGCCTGGATCAGCTGCCGTACCCAGCCGTCCGCGCCGGGGTGGAGACGAAATACTGGGCGGTTGGATACCGGGGTGGGGCTGACTGACTGTTCGACGTTGAGGCCGGAGCGGGCTTCGAATCTAATGCGGGATCGGTAGCCGTTATCGACTAGTTCTTCCAGTGAGGGGTGGGTTTCGACGAGGTGGGCGCGGGCGTCGTTAAGCAAGGAGAGTGCTTCGTCGAGGGCGTCGAGAAGCGCCACGCTGTTGGTTTCGCACATTGCGCGCACAAGCGACGGTGCGGAGCCGGCGACCCGGGTGGCGTCGCGGAAGCTGCCAGCGGCGAGGGAAAGCGCGAGCGCACCGCCGTTGTCGCCGATGATCGCGAGTGTTTCGGCGAAGATATGGGGCAGGTGGCTCACGCGAGCCACGGCCGCGTCGTGCTGTTGTACCCGGGCGGGGATAACTTCGGCACCTACTTTGGTGGCCATGTGAACAACGTCCACCCATAGGCTTATCCAGTCTTCTTCTAATTCATCGCCCATGCAGGCGGCGTGGTCGAAGGTGACAACCCACACTGCGCGCTGAAATAGTTCCGAATAGGAAGCCTCCCAGCCGGAATTGGCGGTGCCTGCCATGGGGTGCCCGCCGACGTAGCGGGCTTGCATATCGCGTGCTTTGACGAGGTCGTAGACTTCGCCTTTGACGCTGACAACGTCGGTAAAACCGCAGCTTGGTGAGTGTTCATTGATGGCTTCCAGGAGCGAATCGATCGCGGGCATGGGGGTAGCCAAAACGATGAGTGCATTGTCAGCTTCGGCCCGAGTGAGGGTTTCTATTAAGTTGTCGCTGACATCAAAGCCTTCTTTTGCGGCGGCGCGAGCGGCGGAGGGGGAGCGGTTAAATCCGTAGGCGATGACGCCTTCGTCGATAAGCGCGCGAAGTAGCGAACCACCGATCAGTCCGAGGCCGAGAATGCAGACGGGGCGGGAAATTTCATTTATGCTCACCTGACAAGTGTGACACATAACGACTACGGTTATTCGGTATGGAGCGTAATTTTGCAGTAACTGTTACCCGCGGCGAAGGTTCGTGGGAAGTCCGGCCGTTTAAAGACAAGTTTTCGTCGCTGGACACCTCTGTTCAGGCGGTGCGTAATCTGCGTGCCGAATCTGCTGCGTTTGCGCTATTGTGCGTCGATGACGAGTACTTTGTGATCGTGCGACCAGCACCAACGGGAACCCGACTGTTCCTGTCGGACGCGTCCATGGCTGCGGTGGATGATTTCGCCGCCGTGGTTTTGGAAGAAATAGGGGTGGAAATCCCGGATATTTCGGAAGCCGAATTTGCCGACACCGAAGGGTGGCCGGAAGGTGATTTCGACATTTTGGCTGACCTCGGGGTGGGGGAGCAGGTCTTGAGCATTATTTGCGACGAAACCGAATGGTGGGCTTCGGAGCAGCTTCAGCGGCTTGCTGAGGAATTGGGGTTTGAGGAAGAACTCAACCGCGCGGCGAAGCTGGACTAGTCGGTGGACACGCCCGCTTTTCGACGCCCCCAGGCGCTGCCACAGCCAACTTTTCAGGTTGACGCGGCGCAGTTGATGCGTCAGGCCATCACGGTGGCACGCACAACCCCGGTTGGTGATATACCGGTCGGTGCTGTCGTGTTTAACCCGGCTGGTGAGGTGATCGGCACGGGCACGAATCGTCGGGAAGCGGACGGCGACCCCACAGCACATGCGGAAATCATCGCGATCCGTGAGGCGGTCCGCAACCACACCGACGGGTGGCGACTTACCGACTGCACCCTTGTGGTCACCCTCGAACCGTGCACTATGTGCGCTGGGGCGATAGTGGGTGCCCGACTGAAGCGGCTTATATTCGGCGCATTTGAACCCAAAACTGGCGCATGCGGCTCCGTTTTCGACGTCGTGCGCGACAGGCAGGTATTACATTCACCCGAAGTGCACGGCGGAGTTTTGTCGGAAGAATGCGCAGCTCTCTTGGCAGATTTCTTCACGGATTTACGGTAGCTACAAAGTTGCTGTGCCCCACGCCACACCAGTTTTCGGTAGTGTGGGCTGATGTAAGTACACCAAATAAAACATAAGGAGTTACCAATGGGTGACATTGAAAATACCTTCGACGACCTCAAAGGCAAGGCAAAGGAAACCGCTGGCGACCTTACCGGAAACGAAAGCCTCGAAAACGAGGGCAAGGCAGATCAGGTGAAATCTGATGTTCGTTCCGCTGTGGAAAACGCAGGCGAACACATTAAAGACGCTGTTCACGACGCTGGCGAAGCCGTCAAGGACGTAGCTAACAAGGTGATTGGTTCCTTCAAGAAGGACGACGCCTAAACCGCTTAAAGGTTGTCATCGTTTGCAATCGGTGATGGGTCTGGCATGGGGATTTGCCCCATTTCGCCCCATCACCTAGGATTTTCAAACGGTGGCGTGTCCGAGCGGCCGAAGGTGCTCGCCTCGAAAGCGAGTGTTGGGTAACCCCCAACCGCGGGTTCAAATCCCGCCGCCACCGCCATTGTCATCAGTCGCGACATAGTTGACATATCAGTCGCGACATGGTGGACATAACCGGTGGTCTGTGTTCTGAGATAGGAACACAGACCACCGGTTATTTTGTGTTAAGGGCGTGTGTTGGGTGGGGGTTCGCGGTTTTCTTATCCTCACGGCCATTTGGTTTTGATGTCGCTTTTCGACTGTCAACGATGTCGCGACTGACCTGTCAACTATCATTCAGAAAACCCCAGAACAGAAATGTAACTATCTCATAAGCCCACACATCGCCGTTGTGGTCATCGGTCGCGACATGGTTGGCATGACCCATGTTCCTGTTTTTGAAAAGTCAGCCATACCAGGTTCTAGGTTTTGTTGTCAGTGATGGCGCGAGTGTCTTTAGCGTCAATTGATGGTTTTTATAACCATGCCTTCCTGCGGCTATGTAAAATTTTTGGAATATCCCGTCGCTGTCTAGTTGTTAGGGACAGATTTGCTAGTAGGTTCTCTGCCAGTTGTTCCGTGGCATTAAGGGCAGCATCGGCAACTTGGTTCACTATTATTTCCGGCAGCCCGATGGTTTTTCCAAAAGTAAGGAAACGTTTTTTGCTAAGCCCTTTTCGACTGCCGCCAACACTAAGTGCAAGATCGTTGTCGCCATAGATGAGAGTGGAAGGAATGT
This sequence comes from Corynebacterium sp., assembly GCF_030532965.1. Lineage (GTDB taxonomy): Bacteria > Actinomycetota > Actinomycetes > Mycobacteriales > Mycobacteriaceae > Corynebacterium. The sequence continues at coordinate 34,576 of NZ_JAUNKC010000024.1, forward strand.
CATATATAGGGGTTGGCTCAAATCCGTTTCCTTTGTTGTAGAGGGAGAAATTTTTGGCGTGAAGGTCGCCGTTACCGCTTAGCCAAGCTAATGCGACTTGAAGGGCAACAGATCGAAGAGTCACGATCGGTGTTGCGCTTGCTTGGGCGAGACCAAAGGCTATTTCTTCATAGGAAACGTTATATTTGTCTGCTGGGTAGATGCCTAGAATTTGGGCCCCATCTTCGACTGGAATGCGATGACCGTCATAGGAATCGAAACGACTTACCAGTAATCCGGAACGTCCGGTCTTGTCATGGATTATGCGTGCGTTAACAAGCTCGTGGCGAAGCTGACGGGAATATGCAGATATGGTCTCAATGCAGGTGTATTCATTTTCCACTAGTTGCGGATACTCTGGCGGTGAGAGTTTTAAAATTGCATCTGCATTCTTTGATGTAACCGGAATAGCAATCGTTCGTGCTGATGCTTTGTCTTGCGCCCCGGCGATTGCAAACGGGTCAGGTATTTGGGAATGCGATAATACTGCGGAGAAATCCAGATTCTCATCGTCGGCGGTGATTGTAAATAGTGGTGACGGTAATGGTGGTATTTTTTCGGTTGGCAGAATCCTTACATTGCCAACTGGGGCAGTACCGACTCCAAGCAATAAACTCAACTCGTCATCGGCCGATGTCTTGAGCTGTCGTTTGAGTGTTGATAGTCGTCGTCCTTCTGGTAGAAGGCCGGTAAAAAATGGGGGCAGCGCACCGCCTTTGTAGAGTTGGGGGGTCGTTTCCACGGGAAGGGTGGTAGCTATGGGTTGACCGTCATAATCGGACAAATATTTGAATTCGATTCCATGATTTGTTCGGGTGAGGGTAGCTGCTAATACATCGGATACAAAGACGAATGCTTGGTTATTCATTTACGTATCCTTCCTGAGGTAGCCAGGAACTTGTTGGTTAACCGTGAGTGTTAGTCCTAAGGCGTCGACGAGTGCGAGTAGCTTGTCCAGGCGAAGTGTCGCTTTTCCTTTCTCGGCTTCCCGGACAAACCTTTCGGAAACGCCAGCGTAAGCGGCTATTTCGGCTTGTGTTAGGCGAGTTAATTTCCGTTTATCACGTAGTGTTGCTGCAATCTCGTTGATGTCCATCACTGCCATCCTTCCGGAATGATCGCTCCGTTTTTGATCGATTGTACAACGTGTGTCTATTGTTTTCGGCAGAAACGGAACGATCGCTCCGATTGCTTCGTGATTGAACTGGTGGTGTTTGGTGCGGTACCCAGTGGCTGCGGCGCTACGGCGGTGAGGGGTTGCGGCAGTGGTGGCGTCGAAAAGCGGCAGTGCTTAAAGCAACGGCCTAAACATCGCGTCGTAAGGTAGTAGCATGGTGGGCACGCAATCGATGTTTTTTAATCGGTTATTCATGTTTAGCTTAACGACTGTGGGAGAAAGGGGCGCTTCGACGTGGCGAAGTTGCTGTACCGCCTAGGCCGCTGGTGCTATCGCGCCAAATGGATCGTTATCGTGGCGTGGGTGCTATTGCTGGCAGCAATCGGTGGTTCAGCCTTTGCTTTCCAGGGTGGCTATAACGACATCTTTACTATCAACGGAACGCAAGCCCAAAAAGCAACGCACCTGTTGCTGAAGAACTTTCCCGGGATGAAATCGCCCATTGAGTCCACTGGCGTAACCATTGCTTTCAAAGCCCCAGCGGGGGAGAAATTAGAAGACCCAGATAATAGCGCCGCCATTGACCAGGTTATCGGCCATATTGAAAACAATCTTGAAGGTCTCACCGATACCCAGCGCTTCGGCAACCCGGTGAAGATAAGCCCGGAGCTGCAGCGATTCGTGTTCGACACCGCCACCAGCCAGGGGCTGCCGGAAGAGGTGGCTAAAAAAGATGCAGATAATCTCAGCTTGATCAGCCCCGACGGCAGCATTGGCTTTACGACGTTTAGCATCGACGTCCCCATTCCGGCAGACGTGACCAAACAACAACGCGAAGTCATCGCCGACGCGATGGACTTAGGGCGCGCCGCCGGGTTGGAAGTTGAGGCCGGTGGCCCCGCGTACGGCGACCCGATCGTTATCGAGGAAACCTCCGAAATTATTGGACTTGCGGTGGCCGCAATTATTCTCGTTCTCACCTTTGGTTCGTTAGTTGCGGCGGGATTGCCGCTGATCACGGCAGTGATCAGTGTGGCTATTGGTTCTTTATCCGTGACACTAGCAACCGCTTGGGTGCCGCTCAATAACATCACCCCGGTGCTAGCCGTGATGCTTGGCCTGGCGGTCGGTGTGGACTACGCCTTGTTTATCCTCTTCCGCTACCGGCACGAATTATCCCGAATGGGTAGGGAAGAGGCGGCCGGAATGGCGGTCGGTACCGCAGGCTCAGCGGTAGTATTCGCAGGCCTCACCGTCATTATCGCTCTTGTGGCATTGGTCGTGGCCGATATCGCGTTCCTTACCTACATGGGATTGGCAGCCGCATTTACGGTTTTTATCGCGGTGGTCATCGCGTTGACGCTCTTGCCCGCTATCCTAGGTGTGCTCGGCCACCGGGTATTCAAAGGCGAGATCAAAGCCATCACGCACCGCAGCCGTACCAACCCCATGGGGGAACGGTGGGTCAAGCTCATCCATAAAGCGCCAGCATTGGTCATCGCCATTGTGGTGTTCGGGTTGGGTGCGCTCACCATACCCGCTGGTCAGCTCCACCTTTCGTTGCCTTCCGACGGCCAATCGCCGAAGGAAACTACGCAGCGGAAAATGGCGGATATTTTATATGAAGGCTTCGGGCCCGGCGCGGACGCCCAGTTCTTGGTGGTGGTCGACGCCCATGACGTCAATCCTGATTCCAAAGCATTAGAGCCTCTGATCCGGGCGCAGCAACCGCTAGACCCGGAGGCGGAATTTGATCGCAATAAGGCGGCCGCCTTTGCCTCCTATATGCATGTGGTGCAGAAGTTCTCCGCAACCCAAGATGTGCGCCATGTGCAGTTGATTGGTGTTTCCGACGATGGTTACGCCGCCCAGATGCTGCTGACGACGGATAAGGCGAATATCGATCCGGCAACCAACCAGCTGATTTCGGCGCTTAGGATCAAGGAAAAAGAAGTAACCGCCGCAACCGGAGTGGATTCGGGTATCACCGGTCTGGTTCCGGTGCAGCAAGATGTGGTCAATCGCTTAAGTAATGCCATGCCGCTGTATCTTTCCATCGTGGTGGGTTTGGCGATTGTGCTGCTGCTGATTATCTTCCGAAGCGTATTGGTTCCAATAATCGCCGGTGTTGGTTTCTTGCTGTCTGTGGGTGCAGCCTTCGGCGTCACGGTGCTGTTCTGGCAACAGGGCCTGTGGGGTGTGGTGGGTACTCCGGCGCCGATCATTGCGTTCTTGCCGATCTTCCTCATCGGCGTGTGCTTCGGTTTGGCCATGGACTACCAGGTGTTCTTGGTGTCGGCGATGCGTGAGCATTACACACATTCCGGCGGCCAGGGTGAGGGCAAATATAACGGCACTGAGGCGTCGGTTATCCACGGTTTCGCCAAAGGGGCGCGCGTGGTGACTGCGGCGGCGTTGATTATGATCGCGGTGTTTATCGCGTTTATTGGGCAGCCGATTCCGTTTATTAAGATTTTCGGTTTCGCCTTGGGCGCTGGCGTATTTTTCGACGCATTCTTGGTGCGCATGGCGTTTGTGCCGGCTGCTATGTTCTTAACCGGGCACGCAACCTGGTGGATGCCCAAGTGGTTGGATAAGATCCTGCCGCGTCTCGATGTCGAGGGTGCAAAATTGGAGGAGGAATTCGCCCGGAATCACCCCGAGTTGGTGAAACCAAGGGCAATTCATACTCAGCCGGTTCGGGCGGCAAGGCCGACGAAGATTGGCGCGGTATTTACCCAGGATAGCGATAGCGGGTTACACTAACCGGCATGGAATCACGCGTTGATACAACTTTTAGTCTCACAACCGAATTAGAACCGGGTCCCGGTAAACATGGACGTACCGGCACGATCCATACTCCGCATGGTGATATTCATACCCCGGCGTTTATTCCGGTGGGAACGAAAGCAACGGTGAAAACACTCACCCCGGAGCAGGTCAAAGAAACCGGCGCGCAGGCGGTGCTGTCCAACGCCTATCACCTCTATTTGCAGCCTGGCCCTGACATTGTTGACGAGGCTGGCGGGGTCGCCGCGTTCGAAAACTGGAATGGGCCAACCTACACCGATTCCGGTGGTTTCCAGGTGATGAGTCTCGGGGTCGGCTTTAAAAAAGTCTTGGCAATGGACACCGCCGGGTTAACTGAGGGGGATATCCGTGCTCGCCACAAAGATCGCTACGCCAAAGTGGATGAAGAAGGCGTTGATTTCCGCAGCGTGGTTGATGGTTCCAAACACCGATTCACGCCAGAAATCTCCATGCAGATTCAGCACAAGCTCGGTGCTGACATCATGTTCGCATTCGACGAATTAACCACGCTTGTTGATACTCGGCTGTACCAGGAACAGTCCGTGGACCGCACCCATCGATGGGCGAAGCGGTGCCTTGATGAGCACGATCGGCTCACCCGGGAACGCGCCGACAAACCACTGCAATCCCTGTGGGGTGTGGTGCAAGGTGCCCAGTACGAGGACTTGCGTCGGCAAGCGACCCGGGGGCTTATCCAGCTATCCGACCAAGCGGAGGCGGAGGGCAAACGCGGCTTCGGTGGTTTTGGCATCGGTGGTGCGTTAGAGAAAGAAAACTTAGGCACCATCGTCGGCTGGGTGTGCGATGAGCTGCCGAAAGACAAGCCGCGGCACCTTCTGGGTATCTCGGAACCCGATGACCTTTTCACCGCCATTGAGGCAGGTGCGGATACCTTCGACTGTGTGGCACCGACCCGGCTGGGGCGGCGGGGTGGCGTGTACACCCTAGACGGTAGGATGAACCTCCTGAATGCGCGGTTCAAGCGTGATTTCACGGGCGTGGATGAAGAGTTCGGTGGTTATGTCTCCGAGAATTATTCCCGCGCATACATCCATCATTTGCTTAAAGCAAAGGAATTCCTTGCGGGTACGTTGTGCACCATGCATAACGTCACCTTCATGGTGCGGTTAGTCGATAACATCCGCGCCGCTATCGACGGCGGCTACTACGAGGACTACAAAGCCGAATTCATGGGCCGTTACTACGCTAAAAAGAACTAACTCGAAAGCTACTCGAAACCTACTCGAAAATCCGGTTTCGAGTAGAACATGGGCATGAGCTGCGATGATGGGGCTACTCGAAATCTACTCGAAAAATTTTCGAGTAGAATGACGATATGTTTAACGGTGACATTCGAGCGTTATGTGAGACCGAAGAATCGCAGTGGTTAGAGCGGAAGTCTTTCCGTGTCAGATGAAACTAAGCAACTACGTACTGATCAGATTTTGGAGTTACGGTACTCCAAGGGGGAACAACAATTTGACGTTACTCCAGCTCCCACCGCTGAACGTGACGATTTAGATGACAAAAAACTAGCAGCGTTCGCCACAGTCATTGGGGCTTCTTCCGTCGACTCGGTACTTAATGCGCGCAGCCTGCTTACTCGTGAGGGAAAACCCACCGTTGCGGCGATTCTATGTTTTGGCAAAAATCCACAACGATATTTTCTTAATGCCTATATTCGAGTGCTGCGGTGGGGCGAAAGTGATCGGTTGCCGGGAGCTTCGCAGCAATTGCTTTTCGACGAACGGTTTGAAGGCACCTTGGAAGAACAAGTCGCAGATGCTGCAGCGCGTATTGATGAGCTTTTGCCAAAAGTCAAACGATTGTCAGCTAACGGAAACTTTGAATGGCAGAGCGTTATTCCTCGTGATGTTTGGTTAGAAGGGCTGGTTAATGCCGTCATCCACCGGTCGTACAGCATGATTGGCGACCACATTCGTTTTGAGATTTATCCAGACAGGATTGAGGTTTCTAGCCCCGGCCGATTCCCTGGGCTAGCGGATCCACGCAAGCCATTATCGATCGCTCGATTTGCCAGGAACCCGTCAATAGCCCGTATTGCTGCTGAGCTTCGCATCGGGCAAGAACTGGGTGAGGGTATTAAACGAATGTTTTTTGAAATGCATCAAGTTGGTCTTGCGGAACCGGTGTATAGCCAAAACGGAAATGTCATTTTGACGTTACGAGCCCAACGACGAATAAATGATGCAATGTTGGCGGAACTGCCGGTTAATGCGGACACAGTGCTGGCGGTGTTGGGAAATAGTCAGCAACCGTTGGGTACGAGCGAAGTGGCGGCTATTGCCAAGTTGAGTGTGCCCACCACGCGCCGGGTGTTAGCGGCGTTACGGGATAAAGGCTTGATCGCATGGGAGGGTAAAAGCCCTAAAGATCCACGCGCTGTGTGGCGAGTAAAGCCGCCTCTGAAATAAGAGATTTGTGTTCTACTCGAAACCTACTCGAAAATCCGGTTTCGAGTAGAACATGGGTATGAGCTGCGATGATGGGACCACTCGAAATCTACTCGAAAAATTATCGAGTAGATTGTGGCGTCGAAAAGCGGTGAGGTTTTACGCAACCTCGCCGAAGTTTTCCTTCTTTTCTACCCACTTAATCACTTGGAACGTAATCGGCATGACGAGCACCTCAACTGCGGTTTTCCACAGGAAGCCAACCACCACAAAATTCACGGTGTCGGAAACAGTTGTAATCCCGATAACCGGTGCGGCAATGAGGCAGAAAATCAAAGTATCACCGAACTCACCCACCACGGTTGAACTGAGAAGCCGCTGCCACAGCTTGCCTGCGTTTCGATCTTTCATGCGGGTAAGCGTCCAAGCGTTTAACAATTGCCCCACAGCGTAGCCCGCCAAGGACGCGAGAACGATCCGCGGCACCAGCCCCAACGTCGCCGCGAACGCGTCCTGTCCCTCGTAGAAATCCGCCGCTGGCAGGGCGATGGCGATATAAAACGCGGCGACGGCGATCAGAGTCACGAAAAACCCAGTCCAAATGGCGCGCCGGGCAGCTTTGAAGCCGTAGCATTCGCCGATCACATCACCGATAACATAGGCGGCGGGGAAGAGGAAGAACGCGCCATCTGTTACCAATGGGCCAATCATTACCCCTTTAGTGGACGTGATGTTAGAAATCAGAAAGATAGCCACAAACAGCGCCAAAAGGATTGGGTAGGCACTATTGCGTACCGGAATATAACGACTCATGCGGAAGATTCTACGATGGATGCATGGTAGAAGCGTTAACCGAAAGCACAATTGGTGCGGGCCGGTATGCCCCCAGTCCCAGCGGCGACCTGCATTTTGGCAACCTCCGAACCGCAACCTTGGCGTGGTTGTTTGCCAGGTCTACCGGCCGGAATTTTTATATGCGGGTGGAAAATATCGATACCCAACGCAGCTCCGAAAAATCGGCGGAACGGCAGTTGAAAGATTTGGCGGACCTGGGGTTGGACTGGGACGGTGAGGTGCTCTACCAAACGGATCGGTTCGATGCCTACGAAACGGCGTTGGAACATCTGCCGCACTACGAATGCTACTGTTCCCGCAAGGACATCCAGGACGCCTCCCGCGCCCCACACGCCATCCCTGGCCAGTATCCAGGAACGTGCCGCGACCTTGATGCGGATGAACGTGCGTTACGACGCGCCGCACTCGCCGCCGACAACCGCGTCCCCGCGTTGCGCCTGCGGGCGGAAGTGTCACAGTGGCAGGTTTCTGATTTTTACGCAGGTAGAGTCGTCGGTGAGGTTGACGACATGATTTTAAGGCGCGGCGGTCAGCAACCTGATTGGGCTTATAACTTGGCAGTGGTTGTGGACGACGCATACCAGGGCGTTGACCAGGTGGTGCGTGGTGATGATCTCCTGTCCTCTGCACCGCGTCAAGGGTATTTGGCGCACTTATTGGGGGTTGCTGCCCCCGAATATGTGCATGTGCCGCTGGTGCTTAACACCCGCGGGCAGCGTTTGGCTAAACGCGATGGTGCCGTCACGTTGCGCGACCTTGACCCCCAAGATGTGTTTGCCCGAATCGCGGATTCTTTGGGGTATATCGCCCACAGTCCGCAGCAGCTCCTTGAGCTTTTCGACGCCCACAAAATTCCATTGGAACCTTACGTGTGGTAGGCCTCCACGAGTTGATCTACACAGCTATCAAAGGTGTACTGCTGTGAAATTTCCGTACCGATCGGGGCGTTCCCTAAGAGATCGTCGATGCGTCTGGCTAATGCTTGTGGATTGCGCGCCGGGAACAACTGGGTGGTGCTTATGGCAAACTGACTTGTCGCTGACAGCGGAGCTTCCGCGATAATCGGTGTGACTCCGCACCGCAATGCCTCCATGCAGCTCATGCCCTCCACTTCGATAAAAGCCGGGTGAATATAAAGATCGGCGGCAGTGATTGTGGCGGTTAAGGTGGGCGAATCGAAAAATTTGAACTGCGGGGCATGCCGCAACGTACCTTCGTCGATAAGCTTGCGCGATAGGCGTTGCAAACTTTCCTTGGTTGGGCCCTGCCCTGCGAAAATTAGTTGAATATCGTGTTTGGCCTTGGTGTAGCGCATCGCTTGCAGCAGTGTCTTTTGGTCTTTCTCTCGGGAAAATCTACCGACACATATCACTGTCCACCGAGCTGGCGACTCGGGAATCTCCGGTAAATCCTCAGGCAGCGGTTCTATTTTCACGCCATTGGAAATTACTTTCAGCGGCGCGCGGAAGCCCGCTTCTTGTAGCCGGATCCGCACATTCTCTGAAGGGCACTGCACCCAGGCACACCGATCAAAAATAAATCGCTGCCATAGTCGTAAAAACATTTGGTTGAGTGGTTTGAACTGTTCAAGATATACGGAAGCGGTCATGTTTTCTGGGTGCAAATGGTACGTCGCCACACATTGTGTGTCTAACTTTTGCGCATAATGCGCGGCCATTGCCTGTAATAAGAAGGGTTCTTCCAAGTGGACTATATCTGCCCACGCGACAGCCTCGCGTACTGTTTTTCTACGTGTCTTGGCGAAAATATACCCCTGCGAACTAATCAGTGGTTGTAACAAGGGGACTTTTAACACCGGCAAATTGAAATCCCCGCCTGCCGCTAAGGTGCGAACCTCAAAACCCCGCTCTTTTAGAGCGGCGATTGTTTGGCGTGCGGATGCCGCGAGGCCATTTCCCCGGCTTTCGAGACTGTTTATGACGAAGAGAATTTTAGTAGGTTGCACACCAAAACTATCGATAGAGATACCTCTATTTGTTACTTGCTGCTGAAGGTTATTTGTGTCATAGAATGCGAAAAACCCCACTTAACGTGGGGTTTTATTCTGCGGAGGATGTGGGATTTGAACCCACGAGGGGCTTTCGCCCCGCACGCGTTCCAGGCGTGTGACATAGGCCGCTAGTCGAATCCTCCAGCGCACAACAAGCTTTTGTGTACCTCGGAAACTTTACACAGTGCGCTATGGAACTTACAAATTATGGGGTTAAACTGCGGGAATTGGGCTTTATGTGGATTGTGGACTAATGTTTGGGGCAGGACTTCGCATGGCGTTTATCCCGTGAACTCCCCCAGGGCAGGAATGCAGCAAGGGTCAGCGGGCTCTGGCGGGTGTGTGAAGTCCCTTTATTGTGTACGGGCTTATGTGATTGGCCTAGCTGGGGGTCGGCAATGCGGGGCGGGTTTGGTTCGCCGGGCGTTATATGTGGTCAAAGTCATAGTATGTGGCTGGCGGTTACGTCGGCGCCGAAGGGCTAGCTTTGAAAACGTTTGCAGGCCTGCGATGTTGTCGCATCGTAGGTTGCTGTTGTATGGGATGGTTATCGGTTATCCGTGCGACGGGTTGCGCCCAAAAAGCGATAAATCCATTGTGGCTAGAACTTCCGATTTATAGTCTGGAATTATAACCATTGCAGCCGATAGCTTATGAGAGGAATCCGTTATGTCGTTTCGGCGGTGTATCTGTGTGGGGGCGTCAGTGGTGCTGGTGGGGTTAGCGGCACCGGATGCGGTGGGGGTTGATAAGACATTGGAACCGACGGTAGTGGTGTTGGATGCGTCAGGGTCGATGACGGAGATGGATGTTGATGGGATGAGTCGCATGGATGCGGCGAAGCAGGCGGTTGATGGGTTTTTGTCGGGGGTGCCGGATGGTTCGCCGTTGGGGTTGGTGACCTATGGGACGGGTACGGGTTCCTCGGAGGAGGAGAAGGAAGCAGGGTGCCAGGATATTAGTGTGCTTGCCCGTCCGGGGGAGAAGCCGGTTGGGGTATTGAAGTTTGATGTAGATGGGTTGGTTCCACGTGGGTATACCCCGATTGGGAATTCGTTGTTGAAGGCGAATGAGTTGTTGCCGAAGGAGGGGGCGCGGTCGATTGTGTTGGTGTCGGATGGGATTGATACGTGTGCGCCGCCGCCAGTGTGTGAGGTGGCGAAGCAGTTGAAGGATCAGGGGACTGATCTGGTGGTACACACGATTGGGTTTAAGGTTGATGATGCTGCGCGGGCGGAGCTGGAGTGTGTGGCGAACGTGACTGGGGGAACGTATGCGGATGCCTCAAGTGCGGAGTCGCTGAAAGCTACACTAACCCAGGCGACGAAGCGCAAAGCGGTGGGGTATCAATTACCGACTGAGACTGTGGAGTTTTCCACCAGTCAGACTGATGCGCCCACCATCGAACCCGGCACACTAACAAACCCCAACCGGATAACCGCGAAACTGCCTATCACCATGTCTGAGGATACTGAGGATTTCTATGCCAAGGTCTCGATCCCTAAGGGGCACCGGCTGCATGTGGGGTTCACGGCGGTGCCAGAAGTAGGTACAACCGGCTATTTGTCTTCCTTTACCTATTTTCCGGATTTATTTCCGAAGGAACACTCATCGTGTTATGAATGGCGCGAAGAAGCGGGAACCACTACCGGTGGACGTCCAGTGTCGGGTTATATCATTAGCCGAGTGGAAGGGAAGGGCTGCGATAACGCATCGTATTTCCTTAAATTGGAGGGAAGAACGAAAGACGCGCCAGACAACGTTGACATGTTCCTTGCGGCGGTTCCAGAACCCACCGATCTTGGCGATGATTTCAATAAAACGCCGAGTAAGGAGCGTACAACCGCTGATCTTGGCGCTCCTGCGGATTTAAGCCACGTGACCCCCTACACACCGTTGAACTTCCCGGACCCGGATGTCCCAGAGGTAGAAGGAACAGTTGAGGCGGAGATCGTCGAAGGGGAAACGCAGTATTTCGCAACCCCGATCGGCTGGGGGCAAGCACTGGATGTCACCGTAGAAGTTGTGGACGATCCCCGTGCCAACCAAGTTGACGAAACTCATGAAAAATCGGGTCGCGCGCTAGAGGTGTATGTCAGTAATCAATTGATGCAACCCCAAGATGGTGGCCGGTACCCTATCGGTAAAAATGAACTGAAGCTTCAGGATATTGGCACCAAGATCGTCACTGGAACTACTACTCCGATCTCGTATGCGAATATTACAAGCAACAGTTCAGCGTGGCTGGGTGGTCGGCACTATGTGCAGGTCGATTTCGTCAGTAACGGACGAAGCGCCACAGTGGGAGATACCGATGCGTCGACCGAGCTACAGCCGGTGAAGTACCGGATCAATTTCCATCGGGTTGGCAAAGAAGTCAAAGGCCCAACGTTTGCCGAAGGTGCCCCGGCTACAGCCGCACAAACCACCAGTGCAACCCCAAGCGCACAGCCTGCGAAATCGGAGAAAGCCGGGATCGGTATGGTGTGGTGGTTTGTGATAGGAGCGGCGCTGTTATTACTGGCAGCGGTGGTGTTTGTCCTATCGCGCTTAGCCAAGCGTTCGGCATAATGCCCCGCGGTTTGGCGGAGATCCGTTAGCTCGGTTGCACACGCGTGCGTGGGCTAACGTTTCCGCTTTTCGACGACCAACCGGGGGTAGAAAATAGCGTGTTCTAGTGCAGCTTGCACATAACCCCGGCTAGAGTTTTGACAAGTGGGTTAAACCAGGCTTAAAGCCTAGGTGCCCGTTTCACGTTGATCCATTTGAAGAAGGTGAACGACATGTCACTGCTCGATTTTGATGCTGACCAATTAGCGGCGTTTCGTGAGGAGATCACGTCCAAGTACAACGAGCTTAAAGCCCGAAATCTCAAGCTCGACCTCACCCGCGGTAAGCCTTCTTCGGAACAACTGGATTTTTCCAATGCCGTCTTGTCCCTGCCGGGGGATAACTACACCTCGAAAGATGGAACCGACTGCCGCAACTATGGTGGGTTGAATGGCATTGCCGATATTCGGGAAATCTGGGCCGAGGTGCTTGGGCTGCCGGTGGAAAACGTCATCGCGGGCGACGCCTCCAGCTTGAACATTGAATTCGACCTGATTGCCTGGTCCTATGCGCTGGGGAATAACGATTCACCACGTCCGTGGTGCCAAGAGGAAAAAATAAAGTGGCTGTGTCCGGTGCCCGGCTACGATCGGCACTTCACCATCACGGAGCACTTTGGCTTCGAGATGGTTCCGGTACCTATGACCGAAACCGGACCTTGCATGGAAACCGTGCGGGAATTGGTGAAAGACCCACAAGTTAAGGGCATGTGGACGGTGCCGGTCTACGGCAACCCGACCGGAATCACCTTCACTGAGGACGTATGCCGCGAATTAGCTGCGATGGAAACGGCTGCGCCGGATTTCCGGATCATGTGGGACAACGCCTATGCCGTGCACACCCTTACCGACGAGTTCCCGCCGGTCTACGATGTTCTGGCGTTCGCCGTTGAGGAGGGCAACCCTAACCGGTTCTGGTTTTTAACCTCCACCTCTAAGATCACTCATGCTGGTTCTGGGGTGTCGTTCTTTGCATCTTCTGCCGAGAACCTCAAGTGGTACCAGATGCACGCCAATGTGCGTGGAATTGGGCCAAACAAAATCAACCAATTGGCACACGCCCAGCTTTTCGGCGACGCCGAAGGGGTTCGGATTCTCATGCGCAAGCACGCCGGTTCGCTGGTGCCGAAATTCGCCCGGGTGCTGGACATCCTGGACAAGCGGTTGTCAGAATACGGCGTGGCTTACTGGACGAAACCAGAAGGCGGCTATTTCATTTCGGTAGATGTGCTCGATGGCACTGCCGCCCGGGTGGTGCAATTGGCCAAAGAAGCAGGCATTGCCTTAACCGCTGCTGGCAGCGCATTCCCGCTCAAACAGGACCCAAACGACCGCAATATTCGGCTCGCACCATCCCTGCCGCCAGTGGAGGAATTGGAAGTAGCGATGGATGGGGTAGCCACCTGTATCCTGCTTGCCGCCGCAGAAAAGGCGGCACAGTAGCCGATGGATATTGCGGAGTCAGCAACGTGGTTGGAGGGGCTGTTCGATGGGGACATGGAACTGCATGAATCCCAACATGAAAAAGCCGCCACCCCGGTGCTGGCGACGTTTCAACACGACGATGTTGTCATCTGTGCCACGGTCGGATTCAACGAGGTAGACACCGGTCTGGAATCGGCGGGCATGGACGTGCGCTGCGAATTGGTGACGCAGACTCGCGCGTCGAAAAGCGAAGCAATGCGCCTTCTAGATGCCGCAACCCAAATGTTGGTGCGGTCGAACGGCGTGTTAACCGCCCAGCCGGGCACCCTGCTGCCGGGCGTCGGCGACGTGATTGACTTGCCCGAACACATAACCGTGCGGCACGGGCTGCTCATGTCGCCGTTTCAATGGGGGCCGCAAGTTCCCCAAGTGATCGAAGATGATCGCTGGACGCTCTTGCTGCAGCTTTTGATGCTTACTGAGGAAGAATTTCACTACTGCGTCACCTACGGTCCGGAAGAACTGCTGGAAGAAATGGCACATTCCACAATCGATTTATCGGACTGGTCCCGAGTGCTGGAATACTAACCCGCATTGAAGCTGCGGCAGGGCCAGTTACGGTAGGGTTAAACCGTGGCTTTATATCGGAAGTATCGCCCCGGTTCCTTCGGCGAACTTGTCGGGCAAGAACAGGTAACCGTGCCGCTATCCGCAGCACTCAACAACGGCAGAATCAATCACGCCTACCTCTTTTCCGGCCCGCGCGGCTGCGGCAAAACCTCATCCGCGCGCATCATGGCGCGCTCCCTCAATTGCGTGGAAGGCCCTACCGCCACCCCCTGCGGCGTGTGTAATTCCTGCATATCGCTAGCCCCCAACGGCCCAGGAAACCTCGACGTCACCGAACTCGATGCCGCAAGCCACAACGGCGTCGAAGACATGCGTGAGCTGCGCGATCGCGCAATGTTCGCCCCCGCCGAATCCCGCTACCGGATTTTCATCATCGACGAAGCGCACATGATTACCAATCAAGGCTCCAACGCGCTATTGAAAATCGTCGAGGAACCACCGGCGCACCTAATCTTCATATTCGCCACCACCGAACCGGAACGAGTCATCGGCACCATCCGGTCCCGTACCCATCACTACCCATTTAGGCTCCTAACCCCCTCCGCCATGCGGGGGCTGTTGGAACGCACCGTCGCTAGCGAAAACGTCCAAGTCGAGGACTCCGTCTATCCGCTGGTTATCCGCGCCGGGGGCGGTTCCCCGCGCGACACACTATCCGTATTAGACCAGCTAATCGCCGGCACGGGCCCCGAAGGGCTCACCTACGAGCACGCCCGATTGCTGCTCGGCGTAACCGACGATTCGCTTATCGACGCCGCCGTCACCGCGCTCGCCCACGACGATAAAGCCGGGCTGTTCCTCGTCGTTGATGATGTGATCGAAGCCGGGCTTTCGCCCAGGAAATTCTCCGAGGACCTACTCGACCGGTTGCGGGATCTCATCATGTTGCAAGCCGTTCCCGACGCGCTTGCCGCCGGGCTTGTCGACGCCCCGACCGATCGGGGTGAGGTGCTGAGCAGACAAGCCCAGGCATTCGCCCCCAACCACTTGCCGCGCATTGCCGCCACACTTAACGACGGCATCGCGGGGCTGCGGGGCGCTACCAGCCCGCGCCTGTTGCTGGAAATTCTGTGCGCAAAGATGCTCCTAGGCGGTGCCCAACAGCCGCAGGTTATCAGCGCACCAGCAGCCGCCGGGACACCTGCCGCCACTGCACCTGCCGCCCCGGCAGCCGCCCCCGCCGATTCACCGGCCACGGCCACCCCGCCGAAATACGAACGCCCCTCGGTACGCCGCGCCCGGGAAGAAGCGGAAGCGAAAGCCAAGGCGGAAGCCGAAGCCCGGGAGGCGGAAGCGAAAGCCCAGGCACAATCAGAAACTGCACCAGAGCCGACCGTCGCGCCTGCCGCAGAGCCCGAGCCACAGCCAGCAGAAGAACCCAAAGAGGTAGCCACAGAACCGAATACTCCGGAACCGGTCGTGGCGGAAGAACCACCGCAACCTGCCCCAACTGAGCCGGTGGAACAACCAGCTATGGATCCAATCGCGGATATCACGAAGGCTTGGTCGAAGATCATCGCCGAGGTGAAGCGCACCAACGAGGTCGCGGGCATTCTGCTCACCGGGGCAAAACCATTGGGAGTTAAAGAGGACACCCTCATCATCGGTCATAACACCGGTGCATTAGCGGCCCGATTGAATTCCACTGACCACAACGGCTTCATCGCCGATGCGGTTAAAGAACTGACCCAACACCCATTCGCAGTGGAATGTGTGATTGGCACAGACCCGAAGCGGCATGGTTTTGATATTCCGCAACCGCAGCCAGTCTGGAATCCGCACGCACACACCGATGCACAACCCGCTGACGCCGAGCCTGCCGATGAACCTCAGGAGCCTGAGAGAGAAACCAATAACGAAACGATAGAAGAGGCGCTTCCGGCAACAGAGCCAGCCGACACCTGGGGCGAACCCGCGCCCATAGGCGAGGAGAAAAAGACGCCGCCTCGCACCGAAGCGCCAGCGCCACCAGCTGGTGAGACTCCGGCACCTGAACCGGAAACGGCACCAACACCTGCTGATACCTGGGGCGAACCGGCACACATCGGTGCAGAGGATGATACTTCCGTATCCCAGGTGGAAACCGCCATTTCGGACATGGCACCTGCCAATAAACCCGCCCCGCAGCCGGTAGTGGCCGCAGCTTCGGAACCTGCTGCAGCAGAAAACGTCGATAAGCAACCCGCTGAGGAGCACCCCGCTAAGTATGAGCCGACGGGATTTGTGCCGCCTGTGCTGCCCACCGGTTATCAGCAATCAGCGCAGCAGCCAGCAGCCACACCGCAACCGCAACCTACAGCGAACGCGCAGCCTAAGCGCTCCCGCTGGCAAGAGGCAGCCGAACGCGGCGCGGCTAAACTAGCGGCGCAAGCCAACGCGCCACGCTTTGCTGATGGAACTCCAGCGCCGCCCGAGCCGGTGGGCTGGGACGACGCCCCGCCACCGGACGACCCATATGGCTATCCGCCCGATGAGGGCATGCCAGCACCAACTGCTACCGTGACAACCACTGCGGCGACGGAGCCTGCGGCGGCTGAGGCGTCGACAAGCGAAAGCGAAGAGGCAGAAATGATGCAACAAGCCGCAAGCGAAGTGGGCACAAAAGACCACCGTAGCGCCATGACCGTTGCTATGGATCTGCTTGAACAGGAACTTGGGGCACGCGCGCTGTAACTGCACAGTCGATTGCGCTACCGGTACACTAGCAACACGATAGACGTTTTATCTTAAAGAAAGGCATAACTCATGGGACAACCAGACATGTCACAATTGCTCGCCCAGGCACAAGAAATGCAGGAGAAACTGCATCAAGCGCAGGAAGAGATTCTCAAATCACACGTGATCGGTCAAGCCGGTAATGGCTTGGTTTCTGTCGCGATGGCCGGTTCCGGCAAAGCCACCGCCGTTACCATCGACCCGAAGGTAGTGGACGCCGACGACATCGAAACCCTGCAGGATCTTTTAGTTGGCGCATACAACGACGCCCACGATCAGCTTGCGCGCCTTGCTGAAGAAAAGATGGGGCCGCTCTCCCAAGGATTCGATGGAATGTTCTAAGATTCCTCATACTTTTGCCTCCGCCGCATGTAGTGCGAACTCAATGCTGCGGAGGCTTTTACTATTGCCCAGACAGCGTTCAAAGATAGCAAAATAGCGACTAGCTGGAGATGTTTTGCATAAGGCTTTGCATGATTTTAAATTGTGCGCAATGGGTTAGGTGGCAGAAGTGCTGTGATTTTGCTTAGATTTTCCTTTTGGTTAAAGTGGGTGCGATTACCGGGTATCTGCGCAGGTCACGGACTGTAAGGGGTAAATTTTGGGGGCAAAAATCGTCAATATGTAGATTTCTCTATACCGGTAGCCAAGATGCAGTTACACTGTGGCATTGACTTACGTCGATGTAATTAGAAGTACAAACGTTCTAAGGAGTGTTGTTGTGTCTCAGTCGTCTAATGTGTCTGTTGAGCATTCTGCGGT
>NZ_JAUNKC010000052.1 GCF_030532965.1 Corynebacterium sp.
CTTCAGCTCCAAGCTGAAGGGCATCTTCAAGCCAGTGTGGGACTTCTTCGCTAAGTTCTTCGAGAAGATCGCTAACTTCTTCAAGAAGTAAGAACTAGTTGTAAAGCTATAGCGTTTCGCTAGCTTTCAGTCGCAGTATCATCCCCCAACCCAGGCCGTGGACAGTACCGTGTGTTCCACCGGCCAGTGGGTTGGGGGATTTTCAGTGCACTTACAATAGGTGGCATGACCAATACTGCTTCGTCACCCACCGTCACTTCCTCGCCCGCCATTACAAGCTCCCCAGCGGAGCGCCGCTTTGGGCATCAGATCATTGAACACAAACTGCAGGTGCCGTGGGAGCCGAGCGATCCCCACGGCGAAACCTTCGAATTATTCGCCCGTGAAATCGTGCCAGACGGCGGCGAAAACTACCCGGCCATCGTGTATCTCCAGGGCGGACCCGGTTTTCCGGCACCCCGGCCGCTATCGGCTTCCGGCGTGCTGGGGTGGGGACTGGGTAAGTTCCGGTGGATTCTATTGGATCAGCGTGGCACCGGCCGGTCGCATCGGATCGACGCGCAAAGCCCGGCCGAGGATCTATGCGTGGCGCGGCTTTCGCGGCTACGCCAGGAGTATATAGTCCACGACGCGGAAGCGTTACGACGCGCCCTGGGGATCGATAAGTGGGCGTTGTTCGGGCAAAGCTTCGGTGGTTTCTGCATCACCACATATCTGTCAATGTTCCCGGAATCGGTCACTCGTGCCTATCTGACCGGCGGCTTGCCCGCGGTAACGGCCCCCGTCGATGATGTGTATCGCGCCACCTATACCACGCTGGCGCGGCGACACGAGGAGTTTTTCCACCAGGTGCCGTGGGCGGCCGATCGGATCAGGGAAATTGCCTACCACTTGGATAATTCGGAGGAAGTGCTGCCCACCGGTGAGCGGCTTAGCTCCCGCCGGTTTAGAACCATCGGCATCGACTTAGGGCGCGGCGACGGCTTCTTATCGTTGGCCTACGCGCTGGAAGACCCGTTTCGGGTGGTGCGTGGCGAGAAACGGCTGAAAACGGATTTCTTAAGCCATGTCGGTGCGGCGGTTAGTTTCGCGGCTGCCCCGCTTTATGCAGCCATTCACGAGTCGATTTACGGTGGGGTAGGGCAGATGGTGGCCCGTGATAGTGCGACCCGGTGGTCGGCGCATCGGATTCGGGCGGAAATCCCCGGTTTTGAGGAAGAAGCAGATCCCCGCAGTGCTGAGAAATATTATTTAACGGGCGAACACATTTACCCGTGGCAATTTGAAGAAGACCCCGCCTTGCGCCCGCTCGCGGCCGTCGCGGAGGAATTGGCCCAGCACCAGTGGCAACACTCGCCATACAACCCGGAGGTTTTGGGTAGTGCTGCGACCCCGGTGTGTGCCGCGGCGGTCTACGTCGATGATATTTTCGTCCCGTTTGAGTTCTCGATGGATACGGCCCGGAAATTCCGGGACCTGCGACCGCATATCACTAATTACTTCCAGCATGATGGTATTCGCCATGACGGTGCCGGGCTTGCGGAGATCCTCGACGAAAAGATAGCCGACCACTAAGCATCGAGGGTGCCCCCATATCAATGATGTTGCCCCAATCACTTGAAATTATGTGATCTGTAGCATAAATTAGTTCCCGGTGCCGCCGACTGGCGTCACCAAACCGCACCCTGGTGCAACACTTCCGGTTCACCCTTAAACACATCATCAATGATCAATAACTCGGAAGTAATCACCCTGGTTTCACGGCCACCACCCCTCGGCCAAGAACCTGGTTGATAGTGTTGCAACACGGGTGCGGTTTTATTTTTTCGGCCAGTCAATCACCACACTGCGGTGGGGCGGGGTAGGTGTCCCCACGGGTTCGCATCGGCGTTGGTGGGGTAGTGCCAGGCGTGCGTTACAATAAGGGACTATGCGAGAAAAGATTGTCATTAGTTCGGCTGAGGCAGCTGAATTCGACGAGCTGACAAGCATATTCGAATACGACGAAGAGCATGTTCTCGACGATTCAGTGTTACTACTAATCCAGTCCTCTTAAGCTCAGCTCACCAGTGTTACAAGTGGGCGCATTGAGACTCGGGATGGCGTCGATAAGCGAGCGTGTGTAAGCAGTAGCGGGGGTAGTAAGAACCTCGGCGGTAGGGCCATATTCAACAATTCTTCCTTGATTCATTACCGCAACCGTGGTGCAGACACTCCGAACCACCTGAATGTCGTGAGAGACGAAAACTAGGCTGAGGCTATGTTCAGATACCAAAGTATCGATTAGCTCTAGTACCTTTTTCCGCACGGATACATCCAGAGCGGACACTGGTTCGTCGGCAAGCAAAATCTTCGGCCTCGGCGCCAACGCCCGTGCGATCGAAATACGTTGCCGCTGCCCGCCGGAAAATTCGTGCGGGAAGCGGTCCAGCATGTCCGCCGCGTCCAGGCCCACCTCGGTGAGCACTTCGATCACCCGCTGCGGGTCGGGGGCAGGCAGCGTTTCGGCGACGATGTCCTTGATCCGCATCCGGGGATTAAGCGACCCCATTGGGTCTTGAAAAACCATCTGCATGGAATCGGCAACCGTAATCGTGCCGTGCTGCGGGCGAATGAGCCCCGCGATCAGCTTCAACGTGGTAGTTTTGCCGGACCCGGAACCACCAACGATGCCGAGCCGTTCCCCGCGATGGACGTTAAGGCTCACGTGGTCGACGGCGACGGTACCCCGGTAGCTTTTCGACGCATCCTGGACGCGGATAACTACCTCGTCGCTGTGTTGTGCGGGTGTAGCGGCGGGCAAAACCGAGGCCGCCAGCAGGGTTTTGGTGTAGTCCTGTTGCGGGTTTGTCAAGATGTCTGACACCTGGCCGGATTCCACTATTTCTCCCCGACGCATGACCAACACCCGCTCGCAGGTCTGCGCCACCAGGCCGAGATCGTGGGTGATAAACAACAAGCCGGTGCCGCGTTCCCGAACCAGTTTGACGATCAAGTCGACGATTGCCCGCTGGCTGGTGACATCTAATGCCGTCGTCGGCTCGTCGCAGATCAGCAATTCCGGGTCGTGCGCCAACGCCATGGCGATAAGCACCCGTTGCCGCTGCCCGCCGGAGAGCTGGTGCGGGTAGCGCCGCATCATCAGCTGCGGATCAAGCTCGACTTTTTCTAAAAGCTCCTCCGCCTGGGTGCGGGCAAGCTTCTTCGGTATTCGGGAATGAATTAAGATCGCCTCGGTGAGCTGCTTACCCACCTTCATCAGCGGATTCAGCGCGGTCATGGGTTCCTGGAACACCATGGCCACCCGTTTACCCCGAATGGTGCACATGGTTTTTTCATCGAGTTCATCAATGCGGTGCCCGCTTAGCGTAATGGCACCCGTGGCGGAGATTAACCGCATGATTGATAGGGCAGTGAGGGTTTTTCCCGAGCCGGACTCGCCGATCAAACCCACTCGTTCGCCGGGGGCGATGTCGAAGCTTATGCCGCTGACCACGTCTTTCACGTTAAGGTCGGCTACCGATAGCACAGCCATTTACGCTGCCCCTTTCTTCCGGGTCTTCCGGGTGGCCGCCACGGATCGGCTAAACCGGGGGTCGTAGAGATCCCGGAGGCCGTCGCCAAGCAAATTGAAACCTAGTACGGTGAGCGCTATCGCAAGCCCCGGCCACAGCGCCAAGGTAGGGGCAGTGGCCAGCGAGGACTGCGCGGATTGCAGCATCCGGCCCCAACTGGGGTCCGGCGGCGGGGTGCCTAAGCCCAAGAAACTCAATCCGGCCTCCGCCAGGATTGCCAGCGCAAACGACACGGAGGCTTGGACTATAATCACCCCGAAAATATTCGGCAGCACATGGCGTCTGGCGATATACCAGGCGGATTTTTGGGCGGTGCGGGCGGCGGCGACGTAGTCCAACGACATCACCGTAAGCGTGGCAGCCCGCGCCACCCGGGCGAAGGCCGGTACGCTCGCCAAACCGATGGCGACCATCGCGGTGACCGTCCTTGCGCCGAACATCGCCGTGGCGATAATTGCCAGCAGCAACCCCGGAAATGCCAAGAGCAGATCCGACCCCCGCATCACCACGGTTTCCACCGCACCGCGTCGCATCGCCGCCCACATGCCCAGCGGCACACCCAAGGTCGCGGCGACGGCGACCGCCACCACGCCGACTAGCAGGGTAATCCGGGAACCCACCATGATCTGCGAGAAAACATCCCGCCCGTACCGGTCGGTGCCGAAGATATGGCTGCCGCTACTGGGCGCCAGCCGCTCCGCTGGGTACGCCTGCAATGGGTCAAATGGTGTCCACATAAGCGACACCACCGCCATGAGGATCACCCCGATGACGATCACGCCGCCGACAATGCTGGACCACGGCCATCTGGTTCTCATGCGGAGGCCTCCTTTCGGGTGCGGGGGTCGACGATGACATAGGCCAAATCGACTAAGGCATTGACCACCACGGCGAAGATCACCAACACCATCACGATGGTTTGCACTGTCGGCAAGTCCCGGGAGGTTACTGCGCTGAGCAACATCGTGCCCAAGCCCGGAATGACAAAGATTTTCTCAATGACAACCGCGCCGATCAGCACGTTGGTCAACTGTAACCCGGTGACCGTAATCACCGGTAGGGCGGCGTTTCGTATCCCGTGGGCGCGCAGCGCCTGCATCGGGCTTAACCCCTTGGCGCGGGCGGTGCGCATGAAATCCTCATTCATGACGTCCAATACCGCCGAGCGCACATAGCGGGTCATGATCGCCGCCTGGACGATCCCCAGTGAAATAACGGGCAGGATTAACCTCGAAACGAAGCCGGGGAAATCCTCGGCTGGCACCGACCACCCATTGGCGGGCACCCAGCCCAGTTGCACCGAGAACACCGCCACCAGCAACACCGCAGCGAGGAAGCTGGGGATGGCGATGCCAATCTGGCTCATGATCGAAATAACCACCCCATCGAACCGGCGGGCGCGCTGCGCGGCCCAAATACCGACCGGCAACGCCACCGCAAGCGCGACAACCATGGCGCTGCCGACCAAAATGATGGAGACTTGGAGCCGGTCGAAAACCATCGACGAGATGTCGGTATTGGAGGTCAGGGAGGTCCCCAAGTCGCCCCGGATAAGCCCCGACACCCAATCGAGGTATTGCCGCCAGATGGGTTGGTCGATTCCCATCTGTGTAGAAAGCTTCGCTACCGCTTCCTCTGTTGCACCCACCCCCAGCGCGATTTCGGCCGGATTGCCGGGAATGACCCTCAGCGCAATGAAAATAACAATGCTGGCTATCACAAGGGTTAAGCCGTAGCGGGCGATGGCGCGAAAAACCGGAACCGTGGTGGTCATGAGCGTCCGCCTTCTTCCTGATCGTCTACCTTCGGTTGCAGCTTCGTTATCCCGGCAACGGCTAAGCCATCGGAGACGGAATTGCGGGGGATACCCGACACATTCGTGTTCGCGACGATAATCATGGGCAGGTTAAATAAGGTGTCGGCACCGGCTTGGGCCATGATGCGATCCACCGCCTGCTGCATCAACCCCACGTAGTCGGATTCTTCGGCCTGATCGGCTGCGGCGATCAATTCCTGCACCTGCGGGTCGTTGAAACCCAGGTAGTAGTCCGGGTTGGCGAAAAGCTGCGGAATGTCCCGGGGTTCGACATGCGCCACCAGCGACATGTCATAATCCTTTCCCTTAAAAACTTTCGCCAACCAGACGGCCGGAAATTCCGTCGATTCGATGCGAACCTCAAAGCCAATATCGCGCAGCTGCGAATACAGAATCTCGGCGGCGGATTGCGCGTAGGGAAGCGACGGCACCGACAAAGTAATCGGCGTGCCCACCGCACCGGCTTCCGCGAGGAGCCGCTGCGCCTTGGGCAGGTCGTAGGTGTAGTCGCTGGTGCCGGTGTACCACGGGTCGGTGGGCGGAACCGGGGTGCCACCGGTTTCGGTACCGTAGCCCTCCCAGGTGGTGTCGATGATCGCCTGCCGATCAACCCCATATAGCACCGCCTGGCGGACCCGAATATCGTTAAACGGTGCGCGGGCATTGTTCATGCTCAGCAGCACCTCGCCGTTGGTGGTGCCCACCTCGACCTGCAATTGTGGGTCGGCGCGCAGCGAATCCAATAACTCCGGCGACTGCAATCCGATGGCGGCATCAATGGTGCCGGAGCGTACCGCGTTGGTTAATGAAATCGCGTCGCCGAAATAGCGAAACACCGTCGTGTCGTTTTTGGGCCGCTGACCCCAGTATTCTTCCCGCGCCTTCAACGTCAGCGAGGTGCCCACTGCCCACTGTGCCACCTCATAAGGCCCGGTGCCGACCGGTTTCGTCGCCAATTCGGACACGCCGGTGGGGCTCATCATCGCGCCCACCAACGTGCCCATGGACCACAACCAGGTATTGGAACGGGAATGGAGGCGAACTTTGAGCGTGTAATCATCAACGACTTCGGTGGCGGCGACTTTCGCCATCTGGGCTTTCAGCCCATTGCTCCACGCGTCGCTAGTTACGCGGTCGATGGAGAACTTGGCACTGTGGGCGTCGAAAAGCTCGCCGTTGGAAAACCGGACGTCCTCGCGCAGGGCAAACGTGTACTCGGTGCCGTCGTCGCTGACCTGCCAACTTTTCGCCAGCAGTGGTTGAATGTCGCCGGATTGGTCGATCTGCACCAACCCCTCATAGACGTTGCCCATTAACGCCTGCGGGATGGCGGCACCCGCCGTGGTGGTGAAATCTAACGACGCCGGTGCTGCCGTGGTGCCCACCGTGACGGTGCTTAACGGGCGACCGCCCGCCGGGGCTGCCGCATAGTCGGCGCTGATTCCGCTGCTTGCGGTGCTGCCCGCCGTGCAGCAACTCAGCGCTGGTACGCAAAGCGCCAGCAACGCAAGCGTAGCCGTGCGGCGGAAGGGGGAAAATAAGGTACTCATGACGCTTTCTAGGGTATATGTTCCGGTGGGGCTTTACGCAATAGCGCTGTGATAGTTACGCATTATTTTTCCCACAGAATACATAGGTTTCCTTGCGGTAAAAGCGGCACGGTTAACCCCCATCTGGGTTGAAGCGCCCCGCTAAGGCGTGTCTGTGACAACCCCGCCCCCGTCGCGCCCTAAACTACCAAGCACTCATGGTACTGAAAATACAAACCCCGTATTACGCACTGCTGCGCACGCGCTCGGCCGTCCTTTTTGCGATTTTTATCGCGTTGATGGCCCTGCTCGCGGCGCTGTCCTACCTGCTGCTTTACGACGCCTCCGGGGTGTGGCACACCCTCTACACCATTGCGTTGGGGATTCCCGCGGTGGGGATTTTGCTCACCATCTTCAGCGTATTCGGGGCGTTTCGCCGCTACCGCAAACCGGTATGCACCATCGGGGAAACCATCACCATTGCTGAAACTGGCGTGAATTTTCCCGCCGCCGATCTTGCGCTGGTGGAAATCTTTTCCAAGGGCCGCACCAGCTTCGCCAGCCTCATTCCCGAACACGTCGTGGGTAACCACCAGCACTATCCGGAATACACCTTCACGTTCCCGCTGCAACCGAATATCAAACCGACCCAATTGGCCGACCATTTCCGCGACACCCGGCCCGACGTGCGGGTGGTGTGGAAGGGATCCATTTAAACCCGGTCGACACTTCTCGGCACTAAATTGGGTAACCTACTGTCCCTTATTACCATCATTACGACATCAACCTTGGTTGTCCTGAGCTTTAAACGCAATAAAACCCAGGGCAGTTTGGTCCACAACGTACGAGAAACCCTAGGTGTATTCATTGGCGTTGGTAGGGTTAGCTTTCCCTTATGTGGGGGTAGGGGTTGTTGTGCCGGGTGTGGTGGTTCTTATAGCTTGGTTGCTATTGATTGTTGTTTATGTGAGTTTGTTAGGGGTTGGGTGTGCCTGCTGTTTTGTTGCCGGATTTTAGTGTGTTTGACAAACCTAAGTTTTATATCGGCGGTGATGAGCAGGCGGTGATGTCGTGTGCGCAGCAGTGGCTGGATTTTTCTGATGACTGTAATCGGGGTGCATCATTGTTGGTGGGGGCGCAACCGTATGGGTTTGTCGGTAGTGAAGGTGAGGCGTTTAACCAACATGTTGGTGAGGCGGTGCCGTCGCAGTTACAGGTTGCCTCCGGTGTGGGCGAGCAGGTGTATGCCGGGATTCGTATGTATGCGGCTGGTTTGGGGGATGCTAGAACGAAGATGGAGGCGCAGCGGTTTGTTGGCATGGGGTGCCATATGGCGGTGAATACGGCAGCTGAGGCGGTGAATGTTGCTGAAGCAAATCTTGCGTTTGCGGTGTCGGTTGGTAACCCTGCAGCTATTAG